>JAPOVP010000012.1 GCA_026708085.1 Caldilineaceae bacterium
CCTCCCTTGTGCGGGGGCTCCGCCCCCGCAACGCCCCCTCTCCTACAACCTCGCGCCGCAGCGAGTGTGTGGGCAATATGAAATTGGCGTCCCGCTGCGGCCCGTGCTTCCCTCACGTCTTGGCAGGTTCCGAGTATGTGCCAGCACAGGCAAAGCAGGCGTAGCTACGCCCAACCAGGCCCAAAGTACACCGCGACGACCGTCAGGAGCCCACTCCAGAAATTCTGACTGTACGCTCCGTCGTTCCTGTTCCGGTCAGACCGCACACAGGGCATGTCTCAGTAGCTACCAGCGATCTTCAATCTTACTTGAGGCGCGCCATTCTGCCAACCCGGACTGTCCTGCGCCCCCTGTCTTACCCCCTGTGAGTCCTTCGCTATGGAAGTCGTATCCATAAGAACGCAGGCATCCCTGTACCCCGCGTAGACCCGTCGGCAGAGAGCCTTTTCTGCTAACTGTTACCTGTCTCCTTAGACAGAATCTGTCTTTGTCGGTTATCATTCGCAGTACCCTCATAGTGATTCCTTCAGGTCTTCACAGCGCCCGAAAACATCCCGCCGGGGGTCTTCTTTCCAACTCCATCCAGCACAAGGCCCAGGCAATGTCACGCATGACGGTTGAACAGCTTCGGCAGGACCTCCCCATGACCGCGAAAGTCGGATACTTTCAGACCGGGACCTACGGCCCCGCCAGCGACTCTGTGCTCCAGGCGGTGCGCGAAACAATGGAAACCGAGGCCCGCCACGGCCCCGCCACCCCCGCCGGCAGGCAGTCGCACATCGAACGCGAAGCCGCCGCACGCAGCGGACTGGCGCGCATGCTCAACGTCCACGAAGAGGAACTCGGCATCGAGACCAACACTTCCCGCGCCATGCAACAGATCGTGCGCGGTCTCGACTGGCAGGAAGGCGACGAGTTCGTCATGACCTCGCTTGAGCATGTCAGCACCTATGGGCTCTCCTATTCGCTCGAGCAGCAACACGGCGTGAAGACCATTGTGCTTGGCGAAGTGTACGATGAACATCTTCTCGGCGATCTCGCATCCGTGCTCACCGACCGCACCCGCCTGATCTGCCTCAGCCACATCGCCTCCCCCAATGGCCGTCTGCTCCCCTGCAAGCAGGCAGCCGCCATCGCCCACGACGCCGGCGTGCCCGTCATGCTCGACCTGGCCCAATCGGTCGGCCAGATGCCGGTGGACCTGAAGGAGCTCGACTGCGATTTTGCCGTCGGTTCCGGCCACAAATGGTTGCTCGGCCCCATGGGCACCGGCTATATGTATATCTCGCAAAAACAGCTCCCCAACTTCCACCCCAACTTCATTCCCGACCGCAGCCCCTGGTCGCTGCCCGATGCCCCCACGCCCGCGCCGACCGCCCGCTCCCGCACCGAGATCGGCACCTACAACCACGCCCTCGTCGTCGGCCTCGGCCGCGCCGTTGAGATCGTGGAAAGCATCGGCCTGGATACAATGCAGGAAAGAATTACCCAGCTCTCCGGCCGCCTGCGCCAGGGCGTCGGCCACATCGATCGCGCCCGCATCATTACCCCCCAGGAACCCGGAAAGTCCGCCGGTATCACCTCGCTGATGTTCGATGGCTTCACCAAGACCGACATGGACGGCCTGGTCGACAGGATGCACGCACGTCATCAGACGGTCGTCAAATCCCAATGGCTCACCGCCCCGCCCGATCCGGTCAAAGTCGCTATGCGCATCTCCGTCGCCGCCTTCAACGACGAGAGCGAAGTGGACCGCCTGCTGGAGGGCCTGGACGAAGAGCTGTAACCACAATGGCCGCCAACGCCGCCGCATACGAGCAACTATCCACGAAGAAGAGGAAAAAGTAAGATGCCTGAACGCCTGGTACTCTGGGGACCGCCTGTAGTGGAGAGAATCCCCGACGATCCCGATTACGCCGACTTTCTGCCTGCCTGGGTGCAGAAGTGCGCCGACATAGGCGTCACCAAAATTATCGGTGGAGACCGCACTCGCGCCCTTACCGAAGCCGCCCGTGCCGTCGGCATTAAGGTCGACCCCTACATCAACTACAACTCCTTCCCCCGTCATGGCTGGGCGCGCGTCACCTACGGCTGGTCCCTCGACTTCCTGCGCCCCCCGGTGACCGCAGCCGAGGCCCGTGCTGTCATGGACAGCCACCGCCCCATCTACGACGCGCCCAAAGTAACCACCACCATGACCGACTTCGCCGCCAAGAATCCGCAGTTCCGCAGCCTCACCCGCACCCGTTCCTACACCTTGCAGCCCGGCGACGACCTCTACCTCAGCGCCGCCTTCCCCGAAGTCCGCGCCGAGCAGACCGAACAGTTCATTGATACGCTCGCCCACACCCAGGGCGACGGCATCCAGGTCGAGTTCGTGCTCGGAAACGAGGACGAGAACGGGGCCGTCCCCTACGGCTACGAAGACCGCACCGTTAATGAGTTCCAGGCCAAGCACGGCAAAAACCCGTTCGATCTGCCCAACGACGACCCCGAGTGGCTGCAGTTCCGCGCCGATTACGTCACCCTCGCCCTGACCGAGATGCGCGCCGCCGTAAAGCAGGCCAAGGCCGACGCCGTCTTCTCCACCACCCTCATCGCCGGCGAAAAAGAGGACTACCTCAAGCTCCTGCACGACTGGCCGACCTGGCTCGAGCAGGGCCTCGTCGACGAGTTCTACATTTGGTTCCGCACCAACTCCGACCTCGACGCACTCCGGCGCCAGCTCGGCTACGCCGTCGAAGTGGCCGCCGGCCGTACGCCCGTCATCGCCGAGCTCTCCTGTTACCACCCCGGCAGCTTCCAGCAGCCCGACCAGATGCTGCGCGCCGCCGAAGTGGCCATGGACTGCGGCGCCGACGGCGTCGGCATCTACCGTACCCACGCCGTGGAGCAGTTGGGCTTTTGGCCGGTGCTGGAAAAGATGAGTAAGCTGTAGAGGAGCACTAAACCCGGGGCTTCGTTTCAGGGATCGTAAAGGTCCGCACGCGACATACTGATCGAATTAAAGAGAGGCGCAAAATGTCCTATTACGTCGCCGCATACGACACCGAAGGTGTATACCCCTGGTGGGATAAGAACCGGCGCCAAAGAGGCTTCAGCTACACGCCCGAACATATCGCCGAGTTTCTCGACGGCGTGCGCGCCGTCGCCGACGCCCACCTGCAGCGCGACGCGCCCGCATCCTTCTTTCTCGTCGCCAAAATGCTGGAGCTCTGCGGCCCTGAACTGCGCGCCATTCTCGACCATCCCCTCTTCGACATCCAGTGCCACACCTTCACCCATCCCAACCTGAAAGAGCTGGGCGAGGACAGAGCCGCGCTCCGATATGAACTGGGCGACGCCAAAAAACTGATCGAGGACACCTTCGGCCGCGCAGTCAACGGCCTCACCGCGCCCGGCGGCTACACCAACGGCTTCCGCGGCCATCCTGCCGTTCTGGAGGTGATGTGGGAGGCCGGTTACCGCTACGTGCGCAGCGTTGGCTTGGGGCCAAAAGGGACCTTCCCCGCCCTGCTCGATCAGCCTTTCTGGTATGCTGAGGATGGTTTCCCCGAACTCCTGGAGACGCCTTCGCATGCCTGGCACGACAACGTCCTCACCGGCCAGCCGGCAAAGGTGCACTGGCCGCCGCTCCTGCCCTGGCCCTATCCCACCGAAATGCCCCGCGACGCCCAAGGCGTCTACGAAGCCTACGCGCCCGGCATCGACTACTGCACGCAGCAGGGCCTTCTCTACTACATGCCCATCTTCCACCCTTGGTCCATCTACCGCATCGACAATAAGGCCGCCCAGATCGGCCTCCTGCTCGATCACGCCCGCCAAAAGATGGAGTTGATATCCTGCAACCACATCTATCAGCACATCCTCTGCCATCCGGAGCTTGTATAAAATGTGGTCTCTTGCCCCTTTTGTAGCGGCGCCTCAATCGTACTCTTGCACATGAGCCGAAAGAGTGTCCGGTGAGCCTGTTGACAATGGTCCAGCTCTGCATCCTTCGCTAGAAGGTTCACGATACAGCCTTCGACGTCAGCGAAGCGGGCAAGGCACCGCATTGGGAGTTCTATGGCGGATAGCGAAACCCAAACGCGTTATTATTTCATAGATGAAGGTGGCGATAGCACACTGTTTTCCCGAAGAGGGAAGGTGTTGATTGGTTCGGAGGGCTGTTCTCACTTTTTCATGCTCGGTTTGCTGGAAGTGTCTGACCCTTCGGTATTGCAGTCTTCATTAGGTGATTTGCGGGAACGGCTGATGACCGACCCGTATTTCAGCAACGTTCCATCGATGCAAGCAAGGGCGCGAAAAACAGCTCTCGGCTTTCACGCAAAAGATGATGTGCCGGAAGTGCGAAGAGAAGTTTTCCAGCTCCTGCGTGCTATGGACGAGTTGCGATTCTTTGCTGTAGTTGCCGACAAATGGCAGGTGCTGCAATATGTTCGCCAGCGAAACGAAAGTGAGCCTGACTATCGCTACCATCCCAATGAACTATACGACTTTCTGATAAGGCGCCTGTTCAAAGGAAAGTTGCACAAGAGTAGCGGATTTCAAATCTTCTTTTCAAAACGCGGCAAATCGGACCGCACCTCTGCCCTGCGTCAGGCACTCGAAACAACTAGGAGCCGCTTCGCCAAACAGCATGACTTGATAAGCGAAGCCTCCCTGCAAGTATCTGAGGCGTCCCCGAAGGAGCAGGCAGGCCTGCAAGCTGTGGACTATTTTGTCTGGGCGTTACAAAGACTCTATGAACGTCACGAAGAACGGTATGTAACGTATTTGTGGCAGGCCTTTCGGTTGGTTCAGGACGTCCACGACAGACGTAAGGCCGGCTATGGCGTGTACTATACACAGAAAAAGCCACTCAATGCGGCGGCACTTGAGTGGCGGAAAGAAATTAAAGAGCCAGGGATATAGGATTGAGCGAACCGCAGCTCGACAATCACACGGCCTGGAGCCGAATTTCATCCACTGGCTGTAGGGCACAATATATCTGATTACTTCGGTATCCGCAAATCTGAGTTTTTCCAAGCATCTATCCTTCGCTATGTTCACGAGAAGTAAGGGGGGCCAAAGAGGCTGTAAAGCTGGCAGTTCCGCCTCTCTCGATCAATTGACCAAGTGCGTACCTGTCCCTGTGTTGATTTCGCGAAAGACATCTTACGACGAAATTTGCACAGTCAAGCATAAAATTCCCAAACCAAGACCCGCCAACATACGTGAGCACTCGCACACATGACAGAAAAAACACCCATCAACGTAGGCATCGCCGGCCTCGGCCGCACCGGCTGGAACAACCATGCCAACGCCTGTGCCCATCTCCCAGAACAGTACCGCGTCGTCGCCGTCTGCGACCCCGACCCCGACCGCCAGGCCGAAGCCATCGAACGCTTCGATTGCCTCGCCTACGCCTCATACGAGGAGCTTGTCGCCGACAAAGCCGTCGAGCTCATGGTGGTCGCCACACCCAGCAACCTCCATGCCGAACAGTCGATCGCGGCCATGCGCGCCGGCCAGCATGTCATCGTTGAGAAGCCCATGGCCAGCGACCTCTTCGGCGCCGACGCCATGCTCGCCGTCGCCGAAGAGACCGGCCAGATCCTCACCGTCCATCAGAATCTGCGCTACGCCGCCGACTTCGTCAAAGTGCGCGAGGTGATCGCCTCCGGCCTCCTCGGACGCATCATCGAGGTCCGCATCCACAACGGCGGCTTCGGCCGCCGCTGGGACTGGCAGACCATGAAAAGCTACGGCGGCGGCATGCTCAACAACAGCGGCCCCCATTTCGTCGACATGGGCATGCTCCTCATCGACGACCCCGAGCCGGAGGTCTTCTGCCACATGGAGGCCACGCCGCTCTATGCCGGTGACGCCGACAGCCACGTCAAGGTCATCCTCAAACCCAAGCCTGGCCGCGGCCCCTTGGTTGAAATAAACATAACCACCGCCTGCGCCGTCCCCCAGCCGAACTTCCTGGTCCTGGGAACGCAAGGCTCCATGGCCTGTTACCGCGAAGAAGCGCACCTGAAATACTTCGACCCCGCCGAAGCCCCGTCCCTGGTTCTGGACGAGGCGCCCATCGCCCGCGACCGCGTCTACAATCGCGAACAGCTTCCCTGGAAGGAGGAGCAACTCTCCTTTGCCTACGATGGCGCGGGCGGTGTACAGGAACTATATCGCGCCCTCTACGCGTCCATTCGCCAGGGTGAAGAGCTCGACATCACCCCCGAAAGCGTACGCGCCCAGATCGCGGTCCTCGAAAAGTGCCGCCAACTCAATCCCGGTGTAATCTAACAGAAGCAACGCGTGGAATCTTCCCGTTATTTGCTCTCCTTCTCTCTCCGCCATAAAGGAGTTTCGTATGGAACTGAGTTGCACATCCGTCATGCTTCCCCGCTGGGAACTGGACGAGACCTTCGACAAGCTGAGCGAGTACGGCTACGACGCCGTCGAGCTCCGCTGCCGCTACAATCCCGACGATCCCAACGCTCAGCCATTCTTCTGGGGCCGCCATCTCTCCGACGTAAGCCCGGACAATATCCTCGACAAGGCCGCGCAGATTCGCGCCGCCGTCAAACGCACCGGCGTACGCGTCGCCGCGCTCGCGCCCAACGCCCGCTACGACGACACCGAGCATGTCCTCAAGCTCTTCAAAGGCGCTCTCGCCATCGACCCCGACCACCCGCCTCTGATCCGCATCGACGCCCCCAAACACGACCGCACCAGACCCTACTGGCCCCAGTTCCTCGAGGCCCGCGCCGGCTACGCCAGACTGGCCGAGCTGGCAAGCGAGCACGGTGTTAAGGCGACCTACGAAATCCATACCGGCACCCTTGCCGTCACCGCCTCGCGCGCACTCGAACTCCTGCGCGACCTCGACCCCAACCACATCGGCGCCATCTACGACGTCCAGAACATGGTCGAAGTCGGCATCGAAGACACCCGCATGGGTCTCGACCTTCTCGGCCCCTACGTGGCCCACTGCCATATCGGCAACCGCCTGCCCGAACCCGCCGGCCAGGGCCCTGACGGCAATACGACCTGGCGCTGGCGCGGCGCCCGTCTCGCCGAAGGTGTAGCTGACATCCCCCAACTGATCGAAGACCTCAAGACCGTCGGCTACAACGGCGCGCTCTCCCTCGAACTCTTCATTCCCGAAAACTTCGAGCCCGGAAACGACGATGAGATCGTGCAGACCGAAGGCGCCTTCCTGCGCAAGCTCATTGACCGGCCCTAGCGCACAGAACCGCCAGGCCGCGCTGACCCATAAGAAGCTCGCGGCCCCAGCATTACGCAATACGCATTACGCAATACGAAACAGAGCCTCAGGACGACCCCACCATGCCCTACGCCATCTGCAACGAACTCTTCGAAGACTGGTCCCTCGAGAAAACCGCCGCCTTCGTCGCCGACCTCGGCTACCAGGGCCTTGAGCTGGCCCCCTTCACCCTCTGCAACCTCGTCACCGACCTCTCCGCTGCCGACCGCCTCCGCATCCGGCGTACGGTCGAAGGCGCCGGCCTCTCCCTCGTCGGCCTCCACTGGCTGCTTGCCCAGACCGAAGGCTTCCAGCTCAACGACTCCGATCCCGATGTCCGCGCCCGCACCGCCCAATATCTTCTCGACCTGATCGACTGCTGCGCCGAGTTGGGTGGGGAGTTGCTCATCTTCGGTTCGCCCCAACAGCGTGACGTGCCGCCCGATCGCTCACGCGCCGAAGCCTGGAATACCACCGCCGAGATTATGCACGTCTGCGGAGAGCGCGCCCAGGAGCAGGGCGTACTCTTCTGTGTCGAACCCCTCAGCACCAACGAGACCAACTTCATCGTCAACGTCGACGAAGCCGCCGAACTCGTGCGTCAGGTCGACCACCCCGGCCTCCGCATGATGGTCGATACCAAAGCCATGAGCAACGACCCCCGCCCCATCCCCGACCAGGTCCGGGCCGTCCATCCCCTCTTCCACCATGTCCATCTCAACGACCCCAACCTGCGCGGCCCCGGCATGGGCGACCTCGACTTCCGGCCCATCCTGCAGACGCTCGACGACCTCAACTACGACCGCTGGCTCTCGGTCGAAGTCTTCGACTTCACCCCCGGCCCTGAGAAGACCGCACGTGACAGCCGCGCCTACCTGAACGCCATTTCAATTCGCTCGTAGCCGGCGGACCGTCACAGCCACGACCACCGCAGCGATCAGATTGGAGGCGCGCCGCCAATGCGACGTTTGACACAACACAATTTCTCCGTAAAATGGAGTCGTTCCCATTACTTCCGCTCTTCCCAAAGAGTGCAATGGAACCTTATCGTCCTTGGCACGGGGCTTCCTGTCCGCCAGACCGGAAGCACATGCAACCCCGCCAATCCCTCATCCGCGTTTCATACATCATCACACGTAGCAAAGGAGACCCAGAGTATGGCATTGCGTAAGGTAGTGATTCGTTCAGCTGTACCCCTTGCAGCCCTGTTGCTTCTTCTGCTCGCTGCCGGGTGTGTCGCACCCGCGGCCGCGCCCGCAGACACAGGCGACGGGGACATGATGGAGGCGAAGAGCGAGCTCGTCGTCGCTGTCGCCCAGGAAATGACCTCCCTGGAAGCGCCGCTTGCCGCCGCTGAAACCAACTGCAACGGCTGTTTGAACGTTGTCGAAACGCTGGTCACGCGCAACTTCGCCACCGGCGAGATCGTTCCCCTGCTGGCAACCGAATGGGAGCGCATCGATGACAGCACGATCCAGTTCCAGCTGCGCGAGGGCGTCACTTTCCACGACGGCTCTCCCTTGAACGCCGCTGCAGTCGCCACAAGCATCAACTACATGTTTGAGGCCGAACTTGTCAGCGATCTCAGGGGCTTTATCGGCGGCGAGCTCAGCGCCGAAGCCGTGGACGAATACTCTGTAAACGTCACGGCCGAAAACCCCGACCCGATCCTGCTCGAGAAGATGTACTTCGTCGCTATCACCTCCGCCAAGCAGATCGAAGAAGATCCGGATTCCTACTCGACCAATCTGGTGGGCACCGGTCCCTACATGCTTGACGAATGGAACCGCGGCGAGTCCATCATCTACGTCGCCAACCCCGACTGGTGGGGGCACGACAACCCCGACGAGGCCGGCGGTAGGGTATCCTTTGACCGTCTCGTCTGGCGCTTCCTCCCCGAGGACACCGTTCGCGCCGCAGCCGCCCAGGCCGGCGAGGTCGACATCGCTCAGTTCGTGACGCCCGACCAGTGCAACGCCGCCATGGGCGACGACAGCCTGCGTTGCGCCTCAGTGGCCAGCGTCGAGACCATGTTCGCCCGCATGGGCAACCAGAAGCTCTTTGAGGACGTCCGCGTACGCAAAGCCCTCAACCTCGCCATCGACAAAGAGTTGATCGTCGAGACGCTGTTGGGCGGAGCCGCGACCATCACCGGTCAGATCGTCAATGAGACCGCGACCGGGCACAACGCCGACCTTGCGCCCTATCCCTATGATCCCGACATGGCCCGAGCTCTCCTTGAGGAAGCCGCGGCCGACGGCGTAGACGTGGGCCAGGAGTTCACCCTCGCCTCCCGCCAGGGCCTGCACGCCGGCCACGTTGAGGTCATCGAAGCCATCGGCGGTATGCTCAACGATGTCGGCTTCAACGCCAACGTCAGCGTCATGCCCCCGGACACCTTCAATCCCCAGTTCAGCCATAACTGGGCCGACCTGGAGGGCCAGCCCAACTGGGTCGCCGTTCACCTCCACGGTAACGAGATCCTGGACCTCTGGTTCTCCTACGTCAACTACTTCACCTGCGGCGGCGTGGTGTCCCTCTACTGCAACGCTGAGGTCGATGCCCTCTGGGAAGAGGCCCGTAATCTCTCGGGCGAGGCCCGTGACATGAAGTTGCAGGAGGCCGCACAGGTCGCCTACGACGACTACGCCTACGGCCTCATCGCTCACCTGGATCTGGCCTACCTGATCAGCGAAGACCTGAATTGGAACGTAAAGCTGGACCATCGCCTCCAGGCCAAGGAGATGTCACCCAAGTAACGGGTTGAGCAAACACTGCCCGCAGGGGCTTGTGAACTGAATGCGTACCGCGTATTGCGCCCCGTCCCGCCCAAACGGTGACACCGCAATACGTGGTACGCAGCTTTCTGTGACGATGAATTCACAGGCGAGGAGAGCTGAGAGAACACGTCCCGTTCCCTCTGGCCCTACTTCTCGCTCCTCGCACCAAAAGGTGATCCGATTCTTTTCTATCTGCGCAGACGCTTCATCCACTCGATAGGCGTCGCCTTCGCCGTTCTCACCATCGTTTTCATAACCGGTCGCATTCTCGGCGACCCGGTCCGCATCATGGTCGGCGTCGAAGCCTCCGAAGAACGCGTCCAGCAGGTCCGCGACCAGTTGGGTCTCAACGATCCTCTCCCGGTCCAATATGCCCGCTTCGCCCTACGAGCAATACGACTCGACTTCGGCGACTCCTTCTGGCAGAAGACCTCCACCCTTCCCCTCGTCCTCGAGCGCCTCCCCGCCACCTTCCGCCTTACCGCCGCCGCCTTCCTCATCGCCGCCCCGCTGGGCATTCTCCTCGGCGCCGCCGCCGCGCTACGCCCCCATACCTTCCTCGACAGGATTATCAACGTCCTTTCTCTGGGCGGCGTCTCCATGGTCGACTTCTGGATGGCGCTGATGCTGATCATCGTCTTCGCCGTCCAATTCGGCTGGTTCAAAACCTCCGGCTACGGTGGCTTCTCCTACATGGCCCTCCCTGCTCTGACCCTCTGCTATTCACCCCTGGGACGCATCTCCCAAATCACCCGCAGCGCCATGCTCGACGAGATGAACCAGCCCCATATCACCGTCGCCCGCGCCAAGGGACTTGCCGAGCGGCGCATCGTCTTCGTCCACGCACTCAAAAACGCCGCCATTCCCGTCGTCACCATCAGCGGCGACATGCTCTCATCCATGCTCAATGGCGCCATTCTGGTCGAAACCGTCTTCGCCTGGCCCGGCATCGGCCTCCTCACCCTGCAGGCGCTTCAACGGCGCGACCTTCCCCTCGTCGAAGCGACCGTTTTCGTCGTGGCCTGCATGGTGATCATAGTCAACCTGCTCGTCGACCTGAGCTATGTCTACCTGAATCCAAGGATCCGCTTCCAGTAACCCCGGCGGCTCCCTCCTGAGCCGCGGCCGCCACTGTTCCTTTATGACCGCAGAGACAAAGTCGTTGTTGCAGGAAGAGGCAGAACGGACACGCCGCGCCTCCGCATGGCTCGTTCCCCGCGCCTTACTGCGCGACCCCGTAACCTTGATCGCGCTCACCATCTTCACTCTGATTCTGCTCAGCGCAGTGGCTGCCGAGCTGCTCGCGCCCCATGATCCGCTCGAGCAGGATTTGCGCATGCGCAACATGCCGCCCTTCTCGCCGGCCGCACAGGAAGGCGCCCCGCGCCACATCCTCGGCACCGACCCCCTCGGTCGCGACATGCTCAGCCGCATCATCTTCGGCGCCCGCGTTTCCCTCACCGTCGGCCTCAGCAGCGCCCTCGTCTCCGGCGTCATCGGCACCATGCTCGGCATCATCGCCGGCTACTACCGCGGCAAGGCCGACGACATCATCATGCGCCTGGTCGATGTCCAGATGAGCATCCCTGTGATCATGCTCGCGCTCCTCGTGCTCTTCTCTCTCGGCCCCGGTTTCTGGAATCTGGTCGTCGTCCTCGCTATCGTCAGGTGGATGGCCTACGCCCGCCTCGCACGCGGGCAGACCCTCGCCTACCGCAACTCTCCTTTTATCGACGCCGCCATCGCCATCGGCAGCACCCACACACGCATCATCTTGCGCCACATCATCCCCAACGTCTCCTCGCCCCTCGTCATCCTCGGCACACTCGAGGTCGCGACCCTGATTCTGAGCGAAGCCGGCCTCAGCTTCCTCGGCTTCGGCATCCAGCCCCCCGAACCCTCCTGGGGCCTCATGATCGCCGGCGGCCGCCAGTACATCGCCTCCGCCTGGTGGATCGTCGCCTTCCCCGGCCTCACCATCTTCCTCACCACCCTCAGCCTCAACCTGCTCGCCTCCTCCCTCCGCGCCATCTCCGACCCCGTTCAACGCGAACGCTGGCTCAATAAAGGCTCCGGCCCAGCCAACTCCTCCGGCTAAGCTTTGTTGACCTGCACAAAAAACTGGAAACTACGCTGCGGAGAGCAAGCGTGTCATCTCTCCCTTCCCTTCAATTTCTGACTCTTGGGCGGTCCGGCTGCTCACACGTGAGGATCGTCGGGTTGACCAGCGGTACGACCGTGCGGTCTCCGCCCCTCCAAACCGCTTTAATTTCTTTGACACCTTGCTGTTCCTCCTAAGACGAGGGCTCAGAGCCCTTGTACGCCCCCTTTGACGCCCACCACTGCAGAGGACTTGATCATTTCCTGGGACGTATCTTCGCTCGTGGTCCCCGGCTGTGCCGTCCCCCCGATAACGAAGCACAGTGTATCCCCGCTGCCGCCGTCGAACAGGCGGAAACCGTCGCTGCCCTTTTCTGCAACACCGGCGTCGTCAAGAAGCTGGTTGGCCATATCCGGGTCGTACACGTTGCAGGCGCTTGCCTGCTTGAAGTACGTCTGCGCCGGGCCATTTCCTTGAACTGGAGTGGTGTTGCTGCCTGACGGCATACTGAACGAATTGCCAACGGCTACCAAGCCTGGGCATACATGGATCTGGAGCGAGTCAGTGGCGACTGTCCTCTGTCGAGCTGTCCTGGCAAGACGGTGTTGAATGACTTATGTGCTGTTGTGAACGGCGAATCCTGTCGAGCGCAGGCCGGGCGGACCGACACGATCCGGACTCACTCCAGCAGAAATCCGCGAATTGCCCTGCTGTGGCGTTGGTACAGGAACCCGCCGATGACAAGCAGCACGCCCAAGCCGATGAAAGCGGTCACTCGGTATGCCAGTCCCATGCTGAAGGCGTCGTAGAGGAAAAGCTTGGCGACAGGCACTGCCAGCAATCCCAACCCGGCCAGCCGCGGCCAGCGACTACTGCGCACGATACCCAGGACAATCAGTGCCGCTGCGTACAGGGCCCACAACGCGCTCAAAGACAGGCTGATCACATTGCCGGCGGTTTCCGGAGCAATGGCGAAGAAGCCCCGGTTCACCGCGTCTATCAACTCAGTGCTGAGCGCAACCAGCGTCAGGCCGTTGCCCGTGATCAGCAGAATCGCAGCGACAACCGTGTCCCCGCGAGACGCGGACCGGCCTCCCCAACGCCGCGTGAAAAAGGCCGACAGGAAAACTGCGGCGATCGCGGCAGCAGGCGCCATGAAACGGCGGTTCAAAAACGGCCAATAGGTGCGGTCCTCGCCGAAAAAGGCTGTCTCCCAGTCGGGCGTGATGAAGAAGCTAATGAGCTGCTGGAAGAGAATCGGCGCGAAGTAGCTTACGATCAACTGAAGGGAAACCAGAGCGAGGATGACCAGAGCCGCCCAGCGTAGCTGTGGCATTCCCAGTAAGAAGGACAGCCAGACCAGGACTACTATCTGCGCCGCCCAGAGTATGGTGACCCAGGGGCCGTCAAGCTGCACGGGAACGGCTATGATCAGAAAGACCAGGGCCATTCCCAGGGTAAAGAGACTGAGCCGCACCTGTTCCCGGTACTGGGCCAGAATCCCGTACCCCAACATGCCGTAGAACAAGGCCAGCAGCAAGGTGAACCCGCCCATCCAGGTTTGGTACTCGTCGGACAGTATGCCGTAGCTGATTCCGAAGTAAGCCATCCCGTTCAACACGATCAGGCATTGGTCGAGGAACTTCGGCGCGCGTCGCCAGAGTAGGTGAAACACTGTCGTCGCTGCCACGAAAATGAGGAATATGAGAGTGATGCCCACCTGGGCCGGCAGCGGGCCGGGGTTCAGCTCCTCATACCAGAACCCGAAGAGCGCCAGGGAGCCGAGCAGGGCCAGCAGGGTGAACCAGCGCCAGTTGCGGGCAACTGCGAGGGCCAGGACGCCCAGATCCAGCATCAGCACGTAGGCGAGGATCTCCCACTGCCCCGGCAACCTGTCGGCCAGGAACAGTGGCGTGACGAACCCGCCCAGAATCCCGAGGACCGCTACGGCCCGCGCATCATGGCGCAGCGCCAGAGCGGCGGCGGCCAGGGTCACAAGGCTGGACAGCGCCAGGGCGGTCGTTGCCGGGATCAGAAAATAGAGAACATGGGCGGCGTATATGGACAGGTACAGAATGGCTATACCGCCGCCTGTGACCGCCTGGGCCCACGCCGGATACCTGCGAGCCCGGAGTTCGCCGCCGCCAAGTAGGGCCGCCCCAACCAGGAGTCCCAAGACTACCCGCCCAGTCTCCCCGATCCAGTCGTTGTCGAAGGCCAGTTTAAGAAAAAAGCCGATCCCGATGATCAGCGCCAGGATGCCGACGCGGGCCAGCCAGTTGCCCCCTACCAACCATTCCCAGTCGCGGGAGGACGGGGCACGCTTCTCGCCAGCGCGAGGCGCCGACGTCGAGGCCCGCTGCTCAACTGCGGGCGCCTGTACGCTGCCCGCAGGAGCCTCGACCGGGCCGGTCGTCTGTCCCGTCGCCTCTGAGGGCGGCCTTTCTGGGGTAAGGTCTGGGCCGGCGTCTTCAAGAGCGTCAATGCGCTGCCCCTGCCGGATCATCTGCGCCTGCAACCGGCTGACCTGCGACTGCAGACCGGCAATGACGCCATGCAAATCGTCGCCTTCCGCCGGCTTGGATTCGGACCAGACGCCGGCGTATCCCAGGTCGGCGTCGCAAAAGGGGCAAGTGTTGTCGCCTGACGAAACTTCATGCCCGCAGTTAGAACAGTTCATCTCTACTCTCCCTGGGGGTCTGCATGGACAGCAAAAGGGTTATGTATTCTGCTCCCTATATGCGGAGCGCGGGCTAAGCAGTGTGTTGGAGCCGCTCACCAAGTACGTGAAGGGCCGGCGCATCGCAGAGAATCGCTTCGCCGCCGGCGCATTGTAGGCGATATTCGCCCAAGAAGCTGTCGAAGAAGACGCTGTAGAGCTCGGCGTCCAGAGTGAGTGTGGGCGATTCTGTTGGTTACGGTGACTACGCTTCAATGGTGACGGAGAGCGTGTAGGAGCCTGACCCCGCGACCGCCGTGACGTACAACTCGCATTCAGCCGATGCCGGGGCCGTACTCGTGAACTGGGGCGGCGGTCGGCTGCCTTCCCAGATCTTGTCGAATGCGAGTCCGTGGGAGAACTCGACGCTGACAAGGTCCTGCATCTTTGCAGGTGAGGACCATGAAAAGACGCTGTTCACCGGCGCAGGGAGACCCTCCTCTGTTTACTTCGCGGATCATCCGGCACCGCGAGTGCCTATTCCCCAGACGTATCTGTGCTCTCACCCAGGCCCAGCAAGATGCGCATGATCTCTGTTGCGCCCTCTTCGGCGGCAAGGCTAAGCGGCGTTCGACCCATGAATCCTTCGGCTTCGATGTCCGCACCGGCATCGACAAGAATCTGCACGATCTCTGTATTGCCCTCCTCTACGGCTTCATGCAAGGGCGTATTGCCGCCGAAGCCTTCAGCTGCGTTGACGTCTGCACCCGCTTCCACCAGGAGCCTGACCGTCTCCACGTCGCCCTTCTTGATGGCAGTGAAGAGCGCCTCACTTCCGATCGCTGGCGATTGCTTGTCCTCGCCCTCCGGCGTGCCGCTGTCTGCGCCCTGCCCGAGCAGGATCTGCATGATTTCTGACGCGCCTTCCTCAGCGGCAAGGCCAAGGGGTGTTTGACCCATGAATCCTTCGGCTTCGATGTCCGCGCCAGCATCGACGAGAATCTGCACGATCTCTGCATTGCCCTCTTCAACGGCTTCATGTAAGGGCGTATTGCCGCCGAAGCCTTCAGCTGCGTTGACGTCTGCACCCGCTTCCACCAGGAGCCTGACCGTCTCCACGTCGCCCTTCTTGATGGCAGTGAAGAGCGCCTCACTTCCGATCGCTGGCGATTGCTTGTCCTCGCCCTCCGGCGTGCCGTTGTCTGCGCCCTGCCCGAGCAGGATCTGCATGATTTCTGTTGCGCCTTCCTCGGCGGCAAGGCCAAGGGGTGTTTGACCCATGAATCCTTCGGCTTCGATGTCCGCACCGGCATCGACAAGAATCTGCACGATCTCTGTATTGCCCTCCTCTACGGCTTCATGCAAGGGCGTATTGCCGCCGAAGCCTTCAGCTGCGTTGACGTCTGCACCCGCTTCCACCAGGAGCCTGACCGTCTCCACGTCGCCCTTCTTGATGGCAGTGAAGAGCGCCTCACTTCCGATCGCTGGCGATTGCTTGTCCTCGCCCTCCGGCGTGCCGTTGTCTGCGCCCTGCCCGAGCAGGATCTGCATGATTTCTGTTGCGCCTTCCTTTGCCGCAAGGCCAAGAGGTGTTCGACCCATGAATCCTTCGGCTTCGATGTCCGCACCGGCATCGATGAGAATCTGCACAATCTCTGCATTGCCGTTCTCTACTGCTTCATGCAAGGGCGTATTGCCGCCGAAGCCTTCAGCTGCGTTGACGTCCGCACCCGCTTCCACCATAAGTCTTACCATCACCGCGTTGTCCGACCCGATGGCAGTGAAGAGCGCCTTGCCTCCAATCGCTGACGGTGATGGCGCTTTCTTGCTGTCGCCACTTGCCGCCGTGGCAAAGTCCGGCGCTCGGCCCAGCAGGACCTTCATGATTTCTGTTGCGCCTTCCTCGGCGGCGAGGCTAAGAGGTGTTTGACCCATGAATCCTGCCGCTTCGATGTCCGCGCCAGCATCAACGAGGACCTGCACGATCTCTGCACTGCCCTGTGCTACGGCTTCGTGGAGGGCCGTATTGCCGCCGAAGCCCGCAGTTGCGTTGATGTCTGCGCCCGTGTTAACCAAGAGGCGCACAAATTCGGGGTCGCCATGCTCTATCGCGTCGAACAAAGGGAATTCACCCCAAATGCGGAACGCTTCCTTTGGCTCTTCATTCTGGGCCAGACCCATGACTTGGAGCAGGCTGTTGTCAACTTCGGATCCGGTCGCTGCGATGAGGGTCTGGACGATCTCTTCGGAGAGGAACACGCGCAAAGTCTCGGAGACTATGTACGCTATCGCCGAATGCAAGGGAATCTGCCCGAGGACGGCAGGGTCAACATCCGAGCCGGCGGCAACAAGAATACCCGCATAATCCGCCACGAGACTCTGCGAGAGAGCCTTGATAGGTTCTTCAACCTCAGCACCTGCGCCCGCGGCGACGAGGACTTTAGCCAGTCCCGCCGGAAAGTTGTGGACAAATGCTGTGATCGCATCTGCTGTCTTGTCGTCGTAAAATCCGATGTTCTGCAACTCTGCGATGCCAGCCTCTAAATCTGCGTCTTCCGACATACCGGTCAGCAGGAACTCGGCAACCTCATCTTCAACTTCGGTATTGACACCTTCGGCGGTTAGAACCGGCAAGGTGTTCTTGACGATGATCTGTACAAGCTCTTCAATAACGATGTCCAGGGATGTGTCGCCCAAAGCTTGCGTCTCAATGTCCGAACCTTCCTCGCTGAATACCTCTGCCAGAGACGAAACAACCTCCTGCGACATCTCGGTGATCGCAGCGTCAAGTTCTCCGGACTCTTCGAGGAAAACGTACATAAGCAGAAAACCAAGCAACATCTCGGTCTCTTCATCCGCCTCCAATACGCTCTCTGCATGCAGACAAGGCAAACCCTCGCCTTCAGCACCGGCAGCGACGAGTACCTCCACAACCTCCGCATCGTCGTTTCTCTGTGCTATGTGGAGTGGTGACTCACCGAAGCCATCCAGCACGTTAGCGTCGGCGCCGGCAGCAACAAGAATCTGCACTAACTCGCTGGACCCTTTCTCCGCCGCAATGCTGAGAGGAGTACTATAGGCATCGTCACACGCGTTCAGCTCCACGTCTGTCGCAGCGAGACAGGAAACCCAGTCCGCTCTGCCCAGCCGCACTGTGTCGTGTATTTCGTGCAGTTCTCCGCAACTGCCAGGCTTAGCGGCAAGCTCGTCAATGATCCACCTGCTGTCGCCAACTTTGCTGGCGGACAGGACTGTGGATGAATCGATCTGCGTGGCGTGACAAACGAACAGAAGAGCGGGTTCAAAAAAAGCGAGGCATGCTGACATGCTTCCAACAAAGACTGTAGTGGCACTCCCGCTAACATGGCAACCCTCCCCTTGGCTTAGTGCCATTCCTTCCTGGCAGGCCTGTAGGCCAGGAACAGACTGGGGTGCCGTTTCGGACTTGGCGTCCCCTTCTTGCGCGGCTGCCGTGTTTGCGAGCCCCAAAGGCAGGACTGTCGCTGTACAAGAAAGTAGCACGGCCAGCAATAATACCACGGCCATCTTTGACTTCCGCAAGGACATTTCGATGTTCACTGTCGGTGCCTCCGTAAAGTATCAGATTGGTGTGAGAAACTGTCTCAGCGCGGTTGCGTATCGCTTCTTGTCGTAGGCCTGTTTCATGCCTGCACTGACGAAGATTCCAGTAGGGGGCCGGTTCGCAGGAATTGCCTGGATCCATCCAAGCCTTCCACAGCACAAGCCGCGACTCCAGGCCTGGCGCAACGCCTGACAGCCGCCGCCCGCACGCAGGAGCTCCCCGTTTGCATCAGCGCCTCCGTCGATAGGAGCCCGTTAATCCTCGACGTCGTCTGACCTGAAAGCGCGGTAGAGTTTGGGGCTTCGCTATCTGGTATGTTGAGCTGCTCCCGGGCGCTGCGCTGCTTGGACCCGGCAGCACAAGCCAGCGGGTGGAAGAGCCCTGGATTTTCTCGCCCGATGTCCGCGCCATCGTGATGCGCATCCTGATGGGAATGCAGCCCGAGAAAAGTCTACCGCCGGCGCACACGATGCGGAGCGTCGACACGTTGGCCGACCGCCCAGATATTTCGCGCCTGAGGTCGTTGACACGAGTATTGAGGGCCTGGAGCGCGGGTACACGGGCTAACGCAGCAGGGAGCACGCCGGCAAAGCGGTTCTTTCTCAGGCCCGGCACCTGCAATGTGGCTAGCCCGCTCAGTTGGGACGGAATAGCGTCGCCTGGCGTCTCGTCTTCGAAGTCGAGCACCCTCAAGATCTTCAGATTGCCCACGGATAGTGGTATCGCGCCGCGCAGCATGTCGCCTCGCGAGTTCCAAGTGGAACCGGGTACAGGGAAATCGGCACTTTACAATCTTACCCAATCTGTATAAGTTTATTGTAAGAAACTGGGAGCAACTGCAACCTTTTTTTGTTAGTTATTGTCCAGATCCTCATCGCTGTGCCTGCGTACACTGTAGTCCGACTACGCATCGAGCCTGAGCGTTCACAAGAGGACCCAGGACTTTCTGGCGCTGCAATGGAGACGGAAATTTGAAGCCAGCAGATGAATTGGCCCGAGCGAACGCGACGCTCCGTGAGCGACTGTCCAAGCTGAGCGAAGCGAGCCACCGCATCAACGAGAGTCTCGACTTCTGCACGGTCCTGGCAGGCGTGCTGAATAGCGCTTGTGCGTTAACCGGCGCCAAATCCGGTGTGATCACTCTCCTCGACGACTCGGGGCAGGTGCAGGACTTTCTCGCCCATGGCATAACCTCCGGAAAAGCGCAATCTCTATGGAATATGCCCCAAAATTCGAAATTTTTCGATTACCTTGGCAAAATCTCCGAGCCGGTGCGAGTCAAAGATCTGAGAAGTTATGCCAGGGAGTTGGGATTTTCCGAATTCCACCCGCCGAATACGGCTAGGCCTATCTTGGCCTTTCTCATGGCGCCGATACTACATCTGAGCAAACTGGTAGGACACATCTACGTCGGCGAGAAAGGTGACGGCCGGGAATTTACCCTCGAAGACGAAGAGATCCTGGTCGTGTTCGCCTCCCAGGCCGCTCTGGCTATCGCCAACGCCCGCCGCTACCGCGAGGAACAGGAGACCCGGGCCTATCTGGAAACGCTTATCAACACCTCCCCCGTAGGCGTAGCGGTTTTCAACGCCAAAACGGGTAAGCTTGTTTCGTACAATCGCGAAACGGAAAGAATGTTTATGACCCTGAGCTCGCCAGGCTACACCGTAGAAGAGCTTCTGAAGGTTATGACCGTTCGACGAGCGAGTGGATGGGAGTACACTTTGGCAGAAGGCCCCGTCGACAAAACCCTGAGGAACGGCGAAACAGTGCGCTCCGAGGAGGTTGTATATTCTGTCCCGGACGGACGCTCTCTTACTGCCCTGGTAAACGGCACTCCCATCCGCTCAGACGACGGGGAAATTATCTCCTTTGTCTTTACCCTGCAGGATATGGCGCCGTTGAAAGAAATGGAACGAATGCGAGCCGAATTCCTGGCCATGGTGAGCCACGAACTGCGCACGCCTCTCTCTGCTGTGAAAGGTTCGATTACGACTCTCCTGGATCCCTCCACCACCCTTAATCCCGCCGAAACGCACCAGTTTCACCAGATCATTAATACGCAGACCGATAGGATGCGAGAATTGATTGCAGATCTTCTCGATGTGGCGCGCATCGAGTCGGGAACACTGTCGGTCCTCCCCAAACCCGCTGAGGTCGCGGATCTCATAGCCGAAGCCCACAACGCCTTCCAAAGCGGCGGGGCCAAGCACGAACTTCACACTGAATTCGCGCCCGACCTGCCGTTGATCTTGGCCGACCGGCTGCGCATAATCCAGGTACTTTGTAACCTACTCTCCAACGCAGCCAGGTACTCGCCCGACAGGTTACCAATCAGGGTAAGCGCGGCGCGGGAAGGCCTCCTTGTCGTGATTTCAGTCTCCGACAAGGGCAAAGGCATCCCGGCCGAGATTCTACCGCAACTGTTCGGAAAGTTCTCCAATAAAGATGTCGAAAACCAGAGTGAGGACACGGGTCTGGGGCTTGCAATCTGTAAGGGGATAGTCGAAGCCCACGGAGGCCGGATATGGGCCGAGAGTGACGGCCCCGGAATGGGAACGACAATATCCTTCACAGTTCCAGCAGTCGGGCAGCCTGCGAACGTCTCGCCTGCTAACGGGACTCAACCTCTTAACCCCTCTTCCTCGAAGGCGATGGAGGAGCGAATGCGCATTCTGGTGGTGGACGACGACCTGCTGGCACTCAGGTACGTTCGTGACACGCTTGCCAAGGCGGGCTACACACCTCTCGTGACGGGGGACCCGCAGGAGGCGCTCGTCCTCATGTATGAGAAGAATCCCCACCTGGCCCTACTCGACCTCATGCTTCCGGGGACCGATGGCATCGACCTGATGAAGGAGATCCTGGAGATTAGCAATGTGCCTGTCATCTTCCTGTCTGCCTACGACCAGGACCAGATGATTGCCCGGGCCTTCGATATGGGGGCGGCAGACTACGTAGTGAAACCATTCTCGCCGACCGAGTTGACGGCCCGGATCAGGGGCGCGTTGCGAAAGTGGGCGGGCCCAGATCTACTGGAGCCATTCGTTCTGGGGGAGATGGCCATCGACTACGTCACACGCCAAGTGACCCTGGCGAGAGAACCGGTTCGCCTCACAGCTATCGAGTACCGGACGTTGGTCGAACTCTCACAACATGCCGGCCAGGTGGTGACCTATGAGTATTTGCTGAGGAAAGTGTGGGAAATGGAGGGCGAATTAGACTTGCGCCCTATGCGCACCGTGATAAGTACGCTGCGACGCAGGCTGAACGACGACGCTGTCAACCCCACCTATATCTTCACCGAGCCGCGCGTCGGCTACCGCATGGCAAGCGCTGAGTCGCGTAGAGAAGGTCCGTCCGTATCACCTTGAAGCGCTTCCAACCATATATAGTAACTGGCCCGCGCCGTCAATTGCAGGGCCATCGAGGTTGCTTTGTCCGGTCCTGTCGTCCTAGAGGACGCAGGTGTCTGTTCAACGAGAAAGTAAGCAGAATGTTAGATTTCTACTGTTCGTAACGGAGATGATGTCGTCCGGAGTGAAGATCCGGCGAGGATCAAGAGGAGCGTTGCGGATAGATTCAAGCGAAGAAAGTCGTGCTACAGCAATCTTGAAAATCCTTTAATCCTGTAAATCCTGATTCAGACAGACCGCAGACTGGATCCGGCCTGCAACCTACTCACGACGCACCGGTCCGCGCCGTCACCCGCCTTTGCGCCGCCTGCTTGACCTTGTGCCACTTCTCCATCCACGCATTCCTGCCCTTATGCCGGATGATGTCGTGAATCGTCGCCCGCGGTTGGTAGGGCAGATACATGCCGCAATGCCACGCCAGGTTGCGGTAGACCATGAAGTCGCCCGGCCCCAGGTAGACCTGCACCGCACCCGGCATCGACCGGCAGTGCGCAAAGTAAAACTGCTCCGCCTCGGCGTCGCTCCACTCCGCCGGCGCCTCCTTCATCACCGGGTCGCCCGTGGATTGCACCTCGTCAGGAAGATCCTGCTGCCGCAGATGGCTGCCCGGCACATACCACGTGCACGAGTCCGCGTAAATCGCACAGTTGACCTGGTTGAAATAGCGCAGATCATTCCACACCGTCGCCATGAAAGACTCCATCTCCGCATCGCGCGCCTCCGCCGGCACCTCCACCACGCCGTCACGGTGCCAGCCGCAGTGCCACGGCCGTTCCAACGGCTCGACCAGAAGCCCCATTATGTCCAAATGCGCGTGCGTATACCCCGGCCCCAGTAGCCGCTCAACCGTCACCCGCAGCTCGTCCAGCTCGGCATAGTCCCTGAACGGCTGTAGATCGAAATATTCTTCGTACCGATCCAGCGGCTGAATCCGTTGCGTCTGCGGCCCGTTGAGCTCATGCGCCAGCGCACGCGCCCGGTCCGCCTCCCGCCGCAGGTCGGTGAGGAGTGGGGGCGGCACAATGCCGCGAAAGATCATAAATCCCTGCTGATGGTATTCATGCACCATCCAATCTTCGAACTGAAACGTCATCGCTACCCTCCTGCTTTCCACCTCCTGTGAGCACGCCATCGGGTCTTCTGCATCGTACTGTGGTGCGCCCTCCAGACACTGGAATCCTGTTCAAGTTTGTACATAGAAACTACCACTGGTACGATTGAACATGCAACGACAGATTTTCCCTGCAAAGACGTCTGCCGCCGGACAACCGCACTGGATACGTTGACTATTTTACTTAGCCGTGGCCAACAGGGACCGGTCATGGTCCCTGTTCAGGGTGATTGCTCTCCAATCTCCTATCGGCTATAATCTGCCGGAGTCGTGCTGGCAATAACGCACGGCACTCGCCCATTCAACGCGTGACCGAGGCGAATCTGCAATGCCCCCGCTCTTCCAGTCCACCATCAACTTGGCTAAGCAGGCCTCTCGCCTGCCATCTTAACATTCCGTATTCGCGCACTGACCGCAAAAGGAGAAATGACAAGATGGAAAATCTGAACCTCTCTAGGCGAAACTTCCTGAAGACCGTCGGCGTTGTCTCGGCCGGCACGGCCCTGGCCGCATGTGTTCCGGCAGGCGACATGGCGCAACAACCGGACGACGAGCCGGCTGAGGTGACTCAGCACCTGATTGCATGGTTGGGCGGCTGGACCCCGACCGAAAGCATGGAGCGCAGCGAGGACAACCCCAACCCGCACAACAAGATCCTGGAGGTTCTTGACGCCTACAAGGCAGAGCATGCCGGCGTTGAGATCGAATGGATCAGGCTGCCCACAGGCGTCAACAGCCGCGAATGGATGGTGGCCCAGCAGACTGCTGGCACAGTCCCTCACATCATGCCCGCCGCCCAATGGATCATCAAAGAAGACGTGGACAAAGACTGGTGGGTCGTCCTTACCGACGCACTCCAGGAGCCGAATCCCTATATCGCCGCCGGTGAACCG
>JAPOVP010000100.1 GCA_026708085.1 Caldilineaceae bacterium
GGGGGTTAGTGGTGGCGGACGCGGGGGTCGACCATGACGTAGACGATGTCCATGATGAGGAAGGTGACGACGGTGAGGACGGAGAAGAGGATGACGTCGAGGAAGACGACGGGATAGTCGCGGGCCATGACGGACTGGGCCATGAGGTTGCCGACGCCGGGCCAGGAGAAGACGACTTCGACGACGACGACGGTGCCGATGAGGTGGGGGAGGGATGAGAGGGTGACGGTGATGACGGAGAGGCTGCCGTTGCGGAGGGCGTGGCCGAAGATGACGGCGCGTTCGGCGAGGCCCTTGGCGCGGGCGGTGCGGACGTAGTCCTGGCCGAGGGCTTCGAGCATGCCGGAGCGGGCGATGCGGGCGACGGTGGCGATGAGGCCGGTGGAGAGGGTGACGGCGGGCAGGATGAGGTGTTTCCAGGTGCCGACGCCGGAGGTGGGCAGGAGCCTGAGCTGGACTGAGAAGATGAGGATGAGGACGATGGCGAGAAAGAATTGGGGCGTGACGATGCCGAGGACGGCGCCCATGGTGGCGGCGGTGTCGATGATGGTGCCGCGGCGGAGGGCGGCGATGATGCCGAGGGGGAGGCCGAGGGCGATGCCGAGGATGAGGGCGGCGGCGCCGAGGCGGAGGCTGTTGGGCAGGCGTTCGAAGATGACGGTGGTGGTGGGCACGCCGTAGCGGAAGGAGTGGCCGAAGTCGAGCTGGAGGGTTTTTTGCCAGAAGACGATGTACTGGACGTAGAGGGGCTTGTCGAGCCCCATTTTGCGGCGGACCTCCTGGTATTCTTCCTGGATGTCCTCGGGGTCGCGGTTGGGGTCGAGGTTGACGCCGAGGCTGGCGGGGTCGCCGGATACGCGGATGAGGAAGAAGACGAGCGTAACGACGAGGAGAATGACAAGGGCCGCCTGGAGGAGGCGGCGGATTACGAAAGCGCGCATGGGAAGGGCGAAGAGAGAGTGAAGAGGAGTGAGGCGAGAGAGGGCGAGGAGTGAGCGAAGAGGAGAGAGGAGAGAGAGAAAACCTCAACTGCCTCTCAGGTGGGTTGCCGCCGGGTTCCCTGACGTGGGGCCGGCGGCAACCTTTTTGTTGGCCTGGCGCGGATTGCGTCAGGCTTTCTCTTTGCTCACACCTCTTTACTCATTTCTCTTTTCTCACTCCTCTTGACTCTTATCTCGTTGTTGTCTATTCGGTCGGGATGTGGATCTCGAACGATTTGCTGAATGACAGTTCGGGCAGGCCCGGGCTGAGTGCGTAGAGTGCCGGGATGGTGTAGGCGTGCAGGGCCTGGGCGTTGTCGCAGATGTAGGCGGCGATGTCTTTGACGACGGCTTCGCGTTCGACCGGGTCGGCGATGACGCTCTTGGCAGCGCGCATTTCAAGGAATTCGGGATCGGGGGAGGAGTCGCCGACGGGGCCCCACATGGAGGTGGTGTTGTCGGCGAGGTACCAGTTGAGGCCGATGTTCATGATGGGCGGCAGGGTCTGGTCGATGAGCTCCTGGAGCCAGACGGAGGATTCGGGGTATTCCATTTCGACGATGATGCCGACCTGGGCCCACTGGGCGGCGAGGGCTTCCATGAAGGTGCGGTCGCGGAAGTAGCGGCCGGTGGTGGCGGAGCCGGTGATGGTGAAGCCGTCGGGGTAGCCGGCCTCGGTGAGGAGAGCTTTGGCCTTTTCGGGATCGTAGGGATAGGTCTGTACGTCCTCGTTGTAGCCGAAGCCGCCGGGTGCGACGATCTGGCAGTCGAGTTTGGTGCCGAAGCCGCCGGCGATGGTGTTCCACATGCCGTCGAGGTCGACGGAGTAGAGCATGGCCTGGCGGACGCGCACGTCGTTGAGGATTTCGTTGCGGCCGTAGATGTTGATGCCGACGTACATGCTCTGCATGCTGTCGCCGGCGTAGAGTTCGAAGCCTTCGTTGGTGAGGCTTTCGATCTGGTCTGGCGGCACGTGGGCGGCGATGTGGATTTCACCGCTCTGGAGGGCGGCGACGCGCACGGCCGCTTCGGGCATGTGGCGGAAGGTCACTTTTTCGATGACGGCGGGGCCGTCAGGGTGGTCTTCCCAGCGTTCGAGGGTGATGTAGCTGTCGCGCTGCCAGGACGAGAACTTGTAGGGGCCGGTGCCGACGGGTTCTTCGATGTAGCCGTCAAGGCCGACGGCTTCGAGGTGGTCGGGTGCGAGCGGCATGTGGTTGGCGAAGAGGTTGGCCCAGCGATCGATGGGTTCGAGGAGTGTGAACTCCATGGTGTAGTCGTCGATCACTTCGTAGGACTCGTAGTCGTTGAGCTGGCGGAAGGACCAGGTGAATTTTTGCGGGTCGGCGTCTCTGAGGAGCTCGAAGCTTTTGGCAAGGCCGGGCGCGGTGAGGATTTCGCCGTTGTGGAATTGGATGCCTTCCTTGATGACGATGCGGACGGTGAGGTCATCGACGAGCTCCATGGATTCGAGGAGGACGGGGTCGATGGCACCGGTCTCTTCGTTGAGGACGGCGAGGGTGTCATAGAGCAGTTTGGAGAAGATGCGTGACTGGAGGGATGGGACGGTGTTGCCCACGAGGGTGACAGGCAGGGCGCCCATGCCGATGATCATCTCCTCCGGGTAGCCCTCGTCGGCCATTTCGTCGGCAGCCATGTCGCCGGAGTCGGCGGCGGGGGCGGCGGCGACGCAGGCGGTCATGATGAGGAGGGCGAGGAGCGCGGTGAGAATTGAAAGTGTGCGGATACGACTGGCGAACATTCTTTACTCCTGTGCAGGTGAAAAGGGTTGAAGTGTTTTGTATGGCACAGTTCGGGTGAACTGTATGACGCTTTGAGGCAGAGCCGGGGCTAGTTTACACGATTGGTGGGGGTTATGCACAATTTCGGGGTGGGTGGGGAGTGGGGTGGGCAGGGCGGGGCCGGGAGGGTTTGGGAGTGTTTCGGAGGGTTCGGGAGTGTTTGGGAGGGTCAAAGCGGTTTTTTTCCGGGGAGTAAGGGCCTGGTTTTGCAGGCATACGAGGGCTGATGAGTGATGGACAAGAGTTGTACGGATGGTGAGATGGTGGGATGTGGTTGGCGGGAATATGGCGGGAATAGCGGGAATGGCGGAAAAGTCGGGTAAAAGCGGGTGAATAATTTTTTTCCTGGCCGCTTTTTGTTACGATTTTGCATCGGTTTTTCGGTGTCGGGGGTCTGGTCACGGTGCTGGCAGGTGCTGTGCGGTGGTCGTCCACTGCTTTGACGGTGGGGGGTAGGGGGTTGGGGGGTTCCCTTTTTTTGGCGTTAGTGTGGTTGGGTTTGTGGGTGGTTGGTCATTGGGTGGTTGCGGTGCTGTGATGGTGGGTTTTTGTTAGGGCGTATTATAGCACGGATTTGGGGTGTTTTTCGCGCTATTTTGGGGAATTTTTGGATTGGGTGGAGTGCTCAAGTAGGGGTGATATGGTCAGGGCGGTAATGAGTGTGGTTTCTATTGCGGGTGATGGGCTGAATGGCGTGGTGGGATGTGCGCTATTTGGTATGTGGTAGTTTTGTGACCGGTTTAGGTGTATTTTCCCGAAACGAGGACTGGAGGGGGTCGTAGAATTGTAGTGAAGTAACCAGATATGGTACAATCGCCGCCTACTCGTCTTTGGGCGGTAATTCTCCATTACACGGTGCCTACCTTTTTTCGGAATTCTCACCCATTAATCCATGACAGATGGATAGGGAAGAGATTGTTCAAAAATTTGAGACTTTGAAAGTATGGCAGAGGGGCGACGAAAGAGCGCCTCATAAGCCTCTGCTGGTCCTGTATGCAATTGGCCAGCTACTTGAGGGCAAGAACCGGCTCCTCCCTTTTTTTGAGGTCGACAAAAAGCTTGGAAGTCTTTTGCGGGATTTCGGGCCGAAACGGAAGAGGTACCAGCCCAAATACCCGTTCTGGAGACTCCAGAAAGATGGGGTATGGGAAATTCCCGGCGCGGATAGGATAGAAGTGTCATCCAACGGGGATGTAAGGCGAGGCGATCTGTTTCGCTACGAGGTTGCCGGGGGATTTACCGAGAATATTGCCCGGCAGTTTCAGGACGATTCCAGTATGGTGTCGGATGTTGTTCAGATCATGCTGGACTCGCACTTTCCCGACACCGTTCACGAGGACATTTTACAAGCAACAGGGATCGACCTGACTTTCAAGAGTACCGGTCAACAGAAGCGCGACCCAAACTTCCGGGCCAATGTCCTGAAAGCCTACGAATATCGATGCGCCGTCTGTGGCTTTGACATACGACTTGGGCTTCGACCCATTGCCCTGGAAGCCGCCCACATCAAGTGGCGACAGGCTAAGGGGCCGGACTTGGTGGTAAACGGACTGGCTCTTTGTTCGCTCCACCACAAGCTGTTCGACCGGGGTGCGTTCACTTTGTCAAACGAGTTGGAGATTCTGGTGTCGGACGACGCCAATGGCACTGCGGGATTTGATGAATGGCTGATGCGGTTCCATGGCGAGAAGCTTAATTTTCCGCAGAGGCAGACCTACTATCCCAGCGAAAACTTCACTCGCTGGCATGTCAAAGAGGTGTTTCAGGGGGAGTATCGGGAATTGTAGAACTTCATTATGGCGGAACCTTGGTCTGACGCTGAAAATGAAGCGATCGTGAAAGACTATTTTGTCATGCTTGAGCATGAGCAAATGGGGCAGCCCTTCAATAAGGCTGCGCACAGACGCGTTCTAATGGACACCACCGGGCGGTCTCACGGATCGATCGAGTACAAACACTGCAACATCAGTGCCGTCATGGGATTACTTGAACTTCCTCACGTAGCCGGTTACAAGCCTCGAGGGAACTTTCAGAATGCCCTGGCTGAGGCCGTTGAGGCTCATCTCAATGAAAAGCCTGATCTCTATAGACTGCTGACAGGAGAAATCGGCACACTAAAGGATGGTTCCGCGGAGTATAGTACTGAAGAGGGTATTATTGCAGTCGACGAAACGCCACCAAAAGGAGGCGGTCAGAAGCAAGGCATTCCTGAAGATATTGAACGCTTTGTCCGTAAGTTCGAAAACCCAGCAGAGAGGGACGCGCGGAACAGGAATCTTGGAAAGGCGGGTGAATCTCTCGTCTACGAACATGAGAGGCGCCGTCTCCAGTCATTGGGCCGCGAGGACCTGTCCGAAAGCGTCCGCTGGGTCGCAAGGGATGACGGCGATGGCTACGGATACGACATTCTTTCCTTCAACGGGAAGGGGGATGGAGCGGAACAGGAGCTCTGGTTGGAGGTGAAGACGACTAACGGCTCTGCGACGACCCCCTTTTATATCACTAGGAACGAATTGCAGGTCTCCAAGGAAAGGCCTGATGTATTTCGGATTTTCAGGCTATATGATTTCCGGATGCGGGCGAGTGCTTACTGGCTGACGCCACCTCTGGAGAAGTACGTCTCGCTAACTCCGACTATATTCAGGGCCTCCTTCTAGAAGTCGACAGTATCCAAGGGTTCTGCACAGACCACATAGACAACGTTGGCTTGCCTGCGCTTGCATTTGTTAGCAATGACGCTGGGCCCGTCATCTATTTGGTTGCAGATTCCAGGGTCCCATCGGAATAGCACGACGCCCGTATTCACTCGATAAGAGGTCAATGGATTTGCGGCCTTCAGATGCCACCCAATACGGGAATGCTACTCAGTGTCGCCAACGCATCTTGAATATCGTACTGTCCATTGGCGCAATCAATCGTTGGCGACAGATTGTACTTTCTCCTGGTTTGCGTCACAGCTCTTGGACCCCGCAACTC
Organism: Caldilineaceae bacterium; assembly: GCA_026708085.1. Taxonomy (GTDB): domain Bacteria; phylum Chloroflexota; class Anaerolineae; order Caldilineales; family Caldilineaceae; genus Bin5. Next base: position 5,759 of record JAPOVP010000100.1, read on the forward strand.
AATCCAGCATCTCAGCAATTGCACCACGACCCGAATGCTCTCTCAGTGTGACAGAACTTGAGGTCTGCTGGCAGTGCGGTTTGTCCTAGCACATTGATTTGCCCTCAAGATTCCTCGCGGGTTCACCAAAAAAGGCGTTTCAGACAATGACAATTGCGCAGTCAAGCGGAATTTATTCTGAACTAGAGCTTACGCTCCGGCGGCTAAACTACCCATCTCGTTTAGAACGCAAGGATCTGTGGATAAGGCCGCGCGCTCCCATCGGCATCTCAGAAGCTGAGTCAGAATACATTGAGATCGTGTATTGGGAGGGTTTGCCGAGATCGGTTATAGGTTGCGGCGTTCAGCCAGAGATCGTACTTGAGTACATAACAGGCCCCGCTTTCAGTCAGCCTCCTCCTGTGGCACTCGTTGTTGATAGTGCTGGAAATATTGAGACCTTCAGACAAGAAGGAAACCAGTTTCATGCTGCCGGCACTGTACCCGACTGGGAAGAAACGCTGGCCGAGCCTCCAGGACACATCTCCTCATCCCAAGCCGTCAGGGTCATCCAAGAGGTTTCGGAGGACAAACAAGAGTGGTTTCAGAATCCCCTATCAAAGAAAGTCGTAGGGGTGCTTCCCAGAATCTTCCCGGAGGGAACCGTCGCACTCTACGAATTGCTTCAAAACGCGGCAGACAGCGGTGCCAGTAGGGCTGCCTTCCGGCTGGACTCTGACACCTTACTCTTCTTACATGACGGATACCCATTCACCGAGAATGATGTGGATGCCATTTCATTCGTCAACTCCTCCACCAAGCCGGTTGGTACCATCGGCTTCATGGGCATTGGTTTCAAAGCGGCCTTCGAGATTTCAGATCAGCCGGAGATTCAATCCCCACCCTTCTGCTTTTGCTTCGATAGCCGGCAGGAAGGTGGGGAGCTTTTCCCAATACCAATTGATTGCAGTCACACATCGTCCGAAGGCTTCTCAACAACCTTTAGATTTCCTCTGAAGGCTGAATCTAGGAACCTAATCGTAGATGAGTTGGCGCGGTTTGATGGGCATCCTTTGCTGTATATCGGAGCCAACCTCAGACGAATAACCACACCCAATGATGATTTCGAATTGCGACAGGCCCGTACGGTGGGCGAGGTACAATTGTTGGAAATCTCAGAGTTGAAATCGAACTCCCGAACGGAATATGCAGTATTCAGTCGGGAGTTGGAGTTGTCGCCAGCCGCATTGGAAGAATTCGCACAGGATAGGAAACTTGACCTGTCGCAGTGGGAAGGGCGTATGCAGCGAGTCTCGATAGCTATTCCTCTGGCGAATGGACTCCCGGATGCCAATCACTCCGGCCGCCTTCAAGTTTATCTCCCCACCGAGGTCAGACTGCCAGTAGCCTTTGATGTGCAGGGAAACTTCCTCGTTGGAGCATCGCGGAAGGAGCTTCGCCACGCCTCGGGTCCTTGGAACCGTGAACACTTTCGAACATTACCGTTGCTTGTGGCCGACCTGCTTGAGTGGGCTAAGGAGCAGGCCCCCGATGCTTCCAATTGGGCAGATTGGTATGATTTCATTCCTGATTGGCAAGAACTGGAAGAAGATATTGGACTGCGAGCCGTCGATGGGGACGAAGAAAATTCAAAAATTGATCTCAGGTCAGCATTCGCCACGGAACTAGCGAAACGAAAACTAATTCCTGCAATAGACAATGAGGGCACGCTGATATTTGTCGCACCGGAAGATGCGGTTTCTGTGGAACAAGATCTGCGGGAAGTACTATCTGAAAAGGAACTGTCGAGACTTTCGGGGCTGGGCGTGATCTCGCCCGACCTATCAAAGCTGGCAAATGAGAAACTGGCCGCGTTTATAGAGGAGTTCAGTCCTGACGATTTCAGGGATTCTCTTGAAGATTCGGAATGGGCAGATAGTATTGAAGCCTTTTCACACGGCGTCCAGACTAGGCGGGGCCGCCGACAGCTTGCCAAAGTCCTTGCTTACCTGGAACGTAGTTGGCACAGTTATCTAGATAATTTTTTTGAATGCACTGTCATATTGACACAGACTGGAGAGCTCAGAGCAGCGTTGGAGGAGCACAATGACCGCCAGGTGCACACTCTTCCGGATGGCACAATCTCATTCTCTGAACAAGAGCTCAAGGAACACTACGATGTAGTTCATCAGAAATTCAGGAGCGAACTGAATCGCCCTAGCGAAATGAGCCTGGAACCAGAAATCACTAGGGACGCGGTAGAGGCGTTGGAACGAGTGGCGCCTACTCTTGATGCAGGTACTATTGCTTCTGACATTATATTGCCCCTGTTCCAAGGCGAACGCTGGAAAGAGATCCCTGATGAGCGCTTGATTCGTTACACCGGGTTTCTAATGCAGAATAACGAAGGAACGAAGGCCGCGATAGGAAGATCTGATTTCAAGGTCAAGGTAAGAGGCTCTTCGAGACTATACCTCCCACCGGATCAGACATACTTTGGTCAGGGATACACTGACAATGGCCATTTGCTCGATCGATTGTGCGCCAGTGCGGAGGGAGTCCATTTCATATCTGATGACTACCTACCTCAGGCCAGCAGGGCGAAACAGGACTGGACTGAGTTCTTTTCAAGGCTTGGTGTGACAGATCAGCCCAGGGTCCATACTTCACCCCGGCAGATTAGTGAGGCGAATTTGGATGAACTGAGAAGATTAACCGAGGAACCAGATCGTAACCGCATCTCTCTCCGAGCAAGTTATTTCAGAGACATCAGGGCTTGGCACTACACTCTCGACGACTTCGAACTGGATCCCCCGATTCTGGAGACAGTCCAAAACCTGTACAGACGAAAGCCGACCGGCTGGAAGGACAGGCTAGGATGTTTCGCCGAACTCGTAGAAGCCGGGTGGGCTCAGTACGGGAAAAAGACATATAAGATACTAAGGTACGTGAGGTACTACTCATCAGACATTCAAAGGGAGGAAGTTGCAGCGCTCACGACCCTTGGCAGATTCCTAAGAGACGAACCCTGGCTGCCCGTGGTTGATGACATTCGCACTACCCGACGGCCTTCCGAGCTTGTTCTGAACACGGAAGAAAACATAAAGCTGGCTGACAAGGTAACCCCTCTTTGCTATTGTGATTTTGAGAACCCTGATCTGATAGCCTTCCTCGAGATAATGGAGCATCCTCCTGAGACCACGCCCTTGCTAAGACTGCAGTTCGCGGTTGAGCGGATGGAGGAAGATCTGGGCGTGTTTCAAGAGCTCTACTTGGACTTGGCAGACGCCCCTGACCTCGACAAGAAGACGCTGCGTGAAGAATTTCGTGACAACCCTCTCATCTATGCACCTAACCACGATCCCAGATACATCACATCCAAGGAGGCAGTTTACAACAGACGTACCCGCCTAGCCCCGCGCATGGCAGCGATCAAAGACACTTACCCAGACCTGGAAGGCTTCTTCACAGAGCTACTGGAAATTCCTACAATGGAGAGTCTGGAGCACTGCATAGAATTCCTGCGCGACTACGTCTGGGAGGGGCGCCCGCCGATCGCGGATAATCTGCGGTCAGCAATCGACTCCTGCTACCGAAAATTGCTGAACCATCTGAACGAGACTGAGGAGGAAGATCGGGCGGAGGCGCTGGCGTCACTCAAGGAGAAAATGGGATCGTCTACGATGGTCTTCTGCGTTGGCCACGGCTGGGTTAACACGACAAATACCACAGTTCTTTACCCAGACACGCCAGCCTACGAGGGATTGCTCACCGACAGACCTGGAATCGCCGTCGAGAGCCACTTGAAGAGGCTGGCCCAGCCCACCAGTGAAATTCGTCCTCTTCTGGACGCCCTAAACGTGAGACCGATTTCTGAAGCCATCCGCCGCGTGCCCGAGATAGGGGGCGAAATACCGCACTCACAATCAGTCGAGTTTGGCGAACGGCTCTCACTGCTTGTGCGCAAGGCGGTAGCTATTGTCGAACGCGAACAAGCCCAGACCGAGTCAACGAGCAGGAACATCACCTTGTTCCTTCAGGAGTGGAGAGAGGGTTCTGAATCGCTTTTCAGAGACGTGCGCTTCTTCGAAACGCCTCTGATCAAGGTTCGCGACGAGTTGGTGGTCGACGGTACTTATTTGCGTGAGATACAAAACGGCGCATTTGTAATGGCGCGTGCTGATCACCTGAGAATCTATATGGCTGGCCATCTGCTAGATGTGTTCGACGCGATCGCCGATCAACTGCGAGAAATCCTGCGACTTGGCTTACTTCCGGCAGGACTCCGCGTTGAAATTGTGAGCTTGGTCCAAAGCAACCTCGCCCGTCTGGATTACCAACGGTTTGAGGATTCCCTAAATCAATGCCTCAGAGAGAAAGGGTTTGTAGTTGAAGAAGAGGAAGAACTACGACGAATTGTACAGTCAGCAACTCATGTAATGGAAGCTGCAGTGCAGGCGGACCCCGCAGACCATGTACAAGAACCAGAACCCGGAACTGAGAACCCTTGGTCTTCAACATCTGTCAGAGGTGGTGGTAGCTCTGGAGCGAACGCAGATGAGCACAAACTGCCGCCCAAGACGCTAACACCCGATGAAATCCTTGAGCAATTGCCGGAATTTGATGAAACGAGCTTTGGTAGCGACAGTGCTCTTGATCTGACAAACATTTCGAATTGGCGAACTCCAACGCAGGAACCCTTTTGGGCAGGCGGCAGTGGCGGTGGATCGGTAGGTGAGCGAAACTTCAGAACTGTCCAGGCGTACCGGGACGCGTATGGAAAGCGAGGGGAAGAGTGGGTGGTAGAATGGGAAAGGCGGGCCCTTGTAGATGCCGGCAAGCCTGACTTGGCGGCACAAGTGCTTCACACATCTGTTACCCACGAAGGAAGCCCATGGGACATAGAGTCGTTTGAGAAGTCCCATCCGCACAGACCTATCTTCGTTGAAGTCAAGTCTACTACGGACCCGGACAGCTTTGAGGTAGACATGTCAGCCGAGCAAATACGGGCCGCACTACGGCCGTTGCGGCCGTACTACCTTTATCGCGTGGTGAATGTCCACACTAGAAAACCCACTGTTCACATTTACGACTTCAAGAAGATATCGCAGCTGGTTCAGCTCAGCCCTACGAATGTTTCCGTGACGCTTCCTAGGCCCGAAGAGTCTGAACAGTAGTCTGACATTCCACAATCATCGCGCAGCAGGGAAGAGAACGGTGTATGGGCCGACATGTTCAGACAGTTTGCTCAGGACCTAGACATCGCTGCAATGATGCCGGACAGTACAACTGTGCCAAATGCGATTTTAACGTGAATCTGGGGCTTCAGCGCGTGGCTCTGGTTGCCGCCTACATCAAGTGGCGAAAGGCAGGGAACCTGAATCGGAGGCAAACGGACTGGCCCACTGTTCGCGCCGCCACAAGCTGGTCGACTGAGGGGCTTTCACATTAGCTGACGAATGGGAGATTCTTGTGTCCGACGACGCCCAAGATACCGTGGTGTTTGATGAGTGGCTGATGCGGTTTCGGCGGGGAGAAGCTCAACTTCCCGCAGCGGCAGACTTTTTGTCCCAGCGAAAACTTCACTCGCTGGCATGTCAAAGAGGTTTTCAGGGGGATTGTCGGGAACTGTAGGCTGGTGAGCCATACTGAAGTACGGGTCAAACAAGACGGTTGAACTTTCCCACCTTAGGCCTGCTCTGCTACAATCTAGCTCAATCCCTCGAATGTTCACTCCTTTAGAATCTCTTAGGTCGGCCGAAGACTACATCGCTGTGCATTTGTAGCAACTGATCTCCACAACGTGGTGGAGTACGCCGATTGGCTACTTGTCCCTTAACGTGACCCGGACTAGCCAGAGTGAACCCCCTTCAGTCAGACACAGAATGATATTGAGACACTAATATGAGAATCGTCTCCAACACAGGGACGGATCGTGTAGTTGATCTCATTGGACCCTTGCTCCGCTCGGGGCACCAGATCGACTTGGCTTCCAATCTGTTCTCCCTTTTTGCATTTGGAGAACTTGCTGAGAAGCTTGCCTCCGTGGCGAAAGCGCGTCTAATACTTCCGCCTGATCTCACTGAATTGAGCCTTACCGGCACCGATGCTGACAGAGCCGCACGCAATAGGCTGCAAAGTCGTTGGATAGCCAGACGTTGCGCCGACTGGGTTGATGAAAAGGCAGAGGTGAGACGGGCTACTCAGCCCATCCCGCAAGGGGCGATTGCACTACGCAACGGCGACGGGAATCCACAGCAAGTCGTACTTGGATCGTTTTCGTTCAGCACAGATGGCCTAGGCCTCACACCGGGAAATCCCTTCAACCTTGTCCAGGTTTCTGAGTCGCCAGAAGAAAGTGTTCGCTTATGTGAATGGTATGAAGGGCAGTGGTCTGCTCTATCGGTGGATGTCGAAGCTAAGTCTGAGTTCATTGACCTGTTGCGTTCTCTTTCAGTGCATCAGAGCCCTCTCAGCGTCTATGCATTGATACTGCACCACCTCTTTCGCGCTCAGGGCGATGAATTGGACGAGGAGCAGGTCGTCAAATCCGCGACTGGAATTAGAGATACACAAGTGTGGCAAAAGTTATATAAGTTCCAGCGCGATGGTGTCGTTGGCGCTATTGACAAGCTCAATCGCTTTGGCGGGTGCATCATTGCCGATAGCGTTGGACTTGGAAAGACCTTTGAGGCGCTGGCAATCATCAAGTATTACGAACTTCGCAATGATCGTGTCTTGGTTCTCTGTCCTAAGCGCTTGAGGGACAATTGGAGTCTTTACCGCGCCAATGACCGACGCAATTTTCTAGCAGGCGACCGCTTCAACTACGACATACTCAATCACACCGATCTCTCACGTGAAAATGGGATGTCGGGCGATATCGACTTGGCCTACGTAAACTGGGGAAACTATGACCTAGTCGTAATTGACGAGTCGCACAACTTCCGCAATAAGCGCACACCTCGTCAGGGCGGGGAAACTCGCTATGACCGCCTTATGCACCGAATCATACAAGAGGGCATCAAAACGCGTGTGCTTATGCTTTCTGCCACCCCGGTCAACAATCGTTTGGCAGATTTAAAGAATCAGATTGCCTTTGCCACTGAGGGGGATGACACGGCGCTGGCAGATCACGGCGTGACTAGCATCAATAGCACAACCAGACTTGCACAAAGACAATTCAACCGATGGCTCGACCTCGAAGAAACCGAACGCACGCCGTCACGGCTAATCGATATGTTGGGTTTCGACTATTTCGCGCTGCTCGACCGATTAACCATCGCGCGCTCAAGACGACACTTGGAAAAATACTATGGAGTCGCTGAAACGGGCAGTTTTCCTGAGAGGCTTAGACCGATCAATGTAAAACCCGACGTTGATTTAGCAAGGCAATTTCCCTCCATTCGGGAGATAAATTTTGAGATACGGCGTCTGAATCTCGCCGCCTATGCGCCACTTCGGTATGTGTTGCCTCACAAGCATGACGCATATGATGAGAAATACAGCACGATCCTGTTGAGTGGTGAAGGTTTCTTCCGACAGGCAGATCGCGAGGAAAGCTTAGTCCAGTTGTTACGTATCAATGCGTTAAAGCGTATGGAAAGTTCTGTATTTTCTTTTGCGCTTACGGTACGGCGTCAACTGGAAGACGTTGATGCAATTCTCGCTCGCATTGATGAAAGGGCTGTCGAACTGGAGGAGCTCGACATTGCCGAAATTGATATTGACGATCCCAACTTTGAGAGTCTGCTGGTTGGACGCAAAGTGAAGGTGCTGCTTCAGGATGTTGATCTTATCCGCTGGAGGCAGGATCTGATCGAAGATCGAAATCGATTGGATACACTCCACGCGGCCGCCCTCCAAGTCACTGCAAAAACTGACGCCAAGCTTGCCGAACTACGCGATGTGATTGAACAAAAGTGCAACAACCCTATCAACCCGGGAAACCGCAAGGTTATTGTTTTCACAGCGTTTGCCGATACCGCTCGATACCTATACAACGAGTTAGCGCCTTGGGCAAAGAATGCCCTTGGACTAGAGTCGGCACTTGTGACAGGAACCGGGAGCAACCAGACCACCTTGCCGAGGTTGCGCAGGGATCTCTCCTCCGTTCTAACCGCTTTTGCGCCGCGTACCAAAGAACGCCCAGACGATTTCGCTTCTGAAGGAGAACTAGATCTTCTTATTGCGACGGACTGTATTTCTGAAGGTCAAAATCTGCAGGACTGTGACTGGCTGATCAACTACGACATTCACTGGAATCCGGTACGTATCATCCAGCGATTTGGGCGCATTGATCGAATCGGTTCACCAAATGAACGAATTCAGCTAGTAAACTTTTGGCCAAATATGGAACTTGAGGAGTACTTGCGTTTGGAACAGCGCGTAAGTGGCCGCATGGTACTTCTCGATATCTCGGCGACTGGTGAAGAGAATCTGATTGAGCAGCAGTCGGGCGATCAGATGAATGATTTGGAGTATCGCCGGAAGCAACTTCTCAAGCTGCAGGATGCGGTCATAGACTTGGAGGACCTATCTTCTGGCGTCTCCATTGCTGACTTGACGCTGACGGATTTCCGCATTGATCTGGCCGACTACCTAAGGGATGAGCCAGATTCTCTGGAAGGGTTGCCATTGGGCGGTTACGCGGTGACCGCAACTTCCAACGCCGAGATTCCACCCGGAATCGTCTTTTGCTTACGGGCTGAGGGTGAAGCCGCCAGAAAACCGATTGAACAAGGTTATCCTCTCGCGCCGCATTATCTGGTCCATGTCGGTGAAGACGGTGAGGTGCTATTGCCGTTCACGCAGGCAAAGCAGATCCTTGATCAGCTGAAGCGGCTTTGCTTGGGCCGAAATATGCCCGATCCTGGCGCCTGCGCCCGCTATGACAAGGCGACCCGAAAAGGCCGAGATATGAAGTCAGCTAGGCGGCTCCTGACCACCGCGATCGCCTCTATCGTGGGAAAGAGCGAGGAACGAGCGATCGCCAGCCTGTTCTCTGCGGGAGGGACGCACGCGATTGCTCACGAATTTGGCGGAATGAATGATTTCGAAGTACTGGCGTTCCTCGTCGTAATAGCTGAAGAACAAATATGAGTATCATCGATCCTGTTGCGGCGCTCATGCTTCCCGATGGCGCGATTGTCGACCGACGAGTAGCGAAGAAATTGCTTATTGAACACGGTGCGCGCACCGCTTCGGATAGGCGACACATTCGGGAGGGCATCGAAGAAATTCGGTGGCTTGCCTCACTGAAGCCTACGACGATCGGGGTAGCGGAATACCATGACTCTGGACGCGAGTATGTTGAGATCGCTGTTCTAAAGCTCAGACTCCGTTGCGGTGCGCGGGCTGAAAGACTGACCGAGCTTGTACATCGTGCCGTACCCTATCCGGTCGTACTGTTTTCTTGCGGGGAAGACGGTCTAGTGATTTCACTAGCGCACGTTCGCTGGTCACTAGGCGAAGGGGGAAAAACTGTTCTTGATGGAAATGTTGTTGCAACACCGCCTTTAAATGACCAGGAACATGAGACGACGATGGCATTCATTGAAAATCTGGCTGTAGGCAGCCAGCCCCGCGCTACGCTCCATTCACTGTACCAAGGTTGGATCGATGCTGTGCGCGCGCTACGAGTCGCCGGGGTCACGGGTGAATTTCAACTTCCAGCTTCCCAATTTGAAGCGGAAGAACGGGCGGCAGCTCTAGGTGAGTTTTACCGCCTAGAATCCCGAATAGCTGAACTCAACGCCGCTGCGAGCAAGGAAAAGCAAATCGCTCGCCGTGTGGACTTAAATCTGGAACTGAAGCGTCTGCGATCCGATCGCGATGTCATTCGCGCCAGACTGTAAATCGAGGAGACTCATGGAAAAGATTGCTTCTGACGACCCTGAAACATGCTCGGCTGACATCATCGCCGAAAACATTCAGCAGTTGAGTGTGCTATTCCCCGAAGCTTTTGTCGAACGTAAGGTCGACTTTGAGGTTCTCAGGCAGCTCCTCGGAGACGAACTGGACGATCGCGGCGAGAAATACGGCCTCAGTTGGCATGGAAAACGACGCGCTCGCCAGCTTGCCCTCACCCCTTCAACGGGAACGCTCCGGCCCTGTCTAGAGGAGAGTTTGGATTGGGATACAACACGGAATTTAATGATCGAAGGAGATAACCTGGAAGTTATCAAACTCCTGCAGAAGAGTTATTCTGGCAAAGTAAAACTCATATACATTGATCCTCCTTATAACACTGGAAAAGATTTCGTTTATCTTGATGATTACCAAGACAGTATTCGGAATTACCTGGAACTTACGAGCCAAGTCGACGGAGAGAGTCGAATGCTTTCGTCGAATTCAGAAACCTTAGGTCGATTCCATACTAACTGGTTGAACATGATGTATCCGAGGCTGAAGCTGGCTAGAAACCTGCTGAACGCTCATGGTGTGATGATTATCAGTATAGACGATGGCGAACTAGCGGGCCTTAGAATGGTGTGTGATGAGATATTTGGTGAGGAATGCTTTGCCGCGACGATTGCTTGGAAGAAGCGGAGTACCCCTCCAAATGATCGAGTTGTCGGTGCCCAGCATGACTATCTCTTGATCTATACGAAGAATCCGGATCAAGGGCTCCGGTTGCGCAGACGCTCACCTGAACAGCTTGCCAAATACAAGAACCCAGACAATCATCCAAAGGGACCTTGGGCCCCTGGTGATTTAATGGCCAACGTTAAGGGTGGGAGGTATGTAAAGTCCCTTTATTTTCCCATAGTTAATCCGCGTACTGGGGAGGAATTTTACCCTTCATCTCAGGGCAACTGGCGATTCAACCGGGAAAAGATTCAGCGTCTTCTTGACAACAACGAAATATACTTCGGAATGGATGATAAGGGTCGACCAAAGTTAAAACGATTTTTGTGTGATATCAAGGAAGGAATCACCTGGACTACGCTTTGGGATTTTGTTCCACTTAACACCGACGGTTCAAAGGAAATGGCCGAAATATTCGGAAATATGGCGGTATTTGAAAACCCTAAACCAGTGGGACTTCTACAACACGTTATTCATTTAGGTGGTTCAAAAGAAGGTATCGTGTTGGACTTTTTTGCTGGATCGGGGACAACTGGGGCTGCCGTGATGATGGAAAACGTCGCATCAGGACAGTCCATGCGGTACATCATGGTGCAGCTGCCAGAAGAATGTGGAGAAGAAAGCCAAGCAGCGCGAAATGGTTTCCAGACTTTGAGCGATGTGTGCAAGGAACGCCTTCGGCGCGTCGCGAAGAAGCTTGAAGATGAGTACCCAGACTTCAACGGAGATCTTGGGTTCCGAACGTTTGAGCTTGATTCCTCGAATGTTCGCGCCTGGGCCCCAGACCAGGATAACTTGAGTGAGACTTTGCTCGACAACATAGACCACATAGTGCTTGGTCGAAGTGAGGAAGACATCCTCTATGAGTTGATCCTAAAGTTAGGTCTCGACCTTTGTGTGCCCATCGAGACCCACACTATATTAGGCAAGACAGTTTATTCGATCGGCGCTGGCACGCTGCTCGCTTGTCTTGATGAAAGCATCACGCGGGATAATGTCGAATCTCTGGCTCTCGGAATTACTGAGTTGCATTCCAAGCTGGCAACCGTAGGCGACACGATGGTATTCTTCCGCGACAGCGCCTTCGAGGATGATGTGGCAAAGACGAACTGCACTGCCATCCTCCAGCAATACGGCCTTTCCAACATCCGGAGCCTGTAGAGTCAAAATGAATCTGCACTTTGAATCCGACTTAGATTTTCAACTCCAGGCGATTAAGTCGGTCTGCGATCTGTTTGGCGGACAGGAGGTCTGTCGTACCGAATTCACCGTCACGCAGCTATCAACAGGACCACAAGCTCATCTCGCATTTGTCGAGAGTGACCTTGGCATAGGAAACCGAATGCATCTAATAGCAGATGAGATTTTTGAAAATCTAAGTGCTATTCAACTTCGTAATGGCCTCACTCCCTCTGAGTCACTAAGTTCCCTAGATTTCACCGTTGAAATGGAAACGGGAACGGGCAAGACATATGTTTACCTTCGTACGATTTTAGAGCTTAATAAGCTCTACGGTTTCACCAAATTTGTCATCGTTGTACCCTCTGTCGCCATAAAAGAGGGAGTCTACAAGACACTTCAGATCACCGAAAATCATTTTCGCTCCCTCTATTCTGGTACACCGTATGAATATTTTCTTTACGACTCCGCGAAGCTGGGACAGGTGAGAAACTTCGCAACCAGTCCACAGATCCAAATCATGGTCGTGACCGTGGGCGCAATCAACAAGAAAAGCGTGAATAACTTGTATAAGGACAGTGAGAAAACCGGTGGTGAGAAACCAATAGATCTCGTTAGAGCCACGAAACCGATCGTGATCGTCGATGAACCTCAGAGTGTGGACGGAGGGCTAAAGGGGCAGGGCAAGCAAGCTTTGGAGGCCATGAATCCCCTTTGCACGTTGCGGTACTCGGCGACCCACGTTGACAAACATCACATGGTATATCGACTGGACGCTGTTGACGCCTATGAACGTAAACTGGTAAAGCAGATCGAGGTGGCATCGGCAACCATCGAGAATGCCCACAACCGGCCGTATGTCCGTCTAGTGTCCACGAGTAACAATCGTGGCTCAATATGTGCGAAAGTGGAACTTCATGTCGAGGTGAATGGAAAAGTGCAACACCTCGAAAAGACGGTACAAGATGGGGACGACCTTGAACAGACTACGGGGCGCGCAATATACGGCGACTATCGAGTTGGGGAGATCTGTGTAGAACAAGGCAACGAATTCGTGGAACTGCGGTTTCCCGGCGGTGAACACTTTCTTTGCAAAGACGAGGCTTGGGGTGACGTGGATGCCACACAGGTCCAACGCCATATGATTCGACGGACTATAGAGGAACATCTAGAAAAAGAGTTGCGTTTACGCCCAAAGGGCATCAAGGTGCTTAGCCTATTCTTCATTGACGCTGTGGGGAGATACCGCAAATATGACGAAGAAGGCAATGCCAGAAAGGGGAAATACGCTAACATATTTGAGGAAGAGTATCGGCGCTTTGCCAATCATCCTAGATATAACACGCTCTTTCAGGACGTGGATATATCCACTGACGCCCACCAAGTCCACAACGGCTACTTTTCCATAGACAAAAACGATAGCTGGACAGACACGGCGGAAAATACCATAGCGAACCGCAAAAGTGCTGAACGAGCCTACAATTTGATTATGAAGGAAAAGGAGAAACTCTTAAGTCTTGACACGCCTCTGAAATTTATTTTCTCCCATTCGGCGTTACGCGAAGGCTGGGACAACCCCAACGTCTTTCAAATTTGTGCGCTTCGAGAAATTCACACCGAACGGGAGAGACGACAGACCATCGGACGCGGACTGCGTCTATGTGTCAATCAGCAGGGTGAACGAGTACATGGTTTTGATGTCAATACCCTTACGGTCATTGCGCGCGAAAGCTATGAAGAATTTGCAAAGGAATTGCAGCGTGAAATCGAGGAAGACACGGGCATTCGCTTCGGCGTTGTGGAGAAACTTCAGTTTGCAGCTATTCCTGTCGAAAACGAATACGGTGAGATGACTGCACTTGGCCGTGAAGTGTCAGTGGAAATATGGGAAGAGCTGAAATTGGAAGGCTACATTAATGCTGAAGGGCGCGTCCAAGATGCCCTTCGCGAAGCCCTTAAGGGTGACAACCTCGAAATCTCAGACAAATACGCAAAGCAGCGTCCGGAGATCGAGAAAGTGTTGCGAAAGGTCGCCGGCCGGTTGGAGATAAAGAACGCCAATGAGCGCCGCCCTGTAAATCCGCGGCACGACCTTCTACATAGTCCTGAATTTAAGGCTTTATGGGATCGTATCAAACACAAGACCACATATCGAGTTGAGTTCGACAATGAGGAGCTTCTCACGAGGTGTACTCATGCACTTCGCGATGCACCGCCCATCCCCAGGACAATAATACAGTGGCGCAAGGCAGAGATCGAAATCGGTCAAGCGGGCGTGGAACCGACCGAGACAGATAGTATACGAACTGTAACTTTGGACGAATCTGAAATCGAGTTACCTGACATACTCACTGAACTTCAGAATAGAACACAACTCACCAGGCGAAGCATCCATCGCGTTCTCAGCGAAAGCGGACGTCTGGTTGACTTCAAGCGCAATCCGCAAAAATTCATCGAGATCGCCGCCCAGTCCATCAATATCTGCAAGCAACAGGCATTGGTAGAGGGCATCAAGTACCAACGAATTGGGGACGATTCCTTTTACGCGCAGGAACTGTACGAGCAAGAGGAACTCACTGGATATCTGAAAAATATGATCGATGCGGAAAAGTCTGTTTATGAGAAAGTTATCTTCGAGTCAGGTATTGAAGCCAAATTCGCAGACCAACTCGAAAAACAGGGGGAAGTAAAGGTATATGCCAAGCTGCCGGGATGGTTCACCGTGCCCACGCCACTCGGAAACTACAATCCGGACTGGGCCGTATTGATTGATACCGACGAAGGGGAAAAGCTGTACTTGGTGGTGGAAACAAAGGGCAGTCTTTTTACTGGCGAACTTCGCCATTACGAAGAGGCCAAGATCAGATGCGGCAAAGCACACTTCGATGCACTCAAGGTGAAGGACTCATCGCCAATTTATGAGGTGGCGACTAGCGTCGAAGACTTACTTGCAAGCGTTGGTGGAGACTGAGCGGCTCGAAAACAAATGCGGACGCTTATCAGCCTCGATGGACTCATAGGCTAGTCCTTTGGTCTCGATAGTGCCATAGCCCACGAATGGATTACCACGACCAATCTCCTTCCCGTGCTCACAGAAGATGAGGTTCGGATGAATGACGAGAGGGAGTGGCTGAACCTCTTCCATAGCAATAGCCCAACTCCCACAGAAGCAGACCTACTATCCCAACGAAGACTGTGCACTCTGGCAATTCAGGACGATCACCGCGAGAGCTGACCACCTCCCCCAGACGCTGCGCGAACAGGTGATCAAATACTTGCCAACAGCCTCCGTCGCGCCGTTGACTCCCCAGAAAACAGATTCTGTCCATCTGATAGTACTCGATGCTCGGAGTTGGGCAGCATTCCCGTTAACCTCTTCTCAAAAAGGTGCATCCCAGTTTTGAGGCGAGAGAAGGCAGGCACGAGGCCTGCCCGTACGGGAGCGTTTGAGGGGGATGGGGGAGACGGCGCGGGTGGTGGGGGCGAGGGCAGGGGCAAGGCCGGCATCTGCGGGGGTTTGATGGGGCTGGCGGGGGGTGGGTTGGGGGAATTCTTTCGGGTGGGCACGTGTTACGGATGGCGGCACCAGGTCGGCGAGGGATGTTGTAGGAGAGGGGGCGGAACTGCAGGGGCTAGGGGCCAGGGACCAGGGGTTAGTGGTCGGTGATTGGGCGACTTAGTGGGGAGGGATGGGAGGAGTGGGGTTGGGGCGTTGGGTGGGGTATGGGGGAGTGGAGGGCGGATTGGGGGTGGGGGCGGTGGGGGGAACGTGTTTGACAGGGGTGGGGGGGCGTGCTATGGTCGCGGGTAGTTGCCTCAGTGTTTTGTTCACCGGACTTGACCAGCGCGCTGGATTGATAGTTTACAGTTTTGGAGAGAAGACATAGCGGCTTTGCGCCGAGGGAGGAAGGCACTATGGCGAAGGGTTCTGTTTCACGTCGTGAGTTTATGAAGGGGGCGGCTGTTGTTGGCGGCGGGGTGCTGCTGGCGGGCTGTGCGCCTGAAGCGGCTGCGCCGGAGACGGTGCCGGAAGCGGCGCCGATGACGGCGATGACAGCGGAGGAGATTCTGACGCCGTTGGGGCTGATGCCGGGGTCGCCGGACCATCCGAAGGGCTGGACGACGATGCTGCCGGACCCGCCGGAGGGGATGCCGCTGTCGCCGCCGGTGACGGTTACTTCGTTTACACGCACGGACGCGGATACGCGGTTTCAGGGCGACGATGACATTTATGACAATATCAGTCTGCGCTATCACAGGGCGCTCTTCGGGATCGATTATGAGATTCCCTGGACCTACGTGCGAGGCGAAGAGCTCGACCAGAAGATGAACCTGGCGCTGGCGGCCGGGGATATTCCAGAATTTATGCCGGGAATCCCGCTGTCGATGTTCCAAGACATGGTGGCAGGCGACCTGGTGGCGGATATTACGGACGTCTATGAGGCGACTGCGGACCCGATTTGGGTCAAGGAGTCGCTGGCATGGGGCGATAACCAGTTGTGGGCCTTTGCCGAGGTGGACGGCCGCAAGATGGCGTTCCCGAGGGTTGCCCAGGCGGGCCAGAATGAGCAGATCCTTTTCATCCGCGAAGACTGGCTGGAGAAGGTGGGCATGGAGCCGCCGACGACGCTGGAGGAGATGGAGGCGGTGGCGGAGGCTTTCGTCACGAACGATCTGGGCGCGGGCCCGCCCGGCACGACGGTTGGTGTGATGGCGTCGCGGGATTTGCAGAGCTGGTACGGTGGTCTGGGACCGGTCTTCGGCGGGTTTGGCGTGCTGCCGTCGTGGTACACCGAGGTAAGTACTTTCACCAAGGATGGGCAGGGCGGTCTGAAATTCGACGGCATCGATCCGGCGATGAAGGATGCGCTGGCGTTGATACGTCGATGGTACGAGAAGAAGATCCTGAGCCCCGACTTTTTCACGAAGGGCTACCAGGAGAACCGCACCGAGATCGAGGGCAACCGCGTAGGCATGAACTACACGCATCCCTGGGGCGGTGTGGTTGGCGGGGGAATGGGCAGCATGGCCAATGACCCGTCAGCCCGATGGATCTGGATCGATGTACCGGCAGGCCCGGTGCGCAAGGGCAAGAATTTCTACAGGCCGCTGCTGCAATCGGTCTTCCCCTTCCGTAAGGATTTTGAACACGTGGACAAGGTGGTGAAGCAGGCGAATCACGAGGCTGAGTTGGTGCTCAGTCCGGAACTGCGCTATCACGGATTTGAAGGCCACAATTATGCGTGGGTGGAGGGCGAGGACAGGGTTGAGATGCTGGCGGGCGGCACGCACGGATACGGGCTTATCAGGACCCGCGGCGGCACCAATATCAGCCCGACCTCGAATATGAGGCGAATCCTGTGGGAGTTGAACTACAAGGATACGGTGCCGCGCGAGGATTGGGACGCGATGATGGAGCTTAAGCTGGACGACCCGACGGGTCTGCAGACGATGCAGAACGAGGGCTGGCTGTTTCTGGCGGAGCATTCGCTGGCGGACACGATCCCCAACGAGTGGACGGCGGCGCCGACCGAGCTGCAGAGGGAGAAGTGGAGCGGGCTGCAAAAGCTGACGGATGAGACCTATTTCGGGATCATCACGGGCCAGTTGCCTGTGGATGCGTTCGACGAGTATGTGACGAGGTGGAAGGCGCAGGGCGGGGATGAGGTTTTGGCTGAGATTAATGCGTGGTGGGACGCGAAGAGCTGAACTGCAGTGGTTAGTGGTTAGTGGTTAGTAGTCAGTTAGAGTGGATAGTGGGGATGAGCCCGCTATCCACTTTTTTTGTGCGCGGGTTTTGGGGCGGTGGGGGAGATTGGATTTTGGTTGGGGACGAGGGCAGGCACAAGGCCTGCCCCTACGGGGGCGTTTGAGGAGGAAGTCGGCGCGGATGGGCGGACGAGGGCAGGCACAAGGCCTGCCCCTACGGGAGCGTTTGAGGGGGAAGTCGGCGAGGGTGGGCGGACGAGGGCAGGCACAAGGCCTGCCCCTACGGGAGCGTTTGAGGGGGAAG
>JAPOVP010000075.1 GCA_026708085.1 Caldilineaceae bacterium
GGCTCCGCCCCCGCAACGCCCCCTCTCCTACAACATGCCTCGCCGACCTGGTGTCACTATTCGTAACAGGTGCCCAGTCGAACGAGTTTCGCCAAACCACGTCCCGCCAGCCCTATGTATTCCCCGTAGGTACCGGCCTTGTGCCTGCCCTGGAACCCTCCACAACTGACGGACTCCCCCGTACGGCCAGGTCTGGCGCCTGCACAGCGTCTCGCCAAAAGATGGTAAACTGTCCCAGCCACAGCTGGCACTGAATCCCCGCCAGACTGTATCACCCCAAATCTGGGATTCACCTCTAAAGCGACGAATCTGCGCAATCCCGGTCTCTGGAAGGGCCCTGCCCAAATTCATCTCCCTTCTCAGCGAATCAGACTCCCGTAATTTCCGTCCGACACCAGGACACCTCAGGCGATATACGCAATACCCAATACGAAACATGAATCAAGCAGTTTATGACATAAAGTCACGTTATCTGGCAGCCCACAAACCCCGCCAACTCCTACTGTGCCTGCCCAGTCGCCAGCAGTCGTGTGACTTCCAAATGCACAATCTCTTTGTTCTCGAAACTGTCTGCGGTAGAATTCACCACAATGTTATGGCATTCCTGCCTACGCAAATCCAGGTTTCCAGATGAAAGATCCACAAGACTGCAAGTCGCTCGGCGAGATTCGTTCGCATATCGACCAATTGGATAGGTCACTCATCGCTGCCATTAGCCGGCGCCAGGAGTATGTCCATGCTGCAGCCCGTTTCAAACGCAGTGAAGACCAGGTACATGCCCACGATCGCCAGCGTAGCATGTTGGCTGCCCGTCGGAATTGGGCAGAAAGCGAAGGCGTAGATCCTGATTTGATAGAAGTACTCTTTCGTACCATGGTCGAACACTTCGTTAAGGCAGAGATGGCCTTGTTCTCAGAAATTAAGAGTAAAGAAGCGCTGGATCGATACGCTACATCCCCGAACGAGGCGGCCGCCGGTGGGGGCTCCGATGGGTCAGGCTCCACAGGGTCGTGACGGCGTGAGTAACCGGCCTGATCCAGATGATTGGAGAGCCAGCGTCCGCGTGGCCCTCGTCCATGACTGGCTCAACCAGATGGGAGGCGCCGAAAACGTCCTCGAAGAGTTCGTAGACCTCTTCCCGGGTGCGCCGGTCTACACCAGTATGTACGGGCCGGACAAGATGCCCGATTCGTACAGAAACTGGACTATCCACACGTCTTTCATGCAGCGCCTGCCTCTGGTGACTGACCACCACCAGGCCTATCTGCCCCTCTTTCCGGCGGCCTTTCAGACTACCGACTTGAGCCCGTTCGATCTGATTCTCAGCAACAAGAGTGGCTTCTGCCACGGCATCAGGTCGCGTAACGGCCACCGCAAAGCACTGCACGTCTGTTACTGCCTTACGCCCACCCGGTTCCTGTGGCTCTACGACCAGTACCGCCAAAGGGAGCAAATCGGCAGAATGCTCGATCTCGGGCTGAGACCGTTGCTTGCACTGCTGCGGCGTTGGGACTACGCTGCCGCCCAGAAAGTCGACTTTTTTATCGCCATAAGCAGTGCTGTGCAGGAGCGCATCCGCACTATCTATGATCGCGAAAGCGTAATCGTCCACCCTCCGGTCGACACCAAGCGATTCTCTCCCGATCCAGCGGTTCCCGTGGGCGACTTCTACCTGATCGTCAGTCGCCTGATTCCCTACAAACGCGTAGACCTGGCCGTCAGGGCTTTCCGGGAGCTCCCGCAAGAACGGCTGATAGTTGTCGGCAGCGGACGCGCCAGAACCGCCCTTGAGGCAATGGCCGGGCCCAATGTCTCCTTCCTGGGCTGGCAGCCTGGCGATCGAATACTGGAGTTGATGCGGGGCTGCAAGGCCTTCCTCTTCCCCGGCCTTGAGGACTTTGGGATCACGCCGGTCGAGGCGATGAGCACCGGCCGGCCGGTGATTGCTTTTCGGGGCGGAGGGGCTCTGGATACCGTCATCCCAGGCAAGACCGGAGAGTTCTTTGACCTCCAGACGCCGGAGTCGCTGAGGCATGCTATTGAAAATTTGGAAATCCACGCCTACGACCCAGCCGACTGTCGCAGTCAAGCCCAGCGCTTCAGTAGAGAGTCCTTTCGTCGGCGCATGCTCGACTGCCTGGGCGAATTGGTCGCCTGTTGACGTCGGCTGAAGTCTGTCGCATCAGAGTGAGATTTGTCACATGGTCTCAGCCTCGGAAGGCTCACCGGACCGGTCATCCGTCTCGGACAGCCTGAGCGAACCAAATATCCGACAACTGTACCTGTCTGGCGACGTGGCCCACGACTTTGACCACGTGCTGAGAGTTACTCAGCTGGGATTACGCATCGCGCTGGCCGAAAGCGCTGACGGTGAAGTCGTACGCGCCGCCGCCCTCCTCCACGACCTGCCCGTTTCCGGCAAGGGACGAACGACACATCACTTTGCCGCCGCCGATTTCGCCGCCGAATACCTTTCCGCGGCCGGCATGGACGCGCCTCGTATCGAAAACGTCGTGCACTGCATCCAGGCCCACCGCTACCGTGACCGCTCCGTCCAACCCCATACGCTTGAAGCCAAATGTCTCTACGACGCCGACAAATTGGATAGTATCGGTGCTATCGGTGTTGCCAGGGCCTTCGCCCACGCCGGCAGCTATGGGAACCGTCTCTGGAGCCAGCCCGCGAACGGTGTACCGCCGCAAACCGCCCAACCGGCCCCTCCCGAGTATACGCCTGTCCATGAATTCGTCTACAAGCTGCGCCAGGTCCTGGCTACGCTCTACACGCCAACCGCCCGCAAAGTCGGGAAGCAGCGGCACGACTTTATGGTCCGCTATTTCGAACAATTGGACGCTGAAATGACGGGGGGCAGATGAATTCCAATGGCCATCTTGAGGCTGGATCGCCTTCTTCTGTCCAATCCCGGCAGGCGTATGCCGTAGAATTGGCCTGTCTGCGGGCCTCGAAACTGTGAATTTCAGGCAAATGTGTTAGTCTATCGGAATTGAAAGAAAGGTCTCCCCACTGCGAAGGTGAAGCCATGGCTCAGCCACACCACTCCCAGACCGCATCCCCGCTACCCTTTCATGAGGTCGCCCGCCTGCCTCTTCCCGGCGACAACGTAGCAATCGCCACGCGTACTCTGGAAGCCGGCACGCAGATCGCATTTGGCGAGAATCTCCTGACGTTGGACTTTACAACGATGGAAGGACACCGGTTCGCCGTGGCTCCGATTTCGGAAGGAGCCCCCCTTCTCTCATGGGAGCTGCCATTTGGCCTGGCGACTCGGGCAATCTCTCCTGGCGAATACATACGCAACGCTGAAATGCTCGAAGCCCTCGGAGTTCGCGCCCTGGACTTCGACCTACCGCATGAGCCGAACTTCGCCGATCACGTGCAGGCCTACGAACTTGACGCCGGCGGCTTCCAGCCCGGCCGCCAGGTAGAACGATATACTCAAGATCGCTACTTTGAAGGGTACGCCCGACCCGGTGGCCGCGGTGTAGGAACCCGAAATACCATCATTCTACTCGGTACTTCCTCCCGCACAGGCGGATTCGTCAGGCAGCTGGAGGCTAGGTTCGCCGGCGTCGTCGAACAATACAGCAACATTGACGGTATCGTCGCCGTTGCCCATACCGAGGGCGGCCACGACAACCCCAACAACACGGAGTCCACTCTGAGCACGCTGGCCGGCTTCATCACCCACCCCAATGTCGGGGCGGTCCTGTGCGTCGACTACGGTCTTGAGCCGGTGAACAATTCCTTGCTACGCTCGTTTCTGGCGGAAAACGACTACCCGCTCGACGCCGTCCCCCACGCCTTCCTGACCCTCCAAAGCGGCTTTCAGGCCGGGCTGGAGCAGGCCGAAGCAACTGTGAACGGCTGGCTGGATGAGGTCAACGCAACCCCGCGTACGCGCCAACCCCTTTCTGAACTGAAGCTGGCCCTGCAATGCGGCGGCTCAGACGCTTTCTCCGGCATCTCGGGCAACCCTCTTGCCTCTTGGGTAGCACGCGAGTTGGTTCGATACGGTGGCGCCGCCAACCTCGCAGAGACCGACGAACTGATCGGCGCCGAACCCTACATCATGCTCAACGTGCGCGACCATCAGACCGCTGCCGAATTTCTCGCGACCATCGAGCGTTTCCAGGAACGCGTTGCCTGGCACGGCCATTCCGCCGCAGGCAATCCATCCGGCGGAAACAAGTATCGCGGGCTGTACAACATCGTCCTCAAGTCGATTGGTGCCGCCATGAAGAGGCACCCGGACGTACGCCTCGATCACGTTATCCCCTATAGCGGGCCAATGAAGGAGCCCGGTTACTACTTCATGGACAGCCCGGGAAACGATCTGGAGAGCATCGCCGGTCAGGTTGCATCCGGTTGCAACATGATCTATTTCGTCACGGGTAACGGTTCGATAACCAATTTTCCCTTTGTGCCGACCATAAAGATCGTGACCACAACGCGTCGCTATGAGCTGCTGAGCCGGGATATGGATGTCAACGCCGGCAACTATCTGGACGGTACGCCTATGGACGATCTCGGTGCCGAGACTTTCGACCTCACCGTGCGCGCCGCATCCGGTGAGCGAACTGTTGGCGAAAGAGCCGGCCACGCCCAGGTGCAGCTCTGGCGAGACTGGCGTCAGACGGGACCAGGCCGTGTTGAAGAGATCAACCGCCGGCCCAAGCCCGCAGGGAGCCCTTTGCCCATCCGCCGATCCTCCGCCGCCCCCGTCCTTCATCTCTCCTATCCGGCATTTTCGACGCCCACCGGTCCCGCCGCCGACCGCATCGGCCTGATTCTGCCGACCAGCCTCTGCTCCGGCCAGATCGGCCAAATCGCCGCCGCACGCCTCAATCGCAGATACGCCTCAGGCGACGAGTCAATGCCCCCACTCAAGCGATTTGTAGCGCTTGCCCATACCGAAGGCTGCGGATTCTCCGGCGGACACACCGGCGACCTTTATGTGCGGACCGTTCTGGGCTATTTGCGACACCCACTGGCCGCAGAGACCTTGCTCTTGGAGCATGGTTGCGAAAAGACGCACAACGACTACTTCCGCAACGAGCTGGAAGAAAGTGGTATCGACGTCGACCAATTTGGCTGGGCCAGCATCCAACTGGATGGCGGGATCGATGCCGTTTTGAAAAAGGTCGATGCCTGGTTCGAACAGAGATTGGCCACTGCGGAGACGCCGGAGCAGACGGTTGCCGGCATTTCAGCCGTGCGCTTCGGGATTCTGAGCGCCGGTCAGCCGCCGGCCACAGTTTCTCAGCAGTTCGGTCGCCTGGCTGCAGCCATCGCTGCCGGTGGGGGTACTGTCATTCTGCCGGAAAACTCGCCGCTTCTTTCCTCTACTGAGTTCCTTAGCGAAAGCGTCGGCGAAGGCCCTCACTTACCCACTCTTGCCTACGGGCAGTCGCTGGCAGACGCTGCCGAACGAAGCGGAATTCACGTAATGGAGACGCCCACCGAGCACTGGGCCGAAACACTGACCGGCCTCGGCGGCGCCGGAGTGGAGGTCATCCTGGCCTATGTGGGCAGCCACCCTATCGAGGGCAATCCTCTGGTGCCTGTGCTGCAAGTAACCACTGCCGATTGCACAGCCATGCAGTACGCCCAAGACATGGACGCCGTTCTCGAAAGTGATCCCGAAAACTGGCCCCAGGATCTGGCCACCCTCCTGACGCAGACCCTGGAAGGAATACACCAGCCTAGAGCTATGCGCACTGGCAACATCGAATTCCAGTTTACCCGCGGTCTGCTCGGCGTTTCACTCTAGCCGCCAGCGTCCGAAAGAGCCCGAAAAATGTCCCAGGATCGTCCCAACGTCATCTATGTCTTCGCCGACCAGTGGCGGGCGCAGGACACAGGATACGCAGGTAACCGGCAGGTTCAAACACCCCATCTCGACCGGCTGGCAGCGCAGAGCGTAAACTTTACCCATGCCGTTGCCGGTATCCCCGTCTGCTGCCCGGCACGTGCCAGTCTGCTCACCGGTCAACATGCACTAACCCACGGAGTATTCGTCAATGATGTTCACCTGGCCGACGACGCCGTCTCTATGGCCAAACTGTACAAGGCGGCCGGCTACGATACCGCCTACGTGGGCAAATGGCACGTTGACGGCCGCGGACGAAGCAACTACGTCCCCCCCGAGAGCCGCCAGGGATTCGACTACTTTAAGGCCCTGGAATGCACCCATGACTACAACAACTCCAAGTACTACGCTGGCGACTCGGACCATCAGTTGACCTGGGAAGGTTACGACGCAATCGATCAGACCAAAGACGTGCAGGCCTATTTGCGTTCCCGCGTTCACGGCGACGGCGACGGCCAGTCAGGCAAGCCATTCCTGCTCCTCCTCTCTTGGGGACCTCCCCACGCACCCTATGAAACGGCACCCCCAAACTGCAGGAATCTGTACAGCCCCGAAGACATCGAACTGAGACCAAACGTAACCCCGGAGATGGCCAGCGATGCCAGCGAGTGGATCGCTGGCTACTACGCCCACTGTACGGCCCTCGACGACTGCCTCGGCGCGCTCCTCCAGACCATCGAAGATGAGGGCCTGGCAGACAATACAATCTTCGTCTTTACCTCCGACCACGGTGACATGCTTGGCTCCCAGGGGGAAGTCAAGAAGCAGCGGCCTTGGGAGGAATCGATCCGCGTGCCCTTCCTGCTCCGCTGGCCGCAGCGATTCGGCCTGGAAGGCCGGGAGATCGACGCCTTGCTCGATACACCTGATATTCTGCCTACGCTGCTGGGCCTTTGCGAAATTCCCGTTCCCGAATCGGTCGAGGGCAAGGACTTTTCAGCGACCATCGAGGGCGGACCGGATCCGTCAGGTGGTGCTGCACTCATCTACTGTCCCCATCCCTTCGGCCAGTTCCTGCGACGTGACGGCGGCCGCGAGTACCGCGGCATCCGCACGCGGAACCACACCTACGCCCGCGATCTGAACGGCCCCTGGCTGCTCTACGACAACGTAGCCGATCCCTTCCAACTGGAAAACCTGGTCAACCGCCCTGAAGTGGACACTGTGCAGGCGGATCTTGAGACCCAGCTGCAAGACATGCTGGATGCCCGCGGCGATCAGTTCCTGCCAGGCGAGAAATATATTGAAAAGTGGGGCTATACCTTGGACAGTTCGGGGACTGTGCCCTTTTCCTGGTAACGAGGACCGGTCCGGGCCCGCAAGAAGAACGGGCTTCCCCCGACTACCACGAAGCCAGAACTAAGAGGACGAGACACACTTTGAATCCAGCATCCGCCTATCTTGCCGCAGCGCAAGCCATTTTGGACCGCATCGTGGCCACGCAGTCCGGGAATATCCAGCGAGCTGCCGAAATCTGTGTCGACACCATTGCCGCAGAAGGGCTGGTGCACCTGTTCGGTACAGGTCACTCCCGCATGTTTATCGAGGAAATGTATCCCCGCCATGGCTCGTTCCCCGGCTTTCATCCTATTGTCGAACTCTCCTTGACCTTCCACAACCAGGTCGTCGGCGCCAACGGACAACGCCAGGCAATGTTCATCGAGCACGTGGAAGGATTCGCCCGGCAGATCCTGCGCAACTTCGTGCTGCGGCCGCCGGACAGCTTCATGATCTTTTCCAACAGCGGTGTCAATGAAGTTGTCGTAGAGATGGCGTTGGAAGCAAAGGCACTGCACCTGCCCGTGATTGCAGTCGTCTCAGTCGACCATTGCACCGCCTCGACCGCGAAACACAGTAGCGGCTGCAAACTCATCGACATCGCAGACGTCACAGTCGACAACTGTACCCCCGCCGGCGATGCCATGGTCACCGTCGAGGGACTCGAAGACCCGGTAGGACCAGGCTCGACAGTCGGCGCCGCCGCAGTCGTGAATGCCATTAAGTGCCAGGTTGCCTCCGGCCTGACCGCACGC
This sequence comes from Caldilineaceae bacterium, assembly GCA_026708085.1. Lineage (GTDB taxonomy): Bacteria > Chloroflexota > Anaerolineae > Caldilineales > Caldilineaceae > Bin5. The sequence continues at coordinate 7,924 of JAPOVP010000075.1, forward strand.
GGCAAGCCGCCCCTTGTCCTCTCTAGCAGCGTCTTCTCGGGTGACGCCTCCGCAGCCAAATTCGACGCCTCCTATGACGATTACCGGCGCCGGGTTCGCCGCGTCTATGGCGACTGATTAGATTCCAGGCAGTTCGCGCCTACGCCCGAGGACCTGCCAGGCTCACTGTATTACCAGAAAAATCCCAATTCCCAATGCAACCCATTCCGCTTCGCACAACCGTCATTGGCAGCTATCCCTTTCCCGCGTGGCTTGAATTTGCCAGCGCCAATTTGGAACAGTTCGGCAGCGACGACATCGCCGAAATGGTAGACGACGCCGTCGTTGCGGCCGTCCACGACCAGCTCGAGGCAGGGACAGATGTCATCACCGACGGCGAACAGACCCGGCTCGACTTCAACCTCTCCTTCTATGGGTACTTGGAAGGGATCCAGCCAGAGCAGGCCTCGCCCCGACTGTGGGGCCCCCCCGCACACGACCAGCGCGGCAAACACCAGATCGTTGGCGAGCTTTCAGCACCGCACGGGCTTGGCGCCGTGACAGAATTCCGGCGCCTGCAAAGGCTTGCGCCGGCGTCGGAAGGCAGCCCGACTCTGAAGGCAAGCGTCCCCGGACCGTATACGCTCAGCGGCCGGCTTCTCCCCAACAGGCAGTACCCCGACCGCTACGCAGTGACGGAGGCGCTCCTGCCAATCGTACGCAAGGAGCTGGTGGATCTGGTCGAGGCCGGTTGCACCGAGCTTACAGTAGATGAACCTTCAATGAGTTGCTACGCCTACCGCGAGGATCCCACCCGCTTCGTCGACATCTTCAACCGCACCGTGGAACCAGTCATTGGCAGATGCCGGCTCTCCACCCATCTTTGCTTCGGCAACTACAAGGGCCATCCGGTCGGTTTCAGGCGCTACGCGCCAATGTTTCCTGCCTTTCTGGACATGGAAGTGGACGAGATTCACGTGGAAATGGCGAACAGGGAGTATTCGGAACTCGAAGTGATCGGACTCATCGCCGAAAAACGAGACGCCGCAGTAGGCATCATTGACGTCAAGAGCTACTTCATCGAATCGCCCCGGCACGTTGCCGAAACCGTCCGCCGCTGCCTGGAGTTCGCGCCCGCCGACCGCCTGGCCTTTGCCCCAGACTGCGGACTCAGCCAGACCGCCCGCTGGGCCGCACGGCAAAAGCTGAAAAACATGGTCGACGGCGTGCACGTCGTTCGGGAAGAACTATAGCGTCGAAAATTTGGTCTGTAACTGACGTTGTGATAAACTTCGGGGCTGTGTGCTTACCAGTCGACTGGGAAGGACTGGGCCTCGGGCTTCAGTCGGCGTTCCTGATTCGAGCATTGGATTCAGCACCCGCGATCAGAAAAAACGTCTGAAGCTCAAGCAAGGGCCGCTCCGGTTCGACTGACGGCCACGCACTGGAAGGAAGGTGGCATAAGATGACAAACGCACTGATGGCCTCTCTGCAGCCGGAGCTGCCCGAAGGCATGGCAAATATCGACCCCGGCGATACAGTACGCGTTCACCAACGCATCACCGAAGGCCGTAACGAGCGCATTCAGGTCTTTCAAGGTGTTGTGATTTCAATGCGCGGGGGCCATGACCCAGGTGCCAGCTACACCGTGCGCCGCACAGGTTCCCACGGCGTCGGCGTAGAGCGCACATTCCCCCTCTACAGCAAGAGCATCGATAAAGTAGAGGTCCTGCGCAAGACCAAGGTGCGCCGCGCCCAACTCTACTATTTGCGCGACCGGCAGGGCAAGTCAGCCCGCTTGAAGGAAAAGCGCTTCATCAGCGTCTAGGCTGGACCGCACGCAATTCAGCGGGTGACCCAACGCGTTCTCCCTGCAAGAGATTCACCTGAGAAAACGCGCCAGCACACCACAAGTGTGTCTGGCGCAATTGTATTCCTGCACCTTATGCGAATCCTGCAGAAAACCAAGACTCCCCGCGCGGCTTACTCAAGAGACCTTGCCAGTCTTGCCTGCCTCTTCGCAATACGCCATACGGAAATACGCCTGTTTTCAACCCAAACGCACACTAAATGGCCTCCGGAACCGCCAGCCCCAGCCGCTCAAACTGCTCCGGCGGCGCATTGTTGGCCTGCATCAGTTCCGCCATTCGCGCCGACAACCGGGCCTCCTCGGCCACATTGTCAATCGGCCTCTCTTGCCCTGGGTCCGACTCCAAATCAAAAAGCATCGTGTATCGCGGGACCGCGCCGAAGACTTGGCGAGAGGCGACCTTCATCGTCCGGCAGCCCTTGGTGAATGTGAACGGTTCGGCGAGCTGAATGTCCTGCAGTTCATCGACGCCGAAGCGGTCCCGCATATGATTCGGCATCAGCGTGTAGTTGAAGAGGGGCAGGTTATAGGTTGGGTCCACCGGGCCCCGCATGTAAACAAAACGCCCGTCTGTAATATTCACGTGCCCGCCGTGAACGCCAAAAAGCACCGCGTCGCGCGTCGGCGCGTCCGTCGCAATGACATCGCCCAGAGGGATCCCCTCCACGTCCAGCGGCCTTTCTACGCCGAAAAACTCCAGCAGCGTCGCTGGCAGGTCGATCATCTGCGCCAGCTGTGTCCGGCGGGCTCCCGCCACCCGGCTGCGCGGGTCCCAGATGAAGAGTGGTGTGTGCGCAACTTCATTGTAGAACGGAGGCACAATCTTGGCCCACCAGTCATGCTCTCCCAACAGAAAGCCGTGGTCGGTACACACGATCAGCATCGTGTCCTCCCACATGCTCAACTCATCCATTAGATCCAGTACCTTCCCCAGATACTCGTCGCACATACTGAGCAGCGCGGCGTATTCGTACCGCAGATGCTGCACCTCTTCAGGCGTTTCCTCCACCTCGCGATAGGATGGCCAGTCGAAAAGCTTACTGTTGTACTCGTGCGGATAGAGGTCCTTGTACTTCTGCTGCGTAAAAAACGGTTCATGCGGATCAAAGGTCTCTACCTGCAGGAACCAGTTGTCCTCCTCGTGGTTACGGCGGATAAAGTCCAACCCGGCGTTGAAAGTCTTTGCCTGCGGCTGTTTTTCCTCACTGTCCAGGACAGTCCTGTTGATCCAGTCCTGGCGAGACGTGTCTCCATTCCGGCGCTTTGTTCCCTGCGGTAGCGGCCGCAAGTTGGAGGAGGACGTCCGGTTGAGGTTTTCCGGTACCTCCGGATCCGCCACCTGACCTATCCAGGCGTCTCCCTCTTGGCCGCGGTGAAAGTCCCAGCTGTCATAGCGAGTGTGATACGATGCCCCGCCGTCCTCGAAATAGTGCTGGTGGTCGGTGCTGAGATGCGTGTAAATCCCGTTTTTCGATAAATCCTCCGGCATCGAGTCGTCAAAGGGCTCGAGCGGTCCCCAGCTGCGGTGCAGGAAATTGTAGCGGCCCGTATGCAGCTCCCGCCGCGCCGGCATGCAAGGCATGCTCCCAACATAGCAGTTTTCGAAAGTGACCGTTCGTTCCGCCAACCGTGTGAAATTCGGCGCATGCGTCCAGTCGCAGCCGTAGGGTGGCAACATATGCCGGTTCAACGTGTCGAACATGACCATCACAGCTCTCATGGGGAAGTAGACTCCTTTTTCCTGGGACCGACTATGCAGAAAAGGTGTTCATTCTTCGTGAAAAACTTTATTTCAGCGCTTCAATCTTCGACGCAAATGTTACATCAGGGCGGGCGGCCACTATGGGTCGTCAATCTCTATAACCACCTGACCTTTATTCGTGCCGCGAATTACCGCGATCAGCGATAGTACCGCAACCGCGAACGGATACTTTCGCCGCAGCAGGCCCGCCATCGATCGCTTCGTCTCTTCGTCACCTGAGATTGACCTGACAACACCTTCCACCCAGGGCCCTTGAACGTTGCCCCTCATGTCACATCGGGCTACCCGCACGCGCGGATTGCTGCGCGCCCGTCTGACCTTCCAACTGTCACCCGGCGTCCAAACCAGCAACTTGCCCTCTTGTGCCACGGTCCACACCGGCGTCTTTACACCTTGCCCGTTCTTGCGGAAGGTCTCCAGAGCGATGTATTTGGGATTGCCGAGATCCGAAAGCTTCACGCGGTTGTTCTCCTCGTACGGTCCCGGTCACTCCGAAAACACATCGCGAAGAACGATATCTCGTCTGCCAATCAGCACCGAGTTGCCCTCGGAGTCAAGGCCTTCTCCTACTTCCATGATCAGAGCCGACACCTCCTCGCCTGTCCCGGCGAAGATTCGGTCGGAAGAGGCGTTCGGATCGTTACTGAAGTAAAACTGGGTGGTCAGGAGTTCGTGCCCTTCCTTCCATACCTTCACGTGAATATGCCGGGGACGCGGATTGTAGGCGCCCGGCATAATCGTCCTGAAGCCGTAGCGACCGTCCGGCCCGGTTTCCGACCTGCCATACGACTGAAAATTCACATCCCTTTTCGAACTGTCGGAGTCGCCGGGGTGCATATAGATGCCGTTGTCATCGGTCTGCCAGATCTCGATAACGGCGCCGGGAACCGGCATCCCTGCACCGTCATACAGTGTTCCTCCGAAGACCAGAATCTCTCCTGCAGGACTTCCCTCAGCCCCTTCCACGACGAAGAGATCGCTGTCCCGATCCTCCGGCATCTGCACGGGGTAGAAGGGACCTTCTGTCTGCGACGGCGTGAAGTATTCAACTTCTATTCGCAGCTCTTCGAGGTCCTGCTCGGCTGACACCTCTTCCAACTGGCCTTCTTCTTGACTCGCTGCGGCCTCTTCCTGGGCCGTAGAGCTTGGAGGCGCCTGTATTCCTGGTTCCGCAGGAATTCCCGGCGCAACGCACGCCGCCAAAGACATTACCGTCAGTGCTGCTGCCAGCATGAAACAGAAAAGTGGTCGTAAATTCATCGATCAATCATCGTTTCTTCAAAAGGATGAGGGAGCTTAACAGTTTGCCGGTGTCAACTCTCCAAGGCAATATCAAATTCCGCTTCTGTCTTTGACTGGACCTCGTTCAGCGATGCGCCGTCCATCAGCTCCGTAAGGGTCAGACGTCCGTTGAGGAAGCGGAATACTGCCAATTCCGTGATGATCACGTCTACCGCGCATGTTGCCGTCAGCGGCAGCGTACACGCCCGTACAACCTTCGAACTGCCGTCCCGGCTGGCGTGGGTCATCGTCACGATCAGGCGCTTGGCGCCCGATGCCAGGTCCATCGCCCCGCCCACGCCCAGCAGCGGCCTCCCCGGCGCCGCCCAGTTGGCCAGATTGGCCTGCCTGTCTACCTGCAGACCCCCCATGATCGCCACATCCACGTGCCCGCCCCGAATCATCGCGAAGGAGTCGGCACTGTCAAAGTAACTGCTGCCGGGGAGTGCAGTCACCGGAATCTTGCTGGCATTGATCGGGTACTCCATCGCCCCGCCGCTCTCCGGTGCAGGACCGACGCCCAGCATCCCGTTCTCGGTATGCAGAATGATGCCGTGCTCCGGTGTGATCAGGTCCGCCACGAGTGTCGGGATGCCAACACCGAGGTTGACAATGTCTCCCGGTCTCAGTTCTGCCAGCGCGCGACGCGCCAACTTCATTCGCAAACCCCCGGCCCTCTTACCGCCCCCGGCAATCGACGCCGACGAACCAAGGTCGGCCTCCGACGTCTTCACCGGCACCAGATAGTCTACGTAACATCCGGGCGTATGCACCGACTCAGGCGGCAGTTCCCCGGCGGGCAGACACTCCTCTACCTCGGCGATGACGAGGTCAGCGGCCGTCGCCATCGCTCTGTTGAAGTTTTGCTCCGTCATCCGGTAGGCGAGGTTGCCGGTTGCGTCTGCGGTCCACGCCCTGATCAGCGCGACGTCAGCCCGCAAAGCCGGCTGGAAAACATGCAGGCGGCCGTCGATCTGTTTCGTTTCCCGTCCTTTGGCCAGCACAGTCCCGGCCGCCGTCGGTGTGTAAAATCCACCTATCCCCGCGCCGCCCGCCCGGATTGCCTCGGTCATCGTGCCCTGCGGCATTACCTCAAACTCGATAGCACCCGACTGTGCTGCCGCAACCGCTTCCGGATTACTGGTAAAGAACGAGCCGATCGCCTTCTTGATCTGACCGTTACGCAACAATCGCCCCCCACCAAGGCCCGGCTCCCCAACGTTGTTGGCAATATATGTTAAGTCGTATACGTCCTCAACCGCCAGCGCATGCAGTACCTGTGTGGGATTGCCCGTCATGCCAAAGCCTCCCACCAGAACCGTATCTCCGGACTTGACGAGAGCAGCCGCTTCTGCCGGCGTAATTTGCGGTAGCAGCTTCAACCTTCCAACCTTTCGACCACGGTCGCCTCGCCCTGACCCACACCCACGCAGAGCGTCGCCAGACCGTAACGGACCGTCTCGCCTGCATCGGCTCTTCTTTGCATCTCGTGGATCAACGTTGTCAGAATACGTGCGCCCGAGCAGCCCAGGGGATGGCCGAGAGATATCGCCCCGCCGTTTACGTTCGTTATCTCTTCTTCCAGTTCAAGCTCTCGCAGGACGGCCAGCGTCTGCACGGCAAAGGCTTCGTTGATCTCGACCAGGTCGATATCCTCGGTCGAAAGCCCCGAGCGCCCCAGTGCCTTGCGCGACGCGGTCACAGGCCCAAGGCCCATTACACGGGGATCCAGGCCGGCTGCAGCCGAAGCCATCCACCGGGCAATAGGGCGGATGCCCAATTCGCTTGCCCGCTCGCGCGACATCAGGACAAGCGCACTGGCCCCGTCGTTCAGCCCGCTGGCGTTACCAGCCGTGACGGTCCCGCCTTCTCGGAAAGCAGGCCGCAGGCCGCTCAGGGCCTCCATGCTGGTCGCGAGCTGGTAGCCGCCCGGTCCATTCGTATAGCGAGGGTGTTCGTCGGTATCCATAACCACGGGATCACCTCGCCTCTGCGGGATCTTTACTGGCACTATCTCTCGCTCAAAGCGGCCCTCGTTGATCGCACGGACCGCCCTCTCCTGGCTCTGCAAGGCGAAGCGGTCCTGTTCTTCGCGGCCTATCTCGCCCCCTACGATCTCCGACGCGCAACTCATTTCGTAAATGTTCTCGGCCGTCTCTCCCATCGCTTCCAGCGGGAAAAGCGCCTCCAGCGCCGGGTTAGGATAGCGCCACCCGAGCGTCGTATCATAAACTGTTATGTTGCCCGACGGGCCAAATCCGGTTGGGTTCTTCGGTAGGGAATAGGGCGCCCGGGTCATACTCTCCACGCCGCCTGCAACGAAAACTTCACCTTCTCCACACATTATCGCCCGCGCCGCCTGGTTGACGGCCGTAAGGCCGCTGGCGCAAAGCCGGTTCACCGTCACACCAGCCACTTCCTGCGGCAGTCCCGCCAGCAATGCTGCCATGCGAGCGATATTGCGATTGTCCTCCCCTGCCTGGTTGGCGCAACCGAGATAGACCTCCTCGATCTCGCCTGGCTCAACTCCAGCGCGAGACACGGCCTCGCGGACGACAAGCGCCGCCAGGTCATCCGGCCTCACCGAAGCCAGCGCGCCGCGTATCCGTCCGATGGGCGTTCGCACTGCGCCGACAATGACAACCTCGGTCATGCGACTCAGCCCACCATATTGATCAGGGCCAGAATAAAGCCGTAATGCTGCGACTCGTGATAGATATTGAAAGTCAGCACCGCGTCAAGGTCCCCCAGCGTGAGTCCCGATCTCGTCTTGAACGGGCTGAATTCGTTCTCGCTGAAGCGGCCCGCCGCGTAATCTGCCTCCAACTGCCCCTGCTGCGGCATCAGTTGCGCCACCAACGCTTCGGCGTCCGGCTCAGTCTGCCAGTCGGCTGGCGAAGTATCAGGCAGATACATTGGCATGGTCTCTTGGGAGACCGACAGAGGAAGACCGCTGGAGCCGTAAAGAATGCGCTGTTGGACCACCATAATGTGCCCCAGATTCCAGGCGATGTTGTTATCGAATCCATCCGGCATCGCGTGCAATTGCTCTGCAGACAACCCTTCAACTGCCGTGTGTATCGAAGATCGTATCTGCCTGTGAATCCCCACAGCAACCTGTGACATGAAAAGCTTCCTTTCATTACTTGCGTCTGAAAAGGCGGCCTCTTGAGCCTTCTCGGTCTTCTCCGCCGAAGAGTTTTCCTACCTATATCAGCCAGCATTGTACCACAGCCGAAATTCGCTCACATACGCAGGCCGCCACCACAAGGGAGGCATTGACTCGCCAGCACGCAACCATTTTCAAGCTTCTCTGCGATAGTACCAAAAGGATCCCTTTTCCATTGACATCGCCTCCTGTCCAACGCTTGTTACTTCTTCAACTCTCCTTCATAATTCCTGAACAATTTTGCGCGATAATACGTTTTAGAGCAGTGCTGATCATCGACTGGATCACGGACCTGGTTGCCGTCTGCCAACTAGGGTCGTCTCTAATGTCCACGAAGAAGTGGCGGGAGAATGTGTTAGATGTCGCAGACTATCCTCGTAGTAGACGATGAAGTCAGACTGCGCGAAATGGCGCGCTGGTACCTGGAGCGCGAAGGATATCGCGTAGTTGAGGCACCCAATGGTCGTGATGCTCTGTTCGTGGCGCGTTTCGAGAAACCAGATCTCGTCCTCCTCGACCTGATGATGCCGGAAATGGGAGGTCTCGACTTCATCCGACATTTCACCCAGGAGTCTGACGCACCAGTCATAATTCTTACCGCCAAAGTGGAAGAAAGTGACAAGGTGGTCGGCCTGGAACTGGGCGCCGACGACTACGTCACGAAACCCTTTGGCATTCAGGAGTTGGTCGCCAGGGTCCGCGCCGTCCTGAGAAGGACCGGGAAACAGGACCGCCAACCTGAGATTCTTCGATCGGCGGAAATTTCTCTTGACCGCACGGGGCGAACCGTAAGCGTCGGAGGAAACCCTGTTTCTCTTACTCCATCTGAATTCGATCTCTTGGAAACTTTCATGCTGTCCCCTGGGCGGGCTTTTTCCCGCCTCGATCTGCTGGAATCGGTCAGCGGCGACGCCTACGAGGGCTACGAGCGCTCGATCGACGTGCACATCCGCAATCTTCGTACAAAGATCGAACCGGTGCCAAGCCAACCGCGCTACATTCAGACCGTTTACGGCATGGGCTACCGCTTCGCAACTGAGACGCTCTAGACAATGCGAACACTGGCAGTAAAGTTCACACTTGCGTTTCTCGCTGTAGGTATTTCAGGCGCGCTTCTTGTCGCCGCCATCAGCGGTCTACGCACCCGTCAGGAGTTCGCTCGCTTTGTCACTGAGCGCAGAGGCAATCCACTCCTTGCCGACCTTATCCTCGGCCACTACACCAAAAACAACAGCTGGAACGGCTTCGGCGAGTGGATAGACAACGAACCCTTACTCGATGTCGTGCGCCGTCGTATCGTACTCGTCGACCACGATCAGACGGTGGTCTATTCGCCTCTGCCAGAGTATCGAGGCATCAACACTGCTGAACAAGATCTGGGTGGCGGCATCCCAATTGAGAAGGACGGCGTGCGAGTTGGGACCGTCTATGACGTTAACAGATTCGCTGCCGGGGAGAGATTCCCCCGACCCTCTCCGGAAAGCTTCTTTCTTCGAAACGTCAATCAGGCGACCGGACTCGCAGCCCTGATTGCAGGGCTCTTGGCCCTGGCGCTGGGGATTCTACTTTCGCGCGCGCTCACTCGCCCTCTGCGCGAGTTGACCTCTGCCACAGAAGAGATGTCTGCAGGCAAGCTTGGAGGGCAGGTCAACGTTTACTCCCAGGATGAGATCGGGAAACTGGCTTCCTCATTCAATCATATGAGCAGCGAACTGGCCCAGGCTTCTCGCCTGCGCAAGCAAATGACCGCTGACATTGCTCACGACCTCCGTACGCCACTGACTGTTTTGCGAGGCTACACCGAGGGGCTTCGCGACGGCTCGATCCAGGGCCGGGAAGATCTGTACGAGCTTCTTCACCAGGAAGTTGCCCATCTTCAACGCTTGGTCGAGGACCTGCGAACGCTATCGCTGGCCGATGCCGGGGAGCTGCCCCTGCAGCGGCGCGCCGTCGATCCCAAGGCCTTGCTGGAACGTGCCGGGCTGGCCCACGTTGTGCTGGCCAAACAAAAAAACGTGGACCTTAGTGTAAATGCGCCAGAAATGCTGCCTTCCGTTGTCGTGGACTTGGAACGAATGACCCAGGTGCTCAACAATCTCGTAACAAACGCTTTACGCTTTACGTCGGAGGGGCAGATCATCCTGAGCGCGACAGCACACAGCAGCTTTGTGACCCTTCAGGTGGCGGACACGGGCATCGGAATTGCCGGCGACGAACTACACCACATTTTCGATCGCTTCTACAGGGTTGACCGGTCTCGTAGCCGCGATGGGCTGGCGCAGTCAGGACTGGGACTCGCAATCGCCAAGGCCATCGTCGAGGCCCATGACGGGACGATTCAGGCCGAATCCACGCCGGGGAAGGGCTCTCGGTTCTCAATTCAACTCCCAAAACAGGCGAACTGAAACAGCCTCCAATTGCGAAATTCACAGTTTCCACAGAATTCCAGGTTGCAATCCCCGTAAGTTCTGTTCGTATAGGGAATCACCAAGCGCATTTACCGTTAAGAAGGGAACCCGGTGTAGCAGGGGGGAGCGTCAAAATGAAGAATTGGACAAGAGGAACCTTGACCTTGGCGATGATGACTCTTCTCCTCGCTGCATGTGGCAGGAGCGACCGAACACCGGCAGCAGAAGCTTCGGAACCGGTCGCAACTGTCTCGCAGGTAAGCAGTTCCAGTAACACTGGTCAACAGCGATCTTCTGTGCTGACGAACGACTTCGAAGGGGCTCTACCCCCGATGAACCAGCTCGTGCTGGGAATCTTGCTCTTGGAAGAGTCCGACAATGCGGTTACCGCAGAGCAGGCTGCCTCAATGCTTGTCCTGTGGCAGGCACTTCAGAGCGGTACCATACAGAATCAGACGGAACGGGCCGCCATATTGACTCAGATCGAGGGGACGCTGGCTCAAGCCCAAATTGAAGAAATCGGCGCCATGCAGCTGACCTTCGCCGACATGAACGAGTGGGCCCGGGAAAATGGCATAGAGTTGCCACAATTCGGACAGGGCCAGGGTCAGGGAGGTCAGGGCGGCCGAGGCGGCATTCTTGCCGACATGTCTGAAGAAGAAAGGGCTGAATTCCGGCAGGAAATGCAGGCTCTGTCACCTGAAGAGCGACAAGAACGATTACGAGAAATGGGTGTCGAGATTCCTGAAGGCGGCTTTCGAGGCCGGGGCGGCGGGGGCGGACCCGGCGGTGCAGGGCTGTTTGGCATTCTCATGGCGCCGTTGATTGAGCTACTCGAGTCAAAGACTGCCCTCTAAACTGGATACTTCGGAATCCCTCCAGTTAGCTGGAATCGGGGGCTGCCCATGAAGTCAATTCTCCTTAGTCTTCTGACATTGGCCGTCTTCGGAACGGGTGCATACTACGGCTACAGTACCTACTTTGTGGCCGAAGAGCCCGTAGAAGCTGCACCGGAACTGCAGACGGCAGAAGTGCGCCGCGGCGATATTCTTCTGACGGCTGGCGGTATCGGCATCCTGTTTGCCGGCGAGGAAACACAGGTCGGATTCAGGAGCAGCGGTATCGTAAGCAGCATTGCCGCCCAGGTCGGGGAACAGGTAGACGCCGATCAGATACTGGCTACCCTGGAGTATGATTCAACCCTGAACTCGCAACTCATCTCGGCCCAAATCAACCTTCGCCTTGCCGAGATCGCCCTGATTGAACTGACCGGCGAAGTAAGTGCGGCAGATCTGGCTGCCGCGCAGTCAGGCCTTGCTGCCGCACAGGCGGAATATGACCGCCTGGTTGCTCCGCCCACTGCTGAGGAGGTCAACGCTGCGCGCAGCGAACTAATCAGCGCCCAGAGTGCGCTAAACACGCTGCTGGCAGGCCCCACGCAGGACACCATCACCAGCCTGCAGGCCGACTTGAAATCAGCCGAAGTCTCACTTGCCGAGGCCCAGTCCGCCTACGACAGAGTCGCCTGGCGCAACGACGTCGGCAGGACCTCGCAGGCAGCCGATCTGCAGTCAGCTACTCTCGCCTACGAAAAGGCCCTGGCGCAGTACAACATCGGCGCTGCCGGAGCCGCCGAAGATCAGATCGAATCGGCGAGAGCCCGGGTCTTGCAGGCCCAGAATACGCTCAACCTCCTGCTACAGGAGGCCGACCAACTCGATGTGGCCGCGGCTCGGGCCAAAGTGGAGCAGAATCGCGCCGGGCTGGAAGACCTTTTGGACGGCCCAAGCGCCGAAGAGCTGGAACGAGCCGAACTCGCCGTAGAACAGGCGCGACTGACCGCACAGGACGTGCAACGTGAAATTGAGGGCGGAGCCATTCGCGCTCCAATCGCGGGCGTAATTACCTCCGTTGCCGTACAGTCAGGAGACTCGGTCTCGATGGGCCCCATCATCGGTTTGGCGGATACCGAAACTGCCCAAGTCCGATTCTGGATCGAAGAGCTCGACATTTCCGCGGCCGTGCCCGGCTTTCCGGTCAGCATCGTCTTCGAGGCCTTCCCCGAGTTCACCTACACAGGCAACATTACGCGGGTCGAACCGGCCCTGGTGGAGGTCGACGGGGCCTCCGCCATACAGGCGTGGGCCAGTATCGAAATGACCCAACACCCGGCTCCCCTGCTGTTCGGCATGAACGCCGAAGTGGAAATAATTGCTGGAGAAGCCCGCGATGCACTTCTAGTGCCTGTCCAGGCCCTGAGAGAGATAAGTCCCGGTCAATTCGCTGTGTTCGTGGTTGGCCCGGGAGACCAACTTGAGTTTCGACCTGTTCAGGTAGGGCTGCGGAACTTCGTCAGCGCTGAGATCCTCTCGGGGCTGGAAGACGGAGAAACCATCAGCACCGGCGATGCACAGGTTGGAAGCAACTGATTACTTGGGTTAGCCAACTTGCTGGGGATCTCAATGCGTTAGGGACGACATGAGCGAGCTAGTCATTGACATCACCAAGATGACAAAGACCTATGGCGAGGGAGACATCGCTGTCCACGCTCTGAGTGGGTTGGACTTGCAGGTTGAAAGGGGTGAATTTGTCGCCATCATGGGACCTTCAGGATCCGGCAAGTCCACTCTAATGAACATAATTGGCTGCTTGGACCGCGCCACCAGCGGTCTCTACGTTCTCGATGGCGAGGACGTCAGCGGCCTCAATCGCGACCAGCTGGCGTCTGTACGCAATCGCAAAATCGGATTCGTCTTTCAGTCGTACAATCTTCTGCCTCGCCTGAGCGCGCGCAAGAATGTGATGCTGCCGATGATGTACAACGGCTTCCAGAACTGGAGTGAAGAACAGCGCAGCGACAGGGCCTCAGAATTACTGGACCTTGTTGGCTTGGGTGATCGACTGCACCACCTGCCCACTGAGTTGTCAGGTGGACAGCAGCAGCGAGTAGCCATCGCCAGGGCACTGATAAACGACCCGTCTATCGTTCTGGCAGACGAGCCTACTGGGAACCTTGATTCCCGCTCCAGCACGGAGATCATGGGCATTTTTCATCGTCTACATGGCCAGGGAGCGACAATCGTAATGGTAACTCATGAGGCGGAAAGAGCGCGTGAGGCAGGGCGTGTAGTCAATGTTCTGGACGGAAAGGTCGTCGCCCCTCAGTCAGAAATTGACCGAATGGCAGTGACTTGACTTCTCCTGAATTCGCCACAGGTCCAACCGCACTCATATTTGCTGGAAGAACATAGATTGTCTGAGAGGAGAAACCGTGCATGCTGCAGGACTCTATCACAACTGCGCCATTGGGCCGGCAGAGGCTGGAAGATGACTCCTTCAAAGACCTGCACGGGATGACGCTCCCCAACTCATTTCGCGTCGCCTGGGAGGGCGTGATGCTGAATAAGCTGCGTTCTTTCCTTACCACTTTGGGCATCATAATCGGCGTCGCGGCCGTGATCATCATGCTTGCAGTCAGCGCCGGTGCCGAGGCCGAAATCGAGGACCAGATCAGCGGGCTGGGCGCAAATCTGATCATGGTAACGCCTTTTCGCAGTTTCGGCGGCGTTCGCGGCGCCGGAGGCCCCAGGGGAGGCCCGGGTGGGATAACGACCTTCACCTACGACGAGGTCGTTTTCCTGTCACAGAACTTAAGCAATATCAGTGGCGTGTCGTTGGAACAGAGCACTTCGCAGACCGTAAAAGGTGGTACTGCGACATTGAACGGCGTTTCGGTTGTTGGTGTTACGGCCGACTTTCTGGAGGTTCGCGACTACTCTATTGGGCGGGGTCGTTTCTTTACGCACGCCGAGAACGAGGCCATTCAGCGAGTCGCAATACTGGGCGCAGGCATTGCAGAAGACCTCTTTGAAGGGGTTGACCCCATTGGGCAGCAGGTGCGAATCGGCTCATCACGTTTCACGGTTATCGGCGTCATGGCCGAACAAGGCGTCGTCGGCGCCACCGATAACGACGGCCGAATTTACATTCCCGCCTCAGTCGTCTTCAAGAGATTCGGCGGCTCCGGTTTTGGCGGCGACCGCGTTCGTATGATCCTGGTCAAGGCAGAGAGCGGCGACGTTATGGAAGGCGTAATGGAGCAGATTACGTCTCTCCTGGCCGGGCGCCGTCAGATCGATCCGGCTGAGCCCAATTTCGGAGTGCGAACCCAGCAGGACATCGTCGATGCTCGGGCCTCTACCACGGCCGCATTTCGCAGCCTGCTCGCTTGGGTGGCTGCAGTTTCACTCGTCGTGGGTGGCATCGGCATCATGAATATCATGCTCGTCAGCGTGACCGAAAGAACGCGCGAGATCGGTCTCCGCCAAGCGCTGGGCGCACGCCCACGCGACGTTCAGCGTCAGTTTCTGCTCGAAGCTGTGATGCTCAGCCTGGTCGGCGGATTGGCTGGCCTGCTCGTAGGCGTGGGCGGCTCTTTCGTATTCGGAGAATTGGGAGGGATGCGTACAGAGCTTGTACCCCTGTCCCTCCCGCTGGCATTTGGCGCATCGGCCGCTGTCGGCATCTTCTTCGGCTACTATCCGGCCACGCAGGCCGCGCAGCTTGATCCAATTGAAGCCCTGCGCCGGGAGTGAACATCTGGCAGGTCTTTTCCCTTACGTCTCCCCCCTGATGTTTCGGACCACAGCAATTCAAAGAAAGGTATGTTCCCGTGATGAATCCCCCAGCCACGAAAGTAACCCTTATTGGACTGTCCTTAATCCTGGCGGCACTGGTACTGAGCGCATGCCCGTGCGCCGCCCCCCCTGCAGGGGGCGCATTGTCCTTCCCAGCCTGAGCAGTCAGCCGGCACGTCAAATGAGATGTCAACAACCGCAGAATCCCCTGGCGACGCAGCCCTTACACACGAAAAGATCAATCTCAACCACATGACAAGAGACGAGCTTCAGAGTACGATCCCAGACTTCGGGTCTCGAATGGTCAGTTCCCAATCCAGTTTCCGCCAGAATAAACGCCGTCTCTGACCCCTAACCCCTGTCCCCTGGCCCCTGCAGTTTGGGGCGGTCGGGCCTATTCGGCCCTCCCTTGTGCGGGGGCTCCGCCCCCGCA
>JAPOVP010000026.1 GCA_026708085.1 Caldilineaceae bacterium
GGGCGGTCGGGCCTATTCGGCCCTCCCTTGTGCGGGGGCTCCGCCCCCGCAACGCCCCCGGCCAACAACATGCCTTGCCGACCTGGTGTCGATATTCGTAACAGGTGCTCAGTCGAAAGTGTTTCGCCAGACCACGCCTCGCCAGTCCCCGAGCCAATCTCGCTCAGACAAAACCGCGGCACTCTCTCCTCACTCCTCTCCACTCTCTCCTCGCCCTTGAGCCTGCCCTCGCACCCTCCCCAACTGACGGACGCCGCCGTACGGCGAGACCCAGCGCCTGCACTGCGTCTCGCCCCAAGACGGTAAACAGTGCCAGCCACCGCTGGCACTGATTCCCCGCCAGACTGTTCCCACCCCAAATCTGGCATGCACCCGCAAGTTAGAGCATCTCCCACTGCCCTGCACCTACGGCAGTTCCCACTCACCGCTCTTCCCGCATCAGGCTCGAATGAAATGGAAACTATCGCCCATTACTCGCCCCAACACCCAGTGCGGAGACAATTTCTCTTATCCTGGTGAAGCTCGCTGACGCATAGTCGTTAGCTTCATAGCGCTGGATCTGTTGCTCCTTCAATCCTAAGCGGTCAGCCAAGCCCCGCTGACTGAGCCCGCTCGCAATGCGTGCCCTGATCAGGAGCCTGGGGAGTTCCGAAATGTCCTCCAACTGCTCAAAAGCAAAATTTCCCGCCTTTAGCGCTTCATACTCCTGAATATCCCCTTCCAGGTCAGATAGCTGGCTCTGTAGCGCCTCTTTCTGCACAGTAAGCAGACGTGAAGTCACTTCGGACCGATCCGGGCCGCCGGCATCAAGACTGCGCAGCGCCTTGGTAAACCTTTCTGCCTGTGCCTTGGTAACTCGATACTGTCTTTCATTCTTGATCATGTTAGATTTCCTAGATCTAAGGCTACGATGCCTTTCCTGCACCCGTATCCTTATCGGTCTGAAAGAAGTCCAGGAAGACGCCTTCCTCAAAGCCGGCTATCGCCGACGACGGAAATAGCTCACCGCCGTACTTGGCTTTCTGAGCAGCGCGTCCGTCTGCAAATGTCAGCAGTATGGGCTCGAGCCTCTCCAGATCCACCCCCGCCTCCTCCCAGCACGCGTCGAAATCTCCAGGCTCAGACTTCGATGAAACAAAGCTGCCGTCTACGTAAGCTGTAAGACAACCAGCCTGATGCAGGTTCTCAACGGCGAGTCGAAGTCCAACGAGCAATTGCCGACGCCACGGAATTGTCCCAAATCTCTCATGGAGTTCACCCCAGGTGGCCCAGTGAATGCCCGGGGGAAGATTGCCGCCAGGACCAAATTCTGGGATCATGACACAACTATATCATTGTGTTGAAATCAGGTCAAGTTCGACTGACCAAATTGACATGCTGAGTCATGTCCCAAAAAACTGTCTTCACAATGTCGTTTCCAAATGAAACCGCGTGAATATGTCAGGGGCCGTACTGCACGCGCCAGACCATATGATGTACATTATGGCCCCAAGACAATGCCTTCCACCCGACCATCTCACCGTAGGGGCACCCCTTGTGTGTGCTCTCGTGGCTTGACAATACGATGGGCCTGCAGACTTCCGGTCAGACAAACGTCAGCCACTCCTGGAAGTGGAGAGATAGTCAGATCCACCTATAATGCTAAAGATTGACCTACTCTTTCCTTTGGCGCCGACATGGAGATTGGGCATTGCGATGGACAAAGAACAGCAGTACCGCCAAATGACCGCAATAGGAAAATACCACCGCCTGTACACCCACCTGCGCCGACTTCCATCCCAGGAGTGGAAAACCACCTTCAGCGAGCTCGAGTCCATCATCGGCTTCAAACTGCCCCCATCGGCCCGTCTACACCGCTCCTGGTGGTCCAATCAAACAGTGCCCGACAGCCGCAGCCCGGCGCACGCCTGGAACGCCGCCGGATGGGAGACCGCAGAGGTGGACATCGACGCCGAAGCCCTGCTCCTCCGACGCAAACCGGAGGCCGCCGTCCACAGCACTTCCCTTGCTGAAATATTGCCCGTACACTCCGCCGGAGGCTGGCCGGAAAATCTCAGCCTCAGGCGCGAGGACCTCTACTAGGCGAGATTCTAGCCGGTCTGCTTCCTGAAAACTCCAACGTTGCCGACTCGACGCAGCCCTCATCGAGTTGGTCGCAAGATTGGAGCTACCCCAGATTAAAGTCCACTTGGGACCTTTCCTCTCACCTCTCAGCCCCCGCCAACGCCACCAACCCCTTTCTCACCTCCAACCCAATCCACATCCCCAATCCGGGAGCACATACCAACTGACTTTGAAGGCCTGATGGAACAATGCTAAAATTGGAAGAATTCCAGAAATTAGCATTGCGGAAACATCCGATATCTCCGCAGTGACTAACCCTTTTCATCACCGAAAGGCATCGCACGAATGCGTATTACCCCCAAGATTCTCCCTCTCCTGGCGCTAATTCTCCTCCTGTCAGCCTGCGTACAATACACCTCGGAACCTGAGTCCGGCCGCCTCCAGGTCGTCGCCACCGTCTCCCCTATCACCAACATCGTCTACAACATCAGCGGCGACCACGTCGAACTGACCGGCCTCGTGCCCGCCGGCACCGACTCCCATACCTTCGAGCTCGCCCCCTCCGATGCCGTCACCCTGGCCAGTGCCGACCTCATCTTCATCAACGGACTCGACCTGGAAAAATCCGCAATGCAGATGGCCGAAGCCAATCTGAAGGACGGAGGCGAGATCGTCCTCCTCGGTGAATTGGTCATCGACCCCGAAGACTACGTCTTCGATTTCTCCTTTCCCGAAGAGGCCGGCAGCCCCAATCCCCATCTGTGGACCGACCCGATCTTCGCACTCCAATACGCCGAAATCGTACGCGCAAAGCTGACCGCCCACGACCCCGACAACGCCGAAGCCTACCAGGCCAACTATGACGAGTTCGCCGCCCGCATCGAAGCCCTCGATGCTGCCATTCAGGCCGCGACCGCCAGCATCCCCGCCGAAAACCGCAAACTCTATACCTATCACGACTCCTTCGCCTACTTCGCCCCCCGCTACGGCTACACGGTCCTCGGCGCCATCCAACCCGCCGATTTCTCCGAACCCTCAGGCCAGGAAGTCGCCGCCCTCATAGACCAGCTGCGCGAAGGCGGCGTACCCGCCATCTTCGGCTCGGAGGTCTTCCCCTCCCCCATCGTCGAACAGATCGGCCGCGAGGTCGGCGTCGAATTTGTCAGCACCTTGAGCGACGACGACCTCCCCGGAGATCCCGGCGACCCTGAACACTCCTACATAAGTATGATGGTGGAAAACCTCAAAACAATGGCAGAAGTCCTCGGCGGCGACCCCGCGTTGATGGATGGTCTGGAGACCGGCAACGTGCCCGGCCCGGATACTTCTGTTAACCAATAAACTCAGTGATTCCGGGTTACGTTGATTCGAAAAGGTGCCATGATTATCGCTCTTTAACACTCGCGACAAACCCCATACGGACAAAGCAGTCCCGTCACGCGAAACTCATCTGCGACACTGCTGTCACTCGTTGCGTTGCTGCTCCTCATAACCGCCTGTGTACCCCTGGCCCCCGAACAGACCGCCGCCGAACCCGCCTCCCAGGACGAAACCGCCTCCGCGTCCGGAACATAAAGACGTTGGCCGAAGCGCTTGGCGGCGACGGCTCGCTGGCAGACCACATCGACACCCGCAACGTGCCGGACACGGAGTAAGTCCGGTCATCAGCAGACGCGCCTCTATGCAGGGGTTCTGTGGAGCATTTGAGGATTTCCTGTCTTGCCAGCAAGATGGTACAGTCAGTAAGATTGACTCAGAAGCAAGAAAGAAGCTAACGGGAAACCGGTGTTGACACCGCCGTCGCGCGGTGCCAAACTGCACCTTGTTGCAAAAATTCGCAACAAATAAAATTATCATGTCCCACAATACCACAGAGATCAATCGACAGTTACGCAAATCCGGCTACCGGGTAACTCCCCAACGCCAGCTCATCCTCGACGCCGTCTGTCAACTCGGTGACCATGTCACGCCCGAAGATGTGTACGACCATGTACACCGCATCGCTCCCACGCTGAGCCGGGCAACTGTCTACCGGGTTCTGCACTTCCTGACGGAACAGCGCATCCTGGCGATGGTGTACATGGCCGACGGTCGCCTGGCCTACGAACTGGCCGGCCCCGAGCCGCATCACCACCTCGTCTGCCGCTCCTGCGACAGCTTGCTCGAGCTGCCGCACAGCGTCTTGCGCTCCTTTCGCCGGGCGATGGATACCCAATACGACTTTGAGATCGACGTAAGTCATGTCTCATTCTTTGGGCATTGCACCGACTGCCGCGACACTGCCGGCGCCTGACGCCAATTGTGGGGGGCACATACCGCCAACCATCTCTGAATCGAATCGCCGTCTGCCCAGGAAGTGGCCGCACTTATCGACCACATTGCGTCCGAGACCGGCGATACCGTAAACACACTGCTGGACGACGGTCTGCCCGGCGAGCCCGATGACCCCGAGCACACCTACATCGGCATGATGGTACAAAACATGAGGACGCTGGCGAGTACGCTTGCGGACGACCCCTCTCTCACGGATGGCGTGGAGGTCGGCAATGTGCCCAACAGCGAATGTGAAGCAAAGTGGGAGAGTAACGTGCAAAAGGAATGAGGGGTGAGAGTTTCTTCTCTCCTCACTCCTCTTCACTCTCTCCTCAAAAGGAAGTCCAAATGGATCCCCTAATCGAACTGAACCACGTGGCCTTCGGCTATGGCGCCTTCAATGTCTTGGACGACATCGACCTGCATCTCCATCCCGGCCAGTTCGTTGGCCTCGTGGGGCCCAGCGGCGCCGGCAAGACCTCCCTGTTGAAGCTCATTCTGACCCTCCTCACACCCAGAGAAGGAGAGATCCAGCGCGTGCGACCTGATCTGCGTATCACCTATGTACCGCAGATCGAAACTGTCGACTGGAGTTTCCCCGTCACCGCCGAGGAAGTGGTCTTGATGGGCCTCGACCACCGCCAGAATATCTGGCCCTGGCCTCGCCGCCGCGAGCGCAAACGGGCGCGCGAAATCCTGGACCGGCT
This sequence comes from Caldilineaceae bacterium, assembly GCA_026708085.1. Taxonomy (GTDB): domain Bacteria; phylum Chloroflexota; class Anaerolineae; order Caldilineales; family Caldilineaceae; genus Bin5. The sequence continues at coordinate 5,085 of JAPOVP010000026.1, forward strand.
GGAGATCGGCCATCTGGCAGAACGCCATATTCGCGATCTGTCCGGCGGACAGCAGCAACGCGTCTTCCTCGCCCGGGCCCTGGTCGCAGACCCGGAAGTTCTCGTGCTCGATGAGCCCACCACCGGCGTGGATGTCCGCAGCGCCGAAAATATCTTCCACTGGCTCACCATGCTCAACAAAGAGGGAATGACCATCCTGCTGACAACCCACGACCTTAACATGGCCGCCGCCCATGTGCCCTGGGTCGTCTGCCTCAACCGCCGCATCGTGGCCCAGGGACCGCCGCAAGACATCTTCACCGAAGAGATTCTGAGCGATGCTTACAAAGGAAACTTTATCGTCCTCCGCCAGGACGACATGATCTTCGTCCAACAGAGGCCCCATCCCCATGGACTGAAGGAAGTGCTCCCCGACCCGGTCGAAGGGGGACTGCCCGATCATGACAGCTTGGAAAAAACTGTTCAGCCTATTCCTGCCTCAAAGGAGGCCTGACCGCTATGGACGTTCTGATTGCCCCGTTTCAATATGAGTTCTTCCGCAACGGTACCATTGCCGCCGTCCTCGTCGGCGGCCTCTGCGCCCTGATCGGCGTCTACATCGTCCTGCGCGGCATGAGTTTCATCGGCCACGGCCTCTCCCACGCCGTCTTCGGCGGAGCTGTGGTCGCCTTCATTCTCCAGTTTAACTTCTACTTCGGGGCCGTCTCCTGGGGTTTTATCGCCGCCCTGCTCATCAACCAGACCGTTCGTAAGACCACAATCAGCGCCGACGCTGCCATCGGCGTCGTCACGACCGCCAGTTTCGCGCTCGGGGTCGCGCTCATCTCACGCTACCGCCGCTTCTCCCAATCCTTTGACGCCGCCCTCTTCGGCAATGTCCTCGGCGTTACCCCGATGGACATTGCCGTAATCGTCTTCGTTACCCTGGCCGCGACCTTTATGATCTTCTTCTTCTATAAGCAGCTGCTCTTCACTACGTTCAATAGCGAGGTCGCCCAGGTTTACGGGATCCCCACCTTCTGGATCGAGACCTGGTTCGCACTGATCCTTGCGGCCGTGATCATCGCCGCAGTCCAGATCATGGGCGTAACCATGATCGGCGCCGCACTCGTCGTACCACCGATCACAATACGGCTTTTGACCGACAGCTTTCACCGCCTCATGATCTACTCGACGATTCTGGGCGCTGTGACCGGTTTGGTCGGAATGTATCTCAGCTTCTACGTGGATGTGTCCAGCGGGGCGTCGATTGTCCTGCTGCAATCGATACTTTTCTGTATCGCTCTCTTCTACGTGGCCAAAATACGCCACAGACGCCGGCTTGTCGAAACGCCGGTCTATGGCCCCACCTGAAGGGGTGAGCGCAAAGAGAAGGTGGCTATCGGAGGGCCCGTACACGAGGGGTAGCCCTGTGTACGGAGCAGAACGCTGACCGCGGCCAAACGGCTTTCAACGTTCGCTCTTCATCTCTTCCTTCTCAACAGACGCCAATTCGTATTCCTCAGCCAGTCCGCTGTCTTCGTACCCGGGTATCGTCTGCCCCAGGCGAAACAGCGCCATCGCCGCCGCAGCCTGTTCGGCCTCCTGCTTGCTCTGCCCCTGCCCGACACCATAGGGCTGCTTGCCGATAGTCACCTGCCGCGTAAAGAGCCGGGCATGGTCCGGCCCCTCGGTGTTCACCGTCCTGTAACGAGGAGTCTGACCCGTCGCCGCCTGCACCCACTCCTGCAGACGGCTCTTGGGATCCTTGGTCAATGCATGCTGCGCCACGCGCCTTATCTCCTCAACCAGGCGCGGTTCGAGGAACGCCCGCAGCGCCGCAATCCCCTGATCAAGATAAAAAGCGCCGATAAAAGACTCATACGTATCGCACAAAGTCGTATGGCGCCTGCGGCCCCCGCTCTCCTCCTCACCCCGCCCCAGCAGCAGATAGTCGCCCAATCCCAGCTCCTTGGCGAAGCGCGATAGCGTTTCCCGCTTGACCAGCGCCGACCGCAGATTGGTCAACTCACCTTCCCGCCGCCCCGGGTAGCGCCTGAACAGCAACTCGCTCACAACGAAACTGAGCACCGCGTCTCCCAGAAACTCAAGCCGCTGATTGTCCTGCAACTCGCTGTCTTCATCGGCCTCGTGCAGGTAGCTGCGATGGACGAAAGCGCGTTGCAGCAGGGCGCGATCTTTGAAACGGACGCCCACCGCTTCCTCAAGTTCGCTCAACGTCTGGAGTTCGTGCTCCATGCCAATGCCTCCCTGGCACAGAAAAACGCTAAACCGCTGGCAACCGTTTCAGCCCCAGTCCCGTCAGGTTAACGACCACGGTATCCGAAGGTTTCAGTTGAGGACTCAATTCTGTGAGTGCCGCCGCCACCGTGGCGCTCGTCGGCTCCACAAAAAGCCCCTGCTGCGCCAGTCGCTCCTGCGCCTCCAGAATCGCCTCATCGTTGACCACGATCGCCGTGCCGCCCGACTGCCGCAACGCCCACAGTATCGAGCGGTTCCGCACCGGTCTTTCCACCGCGATGCCGTCAGCTAGAATGCTCGGCGCAACCTGCCGGCGCGGCACGATCTCGCTGTGCCCTTCATGAAAAGCGTCGCAGATCGGCGTGATCGGCTCCGCCTGCACCGCCACCATCCGCGGCAATCTGTCAATTACACCGCTGCGGTGCAAATGCTGAAACCCCCGCCACGCACCCAGAAAAAGGCCGCCATACCCGACCGGGCTCACAAACCAGTCCGGCACCCTCCCGCCCAGCTGCTCCCAGATCTCCCACGCATTCGTCATGAAGCCCAGCAAACAGGCCGGATGCCACGCATGAGAAGCGTACACCACATCAACGCCCGTTTCAGACGCCTCTGCCGCTTCCGTCGCCGCCGTACGCGGCCCGCTGACCTCGACCAGTTCCGCCCCGTAAACAGCGATCTGCGCCTTCTTCGGCTGCGGCGCATACGCAGGCACAAATATCCGCGCAAACAGCCCCGCCCTTGCCGCATAGCAGGCAAGGCTCGCCCCCGCATTCCCGCTGGAATCATCCATAACCGTACGCACACCCTGCCCCACCAGCCAGTTCACGATCACACTGACCCCGCGGTCCTTATAGCTGCCCGATGGCATCAGCCCTTCAAACTTCCAATAGACCCGCTGGTCCCCCCAACTGTCCCTGATCAACGGCGTCCACCCCTCCCCCAGCGAGTACAGCTCGCACCCCTCCGCCACCACCGGCAACATCGCTTGGTAGCGCCAGTGGCCCGGCTCACGCCCATCAATCAGGTCCGGATCAAATAGAGGCAGGTCGCGAAATTCCAATGGTTCGCCGCTGAGGGGGCATCGCAGGGGAGCTTCTTCCGCAGCAACCTGAAAGCTGCTGCTGGGGCAGTAAGCGATCAACCGTCGGTTCCTTTCCGGGGGCCCAGTGGAGAAGCAGCGCCCCGTTCAAGCAGGGACACCTTAACCATACTTTCATTCTTCCCTACTGTTGTAACCGAACTAAGTAGATTGGTCAAGTGAGAAGGCGTCCAGGTGCATCCCCAAATGGGGGTACAATATCGTACTCATAAGACAAAAACTGACCCATGTCCAGCCCTCACATCCATCCCCTATAAATTGGCCAACCACTAACCACTGACCACTGCAGTTCCGGGCGGTCGGGCCTATTCGGCCCTCCCTTGTGCGGGGGCTCCGCCCCCGCAACGCCCCCGGTCCTACAACCTGCCTCGCCGACTTGGTGTCGACATTGGTGACTGGTGTCCAATCGAAAGAGTTTCGCCAGACCACTTCCTGCCGGTCCCATCATTTCCCTGTAGGTGCCGGCCTTGTGCCTGCCCACGCCTCGTCCCCGGAGTCGTCCCCGATTCCCCCACACCGTTCCCGTAGGTGCCGGCCTTGTGCCTGCCCTCTGCTTCCTCCGACTGCGGCTTAACCGTAGAACTGTGTTAAAATCGGGCCGTTCCCAAGACAACGTAAGAACCGTGCTTCCCCAATTCCCAGACCACCCCCCACCAAACCGCCAGCCACCGCATAGAGAGTCCCGAACGATGAAAATCAAGCGCATCTCCGCCTACCAGGTCGACCTGCCCCTCCACGAAGGCCGCTACGCCTGGTCCGGCGGCAAATCGGTCTCCGTCTTCGACAGCACCATAGTCCAGGTCGAGACCGACACCGGCCTCGTCGGCCACGGCGAAGTCTGCCCCCTCGGCCCCTTCTATCTGCCCGCCTACGCCGCCGGCGTCCGCACCGGCCTCGCCGAGCTCGCACCCCACCTCATCGGCCTCGACCCCCGCCAGCTGGCCGTCCTCAACCAACACATGGACCGTGCCCTCAAGGGCCACCCCTACGTCAAATCCGGCATCGACATCGCCTGCTGGGACATTCTCGGTCAGGCCGCCGGCCAGCCCGTCTGCGTCCTCCTCGGCGGACGCTACGGCGACGACTTCATACTCTACCGCGCTATCTCCCAGCGCCCCCCCGCCGAAATGGCAGACTCCGTCGCCGCCTACCGCGCCGAAGGCTACCGCCGCTTTCAACTCAAAGTCGGCTCCGACGCCGACACCGACATCGAACGCATCCACGCCGTGGCCGCCGTCCTCGGCCCCGGCGACGTGCTCATCGCCGACGCCAACACCGGCTGGCTCGTCCACGAGGCCGCCCGCGTCGTACGCGGCGTCCAGGACATCGATGTCTATATCGAACAGCCCTGCCTCAGCTACGACGCCAACCTCTCGATCCGCCACCGCACCTCGCACCCCTTCGTCCTCGATGAAACCATCGACGGCATCGACGCCCTCCTTTCAGCGCATAACGATGACGCCATGGACGCCATCAACATCAAGATCAGCAAATTCGGCGGCCTGACCAAGGCCCGTCAGGCCCGCGATCTATGTGTCTCACTCGGCATCGCCATGACCATCGAGGACAGCTGGGGCGGCGACATCACCACCGCAGCCATCGCCCACCTGGCCCACAGTACCCCGCCCGAATTCCTCTTCACCGCCACCGATTTCAACAGCTACGTCACCGTCAGCACCGCCGAAGGCGCCCCCCTGCGCCGCAACGGCCGCATGTCCGCATCCACCGACCCCGGCCTCGGCATCAACCCCCGCTGGCCAACCCTGGGCGAACCCGTGCTGTCCGTCGACTCCTGAGTCCCGTTGACATTTCCTCCAACCTGCCGTCCCCCCGTAGGTGCACCCCTTGTAGGTGCCCTCGTGGGTGCCCTCGTGGATTGGCAACTCCTGGTACTCTACAGTTGATTTGCATCTGCCAAGTCCCCATTCGCCGAGGCCCCCAACTGTCCCCAATCCGATTGACAAAGCCCAAGCGCGCATACAAACACACTCTGATTTGTAATATCACTGCCGGAAATTATATAATTCGCCCCCAACGAATGGACTGAGCTTCCCCCCTCATCGCCAGCGCAATACCTTCGCTCCTTTCGATCTGGGGCGCATTCAGCGAAACTGGATCCATCTCTTGTCCCTCCCGTGGCAAGAAGGAATCCCCTTTGTTCTTGCCATCCGTGAAGGTCAACGCGCCTCTGCCTGTCAGCAGCGAAGCCCCATCTTTCTTTGACGACTCAAGTCAACAACCAGGACGAGGTACCTTTGTCAACCGAAACACGGAGCAACGGCGCTCATCAGCCCACTTCCGACACCGTCTCCCCCACCGCCGACTCCCTCGAAGACGCGGCCAAGCTGGCTGACCGCTGCCAGCTCTTCGAGTCCTTCTTCGAACAGCTCCATCTCGAAAAAGACGTCTACGCCCACGAGGACAGGATCGTCCTGCGCTGGCCGCGCAAGCTCGAAGCGCCGGCCGACTATAACGCCCGCCTGCAACTGTCCAACGGCCGCATCTACGCTGAATCCGAGGGTAGGGAAGGTGACAACGGCGACCGCACGCTAACTTCGGCTGTCTCGATTCCCGACGGCGAATACGAGTTGCTCCTGATGCCGTCCCCCAGCGAGTACTATATCCGCGGCGTCCGCGTTCAACGCAAAATCCCGTTATCGGTCGTGCGGTCGGACTATCGCACCGCCCCCTACGGCACCTATGTAGAACGCCAGATCGAGCTCCTGCGCCACGCCGTCACCCACGATGACGGCCTCTATTCCGAAGTCGCCAAAATGACCCTCGGCTGGTGGGAGCGCATCACCACTAGGAAATTCTCTCCCGCCATCGAGACCGTCGTAGCCTTGGAAGAGGATCACCTTACCCGCCTGACCATGCTGCTCGGCATGGTTGCCCGCTACGGCGAAAACGACCAGTTCCCCGCCGAGATCAGACAGCAACTCGATGATTGCCTCTCCTCTTTCCCTTACTGCAGGCAGGCCTATGCAGAGAGAACGGGCAAAACCCTCGGCGACACCGAAGAGCTGCTGTTCGCAGCCAGTGAACTCCTGGCCGGGCAACTCTACCCCGAACACACCTTCCCCTGCAGCCAGCATTCCGGTCAGTGGCACCGCCAGCGCGCCGAAAAAGCAGTCACCCGCCGCCTCCAGCACGCCGCCACCGCCGGTTTCGCCGATTCATCAAGCCACAGCCTCGCCCAACTGCTAACCGCCCTCTCCCACCTCATCGATCTCGCCGATTCGCAAGAGATCTGGGACCTGGCCGCAGTAATGATCGACAAAGTACTGGTGACCCTGGCATTGGACTCCTTCCAGGGCGTTTACAGCGCCGGCCAGATCACGGCTGAAAACGGTGGCGTCGTCCCAAACGGACATGTGTCGCCCCTTGCCGGCGTTACCCGTCTGATGTGGGGTGTCGGCACCTGGAACTGGCATTTCGCCGCGCCAATAAGCCTCTGCTGCTGCCAGAACTATGCACACCCCCACCTCATCGCCTCCCTCGCGACCCTGCCTGGCCCCGACGCCATGTGGGCCAGTGAAAGGCACGCCGTTGCCTCAGAACACGCTGAGGCGCAGGAAGCAGAGCAGCACAAACCCGCGCAAACGCTCCACAAAGCAATCTACAGAACGCCCGACTATCTGCTCAGCAGCGCGCAGGACTTTCAACCCGGTCAGCCCAGCCTGGGCGGACAGAGTTGGCAGGCGACCTTGGACGCAGACGCCATCGTCTTCGTCAACCACCCCTTAGCGCTCGACCCCAAGCAGGATGCCCGCAGGGACGGCTACTGGCGCAGCGGCCTGCTGCCCCGCGTCGCCCAGCACCGCGACCTCCTCATCGCCCTCTACAACCTGCCTGATTCCGATCCCCTCGGCTTCACCCGCGCCTACTTTCCCACCTTCGCCTTCGACGAGCATCAGGTGGGCAGAGAATGGGCCTTCGCCGCCAGGGGAGACGCCTACATCGCCCTCAGCTGCTCACAGCCCTTCGACCTTGTCCAGGACGGTCCCGCCGCCTCCCGCGAACTGCGCGCGACCGGGCACAACGTCGCCTGGCTATGCCAGATGGGCCGCAAAGCCGACGATGGCTCCCTTGCCGACTTCCGCAAACGCGTCCTGGCCGCCCGATTTGTCTGTGAAAGTCTTTCCGTTTCCTATCGCCCCCTGCAGGGTGACACCGTTACTTTCGACTGGAACGGACCGCTCTTGGTCAACGGCGAAGCGCAACCGTTGCACAACGCCAATCATTACGAAGGCCCCAACTGCGTGACGGACGGCTGGCCCGCTACACAAATGGTCGTCGTTCATGGTGATCAGGCTATACAACTCGATTTTGCCGGTGGTTAACGCCATCATCAACAAAATTTTAACGTTTCAACCTAGGAGGAAAGCATGACCCAACGAAAGATGCATCGTCGCCGCTTCCTGCAACTGTCGGGAGCAACAACCGCCGCCGTCGTCCTGGCCGCCTGCGGTGGCCCCGAGCCAGAGGTGATCACCGAGGAGCCGGCCGCTGCGCCGGCCGCTGAGGAAGAGGCGCCCGCACAGACCGTAATGGAAGACGCCGAAGCGCCCTCCCAGTACTCGGAATCACCGCGCTTGGCCGAAATGGTCGCCAATGGTGACCTGCCCCCCGTCACCGAGCGCCTGCCCGTTTCGCCACTGGTCCTGCCCCGCGAATCGATCGGCGAGTACGGCGGCCTCGTCCGCCAGATTCACCTCGATCCGTCCAGCTTCGTCAGCCAGTACGGTTGGTTCGCCGAACGTATGTTGACCTATTCGGATCAGGATCTCAAGACCATCAAACCCAATCTCTTCGCCAGCTGGGAAGTCAGCGACGACGCCACCCACTACACCTTCCATCTGCATGAGGGTATGAAGTGGTCTGACGGCGAACTCGTCACCACCGGCGACGTCGACTTCTGGTGGAACTCAATCGCCACCCATCCCGATGTCGCTTCCAGCGTCTGGTGGGTCTACCGCCACGGCGGCGAGAATATGGTCGTCGACATTCACGACGACTACAGCTTCTCCATCACCTTCGCCGCCCCCTTCGGAAACTTCCCCGCCTACCTCACCCGCCGTATTCAGGGCGACTTCCTGCTGCCCAGCCACTATCTCAAGCAGTTCCACGCCGATTTCGCCGACGAGGACGATCTGGCCGCCATGCTCGAAGAGTCCGAGTATGAGACCTGGGTACAGCTCCTCAGCAACAAGCGCAGCGGCCGCAGCGTCTGGGGCACGCGCCCCAACTCCCCCGAATATCCCATGCTCTCCGGCTGGATCGTAGACCAGGAGCCGCAGCAGGGCCTCGTGCTCATGAAGAGGAACCCCTACTACTGGAAGGTCGATACCTCCGGCCAGCAGCTGCCCTACGTCGAAGACCTGCGCATGGACTTCGTCGCCAACCACGAGATCGCCACGCAGAAGACGATCCAGGGCGAGCTCGACTACGTTGGCCCGCACGATGTCTCGATTGCCCGCTATCCCCTTTACAAGGAAAACGAGCCGACCCAGCACTACCAGGTCATGGACTACCTCAGCTGCATGACCGACCGCTACACGCTCTATCCCTGCCACACGCTGACCGAAGATCTCGTCCTGCGTGACATCGTGCAGCACCCCAACTTCGTCAAAGCGCTGAACGTCGCCATCGACCGCGAGGAGATCAACCAGAATCTCTTCTTCGGCCTTGCCAAGATGGGCCAGCTGGCGCCGATGCCCAACTCGCAGTATTACGAACCGAAATATGCCGAAAACTGGTCCCAGTACGACCCCGACTTGGCCAACCAGCTGCTGGACGACATGGGGCTGACGGAGCGCAACGGCGACGGCTTCCGCCTGCGCCCTGACGGCGATGTGCTCAAGTTCAACATCGAGCACGCCGGACCGCGCGTTGGCGTCGCCACCCACGAGTTCACCGAGATCGTCGTTACCTTCTGGCGCGAAGTTGGTATCGAAGCCTCCACCAAGGAAATCCAGATCTCGCTCTACAACGAGCGCTGGAGCCAGGGCCTGGTTCACTGCGGCTGCTGGCACGCAGACCGCTGCACCGATACCTTGCTGCCGGTCGAAATGCGCTGGTTCATCCCCACCAACATCGGCCAGGGCGGCCCAGCTCCCGAGTGGGGCCGCTGGTTCCGGAGCAACGGCCAGGACGGCGAAGAGCCGCCGGCCGCGATCCAGACCCTTTACGACCATTACAATACGATGAATACCGTGATCGATGATGCCGAGCGCGTGGCTGCCGGTAAGAAGATTTTCGACTGGCTTGCCGATAACCCGCTGGCCGTCGGCTCCGTCTCCGAGAGCCCGGCGCCGCTCATCTTCCCCAAGACCATGCGCAACCTGCCCGCCGCAGGTAAACCCGTCGGCTGGGATACCTACGGCATCTCCACCTACCACCCCGAAGCCTTCTACTACGAAGGCGGCGGCTCGTAAACTGCAAGAAGTGAGTATAGAGGAGTGAGGAGAGAGTAGGGATAGATTCTCTCTCTCCTCTCCGCTCTCTCCTCAAAAGGAGTTCCCAATGACCGTCTACATCATCCAGCGCGTCATGCGTATGATTCCGTTGCTGTTCCTGCTCTCTCTCGTCGCCTTTCTTATCATCCAGCTTCCCCCAGGCGACTATCTGACCGAGCACATCAACGCACTGCGGGCATCCGGCCGCGATGTAGACGAAGCCGAAGTCGAGCGCCTCATGAAACAGTACGCCCTCGACCGGCCCATGCACGTCCAGTATCTGACCTGGCTCCAGAACATCCTGCTCAAAGGTTCATTCGGTCAGTCCTTCCAGTGGGGCAGACCTGTCAAAGAGGTCATCGGCGACAAGATGGCCCTCACCTTCCTTTTGGCCATCCTCACAACCGTCTTTGTCTGGACAGTCTCAGTCCCCATCGGCATCTACGTGTCGGTACGCCAGTACACCTTCACCGACTACCTCTTTACAATGATCGGATTCGTCGGGCTTGCAGTGCCCGGCTTCCTATTGGCGATGGTCGTCATGTACTTCTCCTTCGCCTGGTTCGGCCTCAAAGTGGGAGGCCTCTTCTCCCCCGAATTCGAACTCGAGTCCTGGAGCATCGCCAAATTCCAGAATATGCTCACCCGTATCTGGGTGCCCGTTCTCATCCTCGGCATCGGCGGCACCGCCCACATCATCCGCATCATGCGCGCAACCATGCTCGATGAGCTGCGCAAACAGTACGTCACCGTGGCCCGCTCAAAAGGCCTGTCCGAGTTTGCCGTCCTCATGAACTACCCTGTACGCATCGCCATCAACCCTCTGATCAGCTCCCTCGGATTCCTCCTGCCGTGGATTATCTCCGGGGGTACCGTCGTCGAAATCGTGCTCAACCTGCCCACCGCCGCAGTCGTACTCTATCGCTCCCTGCTTTCCCAGGACATGTTCCTGGCAGGCAGTATCATTCTTCTGGTCGGAACCCTTGCCCTTGTGGGTAGCCTCCTGGCCGATATCGCCCTGGCAGCCGTCGACCCGCGCATCCGGTTTGGCAGCGTGGAGGAGATGTAACTGACACCATGACTTCAATCGTCGCCAGTATCCTGAGGCTGATCAACCCGCGCCACCGCTCGATTGAGACGGCGCCAAGCCCGGCCACCACCTTCTCCGAGTCGGAAGACTTCTACCGCGCCGGTCAATGGCAGCTGGTCTGGTGGAAATTCCGCCGTCATCGCCTGGCCAAGTTCGCCATGTGGGTGCTCGCCTTCTTCTATGTCTTCGTTCTCTTTGCCGAATTTATTGCCCCTCACGCACCTCTGACCCGCTACAAGGATCTCGCCTCCGCGCCGCCCACCAAGATCCGCCTCTTCGAAGTCGTCAGCAGGAGCTACCGCAGCCCCTTCATCTACACCATCGTGCGCGGGCGTGATCCCGTAACCGCCCGCCCCATCTACAAGGCCAACGCCGCCGAGCCCAACACCATCAGGCTCTTCGTGCGCGGCGACGCCTACAAAATGTGGGGCCTCATCGAGTCGGATCTGCACCTCTTCGGCACCGAGAAGGATACAATGCCGCTCTTCATCTTCGGCACCGACCGCATCGGCCGCGACATCTTCTCCCGCATCATCTACGGCGGCCGTATCTCCTTGACCATCGGCCTGATTGGTGTCGCCCTTACCGCCATCTTCGGTGTGCTCCTGGGCGGAATCTCCGGCTACTTTGGCGGCGCCATCGACGAAGTCATCCAGCGCCTCATCGACATATTCTACGCCCTGCCTACCATCCCCTTGTGGATGTCGCTCGCCGCCGCCCTGCCCCAGGACTGGCCCAACCTGCGCCTCTACTTTGCCATCACCATCATCCTCTCCATCCTCAACTGGACGCGGCTGGCCCGCATCGTGCGCGGCAAAATCCTCAGCCTGCGCGAAGAGGACTTTGTCATGGCCGCCCGCCTCGACGGCGAAAACCAGTGGACGATTATCACCCGCTACCTGCTCCCCGGCTTCACCAGCTTCATCATCGTCGAACTCACCATCGCCATCCCTTTCATGATTTTGGGTGAAACCGCGTTGAGCTTCCTCGGCATCGGGCTGCAGCCGCCCACCATCAGTTGGGGCGTCATGCTCCAGGACGCGCAGGACATCATGTCTGTCGCGCAAACGCCCTGGACACTCTGGCCGGTCATCTTTGTCGTCATTGCAGTTCTCATGTTCAACTTCCTGGGCGATGGCATGCGCGACGCAGCCGACCCGTACCATTAGCCCGCCGCAAGTTTCTAGTGGCCAATTCAACCACTGACTTCAGGCCGGTATCTACCTGGATTACACATTATGGCGTCAGTTGAAAACGGAGCGGGACCGCAGGAAGTCCTGCTGGAAATCAGGGATCTGAAAACGCACTTTGCCCTCGAAGAAGGCACCGTGCGCGCCGTCGATGGCGTTGACCTCGACGTCCGCCGCCGTCAGGTTGTCGGCGTCGTCGGCGAGAGCGGCTGCGGCAAGAGCATGACCGCCATGTCGATCATGCGCCTCATCCCGCCCCCGGGCCAGATCGTCGAAGGCGAGATCCGCTTCCATCGCCAGTTCGACAATCGCACCGACGCCGCCGACATCGTCGACCTCGCCCAGTTCGAGTCCAACGACCGCCAGCTCCGCGATATTCGCGGCAATCAAATCTCGATGGTCTTTCAGGAGCCGATGACCGCCCTCAGTCCCGTCCGTACCGTCGGCAAACAGATCACCGAAGCCATCCTCCTGCATCAGGACGTCAACAAGGCCGAAGCCCGCGACATCGCCATCGAGACCCTCGCCCGCGTCAAAATGCCCAACCCGGAGCAGCGCTTCGACGACTACCCCTTCCAGCTCAGCGGCGGCATGCGCCAGCGCGCCGTCATCGCCATGGCCCTCGCCTGCCGCCCCCAACTCCTCATCGCCGACGAACCGACCACCGCCCTCGATGTCACCACCGAGGCCCAGATCCTCGACCTCATGCGCGAGCTGCAGGCCGAATCCGACATGTCCATCCTCTACATCACCCACAATCTCGGCGTCGTCGCCGAAATGGCCGAGGATGTCGTCGTCATGTATATGGGCAAGGTCGTCGAGCGCACCGATGTCGACTCGATCTTCTATAATCCCAAGCATCCCTATACAAAGGGGCTGTTGAACTCAATTCCGCGCCTCGAGGATGTCTTGCAGGACAAGCGCGAAAAGCTCAACGCCATCGAAGGCATGGTTCCCAGCCCCTACCAGCGGCTGCAAGGATGCTCCTTTCACCCCCGCTGCCCCGACTTCATGCCCGGCGTCTGTGATGAAGCCGAACCGCAGCTGATCCAGCTCGATGAAGGGCATGCCGTACGCTGCCACCTCTATACTTGAGTGCTCAATCCAAACTGTGCCCCGGTAGCGAAGCGGTAGTGCATTAACGAAAGGTCTTATGGCAAGCGAAAACGGAAACGCCTCCCCGTCCCCGTCCCCATCTCCATCCTCGCTTCTCGAGATCAACAATCTCAAGAAGTACTTCCCGATCCGTCGCGGCTTCTTCAAACGCACCGTCGGTTATGTCAAAGCCGTCGACGATGTCAGCCTGCAGGTGAACGAAGGCGAAACATTGGGGCTCGTCGGCGAAAGCGGCTGCGGCAAAACAACCACCGGACGCATGATCCTGCGCGCCATCCCTTCCACCGAGGGCGATGTCTTCTTCCGCGATCCGGACCTGGGACGCGTCAATGTGATCGAGCTCGACAACCAGAAGCTCAACCAGGTGCGCCGCAACATGCGCATGATCTTCCAGGACCCCCACGCCTCCCTCAACCCCCGCATGACTATCCTGGAGCTCATCGGCGCCCCCCTGCGCGCCATGGGTCTGGCAAAGGGGACCGAGCTTGAGGATCGCGTCGCCGACACCCTCGGTCTCGTCGGCCTCGCCCCCGAAGTCATGCGCCGTTACCCCCATGCCTTCAGCGGCGGCCAGCGCCAGCGCATCGGCATCGCCCGCGCCCTCGTCTGCCAGCCCAACCTCGTCGTCGCCGACGAACCGGTCTCCGCCCTCGACGTCTCCGTGCAGGCCCAGATCCTCAACCTCCTGCAGGAGCTGCAGGATCAGATGGGGCTCACCTATGTCTTCGTCGCCCACGATCTTAGCGTCGTCGCCCACATCTGCGACCGCGTCGCCGTAATGTACGTCGGCAAAATTGTCGAGATGGCCTCCACGCTCGAGCTCTACACCAACCCCAAACACCCCTACACCGAAGCGCTCCTGTCGGCCATCCCCAAACCCGACCCCCGCCGCCGCGGATCCGCGCGCATCCTCCTCGAAGGCGAAGTCGCCAACCCGGCCGACCCACCCTCCGGCTGCTACTTCCACCCCCGCTGCGCCTATGCCCAGGACCTCTGCAATCAGCAGGAGCCCGCCTGGGAAGAGGTCGCGCCCGGCCACTTCGCAAAGTGCCACTTCGCCAATGAGTTGGAGCTGGCCGGCGTTGTCGCATAAACACCCGCTGCCCCCGGCCTCTGGCCCTATAGTTGGATATCCCCTATGAGAAACGTAAAGTTTGTAGGCAACGCCGCCTCACAGGTCATACTGTTTTACCTGCTCTGGTTTACCTCTTGCGGTCTGTTCATCCTCAACATCGTAACGACCCTCCCAGCCATGCGCGCCATCGCCATCGCTCTCGGCGCAGACCAGTGGACGCTTCCCGCCGTCCATCGCTTCACGCTTCTGGGCCTAGCCGTCGCCGCCGTAGTCTTCTTCTTCTGGAGCGAGGCAGGCTACCGTCGTGCGTCCAAAGTCAGCCTCGGCCGCTTCCTGCGCGCATTCGCCTGGGTCACGGGCTGCCAGCTCGCCGTCATCGCAATCGCAATTCTGATTCCCCGCATGGTACTATAGAACCTTGGACCGCCAGCAGATAGTGCCGGGATAGACACGGTTGGTCACCAGCCGTCCATCACCCTTGGCGTGCACCCCCTGCGTCCTGCTGCTGCTGCGGTACCGCTGCCGCGAACAACCATCCCGGAGCCCCGCCAATGCGTATCGCCTCCATCGAAACCTTCCTCCTCGAAGCCCCCATCCAACCCGGCTTCGGCTGGTCGCAAGGCTGGACCGAAAAGCGTCACGTCGGGCTCGTCAAACTCGTCACCGAAGATGGTATCGTCGGCTGGGGTGAAGGGCTCAACGGCCCCTCCGCGCGCATCGTCCATGATGAGTTCGCACCCCTCCTGCTCGGCGCCGACCCCATGCAGCGCAACCTTCTCTGGCAGGCGATGTTCCGCCTCTTCTACAACGGCAACGTCGCCGGCGGCATCGGCGGCAGCGCCATCAGCGCCGTCGACACCGCCCTTTGGGACATCGCCGGCAAAGCCAGCGGCCTCCCCGTCTGGGCCCTCCTCGGCGGCAAAGTACGCGACCGCATCGCCGTCTACGCCACCGGCCTCTACTATACCGAGGAAAACCTTGCCTCCGACGGCCGCGTAATCCCTCAGCGGCTCCTCGACGAAGCCCGCATGTACGTCGACCTCGGCTTCGCCGGCATGAAAACCAAGGTCGGCGGCCTCCCCCTCGCCCAGGACGTGCGCCGCGTCGCCGCCCTCCGCGACGCCATCGGCCCCGACATATTCCTCATGGCCGACGCCAATCAGGCCTATAACGCCACCACGGCCATCCGCATCGGCCGCGAGCTCGCCGACCTCGACGTCTACTGGTTCGAGGAGCCCGTCAACGCCAAAGACGTAGAGGGCTACCTGCAGGTCAAGGCCGCCCTGCCCATGGCCATCGCCGGCGGCGAAAACCTGCGCACGCGCTACGAGTTCAAAGACTTTATCGGCCGCCGCTGCGTTGACATCATCCAACCCGATGTCGTAATGGCGGGCGGCATCACCGAAATGCACCGCGTCGCCTCCATGGCCAACGCCTTCGGCATTCTCTTCAACCCTCACGTCTGGGGCTCACCCGTCATGATCGCCGCCAGCCTCCACGTCGCTTCCGCCGTGCCCGAATGTCCTCCAGCCCGCACCCCCCGCCCCTACCAGCAGGAGCCCGTCATGGAGTTCGACCGCACCCCCAGCCCCATCCGTCAGGGCATCGCCGAACCCTTCGACCAGTCCGGCGGCTTCCTCGACGTGCCCAACGGGCCCGGCCTCGGCGTCGACATAGACGAATCCGCTGTCCGCCAGCTCAGCGTCGACACACAGGAGACCGGAAAATGAACCCCGCAACCGGTCTCCAACTGGCGCCAAAGACACCGGCTTCCACCAACTGATCGTTTACACTGTCTTTCTATACCGTCGAAAGGATCCCGTCCCCATGCCTCCCATCGCCCTCCAACTCTACTCCGTACGCCATGACTTTGCCGCCGATATGCCCGGCACCCTCGCTGCCGTCGCCAAAATGGGCTACGCCGGCGTCGAGTTCGCCGGCCCGCCCCAGCACGCTGCCTCCGCCCTCAAAGCCGAAATCGACGAACTCGGTCTCGCCTGCGCCGGCTGGCACGTCCCCTTCGACCTCGTCCAGGACGACGCCTTGCCCGAGACCATCGCCTTCCACCACGCCCTCGGCAACGACAAACTCATCATCCCCGGCATCCCCGAAGAGCTGCGCCGCAGCCGCGACGACTGGCTCAAGCTGGCCGAATTCACCAACCGTCTCGCCGACCGCCTCGCCGCCGAAGGCATGAGTACCGGCTACCACAACCACTTCCACGAGTTCCTGCCACTCGACGGCGAAACACCTTGGGATACCTTCTTCGGCAACACCACCCAATCCGTCATCATGCAATTCGATACCGGCAACGCCGTCTACGGCGGCGCCGACCCCGTCAGCGTCATCCGCAGCTACCCCGGCCGCGCCGTCACCGTCCATCTCAAACCCTTCACCAAGAGCCTGCAAGAAGGCCCGGGCCACGACTACCCCAATCCCGCCTTCGACCCCGTCATCGGCGAGGACGACACCGACTGGCCAGCCTTCTTCGAAGCCTGCGAATCCGTCGGCGGCACCGAATGGTACATCGTCGAATACGAGAGCGAAGCCTATCCTCCTCTCGAAGCAGTCGAACGCTGCCTGAACGCGCTGCGCGGCATGGGAAAATAGGCTACCAACCTGAATGACCGCTAATACAACCGCCCAGGCCCCGGTCGGTTATACCGACCTGCTCCGCCACAACCGCAACTTCCGCTACCTCTGGTTCGGCCAGATCGTAAGCCTCCTCGGCGACTGGTTCAACCTTGTCGCCTCCGCCGCCCTCGTCGGCATGCTTACCCAGTCCGGTCTCGCCGTCGGCTCCCTCTTCGTCGTGCGCATGCTCGCGCCATTTCTGATCAGCCCTGTCGCCGGCGTCGTCGCCGACCGCTACAACCGCAAACACATCCTCATCGCCACCGACGTCGTCCGCGCCGCTGTCGTCCTCGCCTTCCTGCTCGTACGCGACGCCGGCGACGTCTGGCTCCTCTACACCCTGACCGCCGCCCAGTTCTGCGTGAGTGGATTCTTCTATCCCGCCCGCAACGCCATCCTGCCCGAGCTGGCAAGAGAGGGAGAATTGGGCGCCATGAACGCCATCAGCTCCGCCACCTGGTCCACCATGCTCGCCCTCGGCGCCGCCCTGGGCGGGCTCGTGGCCGGCGCCTGGGGCATCTACCCCGCCTTCCTGCTCGACACCCTAACCTTCCTCCTGTCCGCAGCGCTCCTCATGCAGATCCGGATGCCCGCCGCCCCCGCAACCCAGTCAATGGACAAGACCATCGCCGCCGGCCTGCGCCAGTACATCGACGGCCTCAAATACCTCTACCAACATCCCAACATCCTCTTTATCGCTTCCCAGAAAGCGCTCAACTCCCTCTTCCTTACCGCCGGCTCCCAGGTCGTCATGGTCGCCATCTCCCAACGGGTCTTCACCGTCGGCCAGAACGGCGGTATCAGCATGGGGCTCATGTTTGGCCTGGTCGGCGTCGGCACCGGCATCGGCCCCATCCTCGCCCGCAAACTGACCGGCGACGACGGCCCCACGCTGAGAAAAGCCATAATCGTCGGCTTCCTCCTCAGCGTCCTTGGGTCGGCAGCCACCGCGCCGCTCCTGAGCCTGCCTGCCGTGCTGCTGGCCACGATCGTGCGCGGCGTCGGCGGCGGCATCGTCTGGGTCTTCTCCACCCAGCTGCTTCTGCAAAATGTCGACAGAACCGTGCATGGCAGAGTCTTCGCCACCGAGTTCATGTTCTTCTACCTCGCCAGCGCACTCGCATCCAGCGTCGTCGGCACCGCCCTCGACACCAGCCTCAGCATCTCCGCCATCATCTGGTCGATGACAGCCCTGACCCTCATCCCAATGACCCTCTGGACCCTATCCGTCGTACGCGCAAACCAAAAACCAGTCACCCCCTGACCCACAATCACTCCGAGACCCCAGCCAAGTCAACCCTCTCTCCTCTTCACACCTATCGCCCATCAATCGCCGTTTTCACTGACCACTGACTACTGACCACTGACCACTGCAGTTGTGCGGTCGGGCCTATTCGGCCCTCCCTTGTGCGGGGGCTCCGC
>JAPOVP010000073.1 GCA_026708085.1 Caldilineaceae bacterium
CGACGCAGCACTGCACGAGACGCACTTTTTCGGGCACTCAAGTATATAGTTCCCAATTTTATCGAAAGAAATATCGCATGGCCACGACTCTTTGGTCCATGGAAAGACTTTTGGCACCCTTTTCTTATTCCAACTCTTCTCCTCGCCAATCCCGGTCCGGTGTCAGGTAGATCAGGGGCATACTGACCAGGGTTACCCCGTATTTGACGAGTAGATTGAAGAGGAAGATCTCCATGGCGACGGCCCAGGAGTCGGTTAGCTGCGCGCCGAGGAAGGCGAACGGGGAGAAGGCGATGAGGACGAAGAGCAGGTTGTCGATGGGGACGCTGACGGAGTTGCTGACGAGGACGCGCAGCCACTGGTAGCGGGTGGTGACGCGGCTGACGAAGAGGTGGTAGATCTCGGTGTCAATCAGCTCGCTGACGAGCTCGGCGATGATGGAGGCGCAGACGATGCGCCAGAGGGGGGCGAAGATGGCGCTGAACTCGGCGCCGCCGAATGAGTTGGGGTCGCTGGGCACGGAGGCCGACCACATGAGATAGAGGACCATGCCCAGGTTGATGACGGCGGCGGTGACGATCAGGAGCTGGGCGTTGCGCTTGCCGAGCGTTTTGTGGACGAGGTCGCGCAGGGTGAAGGTTACGGGGTAGACGAAGGTGCCCATGTCGACGGCGAGGCCGGCGACGACGCCGATCTTGAGGCTGGCGATGTCGGCCATCATCTGGGCGGCGATGTAGGCGGCCACGACGACTACGGCCACTTTCGACAGTGCGGACGCGCCTTGATGGAGGCGCGTTTGTTTTGGTAAGGCGCGATCTGACACGATACAATCTCTCTATGTTTTGGTTAGGCGGCAACTTCGACCGCCGGCAACGCTGCCACTGCCTCCCGCGCGGACGGAACGACCCGGGGGAAGGCAGGCACCTATTTTAACACGGGGTTGTTTCATCGTCAGGATGGGGCGGCCAACAGGGGGAAGGCGAGAGTCAAACCTATGCCCAAGCGCACAGATATTTCATCGATATTGATCATCGGTTCCGGTCCGATCGTAATCGGGCAGGCGTGTGAGTTCGATTATTCGGGCGCGCAGGCGTGCAAGGCGCTGAAGGCAGAGGGATACAGGGTGGTTCTGGTCAACTCCAATCCGGCGACGATTATGACCGACCCGGAGATGGCTGACGCCACCTATGTGGAACCGCTTACGGTCGAACTGCTGGAGAAGATCATCGCGGAGGAGCGGCCGGACGCGCTGCTGCCGACGGTGGGCGGACAGACGGGACTCAACCTGGCGGTGGCGCTGGCGGAGCAGGGGATCCTGGAGCGGCACGGCGTGGAGCTGATCGGGGCGAATCTGCGGGCGATGCAGGTGGCGGAGGACCGGGACCTGTTCAAGCGGGCGATGACGGAGGTGGGGCTGGAGTCGCCGCGCAGCCGCATCGCGCATTCGCTGGAGGAGGCGCGGGAGATTTTCGAGACGGTGATTGGGCGCTTTCCCATATTCATCCGCCCCAGTTTTACGCTGGGTGGCAGCGGCGCGGGTACGGTTTTTACGCAGGAGGAGTTTGACGAAAAGGTGTCGTGGGGGCTGCGCGAGAGCCCGGTGAATACGGTCCTGGTGGAGGAGTCGCTGATCGGCTGGAAGGAGTATGAGCTGGAGGTGATGCGGGACCGCGCCGACAATTACGTGGTGGTGTGCTCGATTGAGAATCTGGACCCGATGGGCGTTCACACGGGCGACAGTATCACGGTGGCACCGTCGCAGACGCTGACGGACAAGGAGTACCAGCGGCTGCGAGACCAGGCGCGGCTGGTGATGCGGGCGGTGGGCGTGGAGACGGGGGGCAGCAACGTCCAGTTTGCGGTGGACCCGGACTCGGGGCGGGTGGTGGTGATCGAGATGAACCCGCGTGTGTCGCGTTCGAGCGCGCTGGCCTCGAAGGCGACGGGGTTCCCAATTGCCAAGCTGGCGGCCAAGCTGGCGGTCGGTTATACGCTGGACGAGCTGAAGAACGACATTACGCAGGAGACGGTGGCGGCGTTCGAGCCGTCGATCGACTATGTGGTAGTGAAGATTCCCCGGTGGGCGTTTGAGAAGTTCCCCGGCGTGGACCGGGAACTGGGGCCGCAGATGAAGTCGGTGGGCGAGGTGATGGCGATTGGCCGCACGTTCAAGGAGGCGCTGCAGAAGGGGGTGCGCAGCCTGGAGATCGGGCGCGACGGGCTGGGGCCTCTGACGCGTGACGAAAAGGGGCAGCTGAAGGGTTATGCGCCCGACGCCTCGGCCGCGGAGCTGATGCGCGTTCCCAACCGGGACCGGCTGTTTGCGGTCTTCGAGCGTTTGCTGGAGGCCGAGCGGGGGGAGGGCACAGGAGCCGATGGCGGGGCCGCGGACGAGGCGGCGCTGCGCGAATGTTCGGAGATTTACGATCCGTGGTTTGTTGCGCAGATGCAGGAGATCGCGCGCTTCCAGGTTTCCATCGAGAGAGCGGGCGAGTTGGATGCGTGGACGATGCGGCAGGCGAAGCGGATGGGATTCAGCGATGCGCAGATTGCGCGCATTCTGAATGAAAAGGGCGAGGAGAGAGGAGAGAGGAGAGAGGGGAACGGCGAGGAGAGAGCGGAGAGGAGAGAGGAGAGAGAGTACCCCACTCCTCCACCTCAGTTGACTGAAACCGACGTGCGGGAGTTGCGGGAGCGGCTGGGAGTTGTGCCGACTTATCATCAGGTGGATACGTGCGCGGCGGAGTTTGCTGCGTTTACGCCTTATCTTTACAGCAGTTATGAGAGCGAAGGAGAGGCGCCGCCGACGGCGCGGGACAAGGTGATCATTCTGGGCGGCGGGCCGAACCGGATCGGGCAGGGGATCGAGTTTGATTACTGCTGCTGCCATGCCAGTTTCGCGCTGCAGGAGATGGGGTTCGAGACGGTGATGATCAACTGCAACCCGGAGACGGTGAGCACCGATTACGACACGAGCGACCGGCTCTATTTTGAGCCGCTGACGCTGGAGGATGTGCTGCATATCTATCAGCGGGAGGCGGAGGGCGGGTCGCAGGTGAAGGTGCTGGTGCAGTATGGGGGGCAGACGCCGCTGAATCTGGCGGCGGGGCTGCAGGCTGCGGGCGTTCCCATCGTGGGCACGCAGCCGGAGGCGATTGAGCTGGCGGAGGACCGCGAGCGGTTCAGCGCGCTGCTGGCGGAGCTGGACATTCCGGCGCCGGACAGCGGCATTGCGCACAGTACGGGGCAGGCGCTGGCGATCGCGGCCCGCATCGGTTATCCGCTGGTGGTGCGGCCGTCATACGTGCTGGGCGGGCGGGCGATGGCGGTCGTGGATGATGAGGAGAGTTTGCGCCACTACATGTCGCAGGCGGTGGACGTGGACAGGGAGATGACGACGAGCGGCCAGGAGGTTGCGATCCTGGTGGACCAGTTTTTGGAGGATGCCTACGAGGTGGACGTCGATGCTGTTGCCGACGGTGAGCGGGTGGTGATCGGGGGCATTTTGCAGCATATCGAGGAGGCCGGCATTCACAGCGGGGACAGCGCGTGTGTGCTGCCGCCGTACAAGATCAGCGGCTATCATCTGAGCATCATTCGCGAGTATACGGAGAAGCTGGGGCTGGCGCTGGGCGTGCGGGGGCTGATGAACGTGCAGTACGCGATCAAGGATGACGTGGTGTACGTGATTGAGGTGAACCCGCGCGCCAGCCGGACGGTGCCGTTTGTGAGTAAAGCGACAGGCGTGCCGCTGGCGAAAATGGCGGCGTGGGTGAAGGCGGGCAAGTCGCTGGAGGAGGTAGGGCTGCTGGAGGAGCCGGAGGTACGGGGGTTCTTCGTCAAGGAGGCGGTGCTGCCGTGGAAGAAGCTGAGCGGTGCGGATACGCTGCTGGGGCCGGAGATGCGCTCGACCGGTGAGGTGATGGGACATGCGCAGAATTTCGGGCACGCTTTTGCCAAGAGCCAGCTGGGGGCGGACTACAGGCTGCCTGTCGACGGCGGGGTGCTGATCACGGTGAACGACTACGATAAGGGCGCGGCACTCAAGCTGGCGCGCGACTTCAGCCGTATGGGTTTTGACCTGTACGCGACACAGGGCACGGCGGCGCTGATTCAGCGGGTGGGGCTGCCGGTGGTCGTGCTCAACAAGGCCGCGACCATGGAGGCATCTCTTCACAGTGCGGGCAACGGCGCTTATACGACCCTGGACGCGATGCGGGACGGAAAGATCGGTCTGATCATCAACACGCCGCTGGGGCCGCACAGCCGCGCCGACGGACAGAGGATACGTACGCTGGCCACGCGCATGGAGATCCCGTTGATCACGACGCTGTCGGCGGCGCAGGCGGCGGTGAACGGCATCCGGGCGATGATGGCGGCCGAGTTGGATGTGCGCAGTCTGCAGGCGCACTATGACCGGGGGTACAGCTGATCCGCGGTTTTTTGGCAGCTACTTAGCCATGTTCTGTGTGTGCTGTGTGCGGTCTGTCTGGGGGGAATATACCGCCAGTATTTCTGTAGCGGGCTGGCGATGGTCATGGCGGTGAACGTTGGGCATATATGGGAGTGGCCTCGCCTGTCTTGCTCGCGCCGGCACATTTTCGGAATCTGCCAGGAAGCGGGGGGTAGCGCGGGCCGACACGGGGCGGCATTTTCGTATTGCCCACATACTGGCTACGACGCGAGGTTGTAGGAGAGGGGGCGTTGCGGGGGCGGAGCCCCCGCACAAGGGAGGGCCGAATAGGCCCGACCGCCCAGAACTGCAGTGGTTAGTGGTTAGTGGTCAGTTGTCAGAGAGTTCGCTTCCCCTGTCCCAGTGTTGATCGCGGAATGACTATGGCTTGGTAGATGCGTTTTTTGGAAGCTGGGCGGCGGCTGGCGAGAGAGCGCAGCAGGCCGGCGGCGCAGTCCAACTCCTATCACACTTTCCACGGCGGAGAATATTATGGCTTCAGCGGAGAAAGCACGGAAGAGCGTTTACCTGGCGAACCCGTACGGGTTTTCGGCACAGCAGCGGGAGTTGCTGCTGCCACCGCTCATCGAGGCTGTGGCGGCGATGGGGCTGGACGTGTGGGAGCCGTTTGCGCGTTCGGGCGGGAAGATAGACAGGACGAAGCCGGGGTGGGCGTATGACGTCGGTCAGCTTTGCTATCAGGATGTGCGGGAGGCGGATGCGATATTTGCCGTGGTCAACGGTGTGCCGCCGGACGAGGGGGTGATGATCGAGATGGGGATGGCGATCGCGCTGGGCAAGCCGACGTTTCTGTTTCGGGACGATTTTCGGAGTGTTGCGGATACGGAGGAGTATCCGCTGAATTTGATGCTGTTTACGGGGATGCCGCAGGCGGAGTGGGAGCTGCACTATTACAGGTCGGTGGAGGAGATTGGGGCGGCGGAGAAGGCGCTGGCGCGGTGGGCGAGGGGGTGAGACCTTTTTCGCGCGGACGCAGCACGCTGGGTGAAGCTCACAAAGGGAAGATAGTCTGAATGGAATGGGTGCTCAAGTGCTCAATCTGGCGAGAGGGAAACTGGTACGTATCTCGTTGCGAAGAGTTGGAAATAGCAAGTCAAGGAGAAACAGTTGAGGAGGCGCAAAAGAATTTGGCAGAGGCACTAGGGTTGTTTTTTGAAGTAGCCTCGTATACCGAGGTTATGGATCATCTTTCCCATTTTGGTCCTGTTTCGCCCGCGGATATTCAGAAGCAGCCTCAAGTTCAGGTCAGGTCCACGCATCAGGAAGCCCAACGGGTGATGGGTGAAGTTGTTGTGAATTTTGCCTAGACTGATTTTTCCTCGTTTAGACAAGAACTTACTTTCAGGTCAATCAATTGCAGACGTGTCGGGCGATCTGGGTAGTGGCCTCTCAATGAAATAAGCCACCGCTTAGCAGTGGCTTATTGTCAGATCGTGTGAAACGCCCCGAAGAGCGTGTCTCCGATGACCCACTCTAACCACCCTTCTGCAGCAACCCTTTATTTTCTTGGGGGAGGGGCTTTCCCTTCGCATTGCAATCATGTGCTGCTATGATTTCGTCCTGAATACGAAGAGCATCCTCTCTCGTTACAGGTTTCGCACTTTTCTGTCGACCGTTGTTTCGTTTCGCAACATTCAATGCCTTTAGCTTCTTGATGACAACAGGGATCTGGCCAGATGGAAACCATCCATTTGAATCGCGAATCTCAGGAATATCAGAGGTATCAATTTTCTCGTCAGGCATTTCTTCCAACTTCTTGAGCATAGCCAGTTGCTGCTCTGTTAGTTCAATACCATCCTTCTTCATACTGTTTCCTTTCGTGAGGAGTCGCTTTACGAGCACTAATGATACGGCCTCTTTCTCCGTCAGTTTCGGGTAAAGTATGAACTACGACAAATCGTGATGAAATTTGGTGGGACGTCGGTCGGTATGACGGAGTCGATCGACGGCGTAGCAAGAATCGTGGCCGCCGCGGTCGAAAAGCAGGCCGGGGGCGCAGACGCAGGGGTGGGATTGCGGAGGCGGGGTAGGCGGAGGCGCGAGGGCAGGCACAAGGCCTGCCCCTACAGGAGCGGTGTGGGGGATAGGGAAGGTGGCGCGGCGCCGGTGTGGCATAGTGTATAGGGGGCGTTGCGGCCCTCCCTGCATGAGGGAGGGCCGAAGGCCCGATCGCCCACAATTGCGGGGGCCAGGGGTTAGGGTTAGTGATCAGAGACTGCGCTTTAGCTGTCTCAGAGTTGATCGCGGAATGGCTGTGGTTCCGAAGGACTGGCATATGCCTAGACTACGGCCAAAACGAGTAGAACGCCTCTGTCTCGCCCTCTTGCGCCAGGTATTGTCGCACGACCTCTTCAAGATCTTGTATACACAACATCCCGCGAAATTTGACATAGGGCGGGGGCTCTGCTACATTTGCCCGCATTACAATTAAATAGCTGAACTCTTATCCAGAGAGGCGGAGGGACCGGCCCTGTGAAGCCTCGGCAACCTGGTGGCGGAGGATGGATTTTCCGTGACGCAGGTGCCAATTCCGGCAGAAGCTGCGCCCAAAGATTAATCAGGCAGCGCAGAACGATTCTGGAAGATGAGAGGCAGTAGATATAGTCGGCTACCTCTCGTCTGGACGACGCGAGGTATTTTTTTACTTATTCTTCTTGTAGAGCGAGTCAGACGCGTATGATCGTGATGAAATTTGGCGGGACTTCGGTCGGCACTACGGATTCTATCGACAGCGCGGCGAAAATTGTGGCCGCGGCGGTCGAGAAACAGACCCAGCGCGACGGCGCAGAGGAGAGCCCCGGTGTGCTGGTGGTTGTGAGCGCGATGGGCGGGGTGACGAACACGCTGATCGATGCGGCGCAGGCGGCCGCGGCGGGGGATGAGACGCCGTACCGGGACGCGCGGAGCCAGCTGCTGGTGCGGCACCAGGTGGTGGCCGGGCAGCTGATCGAGGACGGGGTGGAGCGCGCCGGGCTGGGCAGGTTATTTGACAACCGGCTGCGCGAGTTCGAGCGTTTGTGCCGTAGCATCACGGTCCTGGGCGAGTTGACACAGCGTGGTCTGGATGTGGTCAGCGGGGTGGGCGAGCGGCTGAGCGCGCCGCTGCTGGCGGCTGTGCTGCGGGCGAACGGGGTAAATTCCCAGTTCGTGGACGCGGGCGAGGTGATCATCACCGACGACCAGTTCGGCAACGCCAATCCGCTGATGGAGGCCACGCCGGCGCGATGCCGGGACCGGCTGCTGCCGATGATGCAGAGCGGGATTGTGCCTGTTGTGACCGGTTTTGTGGGCGCGACGGAGAAGGGCGTGCCGACGACGCTGGGGCGGGGCGGGTCGGACTACTCGGCGGCGATACTGGGCGCGGCCCTCGATGCGGACGAGATCCAGATCTGGACGGACGTGGACGGGGTCATGACGGCCGACCCGCGTATCGTCGAAACGGCGCAGTCGATGGAGGAGCTTTCCTACGAGGAGGTGGCGGAATTGGCTTACTACGGCGCCAAGGTGCTGCACCCCAAGACGGTTACGCCGGCGGTGGAGAGCAGTATTCCCTTGCGGGTACTCAACACGTTCAATCCCTCCCACCCGGGCACCCGTATTGTCGAAAAGACGCGCCAGCTGCACTATGGGGTGAAGGCGATCACGGCGGTGCGGGAGCTGCGGCTGATCACGGTGGCGGGGCGGGGGATGATCGGCGTGCCGGGCATTGCGGCGCGCACATTTGACGCGGTGGCGCGGCAGCGGGCCAACGTGCTGATGATCAGCCAGGGGAGCAGCGAGCAGAGTATCTGCTTTGTGGTGCCCGAGGCGGAGGGCGATGCGGTGGTCGGGGCGCTCAAGGTGGAGTTCGCACGCGAGCTGGCCCAGAATATGATCGAGGAGATCAGCCACCAGCCGGATATCGTGATCGTGGCGGTGATCGGCGCGGGCATGAAGGGGACGCCGGGCATCGCGGCGCGGGTTTTCAATGCGCTGGGGGAACGTAATATCAATGTGATCGCGATTGCGCAGGGGTCGAGCGAGGCCAATATCAGCCTCGTGGTCCTGCAGACGGAGGCCGATGAGGCGCTCCGGGCCATACATGATACGTTCGAACTTGGGAACGGAGCGGACTGATGGGGAACATCGCGGGCAAGACTGCGGAGAAGGAGAAGCCGCTCATCCTTTTAGGGCTGGGGGGCGTTGGGCGGGCCTTGCTAAGTCAGATTTTGGAACAGCGGTCTCTTCATGGCGAGAAGTACGGTCTGCGCATCCGTTTTCTGGCCGTGGGCGACAGTAGCGGCGCGGTCGTGGAGCCGCAAGGGGGATTTACGGAAGAGGTCCTGGCCGGGATTTTGCAGTACAAGGAGGAAGGCGGCGCGCTGGCTTCTCATCCTCTGGGCCGGTCGTATGGAAGCCCGGAGGCAGTGGTAGAGGAACTTGGCGGGCCGGGCACGGTGGTGGTCGACTGCACGGCGTCGGACGGGACGGCGGGCGCGCTGTTGCTGGCGTTGGAACGGGGCTATCAGGTGGTGCTGGCGAACAAGAAGCCGTTGACGGTCGTCCAGGATGTGTATGACGGCATCAGCCGGTCGCCGGGCCAAGCGCGCTGGGAGACGACGGTGGGCGCGGGCTTGCCGGTGATCGCGACGCTGAACCGGCTGGTGTCGAGCGGGGACGCGATTGAGCGCATCGCCGGCTCTTTCAGCGGCACGCTCGGTTATGTGATGACAGGGCTGGAGGCGGGCCGCGCTTACGGCGAGACGGTGGCGGAGGCGTACCGGCTGGGTTATACGGAGCCGGACCCGCGCGATGATCTGGGGGGCGTTGACGTGGCGCGCAAGGCACTGATTCTGGCGCGGGGGATCGGCTGGCGGATAGAGATGGAGCAGGTGGAGGTCAAGGGCCTGTATCCGGAGCGGATGGCCGGGCTGAGCGTGGACGGTTTTCTGGCGGAGCTGCCTTCTCTGGACGAAGAGTTCAGAGGGCAGGTTGCGGGCGCGGCGTTGGAGGGCAAGGTACTGCGGTATGCGGCCACGCTTTCGGAGGGCGCGTGCAGCGTCGGTTTGACGGCAGTGGCGGAGGACAGTCCGTTGGGGCGTTTGACGGGTACCGACAATCTGGTTGAGTTCTACAGCCGCTGGTACAACCCCAATCCGTTGGTGATTCAGGGACGCGGGGCGGGGGTGGAGGCGACTGCGGCTGGTGTGCTGAGTGATATAGTTGAACTGGGACTGCAGTAGTCAGTGGTCAGTGGTCAGTGGTTAGTGGTTAGTGGCTGCGGCGAATGTATGGGGCGGGGTTGTTAGGAGACAGATAAGTCAGTTTTGGGGTAGAGGATTTTGATGAATATTGAGCCGAAGATTCGCGTGGGTGTGCTGGGGGCGACGGGCGCGGTGGGGCAGCGGTTTGTGCAGATGCTGCAGGGGCATCCGTGGTTTGAGTTGAGCGTGTTGTGCGCGTCACCGCGCAATGCGGGTAAGCGCTACGGCGACGCGTGCAACTGGCTGCTGCGGGGGGATATGCCGGCGCATCTGCAGGATGTCGTGTTGGCGGAGATGGCGCCGGGAATCGACTGCCAGGTGGTGTTCAGCGCGCTGCCGAGCGGGGTTGCGCGGCAGGTGGAGGCGGAGCTGGCGGCGGCGGGTTACGTTGTGTGCAGCAATGCGAGCGCCTACCGTTATGAGCCGGACGTGCCGCTGCTGATTCCGGAGGTCAACCCGGAGCATATAGGGTTAATCGACCTGCAGCGGCGGCGGCGCGGCTGGCCGGGTTGCATCACCACGAATCCCAACTGTTCGACGACGCACCTGGTGAGCGCGCTGCACCCGTTGCACGAAGCGTTCGGCATCAGGAAGGTATTTGTGGTGACGATGCAGGCGGTGAGCGGGGCGGGCTACTCGGGCGTGACGTCGATGGATATAATCGACAACGTGGTGCCGTACATTGGCTCGGAAGAGGAGAAGATGGAGCACCGGGAGCCGCAGAAGCTGCTGGGCCGGTTTGACGGGCAGGGTGTGGAGATGGCCGATTTCGTGGTCAGCGCCCACTGCAACCGCGTGCCGGTGCGCAACGGTCATCTGGCGGCGGTCAGCGTGGAGTTTGCGCGCCGCCCGAGCCTGGAGGATGTGCGGCGGGCGTGGGCGGAGTACGATCCGCTGCCGCAGCGCATGGGCCTTCCGAGCGCGCCGCAGCAGGCGATCATCTACCGGGAGGAGGCGGACCGTCCGCAGCCGCGCATGGACCGGCTGGCGGGCAGCGTTGCGGGCATGGCGACGGTGGTGGGGCGGCTGCGTGAGGACCCGCTGCTGCACGTGAAGTTCCTGGCTTTGGGACATAACACGATCCGGGGCGCGGCGGGCGGCAGCCTGCTCAATGCCGAGTTGCTGGTGTCGCAGGGGTACATGGACAGCCGGGAGGAGGTTGTCGGGGAGCGGACGCCTGTCACTGACGGGGTACTGGACGCTGTGCGCTAGCCGCTGCGGTCGTGCGCAACAGGCACAAAATTTTTCGGATCGGCCAGCCATAGGTTAGAATCGTGTGCAGTGCAACGGCAGTTCGAGCAGTACGTTCTTGGTTCCTGAACTCGTCAATGCTTTGATTGTTGTGGCCTTGCTCAAAGAGAGAGACGGGTCCGGGAATAGAAATGGAAGGTGCGGAATTGGCCAACACGCAGACAAGAGAAGCCTATCCGATTGCCGTTGACAACTTTGGACTGACGTCCCTGGATGAGCTTGTCGGCGATCTTATCGTTTACCGAAACCTGGAGCCGATCACGCGCCAACTCCCCGGCCTGAAATCGGCCCGCCACCAATTGGGGCTGCCAGCCCCTTCCGTGCCCCGCAAACAGGAGACGTCGTACGCCCAGGTCGCGCTGTGGATCCTGGAACAGGCGCAGGAGCGGCGGAACGCCTCTGTGGGAGAGTTACTTTTCATCGGCGATACACTCTCCGGCGATGGGAATACGTTCCAGGTGATGCGTACCTTGCGCTCAGCGGCCGAGGCGTCGCTTGATAACGGTGAGCTGGTCGGACACGCGGACGACGCAGTGTTGCCGAGCGCGTGCTTTATTGGCAATGAAAAGGCCGGCGAACCGGAGCATTTCGATGCCGACGAAGAGACCGGCATGTTCGAAGCCAACCGCTGGAGCCAGCTGGTGGACTGGATCAGGTGGGCGCAGGGGAACGGTATGCGGTTGGATGAGAGGACGGTGGTAGTTCTCGATCTGGACAAGACAGCGATCGGCGCGCGCGGGCGCAATAACCGTGCGATCGACGTGGCGCGACTGAAGGGGCTGTACCGTACGGTGGGCAGCCTGCTGGGCGACAAGTTCAATGCCGCGCTTTTCGCGCAGCACTATGAGCAGCTCAACCGCGCCCACTATCATCATCTGACCGGGGACAACCAGGACTACCTGGCCTACATCTGCCTGGTTCTCAACAACGAGGGCCTCGACTGCACGGATCTGCTTGAACGGATCGAAGACGGCTCGGTGCAGACATTTGAGCAGTTTGTGCGCTATGCCGAGGTCTGCATTGCAGGGGGCGGGCGGGTGAGCGAGGCGATGCGCCAGGCCCATGAAGCGGTCAACATGGCGGTTGCGCTGGGCGATCCGACCCCATTCAAACAGTTCCGGCGTGAGGAGCTTGTGGCAACGCTGGAGCATATGAACAATCTGGCTGATGACGTGCCGGCCGAGGAGCGCTTCTCGCAGGAGATCTGCATCACGCAGGAGGTACGTGAGGCGGTTCTGTGGTTGAAGGCGCGCGGCTGTCTGATCTTCAGCTTCAGCGACAAGCCGGACGAATCATCTATTCCTCACCCCACGCGGCACCGGGGCAAACTACCGATTCACAAAGCGAAGACCCACGCCACCGGTGTCAGCATTGCGGACCACCTGCGCAATCTGTAACGTACAGTGACGCGTCGCCGGTAACTTCCGCACACTGGTTTCTGCCTTACTTATTCAGGCCCCCATCCTCTGTTATACTAGGCTAGGCGTGAAAGCGCGTAGCGAGTGATGCGTACCCGTATAGAACTGTAACCGTACCGGGCGTCTGACCCGGGGGGTATTGTCATATGATGAACCGAGAAAAAAGACCGGAAGGCGAACGTCCTCCGGAAGAGGACCCTAACGAGCGTTACCGGCAACTGTTCAAGCGCAGCTGGATCTGGATCCTGCTGGCCGTCCTGATCTTCTTTGCCTACCGTCTCTTTATCAATCCGCCCAGCTCTGCCAGCAATCTGCTCGGCTTGAACCAGGTGGCGGACTATGTGCGCAACGGCTCAGTGCAGCGCATCGTGGTGCAGGGCGATGACGTCATCGTCGAGATCTCCAATAGTGAACGCCGCCGCAGCCGGAAGGAGTCGGGCGAGAGTTTGCTCGACTCGCTCAAGACGTTCGGTGTGACGGCGGACCAGCTGGCGGCCATTCCGATTGACGTGGAGCGGGCGCCCAACAGCGGCGCGTTCTTCAACTGGCTGATCATGCTGTTGCCGATGATCCTGATCTTCGGTTTTTTCATCTTCATCATGCGCCAGGCGGGCGGGGGCGGGCAGAACAGGGCGATGCAGTTCGGCCGCAGCCGCGCCAAAAAGTTGGAGGAGGCGGACCGCCCCACGGTCACGTTCGAGGATGTGGCTGGGTCAGATGAGGCCAAGCAGGAGCTGCAGGAGGTTGTGGAGTTCCTGAAGGAGCCGGAAAAGTTCGCGGCGCTGGGCGCGCGTATTCCCAAGGGTGTGTTGATGGTGGGGTCGCCGGGCACGGGGAAGACGCTGCTGGCGAAGGCGGTGGCGGGCGAGGCCGGCGCGCCCTTCTTCAGTATCAGCGGCTCTGAATTTGTGGAGATGTTCGTGGGCGTGGGCGCCAGCCGCGTTCGTGATCTGTTTGAACAGGCGAAGAAGAACGCGCCGTGTATCATCTTTATCGATGAGATCGACGCGGTGGGCCGCCATCGCGGCGCGGGCATGGGCGGCGGAAACGATGAACGGGAACAGACGCTGAACCAGATCCTGGTGGAGATGGACGGCTTTGACAGCGATACGACGGTTATCGTGATTGCGGCGACGAATCGCCCGGATATCCTGGACCCGGCTTTGCTACGGCCGGGCCGGTTCGACCGCAGGGTGGTGGTGGACCGGCCGGACCGCCGCGGACGCGAGGCGATCCTGGAGGTGCATGCGCGGGGCAAGCCGCTGGGCCCGGACGTCGATCTGAATGTGATCTCGAAGCAGACGCCGGGTATGGTGGGCGCGGACCTGGAGAACCTGCTCAATGAGGCGGCGATTCTGACGGCGCGCCGCAACAAGCGCGCGATCGGCATGGACGAGCTGGTGGAGTCGATAGAGCGAGTGATGGCCGGGCCGGCGCGCAAGAGCCGGATACTGAGCGACGAAGAGCGGCGCGTGGTGGCTTACCACGAAGCGGGCCATGCGGTGGTGATGGCGTTGCTGGAACATACCGATGCGGTGGGGAAGATCAGTCTGGTCAGCCGCGGGCAGGCGCTGGGTTACGTGATGCCGCTGCCGGATGAGGACCGCCTGCTGAAGAGCAAGGCCGAGTATGAGGATGAGCTGGCCGGGTTGCTGGGTGGTCGGGTGGCCGAGGAGCTGACGTTTGAGGAGATCACCACGGGTGCGGCCAGCGATCTGGAGCGGGTGACAAAGCTGGCGAAGGCGATGGTCACACGGTTTGGAATGAGCAACGAGTTGGGCCCGATGCAGCTGGTCCAGGGGGATACCAACCCGTTTCTGGGCATGGAGCTGGGCGAGCGGCGCTCCTATAGCGAGGATGTTGCACGCGCGATTGACCGCGAGGTGCGGCGCATTGTCGAGACTGCTTACACGCGGGCGAAGGAAGTTTTGACCACCCATCAGGACAAGCTGAAACTCCTGGCCGAAACCCTTCTGGAACAGGAAGTCCTGGAACGGAACGAGTTCGAGAAGCTGATTTTCAGCAGCTGACCGCCGGTGCAGTTCGACTCGGACGGGTTATGCTGCCAGGTCCCTATGAGACCGATCGATCCGCGAAGGCACGCGAAGCGGCGCGAAGAACACCTTTTTATCCACGAAGGGCCGCGAAGGATACCTAAGGCTACTGGGATTCCCCCTTGCGTGAAAGAGCGGACCAGCCACACTTTGCTCTCGCAAATCGCTTTTCAGCCAAACGTCAACGAGCCCTAATCACTGTTCAACGCAACGGCGATGGCGGCCGCGACGCGGGCGTTGTTGCGGAGCAGGGCAAGATTGGCGCGCAGGCTGCGGTCGCCGGTCAGTTCGGCGATGCGGCGCAGCAGGAAGGGCGTCACCTCGGCTGAGCGCAGACCGGCGGTTTCGCTGTCTGCCAGCGCCTGCTGGATCTGCGGTTCAATCTGGGCGGCGGGAATCTCATCCTCTGCGGGAACCGGTACCGTCACGAGCAGCCCCCCTTCCAAGTTCAACCCTCGCTTTGCCCGCCAGATTTCGGCCACCTCCCGAGGCGTGTTACAACAGATATCGACCGGAAGGCCGCTGCTGCGGCTGTAGAAGGCGGGGAACTCCTCGGTGCCGTAGCCGATGACGGTTACGCCGTGCGTTTCCAGGTATTCGAGCGTGGCTGGCAGGTCGAGGAGTGCTTTGGCGCCGGCGCAGACGACGATGAGCGGGGTCTGCGCCAGTTCCTGCAGGTCGGCGCTTATGTCGGTGCTGGGGCCGGGTCCGCTGGTGCGGTGGACGCCGCCGATGCCGCCGGTGGCGAAGATTTCGATGCCGGCGCGGTGGGCGATCCACATGGTGGCGGCGACGGTGGTGGCGCCGTCCTGTTTGCGGGCGACGACGATGGGCAGGTCGCGGCGGCTTACTTTGCCGACCTGCCGTTCGGAGGTCGCGGCCAGGCGCTCGATCTGCTGCGGGCTGAGGCCGGCGATGAGTTCGCCTTCAATGACGCCGACGGTGGCGGGGTCGGCGCCGTGATCGCGGATGATGCGCTCCATTTCGTGGGCGAGATGGAGGTTGTCGGGGTAGGGGAGTCCGTGGGTGATTACGGTGGATTCGAGTGCGACTTGGGGCATGTTTTTAATTTTTAGTTGACGTGGTAAGGTGCCAAAGTTGGTTGGTTGGTAAGGACTGGGTGGGGGATTGTGCTTGATTCTGCGTTATCGGTGGGGATGTGTCAATTCAGGGGTTAGGGGAGGGTCTGTCCCAGACAGTTGGGGGGAGGATGTCAGAATCAGGATTGCCGTCACACGGCTTTCGTACGAGGGGCCGGTCCTCGCTTCCGAGTCATGCCCAACAGCCTGGCATACTCCCATGTAGTCAACCACTGACAGAAATCATTGATTTGGCAGAGCAGTCTGAGTTTCTCATCACTGAGCATCTTTATTCGCTGGGGAATTTCGGTTGGACAGCTTCTATTCTGCCAACTTGATATGTTGCTCACTTACTCCGAATTCGGTAACTGCTAAGCCATATTCTGTGTGTGCTGTGTGCGGTCTGTCTGGGGGAATGTACCGTGAGTATTTCTGTAGTGGGCTTGCGATGGTCATAGCGGTGAATGTTGGGTATGTATGGGAGTTGCCTCGCCTGTCTTGCTCGCGCTTGGCACATTTTCGGAATTTGGCAGGAGGCGGGGGGAAGCGTGGGCCGACACGGGACGGCAATTTCGTATTGCCCACCTACTAGCTACGACGCGAGGTTGTAGGAGAGGGGGCGTTGCCCCCGCACAAGGGAGGGCCGAATAGGCCCGACCGCCCAAGAGCGAGGAGAGAGTGGAGAGGGGAGAGGAGTGAGAAAAACCAGCGCTCGCCTCGTCCTGCGTCACGCACTGAATGAGGCTTAGTAGTTGCCGAATTCAGATTAAGTCTATGATTCCCTTCCACAGTTGGAAGACTACGCCGCGGCCAAGCGCAACTGCATGAAAGGAGAGACGGACAATGCAAAAGGCCTTGCACATCAGAACGACGGTGTTGCCCGGGGGCAGGATTGAAATTGTGGACCAGGAGCTTCCGGTTGGGGAGTCTGTCAGCGTCGTCGTTCACTCCCCGGTGACTGAGCGGCGGTCTGCGGTTGATATTCTGAAGGAAGCGCCCGGGCAGCGTCTTTTCAGGAGCGCGGAGGAGGTGGAAGCCTACCTCAAGGACGAACGGGCGTCATGGGAAGGTGGAGGCTAATGTCTGTGGTGACGAATGCAGGGCAATTGTTGGACGGGAAGGTAGCTCTGATCACTGGTAGCGGTCGGGGTATTGGGCGGGCGATTGCTATGGCTTTTGCCGGGGCGGGGGCGGCGGTTTGTTGCGCGGCGCGGACTCGGTCGGAGGTTGAAGCGGTGGCCGCGGAGATCGAGGCGGCGGGCGGGCAGGCGCTGGCGGTGAGGACCGATGTGGCCGAGTTGACATCGGTGGAGAGAGCGGTTGACGAGACCGCGGCGCGGTTTGGCGGCCTGGATATTCTGGTCATCAATGCGGGCGTCTCGCCGGGGAGAGGCGAGGTGGCGGAGAGCGATCCTGAAAAGTGGGGTCAGACGATCGCGATCAATCTGACGGGCGCCTACTATTGTGCGCGGGCGGCTATCCCTCATCTCAAGGCGCGCGGCGGGGGCAAGATCATCACGATCGGGTCGGGGATGGGGCACAGGGGTGCGCCGGGCTCGTCGGCTTACAGCGCCTCGAAGGCCGGGCTGTGGATGTTGACGCGTGTGCTGGGGCAGGAGTTGCGGGGGGATAATATCAGCGTCAATGAACTGATTCCGGGGCCGGTGAATACGGCGATGATGCCCCGTGCGGCGGCGCGGGAGCCGGGCACGTTTGATGGGGAGTGGTTCAAGGAGCCGGAGGAGGTCGCGCCGCTGGCGTTGTTTCTGGCGAGCGCGCCGGACGGCGGTCAGACGGCGCAGAGTTTCAGTTTGATGCGCCGGGATGGGTAGGGGCGAGGGGTTAGGGGCGAGATGACGCTGAAAGGGTGAGAACGCGCTTTCTTGCGTATTGCGTAGAGGCGGGTAAGACAGACGCGATTCTCTTGCCTTACCCGCGCGGGAGGTTTCGGTATCTTACGGGATTTACTTTAGATTGACACCCATGACCTCTCGGCTGCTGCTTTGTACATGGCTTCCATGACGGCGCTGCGGTAGGCGGCTTCGCTGGCGGTTACGAGGGGGACGGCGGCTCTTGCGGACGGGTCGTGGGCGTTGAGGGCGTCGAGGAAGAGGTCGAAGGCGTGGGGCCAGGCGGGGGGCAGGTCGGGCCAGGGTTGTTTGCCGTCGGCGCCTTCGAGGTTGGGGCTGGTGATGTAGAGGTCGCTGCGGTTGTAGATGTAGGCATGGCCTTCGGTGCCGCTGATTTCGGCGGTGATGGGTTCGGCGACGTCGACCCAGGCGGCGGCGAGGGTTCCGATGGCGCCGCTGCTGAAACGGAAGAGGGCTTCGCCGGTCTCGTCACAGTCGGGGCCGTATTTTTCCAGCACCACGTTGAGGGCGGCGGTCACGCTGTCCGCATTACCCAGAATCCACAACATCAAATCGAGGGCGTGGGTGCCGAGATCGCCGAAGGCGCCGACGCCGGCCTGCTGCATGTCGGTCATCCAGAGCCAGTTGGGCGTGAAGATGTCGCGCATGGCGCCGGAATGGCAGTTGATGAAGCGGGCGCGGGTGATCTGGCCGAAGACGCCGTTCGCGACCATATCCTTGAGGGCCTGGTGGACAGGGATGCCGCGGCTGAAGTAGCCGGTCTGGAAAAGGAGGCCGGCGTTGTCGATGGCAGCGGCCATGCGGTTGGCGTCCTGTGCGCCGATGCCGAGCGGCTTTTCGACGAACATGTGCTTGCCGGCGGCGGCCGCGGCGGTGACGAGGGGCTCGTGCCGGTCGGTCTCGGAGCAGATGATGACGCCGTCGACGGCGGCGTCGGTCCAGACGGCGTCGACGTTGTCGAGGGCGGGCGCGGCGAGCTGGTCGCTGCAGGTACGGGCGCGGGCGGGGTCGCGGTCCCAGACGGCGACGGTGTTGATGTCGGAGCGGGCCTGCAGGCGCTTGACGAAGCCGGGTGTGTGGATGTGGGCGCAGCCGACGAGTGCGATGTTTGCCATGAAGCGGTTCTCCAGCGGTGTGTATGGCTGCCGCTGCCTCCGGGTGTTGGGGCGGTGGGCGGCAGGGGGATCTGGGCGCCTTCAGGGCGCGTCTCAGTAGTGTAGCGGATCGGTGGGTAACGCGCTATTGCGGGGCGGTGTTGGGCGCGGTTCAGATTTCCTGGGTGGTCGTTGTCTGAATCAGGATTTTCAGGATTGATAGGGATTTTCAGGATGGCAGGCGATCGGTTGTTGTCTGTTGGGCGGGTATTTCTGCGCAGGATGAGAGGGCGGGTGGCAGAGAGACAACAGTGTGGGATGCACTCGCGGTGTTGGGGGCAGTTCAGATTTCCTGGGTGGTCGTTGTCTGAATCAGGATTTTCAGGATTGATAGGGATTTTCAGGATGGCAGGCGATCGGTTGTTGTCTGTTGGGCGGGTATTTCTGCGCAGGATGAGAGGGCGGGTGGCAGAGAGACAACAGTGTGGGATGCACTCGCGGTGTTGGGGGCATGTTTTGTGGGCGCGGCCCGGGGTGATAGCATCGATCTTATGACGCGCTGGAAGCGTGTCGAGTCAGGGCAGGCCTCTGATCGGGTAGATCAGATTTCAGGCAATCAGAAAGGTGTGAATCGTGGCTGACAGCCGTCCGATATTGGCAATTACGCTGGGCGACCCGGCAGGCATCGGGCCGGAGGTGGTGCTGAAGGCGTTGGGGCATGGAGAGGTGTTTGCGGCTTGCAGGCCGCTGGTGATCGGTGATCGGGGGGTTCTGGAGAGGGCGGCGGCGTGGGTGGATATGCGGCCCCGTTTTGAAGGTATCGTTGAGATCAGCAGCGGCAGGTATGAAGAGGGGACGGTGCCGCTGCTGGATCTGGCGAACGTCGAGCTGGCGGAGGCGCCGGTGGGGGAGGTGAGCGCGGGTGCGGGGCGGGCCGCGGTGGAGTATGTGATGCGCGCGTGTGATCTGGCGATGGCGAAGCAGGCGGCGGCGGTGGTGACGGCGCCGTTGAACAAGGAGGCGATGCACTTGGCCGGCTTTTTGTATCCCGGGCATACGGAGCTGCTGGCGGAGCGCACCGGGGCGGAGCGGGTGTCGATGCTGCTGGTGGGGCCGACGCTGCGGGTGGTGCATGTGAGTACACACGTTGCGCTGGAGGAGGCGATCCGGCGGGTCAGGCCGGCGCGGGTGCTGGAGGTGATCGAGCTGGCGCAGCGGTCGTGCCGGATGCTGGGGATCGAGGCGCCGCGGATTGCGGTGGCGGGGTTGAATCCTCATGCGAGCGAGAACGGGTTGTTCGGGGTGCAGGAGGCGGAGCAGATCCAGCCGGCTATTGAGACGGCGCGGGCGCGCGGGTGGACGGTCTCGGACCCGCAGCCGCCGGATACGGTCTTTCTGCGGGCGACGCGGGGCGAGTTCGACATTATCGTGGCGATGTACCACGACCAGGGTCATATTCCGATGAAGTTGCTGGCGTTTGACAGCGGCGTGAACGTGAGTATTGGGTTGCCGATACTGCGGACGTCGGTGGACCACGGGACGGCCTTTGATATTGCGGGGACGGGAAAGGCGAGCGAGGAGAGTATGCTGGCGGCGATAGGGGTGGCGGTGACGATGGTGAAGGGCAGCGGATAGTGGTTAGTGGTCAGAGGTTAGTGGCGGCGCCTCCTCTGCAGGAAAATGGAACGGGAACTGACCGCGGCTTGGTTGCTGCGGGAGGTATACGAGAGTTCAGCCCCACTTTGGGCTGCGCCCGGGCTCGTCGAGGAGATTGA
The DNA here is from genome assembly GCA_026708085.1 of Caldilineaceae bacterium. GTDB lineage: Bacteria > Chloroflexota > Anaerolineae > Caldilineales > Caldilineaceae > Bin5. The sequence continues at coordinate 20,260 of JAPOVP010000073.1, forward strand.
CGCCGTCAGCCGGGATGTGTATGATTTGGAACAGTTCCCCTCCAGGATCGAGCGGGATCAGCCGCGGCGGCGCGTTGCGGGAATGGGCTATTTTCGCAGCAATGACTCGGGACACCGAATATGATGCGAATACTCAGGAAATGGGGTGTGATCGCAGCGGTTGTCGTGGTGTGTGCAGCGGTCGCTACGTTTGGCCAGGTGAATAACGCGGGCAGCTACATCAGTGAATTGCGTCAGACCCTTCGTTTGCGCCTGGGGCCCGACAACGTTGACGCCTACTACAGCCGGGGCAATGCCAGGAGCGAGCGCGGCCAATTTGAGGAGGCCATCGCCGACTATGACCAGGCTCTCCAACTCCAGCCCGACTATCCCGCTGCCTACGTCGGTCTGGGCCATGCCAAGATAGCGCTCGGTCAATTCGAGGAAGCTGTCGCCGACTATGACCAGGCTCTCCAACGGCGGCCCGACTTCGCTGCCGCCCGCCTCTATCGGGGCGTTGCAAAGTTTGCGCTTAAGCAATATGAGGAAGCTGTCGCCGACCTGGACCAGGCTCTCCAACTGTGGCCCGACGATGCCTTTGCCTACGTCATGCGAGGCGAGGCTAAGATCTGTCTAGGTCAACATGGGGAAGCTGTCGCCGACTTTAACCAGGCCCTGCAACTCCAGCCTGACGATGCCAGCGCCTACCTTGGCCGGGCCAGTGCCAAGACCTTCCTTGGTCAGTACGATGACGCCTTCGCCGACTTGGACCGGGCTCTGCACCTCGAGCCCGACAATGCCCGCGCCTACCTCCTTCTGGGCAGTGCCAAGACAAGCCGTGGTCAATACGAGGACGCGTTGACCGACTATGACCGGGCTCTCCAACTCCATCCAGACTATCCCGCTGCCTACCTCGGTTTGGGCCATGCCAAGGCCCACCTCGGTGAATACGAGGATGCCATGGCCGACTATGACCAGGCACTCCAGTTGCGGTCCGACTATGCCAGCGCCTACTATTTACGGGGCCGCGCCAAGGTTGAGCTTGGTCAATACGAGGATGCCATCACCGACTTTGACGAGGTTATCCAACTCCGGCCTGAGAAGGCCAGCGGCTTTGTCAATCGGGGTATTGCCAAGGCCCACCTTGGTCAATACGAGGATGCCATCGCCGACTATGACCAGGCTCTGCAACTCAAGCCCGGTCATGCCAGCGCCTACCACAACCGGGTCCTAGCCAAGCTCAACGCTGGCCAAGACCGGAACCCCATGGCCGACTATGACCAGGCTCTCCAATTCCAGCCTGACTTTGCTGCCAGCTACTAGGGTTCGTTGGTTTTTCCCTTGAGAAAGACGAAAACCGAGCAGTTCCGGGTTTGAAATCACGCCCATTTTCGTGTTCCGCATTGGGTATTTCGAATTGCGTAAAGTCGGGCAGGACCGGCGCGATTTCTTTGCGTAGCCGGTGCGAAAAGTCCTGGTGTCGAGCGGGATTCTGTTCAGTTTTCGGGAATTGCAGGGACTGGTCCTACGAAGGACGAGGGGCTTCACGAAGCGCCCACGAGAGAGGCAACGACCAGGGCACCCACAAGGGGTGCCCCTACAGTTTGAAGTGTATTCGCGGGGCTTACTGGAAGGTGTCGAAGACGCGGCCGAGGCGGCGGATGCCTTCCTGGATTTCGGGGATGGGGTAGTGGGCGAAGCAGAGGCGGAGGCAGTGGTCGAGGGCGCCGACGCTGGAGCAACGGGGGCCGGGTAGGAAGCCGACTTTGGCGCGGGCGGTAGCGTCCAGGAGGGCGGTGGTGTTGAACTGGCCGGGGGTGCCTGCGGCGGTTGAGCGGTTGGCGGCGGCGAGGAAGTCGTCAGCGCAGGTGAGCCAGAAGAAGAAGCCGCCGGCGGGTACGGTCCAGGCGGCGCGGTCGCCTATGTGTTTGTGGAGGGCGGCGTCCATGGCGTCGACGCGCTGTTTGTAGGCGCGGCGGAGGCTGTCCAGATATTCCTTCTGCCCGCCCCCTTCGAGGGCGACGCGCACCAGATTTGAGGTGAACTGGTTGAGACCGCCGCCGCTGTCGACGAGGCCGCTGTCGGCGAATTGACGCGCCTGCTGCTCTGATGTCTGCACCCATCCCAGGCGCAGGCCGGGCGCAAGGATCTTTGAGAAGGAGCCGAGGGAGAATATTTTGCCGGAATCCGCAAAGGCGGCGAAGGGAGCCGGCGGCGGCGACCCGAAGTCGAGGAGATGGTAGACCTCGTCGGCGACGATCTGGAAGTCATGCTGCTGTGCCAGGGCCAGCAGCTGCTGGCGGCGGGTGTGGGAGAGCGTGCGGCCGGTGGGGTTCTGGTAGGTGGGGATGGTGTAGAGAAGGACGGGGCGGTGGCGGGTCAGGGCCTCTTCGACGGCGGGCAGCACAAGGCCGTGCTCGTCGGTGGGGATGGGGACGGCGTTGAGCCTGTGGTCCTCCTGGAGGATGCGGAGGGCGAGGAAGTAGCTTGGCTCTTCGACGAAGACGGTGTCGCCGGGGCGGGTGAAGAGGGTGCAGACCAGGTTGAGGGCCTGCGAGGCTCCGGCGGTGATCATGAGCTGCCGGGGCTGGACGGGGGCGCCGTAGCCGCGGCTGAGGAATTCGGCGAGGGCCCAGCGGAAGCGGCCGTCGCCCTGGGGGAAGCCGTAGTTGAGGAGCTCGGTGTCGCCTTCGGCGAAACGTTCGGCGGCGACCTCGCTCATGAGGGCGTGGGGGAGGAGGGCGAAGTCGGGCTGGCCGATGCCGAAGTTGATGCTGTCTGCGCTGCGGTCGACTTGGGTGGAGCGGTCGTACATGGGGGTGGGACGCGGATGAACAGGATTGGTGGTCATTTGTTGAATTCTGGCAATTATTGAGCCGTGTTCTGTGATCGAACGAAGTGGGGTCTGCCTGGCCCCGGAATAACGAAGTGAACTGTCAGGACTTCTGTGGCGGGCTCTTGACGGTCATGGCGGTGTAGGTTGGGCGCAATTGGGCGTCGCTTTGCCTGCGCTGGCGCATACTCGGGACCTGCTAAGACGCGGGGAAGGGCGGGTCGCAGCGGGACGCCAATTTCATATTGCCCACACACTCGCTGCGGCGCGAGGTTGTAGGAGAGGGGGCGTTGCGGGGGCGGAGCCCCCGCACAAGGGAGG
>JAPOVP010000151.1 GCA_026708085.1 Caldilineaceae bacterium
CGTTGCGGGGGCGGAGCCCCCGCACAAGGGAGGGCCGAATAGGCCCGACCGCCCAAAACTGCAGTGGTCAGTGGTTAGTGGTCAGTTGTCAGAGAAGTCGCTTCCCCTGCCCCAGTGTTGATCGCGGAATGGCTATGGCTTGGTAGTTGCGTTTCCAGTATTTGGTTGTTGGTTTCCCCACACGCAAACTGTAGTTCAGTCACTCCCTTGCAATTGAAGACCCATGCGCTCCGGCTGGAAGAGACGGGGCTCCATTTCGCGCAGGTCGGGCGCGACGGCGAGGGGGAACTCGCATTGGGCGAGGACGTCTTGCTCGAGGTTGGCGCCGGGCGCGATTTCGGTGACGGTCCAGCCGCCGGCGTCGAGGCGGAGCACGCAGCGTTCGGTGATAACGAGCACGTTCTGGCCGGTCTGGCGGGCGCGGCGGCCGCTGAATGTGACATGCTCGACCTCGTTGACGAATTTGCGCACTTTGCCCTCGCGCTGGATGTGCAGGCGGCCGTCGACGACGTCGAGGCGGGCGCCGGCGGTGTACGTGCCGCTGATGACGATGTTGCGGGCGCTGGAGGTGATGTCGACGAAGCCGCCGACACCGGCGGTCACGTGGGGACGGGCGGCAAGCCTGGAGACGTTGATGTTGCCCTCGCGGTCTATCTGCATGAAGGAGAGGAAGCAGCGGTCGAAGCCGCCCCCCTGGAAGTAGCTGAACTGGTCGGGTGAGGGGATGATGGCCTGGGTGTTGGCGGCGCATCCGAACTGGAAGCCCCCCAGCGGCATGCCGCCAACGGCGCCCTGCTCGATCACCCAGGTGACGGCGCCGTCCAGCCCCTCTTCCAAGAGAACGCGGGGCACGAGCGCCGAGATGCCGAAGCCGAGATTGACGGCTTCGCCGTCGCGGAGCTCGAGCGCGGCGCGGCGGGCGATCACCTTTTGCAGGCCCCACTCGGCCAGGTCGAAGGTCTCGGAAGGGACGCGCACCTCGCCGCTGATGGCGGGGTCGTAGTCGGTCTGGGTGGTCTGCATGGCATCGGGAACGACCACGACGGCATCGACGAGAACGCTGGGCACGCGCACGTTCTGGGCGATGAGGGTGCCGGCGGCGACGCGGCGCTCGACCTGGGCGATAACGACGCCGCCGTTGTTGTGCGCGGCCAAGGCGACATCGTAGGCACCGAGAAAGGCGCCTTCGCGCTCGAAGGTGAGATTGCCCAACTCGTCGGCTGTGGTCGCCCTGATCAGAGCTACGTCCGGGCGCAGGGCGCGCAGGTAGAGCCACTCCTGGCCGTCAAACTCCACCAGTTGAACAATGTCTTCGCGGGTGCGCTCGTTCATGCGGCCACCCTGTCGACGGGGATCGAGGTAGGTGTCCATGCCCAACTGCGTGAGGACACCGGGGCGCCTGGCCGCGGCTTCGCGCAGTTGGTGGAAGATGAGCCCGCTGGGAATGTTGTAGGCTTCGACTTCGTTTTCGTAGATCATGCGCCAGATGGCGGGCGATTCCATTGAGGACGGGCCTGAGGGGAGAGAACCGGCGATCACGCGCGCCAGCAGGCCGGGGCGGGCGATGTGGTCGACACCGTCGATGCCGTACATGTCGCCGGCGGCGATGGGGTGGATGGTGGTCAGGCTCTGCGGATGGCCGAGTTGGTCAAAGCGCTCGCCGACGGCGCGCAGGAGCGCGTCGGGGCAAAGCAGTCCGCTGGAGGAGTTGACGGCGACCGTGGCCTCGTCGGGGATGAGGGCTGCGGCTTCGGAGAGAGTGACAAAACGGGTGCGCGGCATCGGTTAGATTCACCTTTGCGGGAGAGGAGGCCGCGTGAGGTCGGGCAGAATGGAACCACGCGGCCAAGGCGTCGCGATGGATCCATTATAGCGTTACGGGCGTTGCGTGCAAGGGTTGGCGGCTATGTCCCTAGTCAAGAAGGGCGCGATGGAGAAACAGGGGGAGAAGGAACGGGTTATGTGCGCAGGCGGCGGTAGGCCTGGTCGCCGACGGCGGCGGTGGCGGCGCGGCCGATTTCGTCGGCCTGCAGGAGGGCAACCCAGGTATTTTCAGGCGTGACGTCGAAGGGCTCGTTGTCCATGAGCGGGGTGGCGGCACTGTGGGCCATGGCTTCTTGCAGTGCGGGGCCGTCGGCTGCGGCGTCGATGGAGAGCTGGGCCAGATGGGTGGGCAGGCCGATTTCGGCGCAGAAGCGGGCGACCTGTTCGCATTCGTTCACGGTCTGCTCCAGCGCCAGTTGGGTGAGCAGTCCCATGGCAACCATCTCACCGTGCAGGTAGTCTGCGCGAGCGACGGGCAGGCGGGTGAAGCCCATGGCAACGGCGTGGGCCGCGGTGACACCGCCGCTTTCGAAACCGATGCCGCTCAAGAGGGTATTGGCTTCGATCACGCGCTCCAGGGCGGTGTTGGTCTCGCCGCGATAGTTGGCTTCGGCGGCGGCAGCGCCATCGTCGAAGACGGTCTGGGCGCAGAGTTCGGCGATGGCCTGGGCGGCGATGGTGGGGCGTCCGCCGATGACGGCGCGGCCGGCCGGGTTGCGGTAGCATGTGCGGGCTTCGTAGCGGGTGGCGAGTGCGTCGCCCATGCCGGCCACCAGGTAGCGCACGGGCGCGGCCGCGATCAGCTGTGAATCGACCACTACAAACGCGGGGCTGTCGGGGAAGGACTCGCCGCCGTGGGCGATGCCCTCGTCGGTGTAGATGACCGACAGAGCGGAGCAGGGCGCGTCGGTGGAGGCGATAGTGGGGACGATGACGACGGGGATATTGAGCCGGACGGCAACGCATTTGCCGGCGTCGAGACATTTGCCGCCGCCGACCGCGATCAGGCTGTCGAAGGGCGTTTCCTTTGCTCCCAGGCTGGCGGCGGCGCGCTCGATCTCGGTGTAGGAGCACTCGCCCTCGAAGATTGCGACCGCGGCCTCGATGTGCATGGCGCGCAGGCCGCTGAGCAGTTGCTCGCCGTGGCGGCGCATTCCACCGGCGCTGATGTAGACAGCAGGTCGTGTGCTGGGGACCAGTTCCAGGAAAACGCCGAGTTGGTCGAGCAGACCGGGCCCTTGCACGTAGCGTGCCGGCGCGATCAGCCCGGTGGGCGGGGTGTCCCGGTCTGTGCCTTCGAGCGAGAATATGGGCTTGGGGGAGAAATCAATTTGGGTAGTCATGGTGTAGGTCAGTGGTTAGTGGGCGCAGGCCGTGGTCGTGTATGCAGCATTGTCGTCGGATTCGCTAGTAAGCGCAAGAGGGAAAAGCTGCTGTCAGAGGGTCAACTCGCTGATGCGGTCGGTGATGACGTCGACGAGGCGCAGGTCGTAGTCGAGGTGGGGCGCTTCGAGGAGGGTGAGGTTGGGGTGGCGGCGGCGGGCGGCGGCGAGGAGCTGCGGGAGGTCCTGGCGGAGATGGCGGCCGCGGTGGAGGAAGTAGGGCAGTGCGACGATTTTGCGGGCGCCCTGTGCGGCGAGATCGTCGATGGCGTCGGCGATGCGGGGGGCGTTGCAGTCGAGATAGGCGGTTGCGGCGAGGGGGTAGCCGGTCTTTGCGTGCAGCCAGGCGGTTACCTGCCTGACGGGTTGGTTGGCGTACTCCAGGGGGGTGCCGTGGGCCATGACCAGGAGTGCGGACTGCGTCCCGTTGGACGCGCCGGGCGCCGGGTCAACGGCTTGGATGCGCTCGAGGGCGATGGCGGCCAGTTTTTCATGGAAGCCGAAACAGGGCGCGACGCGTATGGTCAGCTGTGGGAACTGTGCGGCGACTTTGGCGACGTCGGTGGGTAGATCCTCCTGGACATAGACGCCGTCGATGAGGAAGTAGGGCTGGATGATGACGGAGGTTGCGCCGGCGCCGACGCATTTGGCGACGGCTTCGGCGATGGTGGGGCGGCTGAAGTTGAGGAAGCCGGCCTCGGCGATGGGCACGACACCACGTTCACGCAGGCGTGCGGCGAGCCGGATCATGGAGGCACCGCTGTCGCTGTGAATGCTGCCGTGGCCGATGAGGACGATACTGTTCATTGGTTCGCGGCCGGCCGGCGTTGGCCTCCGGAACCGGACCAACGGGAGCTAACCTCAGGAAAGATGGAGGCCGCACTCGAGCTTGTCGAGCCCGACCCAGCGGCCGGCGCGCAGGTCGCCGCCGGGTTGGACGGCCTGAGTGCAGGGCCAGCAGCCGATGCTGGGGTAGTTCTGCTCGTGCAGCTCGTTGTAGGGGACGTCGTGGGTATGGATGTAGGCCCAGACGTCGGCTTCGGTCCATTTTACCAGAGGAGAGATCTTTACGACACTGTACTTGTCGTTCCAGCGCAGGACGGGAGTGCCGGCGCGGGTGGGCGACTGGTCGCGGCGCAGGGCCGAAACCCAGGCGGAGCTGCCCAGCAGGGCCTTTCCCATGGGCACGACCTTGCGGATGCTGCAGCATTTGTCGGGATTGCTGCGGTAGAGGTCGGGGCCGTGTGCGCGTTCCTGGTCGGCGATGGTCATGTCGGGCGAAACGCGGCGGAAGGGGCGGTTGTAGTGGCGCTGGGCGCGTTCGATGAGGGCGAGGGTTTCGGGGAAGAAGTAGCCGGTGTCGATGTAGAAGATATCTACATCGGGGTTGATGCGCATGGCGATGTCGATCAGCGCCATGCCGCTGGCGCCGAAGGCTGAGCCGATAGTAAAGCCCTCACCGAACTGTCCTATCGCCCACTCCAGGATCTCTTCTGCGGAATACTCTTCGAGGCGACGGTTAAAGTGGTTGATAGCGTCCGGTTGCCAGGTATCAAACGAGAGTGTTTCCTGCACGACAGCAATCACAATTTGTTCCTCTATATTTCATCCAATCCACAGCCACGATGACGGTCTGTTTGCGGTGCCTGCGCAACGGCAAAGGGTTCGCGCATAAAGTCGGCACGCCACGGCAATGGGGCTACGGATATGGGATTGATTCAGTTGTGAAGAAAAGTTAGCGGGCGCTCATCGCGGTGAGGTGCGTCTAGAGTTTGGTAGCCCTGTCCACGCAGGGTTGACGCACGATTCTGTTGGATGAGCCTGTCAGGGAATTAGCTACAACAACAGGAGCAACAACAGGAGGAGGTGGTACACAAGCAGCTAGAGGAGGAGATGACAATCTTGCCGGAGTGGGACAGATGGGATTGTCTGCCGGGCGAGGCCGCCCGACTGGGTTGGTCATACGTTTGGATACGCATTTCCTTGTGCTCCTTCTCAGCCTGATATGAAGCGCCGGCAAGGCCATAGGGCGGGCTCTGCCTAGCCGCTTCGCCCCACTTTTGTGAGGTTGGAGAACAGTATACACAAGGTTGAGGGGTGTGTCAATATCGAAAAAAGCTTGATCTGGCCAAGTTTTCCGGAGCCTGATTTGCAGGAAGTTGGGAGTAATGGGCGCTCGTGGGCAGTTCGTATGAGCTTGGTACAAGAGACTGTGAGTGTCTTCGAGCACTCACGTGTGTGGGACGGTTGTCTGGTGCTTGATGCAGGGCTCTTTGGAGCCTGTCAGGATGACAGTCGCGCAGGGAATCCGGTGAGGGCTCGTATGAACGTTGTGCGAGAGATCACAATTGTTTACGCAGGTTTACGAGAGCCGGGCGGACGTCTGAAGAGGCGTTCGCCCGTTGCTGAGTTTCCGGACTGTTGGAGTCAGCAACGGGCGAATCGGGGGATTGCCGATGAAGGCGATTGGGAGGTCCCTGCGAACTGATTGTCAATCTCGATATTGAGGCTGGTTTCGAAGCCGAAATGTCTGGGGCGCATCCGGGTTGTACAGGGCAGAGTTCAGGCTGACAGACAGTTTGGAAAGCTTGGGGGTAGTCATTGGCCGGTGGGGGGCGACGGCAGGTGATCGAAGAAGAGTATGTCGCGCAGGCAGTTGCCACTGGGCTGGGGGGCAGTTCGCTTGTCGTCCTGAGTAGGCCAACCGTGCCACCAGACCGCGATGTTCTGGTCCGGCTGGTGTGGCTGGAAGGTACACGGGTAATCGGCAAATCGCGATTCCGAATAGGGGCAGGGATAGAGAATCGGTTCAATGCCGACAAAGAGGACGTAGGTGAAGTATTTCCGACCGAGGAATCCGCCGAAAGCAGTGCTGAGGAGCACCGTCGCCAGCAGGATGCTTAGTCTTGTCATCGCTGTCCGCTCCTCAGCGTTCCCGGGGGCAGCGGGTCATGGTATAGGAAGTCGAGGACGCAGCTTCTCGGCGGCTGGTAGCGAATATGGGTGGGGTCGATAGACGGCCAGGCATAGTACCACTGTGCACCTTCGGGTACGGGCTGGTCCGTGTATTTCCAGCAGTTGCCTGCGGGCCCTGACTCCTGGCAGGGGTAGACGAAGGGTTCCCGGGTGGTGAAAAAGATGGAGTTGAGATAGTAACTTGCGACGCCACTGACGCTTGTGCATCCGATGACAAGCGCTGCGAGCAGGATGGCGAACTTGATATTGGACATTTCTCTCCCCTTGTCTTGTGCGGGGTCGGGTCAGCGTCGGGACTGACCGTTTCCCCGCACAAGACGGGTTGTGCCACAGCTTACTCCACGGGATTCGGCCAGATCAGGGGTGGGTTTTGTGTAACTCACCCGAATCCGGCATTGCCATAGTTTGGATGGAACTTGGATTCCGGTCCTCCCATGCGTGCTGCGGACAGGCATAAAGCTTAGCAGATTTGCGCGGCGGTTTCTCGCCAAAAGGGGACCAGTTTAGGGAACTATTGCTGCCGGAATTGGGAGATTGGATGTGGTGGGGAGGGTGATGGGGTTGCGAATTGGAATTTTTGGGGAGGATTGCTGGTCAGGAGATGACGAGTTCCAGGGTAGTGAGGTTCAGGTAGGGGGATCGTTTGGACAGATGGAGCACTTCGACGCCGACGACCTGGTTGGATTCGTTGTAGTCGAGGACGATGCCGGGCGCGACCTCTTCGGATTCGACGATGGTGGAGTCGTCAAAGCGCAGGTAGAGGGCATCAGCTTCTTTGTCGAAGTGGAGTTTCACGTTGTCCAGGCGCTGGGAGTCATCGAGGATTTCAATGCCGGCGAGGTGGTTGGCGGCGTCGTAGTCGAGGGCGATGCCGTCTTCGAGATGTTTCGTGGTTACGGTGGTGTCGGTGAAGCGGATGTATAGGGCATCTACTTCGCAGTCGTAGGTTATTTTCATAGAGGAAGTAAGGGTACTCAGACATAGTAGATGATGCATTCAAGAGTCAGAAACGCGAGTGAGCAGGCAGTGCGGGCGCGTTTATTGAACTGCCAAACGGGAAATGAAGGTCTGAATGGCGGGAAGAATGCTGTTCCTGGGTAGAATCCCGCTGGTTCGCAGTCGTTCTTTGCCCTGCGCGGCTGGCCCTGAGGTTGCAGCGAAGCGGACAAGCCCGGTGGGCAGAAACTTCATGGCGAGGATGCCGTCGCCGCGGCCCCAGTAGCTCTCGTCTGAAGCGGCTTTTCTTCCCTCAATGGAGGAAATTCGCCACTCGGCTTCCACGAACCCTTCTGGACCGGCGCCGACCTCCGGGACTGGGAGGTGGGTCTCCTGCATGATGAAGTCGGCGAATGATCTCAGTGACTCAATCACCAGGTTCGTCTCATCCGGATCTTCGGCGATCATTTCTCTTAGTTGGACAAGCCGGGAGGCCACTTCATTGAGACCGTGCGATTTTAGCGTGTCGACGATCTCTTTTTCTTCCGTAACTTCCATGATTGAAGTTCGGGTCAAGTCGGGGGACATTGTTATTTCTCACGAAAGGTCCGTTGGAGCGTTTCTAGCGGGATGGACCCCTTTACGTTACCGGACAGGCACGATGACGAGAACGAGTAATGCGAAACTCTGTTCTGATTTTAATGTCATTGTCTCACATTCGACTACGTTTGTGAACTTTACGGATTGGGAGGGGTTGTGGCCCAGTTTTTCGAGTCCTTGTTTCCTGAGCCGGGGGCGTGGGATTCGGGAACCGGCGGGATTACGAGTTGGTAGCGACCTGGTTCTTGATCTCGCGGGCGGGCACTTTTTCGAAGAGAACTGGCTTGAGTGTTTCCGGGTTGTGCACGCGCTGGGCGGCGTCGAGGATTTCGATGCCGGCGAGATGGTTGAAGGCATCGTAGTCGAGGGCGATGCCGTCATTGAGGTGTTTGGAGATTACGGTGGTGTCTGTGAAGCGGATGTATAGGGCATCTACTTCGTGATCGTAGGTTATTTTCATTGTTGACGGGGCGTCCAGGTCGAACGCGTACAAGAATTGAGAGTTCGGCTAAAACTCTAGCTTTGATTATTTGCTCTTGACTTAGAGTAGGCTGGATTGTTGGGGTTCATTTGATTTGCGCGGTTGTTGCGGGCTGCAGCATGTGCTGGATTGTTCGGATTCTTCTGGTTGGCATGGTGGTCCAGGTCACTGCCGTTTCTCTTAGGGCTTGCAAGTTCCTGAAAGACGACTCCTACAATTGCCACAATCACGAATTTCGCCACATTCACTAAAAGAGATTTGACCATTTCACCCTCCTATTGTTCAAACTGCTACACACTTAAACCATTTGCCCGTACGAACGTCATCCCTTCGTTTGGGGTTCCCGCTCATCTGCATAAGCATCTTAAACAGAGAATCTGGTTAGTCTTTTGTATCAGACCGCGTACCGAACACCAATGGCGCAGTGCAATGGTGAAGGAGCAGTGCCAATCCCGTATTCTTTCGGGAATGGCGTCCTTTGGGCGGCTCTTCCTCCACTCACCAACGGTTGAGCGCAACAGTTGGCACTTTGGTGGCCGATAGGCAAGAGGTTCGACTCGTCATAACCTAGGAGGGCGCAGAGCACGCGTCGAACTTAAATGTCTGAAACTGGGGTCACTTTGCTTGTGTTTGCGCGCTGTGCTATCGTTCGCTGCACTATTCACCCACAGAAAGGAAGCCATTATGACAACCCTTTTTGGACGCGAGTATAGCCGGCGGGAGCTGTTGGACAAGGTTGGGGATATGTCGCAGCTGGCGGGGGCGCGGAAGGCTGAGCTGGTGGAGGGGATCGAGCGGGGGTCGGATTTGATTGAGGTGTTCAATGCTTCGGGGCTGTGCTTTTCGGTGCTGCCGGGGCGGTCGCTGGATATTGCTTCGGCGCACTATAAGGGGATGTCGCTGTGTTTCCGCAGCAGTACGGGCGACGTGGGGCCGGCGTTTTATGAGCCGGAGGGGAATGGCTGGCTGCGGGGGTTTTTTGGCGGGCTCACGGTGAGTTGCGGGATGACGTTTACGGGGCATCCGGAGGTGGACCCGGAGGAGGAGAACGAGGAGCTGGGGCTGCACGGGCGGCTGGCGTTTCTGCCAGCGAAGAATGTGGTGGCGAATGCGGGCTGGGAGGGCGAGCAGTATGTGGTGCGCGTGCATGGGAAGATGCGCGAGGCTGTGTTTTTCGGGACGAACCTGGAGCTGACGCGGGAGATCTCGACGGTGCTGGGGGAGAAGTCGATCCGCATTTACGACCGCATCGAGAATCTGAGCGTGGACCCGTCGCCGCTGATGTTTGTTTATCATTGCAATCCCGGGTTTCCGGTGTTGGACAGTGGGACGCGGCTGTTGATCAACAGCGAGAAGACGACGGAGTGGCTGGAGGACAAGGAGGTTGGGCCGGAGGTGTACCAGGTGGCGAAGCCGCCGCAGGAGGAGGCCCATGATGATGTTTTTGTGCACAGGCCAGTGGCGGATGCGGACGGGAATGTGCATGTGGGGCTGGTCAATGATGGGTTGGGGCTGGGGCTGTACTGGAAGTTCCCGATCGCTGAGATCCCGCTGGTGAATCAGTGGCAGCATTTCCATCGCGGGACGTATGTGACGGGTGTGGAGCCGGGGAATGTGAGTATGCTGGGGCGGGCGTGGAACCGCAGGGAAGGCTATCTTACGCATATTCAGCCGGGCGAGGTACGGGAGTTTCACCTGGAGATCGGTGTGCTGGATGGGGCAGAGGAGATTGGAGAGTTTGAAGGGCAGTTTTGAGTAGGCAGTTTTTGGGTAACTACCAAGCCAAGTTCTGTGTACGGTCTGCGTGGGGGTAATGCACCGTCAGCATTTCTGTAGCGGGCTCTCGATGGTCATGGCGGCGAACGTTGGGCATATATGGGAGTGGCATCGCCTGTCTTGCCTGCGCTGGCACATTTTCGGAATCTGCCAGGAGGCGGGGGGGTAGCGTGGGCCGACACGGGTCGGCAATTTCGTATTGCCCACCTACTGGCTACGACGCGAGGTTGTAGGAGAGGGGGCGTTGCGGGGGCGGAGCCCCCGCACAAGGGAGGGCCGAATAGGCCCGACCGCCCAGAACTGCAGTGGTCAGTAGTCAGTGGTCAGTGGTCAGTGAAAGCAGCGATGGAAGAAGGACAGGTGCGGGGAGAGAGGGGAGAGAGTTCGTCCTGGCTGCGCGGGTGGCGGCTGGGGCACCTACAAGGTGCGCCTACGATTTGGTTCGGGGTTCGAGGCGGGTGAGGTAGAGGCAGACGGCGAGGAGGAGAAGGGCCATTGTGTAGTTGATGCCGAGGGCGGTCTGGAAGCTCCAGAGGTCGGAGAAGACGGCGGTCCAGAGGGGCGGGAGCATGGTGCCGATGGTCATGGCGACGTTGAGGACGCCGGTGACGGCGCCGCTGTGCTGGGGGTAGAGGCGGGTGCCGTATGCGAGGGCGGTGGGGAAGAGGCCGGAGAGGGTGAGGCCGGTGAGGAAGATGCCGATGACGAGGGGGGCGGCGGTTGTGCTGAAGATGACGAGCGGGTAGGTGAGGACGAGGCCGGCGGCGAGGATGAGAAGGGTGGCGGCGTAGCCGAGGCGCTCGGCGTAGGCGGCGCAGAGAAAGCGGCCGGCGGTAAGGGCGACGTAGAAGACGGAGATCATGGAGATTGAGGAGAAGGTGGAGAAGCCGGCGGACTCCTGCATGAATAGGGCGACCCAGCCGAGGAGGCTGAAAGCGACGCCGTTGTAGATAAAGGCGATGAGGAAGAGGGAGAGAAAGCCGACGTTGCGTAACATGCCCAAGTTGGCAGTGAGGACATCCTGAAGCTCATCCCAAACTGAAGAAAAGATTGATGCCATGACCCCGCCCTTCGGGGTCTTTTTTTGTTCGGGATCCTGTGCCCGGACGGGTTCACCGGCGGCAGGGGGCGCTGGCACGGCAGGTGAGGCGGTGGAGGGTGAGATGCGGCGAACCAGCAGGAGCGCGCCGGCGCCGTAGGCGAGCCAGATGAGGCCGGTGGCGGCCATGGTCCAGCGCCAGGGGACGCCCTGCTCGAGGACGACGGCGAAGACGAGGGGGGAGATGGTAGCGCCGACGGCGTAGACGCCGTGCAGGACGTTGAGGGCGCGGGCGCGGCTGTCGCGGTTGGCGTCGGCGACCATGGCGTTGATGCCGGTGGTGAGGGAGGCCTGGACGATGCTGATGAGGGCAAAGCCGGCGAGGAAAAGGAGCCAGAGGCCGGCCCCGGCGACCAGCACCATGGAAGCGGCGAGCGCGAGCGCGGCGATCCAGACGAGCTTGCTGTAGCCGAGCCGGTCGGAAGCGATGCCGGCGAGGAGATTGCCGAGGATACCGCCGACGGCGCGGGCGGGGAAGATAAGACCGATGGCGGTGAGGGTGAGGCCTGTGGCCATGTATTCGTCGGTGATGAAGGGCATGACCGACGGGATGAGGACGGCGGCGGTACCGATGAAGAGGTAACCGGTGAGGCCGAGGGCGGTGACGGGCAGGGCGGGTGCGGGCGCAGCCGGCGCGGGGGCGGTGTCGGCGCGGTTCAGTTTTGCCATGCGGACTATTCTCCGACGCTTTCGTTGGTCAGCTGCGTTTGTCGAAACTGATGGGCGTGGGTCTCGCCCTGGCCGGTGAGTGAGACGAGACCGGCGTCGATTTGCACGAGATTGCGTGCACGCAGCTGACGCAGTGTACGCTGCATCTTGGCCGGTGTCCAGCGGAAGTGGCGGTAGAGTGTGGAGACGGCCAGTTCTTCGCCGGCGGCGGGGCTGTCCTGGTGGTGGTGAATGTGGCCGAGGACGACCTGGTGGTCGAAGCTGCGGCGCTGGTTGCGGCGGCGGAGCATGGTGGAGACGAGACCGTATTTGGGCGAGAAGGTCCAGGCGACCAGGAAGAAGAGGAAGGTCATGAGCACCATCGAGGCGGAGATGGAAGAGTCCCAACGTTGGCTGAGGCCGAGGCCGAAGAGGTTGTTGAGTGCGGCGAGGATGTCGCTGAGGTTGGCGATGCCGAGGAGGTTGCCGCGGGCGAGGTCGTAGCCGGTGTAGGCGCTGGCTGCGCCGATGAGCGAGCTGTAGAGGAGCATGCGGGGCAGGCGGTCGGTGAGCAGGTAGGCGGCGGCGGGCGGGATGATGAAGAAGGCGACGACCAGGATGGAGCCGACGGCGTCGAAGGCGCCGACGGCGACGAGGCTGACGAGGACCATGAGGCCGTAGTGGAGGAGGGTGGGGCGGAAGCCGAGGGCGGCGGCCAGGGTTGGATCGAAGGTGGAGAGTTTGAGCTCTTTGTAGAAGAGGACGATGGCGAGAAGGGTGAGCAGCGTGAGCACTGCCATGACGGTGATTGATTTGGGCCAGAAGACGAGGACCGGTTCCTGTTTTGTGAAGCCGGCCTGCCAGGCCTGTGCGGGGGTGTAGTGGCCGCAGTTGGTGCAGATCTGGGTGAACTCGGCCTTGTCGTCGCGGGGGCTGATGCCGAGGTTGCGGCAGTTGGTGCACTGGCGCGTTGTTTCGGCGCGGGGGTCGTCGGGTGTGATGGTGACGGACTCGCAGCCGCTGAGGCAGTGGCTGTTGGTGTTGGCCCAGGCGACGCCGATTTCGCCGACCATGACGGCGTCTTCGTCGAGATGGACGTCGCTGACGACGCGGGAGACGAGGATGACGGCGATGGCGAAGAGGAGGGGGAAGGCGAGGCCGAGGGCGGCATCCTGTTTGACGAGACCGGAGCGATAGATGAGCTCGGTGAGGAGGACGGTGGCGACACCGGCGGCGGCGGCGCCGACGATGAGCCAGACGGAGGAGAGATCGGGATGCTGGCCGAAGACGGAGCCCATGAGGATGAAGGCGACGACGATGCCGAGGAGGACGGTGTGGCTGATGGCGTCGCTGGTGAGGGACATGCCGCGCAGGAGCAGGAATGTGCCGAGCAGGGCGCCGGATACGGCGATGAGGCTGCCGACGATGGTGGCGGTGTGCTGGGGGTTGCGCAGGAAGGCGTTGAGGTCTTCGCGGGCGATGAAGTTTAGGAGCAGATTGATGATGAATTCTTCGAGAAAAAACATGGGGCGGGAGTTTCTAGTTTTTAGTAGTTAGTTTTTAGTAACTTCACTGGCCGGCAGTGACCCTGATGGGGGAGTCGCGGCGGCGTTGCGGATGGTGTCTAGTTTGTATTCGAGTTTGGCGACGGACTCGGGGGGGAGGGCGTCGGCGATGTCTTGCTGGCGGTCTTCGGCGATTACGGGCAGGTCGAGGTCGTCGGCGTACTGGCGGTAGAGGGACCAGAGCTGGTGGTTGCGGTCGTCGCGGGCGGCGGCTTCGATGCCGGCGGGGGTGAGCATCCAGGCGCCGTTGCTGCGCTGGGCGTGGCCACGGGCGAGGAGCTGGCGCAGGCCTTCGCGGGCGGTTGCGCCGCGGACGCCGAGGAGGAAGGGTTCGGGCGCGGGCAGGTCGGCGCGGCCGTGGTCGAGCGCGTAGTGGTAGAGGTCCTGGAGGATGGTCTGGGCGGCGAAGCGGCGGCGGTCGCTGCGCTGGCGCAGGAGAGTCCAGACGAGGCCGCGGCCGGGGGCGAAGCCGAGGGACAGGGCGACGAGGAGGAAGGCGACGACGACGATGAGGGGCCCGGTGGGGATGTCGGCGTCGACGGCGCTGACGATGGCGCCGGCGCCGCCGGCGAAGGCGCCGAAGACTGCGGAGAGGATGACCATCTGGCCGAGCTGGTTGGTCCACTGGCGGGCGGCGATGCCGGAGGCGATGAGCATGCCGACCATGAGGATGACGCCGGCGAGCTGGAGGCCGAGCACGATGGCGACGACGATGAGGGTGGAGAGGGTCATGCTGAGCAGGTTGACGCGGAAGCCGCTGGCGCCGGCGAATTCGGGATCGAAGGTGATGAGTTTGAACTCTTTCCAGAAGAGGGCGAGGACGATGAACGATACTGCGCCGACGGCGGCGATGAGGCGTACGTCGCGTTCGACGATGGCGGCGGCCTGGCCGAAGATGAAAGTGTCGAGGCCGGCCTGGCTGGCGTCGGGGCGAGCCTGGATGTAGACGAGGAGGGCGATGCCGGCGGCGAACCAGGCGGCGAGGACGATGCCCATGGCGGCGTCCTGCTTGATGCGGGTGGTGCCGGTAACGAGGCGGATGAACCAGACGCCGAGCCAGCTGGTAACGCCGGCGCCGATGAGGAGGAGGCCGAGGTCGCGGCCGGCGAGGAGGAAGGCGATGGCGACGCCGGGGAGGGCGGCGTGGGAGAGGGCGTCGCCGAGGAGGCTCTGGCGGCGGAGGACGGCGAAGCAGCCGAGGACGCCGCTGACGATGCCGAGGAGGGCGCCGCCGAGGGCGACGGTGCGCAGGGTGTAGTCGTATTGGACGTGGAGGACGAGTTGGCTGAAGGGTATGAAGAGGGCGGCGATTATGGCTGTGGCGGTGATGAGGAGCCAGATGCGGCGGTCGGAGGTGTTGGGTTTGGGCATGGTGGTTGTGAACACCTTTATCCGCGAAGGGACGCGAAGGGGCGCGAAGAACACCCCGATTGATCCATGAAGTGTTCTGGAGGGTGCGGTCCGAAATTGGTGCTTGTACGAGGGCACCCACAAGGGGTGCCCCTACGGGGGTCTGCGAAACGCTGAGACATAAGGTGCTGCATTTATTCTTCTTCGAGGCCGGCTATGCGCTGGCCTTCGTGGAGGTAGGCGACGCGGCCGCCATAGGTTTGGCGGAGGTTGTCGGGGGTGAAGGTTGTGGCGATGGGGCCGGTGGCGACGATTTCGACGTTGAGGAGGGTGACCCAGTCGAAGTATTCGGGGGCGGTCTGGAGGTCGTGGTGGACGACGACGACGGTTTTGCCGCGGGCGCGCAGCTCGCGGAGGATGGTGATGATGGCACGTTCGGTGACGGCGTCGACGGCGGCGAAGGGTTCGTCCATGAGGTAGATGCGGGCGTCCTGGACGAGGGCGCGGGCGAGGAAGGTGCGCTGCTGCTGGCCGCCGGAGAGCTGGCTTATCTGGCGGTCGGCGAAGTCCTGCATGCCGACCTGTTCGAGGGCGTGCATGGCGGACTCGCGTTCGCTTTGGCCGGGGCGGCGGATCCAGCCGAGGCGGCCGTAGAGGCCCATGGAGACGACGTCGAGGACGGTGGTGGGGAAGTCCCAGTCGACGCTGCCGCGCTGGGGGACGTAGCCGACGAGGCCGCGGACGTGTTCGTAGGGCTGGCCGTAGAACCGGACTGTGCCGGCGGCGCGGGGGATGAGCTTGAGAGCGGCCTTGATCAAGGTGCTCTTGCCGGCGCCGTTGGGGCCGATGACGGCCATGAGGACGCCTTCGGGCACGCGCAGGTCGATGTCCCAGATTGCGGGTTTGCTGTTGTAGGCCACGGTCAGATCGTCGATCTCCAGGGCCGTATTGGAGTCGTCATGCGGACTGTTTCCGCTGAGGACGCTCACGTCGGTGCTCTCCTTGCGGGCGCGGGCGGACCGGTTGCGCGGGCTGTTGCCGGTCTTTCCATTTGGTAAATTCGGGTCACGCGGCGGGTAGGGCGCCGGCCAGATTTCTTCGTTGTGCCGGCGGTAGCTGTCCAGCCGCGCTCTCGGGGGAGGGAGCGCGGCCCTGATGAACGATGGGCGTGACCAGCGCACTGCGGTTACGGTTCTTCAGTGTCACAGTTTGCTGCAAGCAACTCCTCTGGTGGTCGTAAGTCTATGCTGTCCGGCCAGTCGGGGATGGTGGCGGGGGCACCGGCGCAGCGGTAGGACTGCAGGATGGTGTAGACGTTTTCGGCGATCATGCCGATGTAGGTGCCGCCGAAGGTGCCGGGCATGCCCATGGCGTCGGAGTAGAGTTCGCGGACGCCGACGCGGGCGGTGCCGCCTTTGGCTTCAATGGCGGCCTGGACGGCTTCGATGGTGTCGGGCGAGATGCTGCTTTCGACGAAGAGGACGGGGACCTGCTGATCGACGACGAATTGGGCGGTGCGCTGGATGTCGCCGACGCCGGTCTCGTCTTCGGTGCTGATGCCCTGGATGCCGGCCATTTGCCAGCCGAAGGCGGCGCCGAAGTACTGGAAGGCGTCGTGGGAGGTGACTAGGTAGCGCTGTGCTTCGGGTACGGAGCGCATGCCTTCGTCGGCCCAGGTGAAGAGCAGGCGGAGCTGTTCGTTGTAGGCGCCGGCGTGGGCGGTGTAGGTGTCGGCGTTGTTGGGATCGAGCTCGGCCAGGGTCTGGGCGAGGTCGGCGACGGTGAGCTCCCAGTTGCGGGGGTCGAACCAGAAGTGGGGGTCGTCGGTGCCGGATTGGGTCTCGTCGGCGCCGAAGCCGCCGATGACGAAACCGGCGTCTTTGACGGGTTTGGAGAGGGTGTAGATCAGGGTGCCCTGTTCGCGCAGTGCTGCGAAGACGGCGTCGAACTGGCCTTCGAGGTGGAGGCCGCTGTAGACGACCATATCGGCGGCGTTCATGGCGCGGATGTCGGACTCGGTGGGCTGGTAGAGGTGGGGGTCGACACCGGCGCCCATGAGGGGCGTGATCTCGATGTTGGGGACGCCATCGGCGAGGATTCGGGAGAGGTCGCTGGCCTGGGTGGTGGTGGCGACGATGCGGAAGGTGCCGTCGGCGCGGACGCCTGTGGGGGCGGGGGTGTCCGGTTGGGGTTGTTGCTCGGCGGCTGCGGGGGATTCGGCGGCGGCCTCGGTGGTGGCGGGTTCGCGGTCACGGCCGCAGGCTGTGGTTAGCAGGGTGGCGACGAGGAGCAGGAGGATGGTGGGTGTCAGTCTTGCGTGTGATCCGGGTGGCAGTAAGGTTTGCCATAGGGTTTGTGTGTTCAGCATACTTCGGCCTCAGACGGGGGTAAATTCATACGCCCATAAATATATTTTTATCCTTGACTAAATCTTTAATAAGGATAGCCTAATCTTGGTGCTCTGTCAAGGGGGTAAGGCAGTTTTTTTAGTTTTCAGTATTGAGTTTCTAGTTTTTAGTGGGGTCTGACTGGCAAGTGATTGTCTGAACTGTGATTTGGGGGGATTTGAGGGATGGGCTGTGATTAGGGCGCCGCGGTTTGGCTGATTCAGTATGTGACGGACTTTTGGAGGTTTTCTGGATGGTGGAGGTCTCCTGGCGCTGGAGGGTCGATTCGAGCGTTGTACGAGAGTCGGGCAGTGTTGTACGAGAGATCATGAGAGTTCACGAGCGTTTATGAGCGTTTACGAGTGTTTTGCGAGAGGCCACGGGCGTTGACGGGTTTGGGTGTGGTATGTCGACAAATGTCGCGTTTTGTATGCAAAAGTCGCGCCAAGTCTACATATGTCGCGCCTTTTTGGCGTTTTTTCGCGGCTGCTGTCGGTGGTTACTTGGGGCGTGGCGGGTTGGTTTGGGTGCGTTCATTGGGTTGCGGGTTCTCCGATTCGGTGAAGTATGGGTTGCTCGTTCTCAGACGTGCTGAGGTTGGGCGCGTTTTGGGGGGGTTATTATAGCACGGATTGGGGGCGGATTTTGGGCGAATTTGGGGGAGTTTCTGCGGACGCTTAGTGTTCGACGCTCAGGGCGATGACGAGCTCGGTGGGATGTCAGTTTCCTGCCGCCAGGCTTTCCAGTTTGTCAAGCCACTGGGCAAAATGTGCGCATTGCGAACGGAGTGTGGACAGCCCGATCTTTGCGGCCACAATCGGTCCGGCTGATGCTTTTCTGCCTTGGTATTCAGGTATTTCGCGGATGATGCGTTTCGACGGGGCGGTGTCGGTGTTGTCGTTGACATGTTCGGGGGAAGTGAAACGAGAAACCATTGTCTCAAGTCTTGCGATTCCTTCGTCACAGTTGTCAAACTGGGAGGCGAGTTGCCGAGGGTCGGTCAGTATCAGCGCCTCGAATTCGTGCAACTGAATGTATGGGATGAAACGCCAATCGGAAATGTCATGGCCAAGGGCTGCTTCTAGAGCTCTCACGCGTTGGTAGGGATCGGCTTTTGTCGCCGCTGTGTTGTAGCCGGGAAAGTCAGCCTTAAGGCCCTACAGGTCGAACATGGTGGTGAAGCGGACGTCCGGGTTTTTGTCCTGTCTTATCCAGAGGGTGATGTCCCTTTTGGCCTTGGGGTAGGTGCTGAGACCGCCGCGGTTTTTGGCACCTCGGTTCTTACTCGTTGTAACAACACGGGCACTCACGCCGACTGAGAAACGGCTCAGGTGTGGCTTCAGGGTCTGATTAACAAAGGTCTCTTCAGTCTGTCCCTCCACTATAAAATTCAGCCTCACGTACATCAGGGGCGGCCCCCGATCACGTTCTTTTCCCACAGTTCGGAGAGGGAATAGTCCTTGAGCCACTCTTGCAGGTCTTCGGAATTCTGCAGGCGCCGGAAGGTAGACGCGCGGCCCTCGCGTTCGACTACGACAATGTCCTCAGGTTCGAAGCAGTCGACGAAGGCGGTGGACTGGGTGGCGACGATCACTTGCACCTTTTCAGACAAGGCTCGGATCAGTCCGCCTATCACGTTGATGGCAAAGGGATGGAGCCCAAGCTCGGGTTCATCGATGATCAGGAGATTGGGCAGTATCTTGTCCGGCAGAAGTAGCAGGGTGACGAGCGCGATGGCGCGCAACATGCCGTCCGCGGCCTGCGAGCCATGAAAGATCTGATCGCTATCGCGTTCACGCCAGGCTAGCAGCAGGAAATCATTGTCGGGTTCCAGGAAAAAATCAGAGAAAAAGGGCAAAATCAGCCGCAAGGTTTCGACGATGCGTCGGTAGCAATTGCCCTCGTTTCTCTTCAGGTAGTATAGGACAGCCGCGATATTGTTGCCGTCAGGCATAAACAGGTTACCAAAACTCACATCCGCCTTGGTACGCATCCGAGAAGTTTCCGAAGTGTCGTGAAACTGGAAGGCGGACATCCCTAGCAGAGCCGCAATGATGGTATCTGCGGTATCGTCTCTCGTCCTATAATCTAGTAGTTGCGAATTCTGATCGCTTGCTCCCAGTGTTTGCCAAGATGCTGTTGTGGGCTGGTCTGCTCGTGACATTCGATAGCGCTCATCGTCGAAGACAAGCCAGTCACCGGCGGCAAAGGCGAGGCGGAATTCGTAATCGATCTCGCCGGCGTTTGAATGAAGCCTGAGCCGGACATTGATTTCGCGAGTAACAGCCGGGCCGTCGTGCAGAAGTTTGCTGGCGCCGCCCTGTTGACTTACATAGCGTTGAAGCGAGAAGGGGTCGACCGCCAAGTAATTGAGGACGCGAAAGAAGGAGATAAAGTTGGACTTGCCGGCGCCGTTGGGGCCGATGAGAACGGTCAGGGGGCCGGGGCTGAAGTCGTTCAGCTCGCGGATGGTCTTGAACCCTTTGATGGTGATGGCGTCAAGCCTGGTTCTCATGGTGGTGTGGTCCCTGGTCGGTCCTGACGGGCAGTTTCACTGGCTGCGCTCAGTAAGTTTGTTCCCTACAGTATACCTTACGCTTGAACTGTTTCCGTACGGAAAGTTAACGACAAGAACTACACCGCGGACATCTGTCTTCGCAGGTCTGTCCGGGTCAGTGGTTATGGTCGCTGTCGAGGAGGGCACCCGCAAGGGGTGCCCTTACAGGTTTTGGCGAGGGGATGCTGTGGACACCTTTTTCTCTCCGCGAAGGGATGCGAAGAACGCCATTCTTTATCTATGGTGGTTAGATCGGGGTGGTAATGCCACAGGTCGGTCGAGCGCGGTTAGGAGGCGGAGGAGATGATCCACGGCGAGTTCGCGAAAGTTTCCGCGCAGGAGGCGCGAGAGGGCGGGCTGGGAGAGGCCCAGTAGTGCGGCGGCTTCGAGTTGTTTGAGTTGGCGCTGGCGGATAGTCTTTTCGATGCGGGTGACGAGCTGGGCTTTGAGCAGGTGTGTTTCGGCGTTGGGGAGGCCCAGGTCGGCGAAAATATTGCCGGTGCCGCGTTCGATTTTCGGTGCATCTGTTTGCATGGCGATGTATTCCTTTCGGGCAGTTGGATTTTGCCACGGGGGTTCCTCATGCGCCAATTTACGCGAGCGCGGGGCGCCTATGAAGGGGCAGGACAGCGCACCCACAAGGGGTGCCCCTACGGGGGCGTTTGGGGGGAAGGGGGAGGGCGATATCGGTGTTTGGATCTTTTAGTCGTCGGGGGCGATCGTGCGCTTGGGGGTGAACCAGATTAGGGCGGCGCCGAGGAAGGGGAGGGCGAGGGCGAGGAGGTTGATGCCGGGCCAGGTTTGGGTGGGGATGCCGCGGGGGGTGAGGGGGGCGAGGTCAGGCACAAGGCCTGCCCCTACGGGGGGGTGGGGGGAAGGGGGAGGCGATGGGGGTGGGCGGACAAGGGCACACACAAGGAGTGCCCCTACATCATTGCCATCGTGGCGCGAGGCGGGTGGTGTCTGCTCGGCAGCGTGGCAGATGGGGAGATGCGCATGGACGCCGCGGGGAAGAGGTCCGCCGGGAGTGGGGCGGGACTCTCGACTGGTGTTCATGCGGCGATAGTGAGCTTACCCTTTAGCTGCGTAGTTGAAAGTCCATCCGTTTCACCTTCTGCGAGCGGCGTTGGATCGTGAATGACGATCTCCACGTCGCGACCGAGGGCGGTCAACAGGCGGAGGAGATGCTCCACGGAGTGTTCGCGGAAGTTTCCGCGCAGGAGGCGCGATAGGGCGGGGTGGGAGAGGCCTAGGATTGCGGCTGCTTCGGGCAGTTGGAGTTGGCGCTGGCGGATGATCTTTTCGATGCGGGTGACGAGTTGGGCTTTGAGCAGGTGCGTTTCGGCGTTGGGGAGGCCCAGGTCGGCGAAAATGTTGCCGGTGCCGCGTTCGATTTTCAGAGCATCCGTTTGCGTGGCGTTGTATACCTTACGGTCGGTTGGATTCTGCCATGGGGATTCCTCATTCGCCGATTTACGCGTGCGCGGGGGGTTGAAGCAGACAAGGGCGGCGCCTATGAAGGGGAGGGCGAGGGCGATGAGGTTGATGCCGGGCCAGTTTTCGGTGGGGATGCCGTGTAGCGTGAGGGGGACGAGGCCGAAGCTGACGAGGGCGCAGCCGAGCAGGAGTTGCCAGGCCGGGGGTGCAGCGCGGCGGGGCGACGGGCCGTTGCGTTCGAATCGGGTAAAGGCGGCTACGAAGGGGACCAGTGTGAGGGCAAGGGCGGCGGTCCACAGGGGGCGCGTGAGCCACCAGGCGTCTGTGCCGGGGATGAAAGAGAGGCCGACGCCGGTGAGCAGCGCCAGGCCGGATACGAGCATCAGGGCGGTGAAGTGCCAGAGGAAGATGGTCATGATAATGCCGTTGATGAGCGCGGTTGTCGTCCAGAGGGCGCCGCGTTCGAGCAGGCGACGGGCCGGCTTTTCGAGGGCGAGGAGGAGGCCGGTTTGGGCGGCGCCCAGCGCCAGCATGGTCAGATTTGGCGGCATGTTGTTGCTGATCTCTTCTCCCTGGACGGTTACCATACTGAAGGGATAGGGGCCGAAGTTCACGAGCGCGATGAGTGCGGCCAGCCCGCCGGCGGCCCACAGGAGACAGCGCCGCGGTCCACCTATGCGGTCGGACTGCCAGGCGAAGCCGAGTTGGTGGATTGCGAGATAGACGACGAGGTAGTTGAGCCAGCCGAGCAGCCGCCAGCCGGCGCCGAGGGCGAGCAGGTCCAAAAGCGCGGCGGCGGCCACAAGCGCCCAGAAGGAGGCGAGCTTATAGCGTTGCCAGGCGCGGTGGGCGAGGGGAACGAGCAGGACAATAAGAGTGTAGACGACGAGAAACCAGACGGGCACGATCGCGACCTGGGAGATGATCTTCAGGTGCACAGGGTCGGGGTCGAGGAGGACCCAGGCCAGGCTGATCAGGGTCCAGGCGACGAGGACGGGGAGGACGGGCAGGATGAGCCGCTGCAGCCGGTGGGCCAGCCAGGAGGCGTAACTTTCCTGACGGCGTTGGGCGGCGTGCCAGCCGAGCCCGTTGACGTAGCCGCCGACGAGGAAGAAGATGGGCATGACCTGGAAAAGCCAGGTCAGCCAGCGGACCCAGGGGACGAGGGTGAGGAGGTCGCCGTAGACCAGTTGGCCGTCCTGGGTATAGGGGGCGACGAGCAGCCAGTGGCCGAGGATGACGAGGCATATAGAGGCGGCGCGTAGGAAATCGACGTAGCGGTTGCGTTCGGGCGGGGCCTGTGCGGCGAGGCGGGCGGCGTGGGTCCAGACGGGTACGTTTATGATGGCATCCTGTATAGAGTCAGGGCAGGGAAAGGCGGTTCTCTACCAAATTGCACGCGACGGTTTCTATTGAATTGTAACGGCTTGGCGTATTTCCTTAAGTATGCCAGGCCCCAAAGCCGGATCAGGGGTCAGAGGGTATCTTATGGTAGTTCGGGGGGAAGGGGGAGGCGATGGGTGGCGGCGGTCCTGGGCAGGCACAAGGCCTGCCCCTACCGCAGCGGTCTGGGGGGAAGGGGGAGTCGATGGGTGTGGGCGGGCCTGGGCAGGCACAAGGCCTGCCCCTACCGCAGCGGTCTGGGGGAAGGGGGAGTCGATGCGGGAGGGCGGTCCTGGGCAGGCACAAGGCCTGCCCCTACCGCAGCGGTCTGGGGGGAAGGGGGAGTCG
>JAPOVP010000139.1 GCA_026708085.1 Caldilineaceae bacterium
GACGCATTTCCACTCGCTATGAAAAACTCGCACGTCGTTTCATCGCTTTCTTGCATTTTGCTTCTACACTGATTTGGCTCAGACGAAATGTCAACGGGGCCTAGTCAGTGGTTGGTGGTTGGTGTCAAGGCAGAGGTTTGGGGTGGGGTGGATGGGGGGTATGAGAGAGGATATCGTCAGGGCCGCGCGGTTTATTCCGGCTGATGCTGCGGTTGTGTGTTTGACGGGGGCGGGGGTGAGTGCGGAGTCGGGGGTGCCGACTTTTCGTGACGCGCAGACCGGTTTGTGGAGCGAGTTTGATGCCGAGGAGCTGGCCACTCCGCAGGGGTTTGCACGGGACCCGGGTCTGGTGTGGCGCTGGTATATGTGGCGGTTGGAGCAGTTGGAAGCGGCGTCGCCGAATCTGGGGCATCATGCGCTGGCGGAGCTGGCTGGACTATGCGAAGGCTTCTTGCTGGTGACGCAGAATGTGGACAGTTTGCACGAGCAGGCGGGAAGCGTGGACGTGCTTCACCTGCATGGCAGTTTGTTCAGTTTCCGGTGCGCATCTTGCGCGGCGCCGCACAATCTGACGGCAGAAGAGCGCGGCGCAGATTTGCCGCCCTCGTGCGGGTTGTGCAGTGAGTTAGTGCGGCCGGGCGTGGTCTGGTTCGGCGAGAGTTTGCCTTGGGATGCGGTGGAAGAGGCGGCGACGGCGGCCCATCGGTGCAGTGTGATGCTGGTGGTGGGCACGAGCGGGTTGGTGTATCCTGCGTCGCAGTTGCCGTTGATTGCCAGGCAGGCGGGGGCTACGGTCATTGACGTGAACCCGGAGCCGGGTCCTATCTCGTCGATGGCCGACGTTTTTCTGCAGGGCAAGAGCGGGGAGGTGCTGCCGGCGCTGGTGCGGGCTGTGGCTGATCGGAGGGCGAAAGTGTGAGTGCATCGCTCCGAATTGGGGAAGTACGCGTGTCTGAAACTTGACCTGATGGGATTCGTGATAAGGCATGGTTTTGGCGTTTCCCAAAGGCTGAATAACGTATAAGTGAGGAGTGGCAGATGGAAGGCATCGTTGAAATCATTGTTGGCATCGTGGCAGGGTGCCTCTTGGGGGGCGCAACCATTTGGATCGTGCAGGGGTCCCGTGCCAAGAGCAGGTTGGCGAGGATGGAGGCGGATTGGGTGAAGGAGAAAGCCTCGCTACGAGAAGAGAACGCTGGACTGAAAGGTCAATTGGAGCAAAGCAATAGTGCCGAGAAAATCGTGGAGATGGCCAAGGAACAGTTGAATGAGAGATTCCAGGCCACTGCCAGTCAGGCTTTGCAGGCGAACAATTCCCAGTTTATGGATTTGGCGCAGGAGAATCTGGGCAAGACGCTGGAGGCGGCCAAGGGCGATTTCAAGCAGCGTCATGAGCAGTTTGAAGCGCTGGTCAAGCCTCTCACTCAGAACTACGAGAAGCTCAACCCACAGATAAATTTGCTGGCGCAGAGGAGCGAAAACCTTGCGACTGAGACCGGCAAGCTGTCCAGCGCGCTGACCGACAACAGGCAGATAGGCAACTGGGGCGAGGTACAGCTGCGGCGAGTGGTCGAACTGGCGGGGATGGAAGAGTACTGCGACTTCAGGGAACAGGCCGCGATTGGGGATTCACAGAGCAGACCCGATCTGACGGTGCGGTTGCCGGAGCAGAGGACGGTGGTCATCGATGCCAAGGCGTCGACGGCTGCATACATGGAGGCGCAGCAGGCGGACGATGAGGCGGCGAGAGACAGTTCACTGAAACGGCACGCAAGCGCCATGAAGGCGCAGGTGGACGATCTGGCGAAAAAGGAGTATGGGGCGAAGGTGGAAGGGTCGTTGGATTTTGTGGTGATGTTCGTCCCTGGCGACCAGTTTCTGTCGGCGGCGCTGAACGCCAACCCTGAACTGATTGAGTACGCCATGCATAGGCGGGTTGCCATCGCTACGCCGGCGTCGCTGATATCGCTGTTGTGGTCTGTTGCCAATGGCTGGCAGCGCCAGCGCATTGCCGAAGATGCTGAACGCATTTTGATCGAGGGGCAGGAGCTGCACAAGAGGTTGATGACGTTTATGGATCACTTCAAGGATGTGGGCACAAGGCTCAATCGGGCTGTTGAAACCTTCAACAAGTCTGTAGGGTCTTATGATAGCCGAGTATTGCCGCAGGGGCGCCGGTTTGCCGAGATGGTAACTGACAAAAAAGAAGAATTGCCGCAGCCACTGCAAATAGAGAATCGCGCCCGAATCTCCAGTTACGCCGGGGAGTAGATTTAGCGCTTGGGATGAACGACAGTGCAGGGAGGGCAGGTTGTCTGAGAGCAGGTTAGCGCTGGAAAGGGAGATCGCCGCTGCCCAAAAGGAGCTCGACGGGGCTCGACGTAGGCTGGTGAATCTGCGGCGAAAGCTGCCACCGGAGCCGGTGAGGGATTATGAGCTGAAAAGCACGGACGGCTCGGTGAGACTCTCGGAGTTGTTTGGTGACAGCGAAGATCTCATCCTTATTCACAACATGGGGACCGGCTGCTCGAACTGTACGATGTGGGCTGACGGTTTCAATGGCGAGTGGGAACATTTGCAGAGCCGGGCGGCATTCGTGGTGGTCTCGCCTGACGGTCCCGAAGTGCAGCAGGCATTTGCGAGGAGGCGGGGCTGGGAGTTTCCGATGTACTCTGCGGAGGGGACGACGTTTATTGAGGATATGGGCTTCCGTTGGGAGGAAGAGGAATTCCTGTCGGGATACCAGCCGGGGGTTTCGGTATTTCGGAAGAACGCAGACGGGAGGATCGTGCGGGTCGCGAAGGACTCGTTCGGGCCGGGTGATCTGTACTGCGGCGTGTGGCATCTGTTTGATCTGCTGCCGGATGGGCCGGCCGGTTGGGACCCGTTGTTTGAGTATACTACTGAAAGCGGCTGAGGCGAGCGCAAAGTGCAGTGGATAGTGGATTGAGATATTTTCCTCTCCGGGCGCTTCGATAAAACCTGCAGCGAAACCGGTTGCCCGGACCGGCGCAGGCGAACCAGCACAAGCTCCACAGAACCCAGATTCAGGAACAATTGCCAGGATCGGGAAACCTATTGTTGCCCCGGGCCGTACAGTTGTCAGGCAGGCCACATTGGATGCAGTTATCAGGCCGCCGGAGAACCCCTTTGACAACTGCATAGGACCAGGCGCGCGACTCCTTCGACTTGACGCAATCGGTCGAAAGACGGAGGGGTCGATAACGACAAGGAGGGCAATGATGGTACATTGTGTCGACCGTGCGACCAGAAACAGACCAATGAACCGCGAGTGCGGTTGGAGAAATCTTAGACGCAGCTGGCATGTCCCGCTCCTGGGGCTGCTGGTGCTTCTTTGGGCCGGCTGTGCGGCGGCGATGGCGCCGGCGGAGAGCGCGGAGCAGGCTGCTGTTCCGAGTTCGAGCAGGCGGGCGTCGGACGGCCGGATGGCGTTGCAGTCCGCCTCTCTGAGTTCCAGCCCTGAGCGGCCCGCACCCCATTCGGGCCGCGGTGACCGGCGCGGTCGCCAACCGGAGGCGCAGCTGCCGCCGGTGGTTCCTACCAGCCTGGAAACGACATCGACCTTTGGACTCGATGCGGACGACGCTTCCTGGCGGCGGTCGCTTGCGCTTGCGAGGCAGGGCTATATTCTCGAACCCGGGGACGTACGGGTTGAGGAGTGGCTGAACGCGCTGCGGTGGGACTACGAGCGCCCCGAAGGCGAGGAGACGTTTCATCTCGATCTGACCGTGACAAGGGATCCCCTGAACCCGGAGTCCTGGCTGGCGCTGATGGGGCTCAGCGCGGCTGCGCCGGCGGAGATGCCGTCGAAGCGTTATGTATCGGTGGTCCTGGATGCATCCGGTTCGATGGGCGAGGACAACAAGCTGGCGACGGCGCGTACGCTGGTGGAGGCGCTGATCGGGCGCATGGCGGCAGAGGACAGGATTTCTCTGGTGCAGTTTTCCGAGGTGGTGCTGGGGGAGTACACGGTGCGGCACGCGGCCCCGGATGACCCGGCGCTGGCCAGTTCGCTGCGCGGTTTCCGCCCGAACCAGAGCACGAACGCCGAGGCAGGCCTGCGGAAAGGGTACGAGCTGGCGCTGGAGGGGCGGCGACGGGACCCCGACGCGCTGCATTACGTCTTTTTCGTCAGCGACGGTGTTGCCAACGTGGGGGACACGCGGGCGGAGTCGATCATTGCGTCTCTGGGCGGGCAGCGGGCGGAGGCCAACCCGATCCGGCTGGTCGCGGTGGGCGTGGGGATTGCGAACTACAACGACGATCTGCTGGAGCAGGTGAGCAACGACGGCGACGGCTGGTACCGGTATGTGTATTCTCCGGAGGAGGCGCAGGGCCTGCTGACGGCGGACTCCTTTGCTCAGCTTTTCAGCCCGGCGGCGGACGAAGCGCGTGCGCAGGTCACCTGGGACGCGGAGACGGTGGAGGCGTGGCGCCTGGTCGGTTATCTTAACCGGGCGGCCGCGAACGAGTCGTTTGAGGATGACGAAGAGGATTTCGCGGAGTTGCACGTGGGCCAGGAGAACACGGTCGTATACCGGCTGAAGGCGCGGCCGGGGGCGGCGGGTCCGCTGGGCACGCTGGCGTTGCGCTGGCATCATCCGGGCAGCGGCGAGCCGCAGACACAGGCGTGGACGCTGGATTCGGAGAGTCCACTGGCTTGGGAGGACGTTGCACCGATCCGACGTCTGGCGCTGCTGGTGGCGCTGGCGGGCGAGAACTCGGCAGAGCGACTGGAAGATGCGCAGGGGCGGCGGAAAGCGATTGAAGCGGAGTTTGCGCTGCTGGGCGGTCTGACTGAGACGCGGCAAGGACAGGAGTTTGGCGAGATTCTGGCGGCGTCGTTGCCTGAGCCGCCGGCGTGGTTTGAGCAGGGGAGGTCGACGCGGGGAGAGTGAGGGTTGGTGCGGCCACGACTGAGTGGTAAGCTCAGGGTAGGGAGTTGGAGCAACGAGACAGATAGAGTTTCGATGAATTGTCCGATTCCGAGTTAACGGGTTGGGCGTTCAAGCTCCGGCACCTGCCCTGTTTGCACTTTCTTTATCAATGGCGGCTTGCCTTAGGCATCCGACTGATAGACAACCTGCTTTCAGCGGAGTAAGACAAAGTGGGCACACAGGTTGTACTGGATGTTCCGGAGTACGTTTACAGGCAGGTAGAAAAACTGGCCGTGACCACAGAACGCGATAATGCGGATGTACTTTTGGAGACAGTAATCCGCGGTTTTTCGCCATTTCCGGTTGATCCTAACCGATCGGTGATGAATCAGAATGTAGAGACATACAAAGAGCTACACGCAGAACTGGTAATGACCCACCTAGGTCAATTCGTGGCGATCTGTGATGGCAGGCTTATCGATCACGATCCTGATCCGGTTTCGCTTCTGCAGCGAGTACGTACACGGCATCCTGAAAAGGTTGTACTGCGAAGAAAGGTCGAAACAGTTTCCGAACCTCAGATTCAGATTCGATATTGACGAAGTAAAACTCATGCAGTCATCGCGTCCTTTCCTCAGGAAACTTCCTCGCTTGGAAACTCGGACAATCTTCCCCATTGACTGAATGAATCCTCTGAAACACAAGTAAGAGCGGCAGAAACAGTAAAGATCTGCGCTGTCCGCCCAGTCCACTTGAATCCCAGTCGAGATTTCGATACGACTGGAGTACCCGATCTGTCGACATATGGACAGAGTATTTTCTGCGGAATCCGGTTATTCATTGCGCCGTCAGTGTGCTAAGATCGTACTATTTCCCATCAACTGTCCGCTTGCTTTTTGCGAAGTCGTAGCGTGTCTCACTTGTCAATAAGGATTGCGAATGTTGTCTCCGCGATTTTTTGCTGTGGTTGTTGGAATCAATCATTACCGAAGCAGCGTAATCTCCGATCTGGGCGGTTGCGCCAACGATGCCAGGGCGATTTACGGGTTTTTGACGCAGCGGCTGGGCGTGCCGACTGAGAATATCCGGCTGCTGACTTCGACGGGGGCGGAACCGGATGAGAAGCTCCCTTCCCGGCAGAACATAATCGACGGCTGGCGGTGGCTGATCGAGCAGGCCAGGACCGGCGACCAGCTGTTTTTCCATTACAGCGGGCACGGCTCCCAGGCCATCTCCGACGACCCGAATGAGCCGGACGGCTACGACGAGACGCTGGTGCCCAGCGACAGCCGTACGACGGATGACAGAGGCAGGCCGGTCTACGATATATTGGACAAGGAGCTGGCGGCGCTGATCGCGGCGGCCGAGGAGCGAGGGGCGCTGGTGACGGTGGTGCTGGACTGCTGCCACGCGGGTTCGGGCACGCGGGCGTTTGTGCCGGTGCGGCGGACCGCGGCGGACCGTCGGGCGCGGCCTGTGGGCACGGTCCTGCCGGAAGCGTCGGGGGCAAGAACGGTTGCCAGCCGGCACTGGTCGGGGAAGCTGGGCAGCGAGCACGTGCTGCTGGCGGGGTGCCGGGATGAGGAGATGAGCCATGAGTACCGTTCGCCGACCAACGGCGCCTGGTACGGGGCGATGACCCATTTTCTACTGCAGAAGCTGCAGGAGTTGCATCCCCAGATGACCTGGCGGGAGGTGCACGACGCGGTGCAGGCCCAGGTCCACGGCGTTTATGCGAGGCAGATCCCGCAGTTGGAGGGACCTGGCAACCGGGCGGTCTTCGGCGAGCTGACGCCTCATGCCGGCTCCTATCTGAACGTCATCAGTGCCAAGGAGGCGGGCCATACGGGAAATGACGTGATCATTCGCATTGGCGGCGGCGCCGCGGTCGGTCTGACGCCGGGCAGCCACGTGGAGCTGTTCCCGGCGGGCAGCGAGGCACTGGACGGCCGGGGGCTTGGCCGCGGCGAGGTGATCGAATCCAGAGTCGATTCGTCATACGCGCTGATCAAGGGTGTGCGTCACACCGAGTTCAGTCTGCCTGCCAGGGCGAAGGTGACGGCGTACGGATACCAGAGGTTGATGTACGAGGTGACGTGCGCCGATCCTTTTGTGCTGGCGGAGTTGACCACTGCGCCCTCTTCCCCGTTCCTGCACGCGGTGGGACGAAGCACGCAGGATGGATTTACGCAATTCCATGTGGCTGTCGAGAACGATGCCTACGTCATCCAGGACGGCAGCGGCGTCCAGATCGTGGAGGACAGGCCGCCGCGAACGCAAGAGGGGGCGGCGAAGGCGGCTGCCTATCTGCACCATCTGGCGACCTTTCACAATGTACGCACGCTGCGGAATCCGTCGCCAATGGCGCTGATGGAAGAGGCGCTGAGCGTAGACGTGCAGACGTACACGCGGGCCAGCTTTACGTCTCCCAAGGACGGGGAGCCACTGGGGCAGGACGGCGTGCTGCCGCCGGGGCGCAAGCTGTGGATCACGGTTCGGAACAACAGCTCTGAGAATCTCTATGTGACCGCCTTCTCGTTGTCGGCGCAGTTCGGTATCCGACGCATCTACCCGGAGCGGGCGCCCTACCAGCTGGTGGCGCCGGGCAAGGCGTTTTTCATCCACAACATCGAGACGACCGTGAAGGAGCCGGGCGCCGAATATGAGACGGCAGTTTTCAAGGTCTTCGCCACGCGCGTTCCCACGTCCTTTGACGTGCTGGAGATGCCGGAACTGAACGAACCGCCGGGGACGGAACAGACTCGGGCATTCGGGCCGCTGGCCGAACTGATGAATGGCATCCGGTACGACGGTCCCCGTGTGCGCAATCTGATGGTGCAGCGGGACGACACGCATGATCGCTGGATTACGAAGCAGGTTACGGTCACGGCCTTACGGAGGCAGGAGGAGTGTGCCCTGCCGGAGGGACAGAACAGGATCAATGTGGGGACGGACCTGGACATCACGGTGGAGAAGCCGGCGGGTTTGGGGGGTCTGCTGGTTGTGAGCAGTCTGAAGCAGCTGGCCTGGGATGCAGAGGATCCGATCTCGTTGCCGCCGGGGCTGAACAGCCCGGAAGCGGCGCCGTTTTTCCAGCCGCTCTCATTTTCGCACGGTGTGGGGGGTGGTTCGCCCGGTGTGCTGGTTCTGGACACGTCGGCGAAACAGCTTGCGACGATCAGCGCCGAGTCGCCGCTGCGCATTGCGCTGAGTGTGGAGAATGACCCTGATATCGCGGGCATCGTTGCGGTCGCGTTCGACGGCGAGTATTACTACATGGTCGGCCACCCAACCGATGCCCAGAACCTGTCCGAGGACGGTGACAGAAGACGCATGGCGGTGGAGATCACGCATTTGCCGATCCCGGATGCGGCAGCGGCGAAGTCGGGTTCTGCGGGCACGCGGTGGTGGTCAAGGGTGAACGCCAAGGGCGCGAGCAGGGCTGAAGGCAGGGATAGCAAGGGCGGGAGAGGCGTATTGGGGCGGCTATTCGGCTATTTGCAGGATGAGTGGCGGATGGCGTCGGAGGCGGCAACGGGCAAGAAGCCGGCGCCGGACGAGGAGGAGGCGGAGCCACCGGTCCGCGATACGAAACATGCCGTGCGCGTTCTTTTCTATAAACTGTTTTATCAGAAGCTTCCGCCGGACCTGGGCGTGCGGCAAGTCCGTATGGAGTCGGGCGGCGCGCCGATCTATTCGAAGGTTACGGCGCAGGACGTGTCCAAGGCGCGGCGTGCGCTGCTGATCACGCACGGATTCGGCAGCAGCACCGAGAAGCTGGTCCAGAGGGCATTGCCGCATCTGAAGGAGCTGGACGAATACGACCTGGCGTTGACTTTCGACTATGAGACGATCAACACGGGCATCCGGGAGAGCGGACTGCTGATGACAACGCAGTTGCGCCGTCTTGGATTTGGGACCGAAAAGGGTCCGCCGCTTGATATTTTCAGTCACAGCATGGGAACGCAGGTCGCCAGAGTCTGCGTCGAGATGGAGAGCGGGCACCAGTTTGTGGAGCGGGTGATCATGGTGGGGGCGCACAACACGGGCACGGCGCTGGCCGAGTCGCACCGGCTCATTCCGTGGCTGGCGACGATCATACTCAATCAGGCGGGGTTGATGGACTATGAACTGCTGGCCCAGCTACTGGTGATTGGGATCTCGCGACTTACCACGGGAATACAGGACCTGGCGCCGAGCGCGGAGCTGTATGAGAAGCTCAATGACCCGCGCAATGAGGTGGACGTGAGGTACTATATTCAGATCGGGATAAACACCGAGATGGACGGCCCGATTAACTGGCGCAAGCTGTTCTCCAAGACGGAGATGACGCGTATCCTGGACAAGGCGTTGGACCAGGTGCTGGGGCCGAACGATTTGCTGGTCGGGGTAGCGTCGGCGCGGGGTGTGCGTGGGGGCAACTGGCCGGACCTGCAGGTGGATGTTATCGGCTGCCATCACTTCGAGTATTTCTACGCGAAAGAGTCACTCGAAGGGCTGCGCAGGGAGTTCAAGTAGGCGCCGGCAGCCGGTTTCAGTTTCCTTTTGAAGGCATGCGTCAGGCTTGCTGGCGCTCGGAGAGCTCGGCCCAACGCTCGAAGGCCGATTCGAGGGACGACTCGACGTCTGTCAGCTCTGCTGAGAGGCTTTGCAGCGCCAGATAGTCACTACCGCTGCCGTTGATCTGCTGTTGCAAACGCGCCTGCTCCTCTTCCCAGGCGGCAATCTCCGTTTCCAGACGCGCCAACTCCTGTTTTTCCTTCCAAGAGAGTTTCTTGTCGGCTGCGGAGGGACGCAGTTGCGGGGCCGTCTGCCCATTGGCGGTGGGCCGGGCGGGCGCGGGTGCGTTGCGGGAGGGGTCGGGGCGACGGGCTTGCCGGTCCTGGTTGTACAGGCGGCGGTATGTTTCGTAGGGGGCGGGGTAACGTTTGCCGAGGCGTCCGTCCTCGAATGGGATGATGAAGTCGACGGTGCGGTCGAGGAAGTAGCGGTCGTGGCTGGCGACGATCAGGCAGCCGGTGAAGGCGTCCAGGAATTCTTCGAGCACGGTCAGGGTCTGCACGTCGAGGTCGTTGGTTGGTTCGTCGAGCAGAAGGACGTTGGGCTGGTGGACGAGGGTGCGCAGGAGGTAGAGGCGGCGGCGCTCGCCGCCGCTGAGGCTGCCGATGCGGCCCCATTGCATTTTGCGAGGAAAGAGGAACCACTCCATCATCTGGGCGGCCTCTACGCGGCTGCCGTCGCGCGCCTGGATCAGGGGGGCTTCCTCTTCGATAAATTCGAGCAGACGCTGCGCGTCATTGAGGTCGCGTGTCTGCTGGTCGTAGTAGCCGAGCCGAACGGTCTCGCCCCACTTGATGTGCCCGGCGTCAGCATTGACTCTGCCGGCCAGCATGTCGAGGAAGGTGCTCTTGCCGGCGCCGTTGGGGCCGAGGAGGCCGATGCGATCGCCCGGCTCAAGCGCAAAGTCAACCTGATTTACGGCGGCGGCAGCGGCGTAGAACTTGGTCAGGCCCTTCGCAGTAAGCACCGTTTTGCCGAGGCGGCGGGTAGCCAGGGCCATGACGACGCGATCGGTGTCGGAGTCGTATTGGATACGCTGTAGCTCGGCGACGCGCTGCCGGCGGGCCTTCTGCTTGGTGCCGCGGGCCATGGGTGTGCGGCGAATCCATTCAAGCTCTCGTTTGAGTAGCTTCTGGCGCTGGCGTTCCTGGAGGGCGAGGCGTTCGTGGCGCAGTTGACGGAGCTCCAGGTAGCGGGTGTAGTTGCCGGTGTAGGAGACAAGCTGGCGCCGGTCGAGCTCGACGATGCGATGGACAACGCGGTCGAGGAAGTGGCGGTCGTGGGTGACCATCAGCAGGGCGCCGGGCGCGGTGGTGAGATAGGTTTCCAGCCATTCGATGGTTTCGATGTCGATATGGTTGGTGGGCTCATCAAGGACCAGGAGGTCGGCGCGGTCGATCAGGGCGCGGGCCAGGGCGACGCGTTTGCGCTGTCCGCCGCTAAGGGTTTCGACGCGAGCCTCGAAGTCGGTGATTCCCAGCCTGGTGAGGATAGATTTGGCGCTGGCGGCTGCGGCCCAGCCGTCGGTGCGCTCCATCTCCTCGGAGAGATCCAGGAGCCGCCGCTGCAGGGCCTGGTTTGCCGGTTCGTGTTCGAGGCGGTGGCTGGCGCTTTCGTAGTCGCGCAGGAGGCGCATCTGCGGCGAGCTGCTGCGGAAGAGCTGCTCAAGTACGGTGGCGCTCTCGTCCAATTGGGGTTCCTGTTGGACCATTTCCACGCGCACACCGCCCCAAACGGTGAGGTGTCCACTGTCGGGCGCTTCCAGGCCGGCGATAATACGCAGGAGGGTCGTCTTGCCGCTGCCATTGACACCGATAAGACCGATACGTTCGCCGGCGTTAATGGAGAGCGAGACAGTGTCGAGCAGCAGCCGTTCGGAGAACTGCTTGGAGACGTCTTCGAGGGAGAGGAGGTTCATGCCGACTGCTGGATCGCCTGCAGGGTGGCGGGGTCTTCGAGGGCGCTGATGTCGCCAGGGTCTTCGCCCAGGTAGGAGGCGCGGATAAGACGGTGCATCACCTTGGCGTTGCGCGTTTTGGGGAGCGCGGCGCAAAACCGGACCTCTTTGGGTCTGAGGGGGCGTCCCAACTCGGTGGTGATGCGCTCTTGCAGGGCGGTGCGCAGGGGTTCGCTGGCGTCGACGCCCGGTTTGAGGACGGCGAACACGACAACGTCGTTGTCTTTGAGGGGGTGGGGGACGGCCACAGCTGCGGATTCGGTGACGTCGGGATGTGCATTTACCAGGGTTTCGACTTCAGCCGGCCCGAGGCGCTTGCCGGCGATGTTGATGGTGTCGTCGCTGCGGCCCAGAATGTACCACATGTCGTCTTCGTCGATGGCGCAGAAATCGCCGTGTACCCAGATGCCATCAAAGCGTTGCCAGTAGGTATCGAGATAGCGATCGTTTGCGCGCCAGAAGCCGCGCGTCATGCCGATCCAGGGCTGACGGACGATGAGGTCGCCCACTTCCCCGCGCACCGGGTTGCCGGATTCGTCGACGACATCGGCGTCCATGCCCGGAATGGGCCCGCCGAAGGCGGCAGGTTTGAGCGGTTTGAACAGGCTGCCGGCGAGGATGCCGCCACTTATTTCGGTGCCGCCGGTGTAGTTGAAGATGGGCTTGCGTCCTTCGAGCACGTTATCGAATATCCAGCGCCAGCTTGAGGGTCCCCAGGGGCTTCCAGTGGCCCCGACTGCCCGCAGCTGTGAGAGATCGTGGCGGGTCACGTAGTCGGTTCCGTGGGGCATCAGCGCCCGCACGAGCATTGGCGAGAGTCCCAGTAGGGTGATCCTGTGCCTGGCGCAGAGTTGCCAGACGCGATCGACCGAGGGATAGTCGGGGGCGCCGTCGAAGAAGAACATGGTTGCGCGGTTGAGCAGGGAGGCGAGGACGAGCCAGGGTCCCATCATCCAGCCCATATCGGTCATCCAATAGATCCGGTCGCCGGGTTTGACGTCCATGGCGTGGCGCATATCCTGAGCGGCTTTGACAGGAAACCCGCAGTGGGTGTGGACGGCCCCCTTGGGCGGCCCGGTTGTGCCGCTGGTGTAGATGATCATCAGCGGGTCTTCGGCACTGGTCATGCTGGTTTCGGCTGCGGGCGCCTGAGGGGGGACCAGCTCGTGCCACCAGTGGTCGCGTTCCGCGTGCCAGGGGATCTGTGCGGCGGTTGAGGAGGCGGGGAGCCGTTTGCAGACGATCACATGCCGGACGCTGGGGACCCTGTCGAGGGCATTGTCCAGGGTCGACTTCATGGCCACGGCCCGCCCACGACGGAGGAAACCGTCGGCAACAAATACGGCCTTGGCGCCGCCGTCGCCGAGACGACTTCTGATGGCGGAAGGGCCATATCCGCTGAACAGGGGCAGGATAGTTCCGCCAATCTTGATCACCGCCAAGAAGGCGACAGCCAGTTCGGGTATCAACGGCATGTACAGGCCGACGGCATCACCACTGCGGATACCGAGGCTGCGGAGGGCATTGGCGCAGCGGCAGACTTCCTGGTGAAGCTGGGCGTAGGTTAGCGTGACAGTCCGGCCTTCCTCCCCTTCAAAGATGAGTGCGGGCTCGGATGCGGTCGCGGTCGTCTGGTACTTGTCAAGGCAGTTGTGGATGATGTTCATCTTGCCGCCGATACACCAGCGGGCGAAGGGTGCGCCGTCGGTCAGGTCAACTGTTTGCGAGTAGGGTTGGGCGAAGCGGATGTCGAGGTCCTCCATCACCGCATCCCAGAACCAGGCGATATCTTCGACTGAGCGGTTGAGCAGCTCGTCATAGGAAGAGATGCCGTGCCGGTCCATGAACTGTTGCAGATTGCTCTGTGCGATCCAGTCGGGATTCGGCTGCCAGGCGATGTCCTGGCCGAAGGGAAAGTGCGTGGTAGACATGGTGTGTCTCGAACTGGGGAAGGCTTGGCCCGGGATTGCTTAGGCACCGGCCCCATTATAGCGAAGAGTGAGGAAAAGGTAAACAGCCGGAGGAAAAGGGTGTGTACCAGGTTCCTGGGTGGTGGTTGTCTGAACCAGGATTTGCAGGATTGATAGGGATTTTCAGGATGGAAGGCGATCGGGAGGGCTGGCGCAGGAGGCAGTTCACCGCTCAGAACCCGCTGCAGCCGCGTTGATGGAGTGGTTCGAGAGACGAGGACGGTTCAGGAGAGGAAGGCGGAGATCTGTGAGCCAGCTGAATACTGCAGAGCGGACCAGATCGAGGCGACGATGAGGGCCTGGGCGGGCGGGCGAATCAGGCGGGCTGCGCTGCTGAGTTGTAGGAGGGGCCGGCTCCTGGGGTCTGCGTGGGATTGCCCAAGGTGCGGGAAGAGGGACGGGCTGTCAGCCAGTTCGATGAGGCGTGTCAGATCGCTGAAGACAAGGAGAAGTAACCCCGCTGGCAGAATGCCGAAGCGCGGGGCGGTAAGTGCCAGCCCGAAGGCAAGGCCGACGGCGGCGAAGAGCAGAAGAAGCGTGTAGGCTGCGGCCGCCGCCGTCTGGACCGGGTGGCGATGGCTCGTCCGCAGCAGGAACGCGAGGCCGGCGAGCGCGGCGACGAGCAGACTCAGACCCAGCACAAGTAAGCGAACACCTTCGAGGGCCGGGCCATATTGCGTGATGGCGGCGGCGATGAGGAGGTAGCCGATGGCGGTTGCGGAGATGCCGAACCAGGTCCGTCCGGGCGCGAGCGCGCCTGCTGCAAGATGACCGCCAACAAGGATGAGCACTGTTGCGGCGGCGATGCCGAAGGCGTAGCGGGCGGTTTCGGTGCCGGGGCGGGCGAGCAAGAAGCCGTACCAGGCCAGCAGAAGTAAAGTCAACCCAGAGGCTGTTTGCATCCAAGAAGGGAGGCGAGGCTTGTGCGGCCGGGACCGGCGAAGGAGCAGGCCGCCGATCAGAAGTGAGGCCCAGAGGACAAGTAGAAGCCATGCAATGACGTCGAGGACCGGCATCGGGGGCTCCGTCATCCACCAGGTAGAGTGGGGATCGAAGGTAGAGGAATTGGGATTCCCCTGTGTCCCTTACTTCTCCCTCGCGGGGTCTTGCGGGAAAGCGGCGTACCCGAGGAGTTGGGGCTCGGCCCAGACTGCCCAGTTCCAGCGGCTGTTGCCGAGGCCGTCGGTCATGAGCTGGAGGACCGCGTGCTGGCCGGCCTGGTTGGGCAGGTCGGTGACGAAGCGTTCCCACTCGCAGCTCTGCTTGGTGCTGCTCCAGATGCGCACGCCGTTGAGGAGGACGCGGAAGGCGCAGAAGTTGTCGTCTTCCATCTGGGCGCCGTCGCGGATGCCGATGGCGAACTGCATGCGCAGACGGTCGACATCATGGGGTACATGCAGGTCGTATTCGACCACGGCGCTGCCTTCGACGGGAGGATGCTGCCACAGGGCCGGCTGCTGCACGAGGCCGCAGCTGGCGGTGTCGACACGTACCTCCATCAGGTCCGGTGTGCGCGTAGCGCTGTGGCGGGAACTGGGGAAGAGCTCCAACAGGTCACATTTCCAAACGAGGGCAAATCCGGTTTCGTCTGTGCCTTCCTCTTCCAAGAGGCTTTGCCAGAGCTCCTCCTGCCACTTGAGGTAGCCCACATATTGGGAAAGTTGCAGAAGCGACTGCTCGTTCAGGTCGTGAATGCGCCGGATTACGGCGTCCAAAGATTCCTGTCGGGGCCTGTTCATGTAAATCTCGGGTGGCTGGCTAGGGATGTCGGTGCACGCCGGGGCGGTCATCTGGCGCGGCTAGAATGCCGCGCCCATCAAAGTCTCCCAGCGGGAGGCGGCGGTTGGATTACTCAAGAGGACGAGGGCGACATAGGTGGGTTCAAACGGACGCCGTATCAGTTTCATGCCGGCTTCGCGGGGGCTCATGCCACCCTTTTTGCAGTTGCAGCGCTTGCAGGCGGTCGCCAGATTGGTCCAGCTGTGATCGCCGCCGCGGCAGCGGGGGATCACATGGTCAACGGTCAGCGAGTGTTTGCCCGGCGTGTCGCCACAGTACTGACAGGTGTAGGCGTCTCGCAAAATGACGGCGCTTCGGGTAGGGGGAACGGAGCGATGGGGCAGTCGGACGTAGCGGACGAGACGAATCACCAGGGGTTCGGGCAGGGCCTGGTTGGCGCTGTGCAGCATGCGTTCGGTGGTCTCGACCAACTCGGCTTTGTCGCGCAGGAGCAGAACGACTGCGCGCCGCACAGAGACGAGGCTCAGAGGTTCGAATGTAGCGTTCAGTACCAGCACGGAACGGGACATGGTGAAGGTGATGGTGTCCTGGCGTGGTTACTGAAGAATCGAGATGGCGTTGAACCAGGCGGGATGCCGGTGTTGCCAAGCTGCCGGAGGCGCCATGCAAAGCGGCACCGGAAAGCATTCAAACCTGGAGCGGATTATACCAGCGCCACGACGCGGGCGCGAATGACAACCTCCATGAGAAAGAAGCAGACGATTGCAAAAAGAACTGTCTTGACGTTTTCATCCTGCAAGCGGCTCAGATAGAGATAGGCAGCCGGAAGGGTGATGACGGCGACGGTGGCGTAGAGAATGTGAACGAAAGCGCGTGACAGGTTTCCGCCAAGGCCCTGACCGTAGAGCACCCACCCCAGGAGAAATTCGGTGATCATCAGCAGTTCGCCGATTACTGCGGCGCCGTACCAGCTGCCGTCGAGCGGGCGGGAGCGAATGCGGAACCAGACGGCCCACACGCCCAGCGCAATAAAGAAATAGATGCCAGTTTGGGCCAGACCGCGATGAATGTCGCTCAGAGAGTTCACCGTAACGGAAGATGGTCGTTGAACTGCGATTCTCAGTCGCCGGCTGCTTGGTGTCAGCCGGCAGGCCCTGGGGAGGATTGAATCGGCTAGCGCTGCGGATGAACGCTCAGGTACTGTTGCAGCACGGACTCCACATGCCCGCCGATTTCATACGATTCCCAGCCGGGGCTGCCTGCCAGGGCGAAAATGCAGCCGCCCAACACGTAGGAATCCTGTTGCATTGCCTGATCATACCAGACAAGCTGCTCCACGTATGCACCCGGGCCCCAGGAACCGAAGCCGTGCTGCGCCCAGTACTCCTGGAAGTGCTGCCAGCCTTTGGCGTTTTGCGGGCCCGGACGATTGGTGACGAGGCCGTCTACCCCCAGTTCGGTCATGACCAGCGGAATTGCGCGGCCGGCGGGCTTCAGGACCTGATTGTAGAATTGGCGGTAGCGCAGAGTCAGCCAGCCGGTGTCATGCGGGGCTACGCCCGGGTAGCGTCCCTGGTTGTCACGGGTGCTGGCATAGTAGATGGTCGGGGCGGAATACTCGTGTAAACCCAGCCAACCACCGTGGGCCTGTGCTTCGGCGACAGCGGGCAGGAAATGCTCCCACATTTCGGGAGCCGGCTGGCCGGTGCCGAAGTTGCCGATTACGCTGCGGAGACCTCTCTGGGCGAGGAGCCGCGTGCGTTCGACTTCAAACTCGGTCAGGCGTTTGAATTCGTC
The DNA here is from genome assembly GCA_026708085.1 of Caldilineaceae bacterium. Classification (GTDB taxonomy): domain Bacteria; phylum Chloroflexota; class Anaerolineae; order Caldilineales; family Caldilineaceae; genus Bin5. The sequence continues at coordinate 16,923 of JAPOVP010000139.1, forward strand.
CAGGTTACCGGCCACCGGTTCGTTGTAGGCTTCCCAACCGTCGTAGAAGAGGCGGCGCTCGGAATGGTCGGCGATAGGCCAGAGACGGTTGACGAAGTCCTGGGCAGCGGCCTTGGCGTTGAGATTCTGCAGCTGCAGCTGGGGCAGGTCGATACGCCCGATGAGGCGGGTCGTGGGCGCGGCTTCTTTGATCTGGCGGGCGAATCGAAAGTCCAGCTCCAGTGTTTTAACGACGGCGACGCCGCCGGTGCGCAGAAGGTTGAAGACGCTGGGATGGTTGCGGGTGATGAAGATACCCAGCTTACTGGGCGGGCCGGGCGGGAACGGGGTTACGGTGGGTGTCGGCGTGTAGGTGGGCGTCGGCGGGACCGTTGTATTGGTCGGGACCGGCGTGTCGGTTGGGAATGGTGTGAGGGTCGCTTTAGGCGGTGTCGGCGTGAAGACGGGCGCCGCGGGGCGCAGACCGCGCATTTCAACCCATGGCAGATACCCTTTGTAGGTGCCGGGTGTTGAAGAGGTTGTCGATAGGGAGGCGGCGTCCAGGGATGGTTCACCGTTGCTGCAGGCGCCGACCAGTATGCCAAGTCCAGCGGCGGCGGCGGCCAGGAAGCGGCGACGCGACCAAGTGGGTTTGCTTTGCGGAGAGGCAGGTGGAGCCTGTCGGGGCGGTGTGAGCCCTGATGATGACTCGAAATTCGGATCGGGACTGTCTTTTGCGTTCTTGCCTGAAGGTTCTGGCGTTGTCTCAGTGTGCATAAAATCACTATAGCACCGAGTTGGCAGCGGTTCAAAGTGTAGTGCGCAGTGGTCCATGATGGACCTGTCGGGGAAACCGGATTGGGTGGCATTTTCGGCAGGTCCTGCCTTCTCCGAGGCAGGCTGAACTGTGGGTGGCGGAAGCGTTCGGCGGGGACAGGTTGGAAAGATTTTACCGGGTTCGAGGTATCGGGACTGCCATGTTTCTTTGGCAAACAGACTTAAGGGATTTCAGGTGCTTGTTGCGTACTGCCCTTTCTGCAACAATTGACGAATGTTCACCATTTGCGTTACCGGCAGCCGATTGCAGAAGCCGTACGCATTTCGGCAAGGGCAACCTTGTGCCAGTGCAGGACAGAAGGAAGAGTTTCGACCTCATATCGGGGGCGTTTGTCTGACCTGGAATCTGCAGGCCCATGATGTTGCCAGTCCATGAGAGATACGGAGTTTCATTTAACGGCTTCCAGGGCGGGGCAACCACGAGGGCAACCACAAGGGGTGCCCCTACGGGGAATAGCAGTATGGAGCAAGTGAGGGCTACAGTGGGATGGCCGGGTGGAAGGTAACGTCGACGGCGCCAGTTCGCAACACTGTTCCTGGACGATCGGAATTTCGATGAACGCTAAGGGTGACAGCACGCAGATTGCAATAGAGAAGCTGAGGAATGGCTATCTGATTCTGTTCTTACTGCTGTTCGCGTCTTTGTCAGTGGCAGGACAGTTGCGCGCGGCGCCGGCCCTACAGGGGGCCACGGCCACGCCGGAGGCGACGAGCGCAGCAGTTCCTCTTCAACAACGGGGCCTGCCGGTGGCCGGCACCTGGAAGAGATTCGAGGTCAAGGCTCATGGGCTGACGATCTCCTACCCGCCTGGCTGGCTGTTCGTTGAACCAGCGGCAGAGGATTCAGCGGCAGCTCTGGCTGGGAAGGAACTGTCCTCCCTCGCTGAAGCCTTGGGAGAGCTTCTGCCGGTACCGAAGTCGAGACGTGACGCCGGTTTGGTTGGCCTAGGCTATCAACTGCATCCAAGGGAGTCGCCGGAACTGGCAGCGGCCAACAGTATCTCGGTAGAGCTCGTGCCTGCAAAGGGAGCGAACCTTCACAGGCGTCTGCAGCTTATCGCATCGGAACTGAGCCAGGTGGAAGGAATCGAACCGGACCGCGTTGGGGTCGTATCGGGCTTGCGCCCGCAGGAGAAATTCGCGGGTTCGATTCGTTTTCGCGACGGGGGCGGCGACGGGCCGTTCGGTAGGGAGACAATTGTCTGGATTGTGGTCGTCGAATCGGCGGACGCGGAAACCCATCTTGTGCTGAGGTTTGAGACGCTGGCCGACGAGTTCGATAGCCTGGAGCCGCTTCTGACGGAGATCGTGCACCGCGTGCGCTGGGAAGGGCAGACCACAGGTGTGCAGCCCGCTCCCGTTGCAGCTGCAATTGTTCGTACAACGGGAGTGCGGAGCGGTCCCGGTGAGGGGCTGCCCGTCATCGGCTGGGTCACCGGGGGCACACAGATATCGCTTGTCCGTCCGGACCGGAGCGGAGACTGGTGGCTGGCCGCGTACATGCCAGCGGACACGAAGCAAGGCATGGACTCTGCCGCGGCGCTGGCGGGTCAGCTGGGATGGGTGTTGGCGCGGACGGTGACGTTCCCTCCTGGACGGGGCAGGGCGTCGGTGGAGAATGTGGCTACCCGACAGCCGGTGCCTGCGGTTGCGATGGTGAAGCTGAGCAATCCATTTGCGCCCCGGGTGGGAGGGGGGCAGGAAGAACGGGCGGAAGGTGAAACAGCATGGACGACCTTCGAAGAGAGGGGCCGGAAGCTGTCAATTGTCTACCCTGAAGATTGGGTATTTTTTGAAGCCGACCGGCCATCGCTTACGGACCTGGCTGAGCTGTCGGCGGCGTTGGGCGAACGTATCGGTGCAGCAGACATTGGCGAATTGATCCCTGCGCGGGTCGGACTGGGACGGACTTGGGCGGCAGAGAGGAGACCGGCGCCGGAACCAACTGTCTGGGTTGGCTTTCAACGCGCCGGCGCGTCTGACAACGTATTCCTGGCCTCTTTCAGTTCGTCTGGCGGTCTATCTCTGGAGCAACTCGCGCTTCAGATCTTCAGTGACATCTACACCAACCCAGATCCCGACTTCCATATCGAGAATGCGGAGGTCGTTTCCGGGCTGCGGCCGGGCGACGAAAAGGTTATTTCACTCCTCTATCGCGCAGGAGAAGCTTCCGCTGAGAAGTCACCTGTCGGGGTTTGGAAGGTCCTCCTTGTATCGCCGGATTCGCAGTCGATACTGGCTTTTGAGTTTTTCATTGGCGATGAAGAGTTTGCAGAGTTGGAGCCGTTGCTACGTGAGATGGTCTGGCGGGTGCGGTGGGAGGAGCAGTTTTGGCCTGAATCTCTGGCAGGCCCGGCGGTATCGGTAGTGCGCCCGATGAACGTGCGGGGCGGCCCCGGGACGGATCATGCCATCATCGGCACGGCGGTTGCGGGACGACGCTTTCCGATTGTTGCTCAGAACAGTGCGGGAGACTGGTGGCAGATCTTTTATGAAGGGCGTCTGGGGTGGATTTACGGCGGTCTGGTGACGGCTATCGGCGACACACAGGAGGTGCGGCGGGCCGACTCTTCCGGCTGGCTGGCGTTCGACAGTACAAGGCACAACCTGGCGCTATCCTACCCTTCGGGATGGTTCTTCTTCGATCCCGCCCAGCCTGCGGCGGCCGTGCTGGCAGCACTTTCCGCTGAAGTTGGTGCGCGTGTCGATGAAGACGGCATTGCGGCGCTGGTCTCGCGGATGACCGGCGGGCAGGAGGAGGCGGTCGCGGGAGTGGGCATTCAGGTCGGCCAGAGATCCAGCAACTACATGTTGGTGCTGGCATACGAAACCGGCGGCATGTCGTTGCGGGCGTTTGCAGGGCAGGCCGCAGCCGCGCTGGCAGGGGAGAAGGGCATCGAAGGGGAGGGAGCAGACGCTTTGGAGGAAGAGGGAGCGCCTGTGGAACTGGTCACTGATTTACGGGAAGGCGAAGAGACCGTTATCATCCGCTTCGGCGAAGAGGCAGGCCCTTATGCGGGGTTGCAGTTCTGGTTGCTCGCCCCCGATGGCGAGACATTGCTGGTACTGGCAACCAGTATTCATGGACAGGAGCAGTCTGAACTGGAGCCGGTGCTTGTGGAGATGGTGGGGAGGCTGCGATGGACCGAGCTTGCTGCTGCTGAACCCGACGATGCTGAGATTATGGATGCTGAGCCTGCCGATGATGAGCCTGCGGTCGTATCACTCCTGACGGTAGACGGAGTCCTGACGGTACGCCGCGGACCGGCGAAAATTTATGCGGTGATGGGGGAGTTGGAGACCGGTCAACAGCATCCCGTCACCGGGAGGAACTTCGACGGCAGTTGGTGGCAGATCGAATATGAGGGTCGGTCCGGGTGGGTCTTTGGCCAGGACCTGGCCATCTCCGAAGTTGAGAGCGTACCTGTAGCGGCAGGCGTGCCCACGCCGACGCCGACACCCACGGCAACGCCTGTTCCCAGGCTGGCAAGGTTAATCAAGACGCCGGAACACATGGCCTACCTCTGGTGGGAGTGGGGAGGGGACCGAGATTTTGCGGGCGACGGCCGAGAGGGGATCCGGGAGTTGACGTTTGACTTCACAGTTCACAACGACCCTGGCGACTTTTCAGACGAATACGGGCTGTATCTGATGCTATGCAGTGGCGATATTGCCAATACTAGTTTCTATCTTGGACTGCAGACCAATGCATTTGATCACCCGGATGAATCAGGCGGGAAGGCACTTGTTTTTTCAAGATGGGAAACGAGAGATCTGGCCAATGCAAGAGTGGCAGATTCGGAGAAGGGATGGGCTCAATCTTCGGGACACGAGGGTGATTTCATTGGTGTCCGGCGGGCATACGACTGGGGCGCGGGAGAATACCGGGTCATTATCGCTGCGGACGGGGCCGACTCCGACGGCGAGTGGTTCGGGGTATGGATTACGGACAAGGCCACGTATGAAACGACCTGGATCGGGTCGCTGAAGTTTCCCTACGAGAATGGCAGGACAGCGATTCGGCAGTCGGTATACACGACTATGGAAATCTACGGGGGAAAGCAGATTGAGGCTTTCAGGATACCGGCGTGGCATGTCAGCCTCAGGAGGCCCTTGGGCGACGGAATCGAGAGCGAAAGTTTCGTGAGCGGGTATGCCGGCATTTGGGGCGAGTTAGAAAACTCGGAGGTCAGATATGACCGAGAGGAAGGGGAGGTCCATTTGATGGCAGGCGGAGATACGGAGCGCAGAACTCCAGCACAGACAGCGTTTTTTGACTAGGGAGCACAGGAGTTTTTTCAGGCCAGGGCCGTAGAGGGTCTGAGGAAGTTGGCCGGGCAAGTAGGACATGGGTTTCAAAATCGGGTGCTTCCCAGCTCTTGGGGGGAGGGCAGGCACAAGGCCTGCCCCTACCGGAGGTTGAGGGGGGACGGTGAAGACGACGCGTAAGGGAGCAGGAGGGCAGGCACAGGGCCGGCACCTACGGGGACTTGATGGGACTGGCGGGACGTGGCTTGGCTAAACTCTTTCGGTTGGGCACCCGCCCAATGTCGGCACCAGGTCGGCGAGGCATGTTGTAGGAGAGGGGGCGTTGCGGGGGCGGAGCC
>JAPOVP010000132.1 GCA_026708085.1 Caldilineaceae bacterium
CCCCTCTCCTACAACCTCGCGTCGTAGCCAGTGGGTGGGCAATACGACGGTGCCGCCCCGTGTCGGCCCACGCTTCCCCCGCCTCCTGGCAGATTCCGAAAATGTGCCAGCCGCAGGCAAGACAGGCGAGGCAGCTCCCATATATACCCAACGTTCACCGCGATGACCATCGAGAGCCCGCTACACAAATACTGACGGTACATTCCGCCCAGGCTGTCCGCACACAGTACACAAACAGAACATGGCTTGGTAGTTACCTGGAAACTAAGAACTGCAGTCCTAACTGCTCTCCCGAACCACCAGCCGTGTCCCGCTAATATGCGGCGACTCGATATCAGCCTCACTGATCTGCTCATTGATCAGTTGAAAAAGCGTGCGGATCGCCAGCTGCGGCTGGCAGTCCATATCCCGGTGAACCGTCGTCAGCGGCGGGCTCGACACGCTAGAGTCGGGCAGATCGCCAAAGCCAACCACCGCCAGGTCATCCGGCACCGAGATCCCCTCCCGCCGCGCGCCGCTCAGGATCCCCAGCGCCCGCACGTCGCTGACACAAAAGACCGCCGTCGGCCGCCTCCGTAGCTGCCAGATGTTCCAGAACGACTCGAGGCCGGCCGCCGGCACACCGCGCGCGTGTACGATCTGCACCGCCGTCGGCGGCAATCCGGCCTCTTCAACCGCCTGCGAAAACGCCTGCACTCTGCGTTCGATCGAGGGTATCACCACCCCGTCGCGGCGCGGCGTCATTGTCGCGATCGCGAACTGGCGATGCCCCTTCGCCAACAGATGTTGCGCCGCCGCATACGCGCCGCCGCGGTCGTCAATGTTGAATGTCGGCGCCTGCAAGTCGTCGGCGCTGTCGAGCAGAACGATCGGCCGCAGCGAGCGTTGCACCGCTTCGGCCAGCGGGTGGGCGCGGTTGATGCTGAACATCAGGAAACCGTCCGCCGCAATCGAGGCCAGCCACGTAATTGGCGCCACTGCTTCGCCGCCCTGGCGCGAGTCATGCCGCCATGACTCGTGCATCGACGCCAGCACGATCCGCTTCTCCTCCCGGTCGCAGGCCGCGCCCACCTCACCCAGAAAATGCGTGAACAGCGGATCGTGCAGCATCCAGTTCAGACTGGTCGGCACCAGCAGCCCGATCGCATTCGTGCGACCCGTCGCCAGCGTGCGCGCCACCGGATGAGGCTGGTAGCCAAGAGACTCCGCCGTATCGAGGATGTGTTCCCGCGTAGCATGGCTCAACTGGTGCGGCGCATTATATGCGAACGAAACCGCCGTCGGCGACACGCCCGCATGCCGCGCCACATCGCGCAACGTAACCCGCTTCCTCTTCCTGCTCAATACCCTATTCCCCTCTCTCGCTTCCCGTATTCACAGTCCAGTTCTCAGCAAAACAGCTCTCGGCAAACGGCCGAATGCCACTGCCCGTACGCTTCAAGGGGTTACTAAAAACTAGAAACTGAAAACTAAAAACTAGAAGCCAGCCTCCGCCAGCGCGTTCCTCTGCAAGCGGATCAACTCCTCGATCCCCATCTCCGCCAGCAGCATCATCGCGTTGAGCGCGCCTTTGCTGAACGGTTCCCCTTCAGCCGTACCCTGCGCTTCCACAAACTCGCCGCTGTCCGTCATCACCACATTGAAGTCAACATCCGCGTTCTGGTCCATCTGGTAGTCCAAATCGAGAAACGCCTTTCCGTTCAGTATGCCCACACTCACCGCCGCCACCTGCCGGATCAGCGTACCCGGCTTCGCCCTCCTCTTGCGCTCCAGCCGTTTGACCGCCAGCGCCAGCGCCACGTAACCGCCCGTGATCGCCGCCGTGCGCGTCCCCCCGTCCGCCTGGATCACATCGCAGTCCACGATGATCTGGCGCTCGCCCAGCAGGTCGAGGTCCACCGCCGCCCGCAGGCTGCGGCCGATCAACCGCGTGATCTCCTGCGTCCGTCCCTTCGGGCGCATCGTCTCCCGGTCAACCCGCTGGTGCGTACTGCGCGGCAGCATTGCATACTCGGCCGTCACCCACCCGTGCCGGTGCGAAGACCGGTGCAGCCAGCGCGGTAAACGCTCCTCCACCGTCGCATTGCACAGTACCTTCGTGTTCCCCATGCTGATCAGCACCGAGCCTTCCGGGTGCAGAATATAGTCAAGTTCAAACCGGACCGGGCGCAACTCATTCTCCGCCCGCTGTTTCGTAGCCACGACTACGCAGCGCTCCTTTCCCGCGTTTCCGACCCCTGCCGCGGCAGCGGCCAATGACGCGTTTACTAAACTGTTTAATTGACCGCGCAATAATACGCCCTAACCCGCTGGGGCGCAAACCGGCCAGAGGGCAAGTTTAAGGGGCCTGTATGACAGTAAGTCCGGGGATTCCGCTGAAGTCCCGGTCGTGCGAGGCCAGCGGACACTGTAGCAAAATGGCAGTTGCGACAATCCAGGCGTCAGCCGACTGCAAAGTACGCCCGGCAACTTTCCGATCGGCGCGCAGTTGGGCGCAAACGTTTACCAATCTGTCGTTGGGCCAGATCACCGTGTATCCTTTGAGATGGTTGGCGAGTTCATGTCTGCGCTTATGGCCCCATCCTCCGAAGTAAGCGCCGTGCCAGAGTTCCTCCAGCGTCTGGAACGAGATCAGCGCGCGGCGTCCTTGAGCCTGCTGCAGGTAGAACGAGGCCCTGCTGTCTTTCTTGAAGATATAAGATACAACGCTGGTGTCCAAAACTATCAATCTGGCGACTCCTTTCCGCCCACGTCACGGCCGGAGTGGATAATACTGACGAATTCATCGACGTCGAACGGCTCGCTGGCGGTGACCAGATTGTCTGGATCGAAGATCTTCGGGTCCGGATCGGTCAGGAATTCGTCCATGTCGAAGGGCTCGCCCCATGGGCGCCCAGAACGAATCTGTTCTACGGTGACGGGCATCCAGTCCCCTTTCTGGTTGAATTTCCCGTGGCCCCTGACTTCCACATGCTGTCTTGCCAAACGCTGCATATCTTCGGCGTGCTCCTCGCTGAAGCGAAGACGTACGAATGAGCCTGCATAGTCGTGCAGCTGGGCTGTCCCCCTGTGCCAGTTCACCTCCCTAAGCCAGCCCTGCAGGAGAGCCTCTTCTTTCTGTGGTACAGAGCGGACAGCAGCACTCGGTCGTTTGACTTCCGTCTTAAGGGGAGTATCGGCGCTACCGAGCCAGACCCGCACGTCCGCGGGGAGCTCAGAAGGTATGGCTCCGAGTCTGTTGGTCACCTCTGCAGGCAGTGCTGAATCTTGGCTGCCATCCCAGCTGCATATGGCTTCGATTGCCTGCTGCCCGAGGTTTTCCAAGGAGAGTTGCCCATCGACCTCCGCCAAGGTCAGTTCGGCGATCAGCGAGCCTGACCGCACGGCAGTTAACTGTAAACTGCTCTGCTCGCGCGCCCAGCGGGGAGGTTGCCCGGGCACCGACTGGCGTCCTCCTAGATGTTCGACCATCAGTCTCATCGCGTCCTGCATACCTGTCAACGCATGGGCAAACGCATCTACGGGCACGCCGCTTTCGCCGACGCTCGGCCCTTCGAATGTGAGATACAGTCTGTTCATCTGTACGTCCTCCCCTCTCGTCCCTCAAACCAGATCGCCGTCAACAATATCATCCAGCGTCGGCTCACCCGCCTTCGGCAGCTTGACCCTGTCCAGACTCATCACCGCGTCGATGATGTTCAGCAGAAACCAGGCATCGGTCTCGCCCATCCTGAACACCTCCGGCTTCGCCCGCGCCGTGTCGCGCATGATGCCCAGCCCGTCCCGGTACGGATCGAATGAAACGATCTTCTCCAGCCTCACCCGGAAACTCTTGCTGTTCCCCTTGAAATAGATATGCTTGGTCGTGATCCCCAGCACGCCCGAATCGGTATGCTGCATCGAGCTGGTCGCCACCGAGCGGCCGCGAAACGCCCCCGGCCGGATGTAAACGCCCTTTGCCACGCGAAAGCTCACACCCAACGACCCGCCCCGAAACTCCCGCTGCGTCACCTGCTCCAGGTAATCTACGCCGCCGAACAGCCACAGCAACTCCTCACTCTTCATCAGGTTGAAAGGCGGCCGCACCTGCCGCCGGTCAAACCGCGGCACCACCCCGTGCTCGCTCAGCGCGTTCAGCAGGTTCATCATCCTGAACAGCGTAAAGTATCCGTTGCCATCCAGATCGCGGGCGCCGAGACTGTACTGCGCACGGTAGTGATTGAGCGCCCGTTTTTCCTCGTTCGACAGGAAGTGGTCATCCATGGCCGCCTTGACAGCCTGCCCCCAGCCCCGCGCCAGGGCAGCCGTCATCGCCGCACCCGACGTGTCAATAAAGGAGGATGCCCCGATCGACCGCACACTGTCGGTCAGCCGGTCGACATCAACCCCGTACAGCGCCGCATCCACGCAGACCTTGCGAATGCTCTTCAGCCCTCGCTCATGCGCCTCCGCGCACGCCTTATGCTCTTTGCGCAGGAAGCCGGCAGACTTTCCGCAGTATCTGCAATCACCCATCTTGTCCCCCTCGCCGAATAGCGCCTCGCTCAGTCCCCTTGGCAACGGCCCATCCCGCAACTGCCTGTCCCACTGTCCAGGCTGCGGCTGCGAGGATGATAAACGATCTCACTCCACCGTTCAATTTCGCCTGGAGAGCGCGGCAGGCTTGTCCTGATACGGCCCCAACCGCCCCTCCCCATGAAACAGATCCGCCCTTGGAAGTGTCCCTCGTTTTCGCGCCCGTCGCCCTGCACACCTGAATTGCTGGAGCGCCGGCCAATAGGCGCGTAATCTGATCTACGATCCGTGTACGATCAACCTACGAAAGTAACGGACCGATGCTTCTGGGCGGACGCAGACGCGCCGGATTCCATACCGTATGCCTACACAATTCCGACGCTCCTCCACTCCATTACACTGGAAAACCGACCTCAACGCACGCAAATCGGCGCTCTGTTCCTGACGCGCCCTCGCAGCATTTTGGTAACCTAAATCGGTCCCTTGGGCTTGACAGCGGCGATTCACCGATCTACGATCAGGATCCCTTTGCCCCTCTGGCGTCGCTGGGAACCGTTCTCATTATTTTTGTCGGTTCGACAACCCAGAAAGGCGGCCAGAGCGGTATGACTGCATGCAGCGCGGACAGCGTCATCATCGGCGCATATGCGTGTGCGGCGCTCGCCCACAATCGGCCGCCAGAAAAAGCCCCCTCTCAAGTGCGGTTGAGGTGGATGCGGGTCCCGTTCCCCATCCTCTCTAACGCACCCGGCGCGCCTTCGGTCCCACTCTTATCGCCGCGGCACGCCCACCCCGCTGTTTCATTCGAGCGGCTATTCTTCCCGCTCCCCGTTCATCTGACAACCCTATAACCGGCCGCGATGCACCGGATTCGCAGCGCAGGTCTTTCCGTCTCTGCTTCCAAAATCGGCGAACGCTCCATCCGCAGGACTGTATGGATTTGTTCACCACTTATGCCTTATGGCAGGGAAGGTCGCCGACAGGAAGGAGAGAAAGTCCATGCTATTGCGAACCAAACTCCCGATTATTTCCCTGGTTGGGGCAGGCGCCTTATTGCTTACACTCCTGGCCGTCATCATCGCGCCCCGGCCGCAGACCGCCCACGCCCAGAGCCCGTCGGTGACAATTGATCTGAACACTTACAACGGGGTCGTGCAACAGGGCGAATCCCAAATGGCAAAATATACCTTCAGGAATTTCCAGAGTCTTACGTGCAATAAGGAAAGTGGCACGCACCATACAGCGTTCGATGACCCTTGTTACTATATGGGTAGAGTATACGCACGTAGTGATACCTCCTTTGCTGATCCCATAGAAGACTGTCAAGGATCGTATTTGGGTAACTCCCGTTCCTTTTCGAAGGGCAATGGAATTCTGAAAGTGATCGATTACGACCGAAACCGAACTTCCCCGAACTGTCCGGTCGGGCTGTACACGTGGAGAGTCTATCTGATGGGTTCGAACCGGCTTATAACCGATTCAATTACCGCGGAGGCCAATTTCGAAGTAATCGCAGCACCTCCAACCGCCACACCTACCAATACACGCCCACCACAACCACAACCACAGCCACAACCACAGCCACAACCGCAGCCACAACCGCCGACCGCGACTCCAACGGCTACGCCGAACAGCGATTCCCAACAGCCACCGCCACAGGACGACTACAATCAGCCGACCGCGACTCCGACGGCTACGTCGACAATCGATCCCAATGCGCCGACCGCGACCCCGACCGCGACGCCAACCGCCACACCGACAGCGACCCCGACACCGACGGCCACGACCGAGGGTGAGTCCCAAGAACAACCACTGACTCCACAAGAGTTGCCGCTAAGGGAGGCCACAGCGACACCGACAGCAACATCAACTCCGACAGCCACTCCGACACCAACACCGACAGTTGAAGGAAACGGCCAGGGCAACGGTCAAGGCAACCAGCCGGGCAACAGCGGCGGCAATCAGGGCAACAACCAGGGCCGCAGCAACAACCAGGGTGGCAATAATCAGGGCGGGAATAAGCAGGGCGGCGTCAACGTCCAGTCATTCATCAGCAACCCGACGCCGCTGCCGTCCTATTCACCCCAGCAGTACCAGGCGCCGCTCGCCATCACCATCCCCGAGATAATGAATGTCCGCAGCGGCCCCGGCCTCACCTACGACATCGTCACCACTGTACCCGTCGGCACCCAAGGCACCATCGTCGGCATCGACCCTAACGACGACTGGTACCAGGTGCAGATCGACGGCATCGAAGGCCAGGTCTGGGTCTACCAGGACCTGACAACACTCGTCGGTTCACTCGTGGGCGTCAAACAGTACACCGCGCTGGAGATCGCGCAGCTGACCAGTGGCACACCGGCCGCAGATGGCTCAGTCCCACTGGCCATCACCATACCGGAGCTGATGAACGTGCGCACCGGCCCGGGACTGATCTACGACATCGTCACCACCGTACCCGCGGGCACGCAGGGCTACATCTACGGCATCGACCCGGAAAACGACTGGTTCCATATCGAGCTGGAAGGCTTCGACACCCGCGTCTGGGTCTACCAAGACCTGACGACGGTAGTGGGCTCGCTGGCCGCCGTCAAACTGTATACGGCCGCCGAAATCGCACTCCTGCTCAGTGGCAGCGGCGCGGACGGCTCAGTGCCGCTCGCCATCACCGTACCCATCACCATGAACGTGCGCACCGGCCCCGGACTGCTCTATGACGTCGTCGGTATCGTCCCCAAGGGCACACAGGGCCGCATCTTCGGCATCGACCCCAACAACGACTGGTTCCAGATCGAGCTCGAAGCGTTCGACACGCTCGTCTGGGTCTACCAGGACCTGACCACTGTGATCGGCTCGCTGGCCGGCGTCAAATGGGTAACCGAAGCCGAGCTGGCGCTGCTGCCGGCCGCCATCACCCAACCGCTGCTGTTGAATGCCCGCGCCGGACCGGGTCTCACCTACGACATCCTCACGACCATACCGCAGGGGACGTGGATGAAGATCGTCGGCATCGACACGCTGGGCGAATGGTACCGCGTCGAGCTGCCCGACCTCAACCAACAGGCTTGGATCTTCCGTGACTACACCAAGGTAGCCGGCGGCTCGCTTTCGGGTCTGATCCAATTGGCGCTGGGAGGAGCGGCCCCCGCGGCAGGACAGCTGACCAGCTCGATCACCGTCGCGCTGTCGCTGCCGCCCGCCGGCGGTGTCGACCTTGAGGTCAGCTGGGTTGATGTCAGCGGCTGTGCCCACCTCTACAACCTCTACCACCGCGCCAGCACCGACTCGACCGTCTACATCTCGCTTGAGCAGGCCGCCACGTCCTCGACCGCCAACTCCCAGAGCCTCAGTTTCAGCTCACTGAGCGGGAGCAGTTTCATCTCGGCCTGGTGCGGTTCGATGGCCGCCGGACGCGAGGTAGCCGAAGTCGAAATCGACCCCGGCGTCGCCGGCACCTACAGCTCAACGACGACCAGCGGCGGGCTCGCCGCCGTGCCCGACATAGACGACAGCTCGCGCTGAGCGCGCATGCCGAGCAGCCACGCCATATCCGGTCGCGACGAAGCGATCGCATTCCAGGGGCCCTCGTTGTCATCGACGTCAGCGGGGGCCTCCTACGTCAGTTGAATGCGGCCCTGATCGCGTCTGACTTCTTTCACGCCCATGAGGACAAATCGTCGATGAAGGCCCATACAAGAATGATCAACGATTCGTATACTTTCTGCCTACGACATGTACGGGCCCCCGCCTTTGCCCGGAGGTCGCCGCGCCGGCTGTCATGCGCAATGGCTACGCCTTTCCGGCGATTTTTCAGTCCGCTACTCTGGAGATCAGCCGCCTGATGGCGAATCGGCCCTCTGATCCGGCCGTGTGCCCGCAATAACACGACGACCGAAATTCTGTACAAAGGCTTGACAACGCCGATATAACGATCTGCGATTCTGATCCCTCCACACGCGTGGAGTATCGAGGACTCATCTGATTCACGATTGTCGGATCGACAGTTGCAGTAAAGGTGCCATAGCGGAATGACTGCAAGGATCCCAGACAGCGTCACAACTGGCCCGCGCCCGCGGGCAATCCTCGCACAAGAACAGTCGCCCCAAACAGCACCTTTGTCAGCGCAAATGCGGTGGATGTACGACCCCGGTCCACATCCTCTTCAACGCGCCCGGCGCTCTTCCGGTTTCATACCTGATGCCGGACCGCGCCCGGTCTGCTGTTTTTTTCGAGCGGCTTAATCGTCCCGCTCCCCGAACCGTCTGAAAACTTCATAACCGGTCGCGATGCACCGGATTCGCAGTCCGAGTCTCTGCTTGGCTGCCGCCCAATCTCCGCATGAACCGGAGCCAGCGGCAAGCACACGCGAACTGCCTCCAATATCGGCGAACGCTCCACCGGCACGATCAAATTGAACTGTTCACTGCTCTTACGCTTCGTTGGGAAGTTCGTCGATAGAAAAGAGCAATAGACGATGTGAATGCGAACCAAACTGTCGATCATCACAGCAGTCGGGGTAAGCGCACTGCTGCTCTCTGTCGTGACCGCCAGCTTCACATTCCGCGCCCAGACAGCTTACGCACAAGAGGAGGAGAACGTCCAAACGGGGGACGTGCACCTCTCTCTGTTGAGTCACTCCGTGAGAAAACCTTTTCGGCGGCTACGGCTTCACAAATTTCCCCTGCAAAGACATAAGTGAAGATGGCCAATGCTCTTATCTGGATACATTCCCCAGCAATTTCATCTTCAGGGTCGATATACTTGGCGGTGATTTCAGTGGAAATGCTGAGGGAGAACACCCATGCGAAGGGCCGGGGTTTAACTCAACCCACGGACAGAGTGGGGCCTACACCTCCTCGAGAACGTTTCCAGCATTGCCTTTTCACATAACATATCAGTGTCCGCCAGACACCTGCAGGACTGTTCTCACAGTAACGTATACCCACCCTGACAACGGCCACGAGATAACTCGTAGCGACACTGAGACTTTCCAGGTCTCCATGTCAACACCAACGCCGACGCCAACGCGAAGACCACTCCCCCCGCCACCGCCGCCACCGACCGCCACACCGACAGCTACCACCACGCCGACTCCCACCATTGAAGGTGGGTCGCAGGCTGAGCCACTGAATCCGGCTCAGCAGCCACCATCGGAGCCCACTGCCACGCCGACAGCCACCGCAACGTGAACGCGCGCCTCGGGCCGGGCGCAGACTTCGAGGCCGAAGTCATCCTGCCCAAGGGGACCTGGGCCCGGACCACCGGCATCGACCCGCAGGACGAATGGTTCCGGATCAAGGTCGTCGGGTTGAAAACGCCCCTCTGGGTTGCCCGCAATCGGACCAAAGTGGCCGGAGGCCTGCTGGGGAGATTCCGACCGCACGCGGCCGAAAACGCAATGCACCCGGAATCGGGATCGAACAGCGACAGACCGCTCGCGATCGCACAGTCGGAAAGCATGAAAGTGCGCACCGGTCCGGGTCTGGACTATAAAGTGATAACGACTGTTCAGCAGGGAGTAGCGGGCGAAATCTACGGCATCGATCCGACCAACAACTGGCTCCAGGTCCAAACTGAAGGCCTGGACACACTCGCCTGGGTGCTGCGCGATATGACCTGGGTCGACGGCCTTCTGGTGAGCGTCAGACGGACTACCCCGCGCGAGATTGCCACCTGGCCCGCCCTGATCACCCAGCCGCCTACGCTGCTGGCCCGCTCCGGCCCGGGCAGGGACTACCCCGCGGTCGCCAGGCTGCCCAAAGGAACCTGGGTCAGAACGATCGGCATCGGCCCGCACGCTGAATGGTTCCAGGTCCGTATCGAAGTCAAGGTGCCCGGCATCGACGCACCTGTCTGGATTGCCCGCCGCCACGCAAAGATCGCCGCCGGCTCGCTGACCGATATCCTCCTCGTAGTGCTGGAAGACAGCCAGCCCCCGGCGCCAACAGAGACCGACCAGAGATGAGCGAGCCACGGCGCATCTGAAATAGCCCCAATCGCCTCCCTCGCTCCCGCCTGCCATCTCCTAACTATCTCCAGGAATCGTTGACTTTTCCTTCCACATCCCCCGTAGGGGCACCCCTTGTGGGTGCCCTCTTGGTTGCCCACCCTCGTGAAAGATTCCTGAAACACTGTGTCCCTTGTGGATAAACTATATTAAGGTCCTGGAAATTCCAGGTCAGACAAACGCCAACGAAGCCTGATAGAATCTCCTCCCGAAAGCCCTGCTGATGTCTGAACCAGCCGGGCTTTACTGCTGTCCAATGCGCACGTAGAGCGAAACAGGCGCGTCGCTGGATCTTCAAAGTCAGTGTGGAAGGAAACGTGACATTCAGCCTGATTCCGTGCTCATTATTGGGCACTGTCGTCCCATAAGAGTATCCCCATCCTGACAAAACATGTCCCGAAGACAGTTCAAAATAAATGGAACATTCCGTGCCAACTACACGTCCAATCGGCAGACACAGATCCGATCTCGAAAGCAGTTCAAGGTCCTTGTCCTGACTCACAATTCAAGCGTTCGGGCACGTTGAAGCGGCCAGGCGGGGCGGCTGAACTGAAGAGCCCAGACACGCTCTTAGATATAGATGCAGAGACGAAGAAAATGATATCGAGACAGTCGATGATTACACTGTTGGGGATAGGCGTTATCTTGCTTCTCGCCCTGACCCTTAGTTCCTTCGTGCCCCGCTCTCCGACGATCGAGGCCCAGGCCCCTTCATTGCAGGGGCAGAACGAGCCGGGCGTAACCATCCAATTTAACACCAATAATTCCAAAGAGGAGTATGGCAATTCCCTTTACGCGAAATTTACTTTCACCAATTTTCAAGACATAACCTGCGACAAGAATGACGGGGGTACGCACAACACAGCGTTCGACGACCCGTGCTATTTCCAAAGTGAAGTTCACCGCCGTCCACCTGAAACCGGACGCGTGAGTCAGTGCGAAGGATTGGGAATGGGCGGGCCCCGCAGCTTTTCTAAAGGTACGGGAGCCAGGAGGGTTATCGACTATAGTCAAAACCCTACTGCCTCTACCTGCCCTGTGGGGTTGTACATGTTGAAGGTGAAACTGAAGGAATCCGATAAAACTGTGGTCGCCACGGCCTCTGCAAACTTCGAAATCATACCCGCGCAGCCTACCAACACACCCGCGCCGACGTCCACGTCCACATACACACCGAGGCCGACAGCCACATCCACCAATACAACCACCAGCACAGCCACGCCGACCAACACGGCCACACCGACCCCCACGCCGACCGTTGACGATTCCATCCAGAACTCGCCACCGGAAGAGGACCCAACGGCAACGCCGACGGCAACACCGACGCCCACTGAAATGGCTCCGCCCAACGCGCGTATCGAAGAGCTGCCCTCCACCTTCAATCAGGGGCAGCAGACAAGCTTCAGAATAGTCTTCGAAAATTTGGATGAGTCCGACCAATACGGCTACCGGGCCGACGTGACCAGGATGGACGACCATTCCGCTGCCGACAGCTGCGAAGGGACCGGCCTCGGAGGAAGTGGTCAATACACGGCCCATCTTTCTGGGATGGTAAAGAATCAAGTTACTGTCTCCGGCCAGATCGACACATCCTGTCCGGCCAGCAAATATTCGGTGGGCGTCACGCTCATGGCATCCAGTGGATACGAGCACTCCACAAGCCAGGAGTTCCAGGTTGTCGAAGTAGAAATTCCGACCGCGACCGCCACGCCAACCGAAACACCGACAGCCGCGCCGGCTGGAACGGCCACACCGACGGCTACGCCAATGCCGCCGCCATCAGTGCGCATCGACGGTCTGCCCTCCGCCTTCGATCAGGGCCGACAGACTCCCTTCAGCTTGATCTTCGAAGGGATCGACGACATGGACCAGTACAGCTACCGAGCCGACGTCACAGGTTCAGACAGCAGTAACGCCGACAGTTGCGAAGGAACGGGACTCGGCGGCGCCAGCCACTACACAGCCCAACTCAACGGGGCCGTCAATAGTAGACTCACGATTCCCGCCGCGATCGACGCCAACTGCCCGTCCGGTGCACATACCTTGACGGTAACGCTCCTGGCCGACGGCGGCTATTCCTATACAGCAACCCAGGCCTTCCAGGTCAACGGTTTGTCATTGGCCCCGATCAGAACAGCCACGCCCACCGCGACCGCCACAAATCCGCCGCGACAACAGCCGCCGCCGCAACAGCCAACCTCCACCAACACGCCCGCACCGACCGCGACCAACACCGTCGCGCCGACACACACGCCTACGAAGATAGTCTCTTATTCGCCGCTCCCGCTGCAGAAACAGCCTGCCGCCACCGCGACGGCCACCAGCACGCCAAAACCCGCGGCGACACCGAGCCCGACCCTGACGCCCACGGTCATACCCACAGATGACCTCAGCGAAGACTTTCCGGACAGCATCGTATCTGTTGACGATGGAGAAGAAACCTATTCGGGCGCCGACTCCGGCACAGCGTCCACGGCGCGGCAAACGACAAGCGCTGACGACGCCTCCGACAGCGCCTGGTCCGGTCACTATGCCGCCGGCCGTTCCGTCTGGGACTGCCAAAACCTCGGCGCCCTGGTCGACTCGCTCGCCGCCTTCCGCAGTACAATGACCGCCGGCAGCTATCCTCAGGCCGAAACCCAGCCGGAGATCATGAACGCCCGCCTCGGGCCCGGACTGGCCTACGACGTTATCATAACCCTGCCGCAGGGCACGCGCGCCAGCATCACCGGCATCGACCCCCGCAACGAGTGGTACCAGCTTGAGCTCAGCAACCTCGACATCCCCGTTTGGGTCCACCAGGGCCTGGCCACCACCCAAGGTTCGCTCGACAACGTCCGCCAGGTCTCTGCCGCTGAACTCGCCCAGCTCCCGATTTCCGGCGCACCGGGCAGCAGACCCACAGGGATCACCCGGTCGGAGGTCATGAACGTGCGCCTCGGTCCCGGATTCGATTACGAAGTCCTCACCACCCTGCCGCATGGGACGCAGGTCGAAGTCATCGGCATCTCCCCCGGCCGCGAATGGCTGCAGGTGGAACTGGATGGCATAAGGTCGCTCGGCTGGCTCTACCGCGACCTGGTCCAGGTCGACTGCCCGCTGGTCAACGTCCGGCGCATCACCGAGCGTGAAGCTGCACTGGCGCCGGCCGCCTTGACCCAGCCCTACGCGCTCCACGCCTTTTCCGGCCCCGGACTCGCCTACGACAGAGTCACCGTTCTCCCTCGCGGGACCTGGGCCCAAATCATCGCCATCGGCGACTGCCCGCCGAACGTCTGGTACCAGATCATCGTCCCGGGTCTCGACGAACCGGTCTGGGTGGTCCGCGACTTCGTCAAGGTGGCAATAGGCTCTCTCGCCGGCCTCCCCCGCTACGGCGTCAACGACTTCACGCCGCCGGCCGCAGACCGGCGCCCCATCGCCGTGACCCAGCCCGACACACTGAACCTGCGTACCGGCCCGGGCCTGGAATGCGACATAGTCGCAGAAGCGCCGCAAGGTACACAGGCCCGCATCTACGGTGTCGACCCCAGCGAAAGCTGGCTCCTGGTCGAGGTCGACGGGCACAGTACATTTGTCTGGATCTACCGCCACATGGCGCAGGTGAACGGTTCGCTGGTGGGCGTCAGGCTGGTGACCGCGGCGGAGATAACCGCGCAAACAGCCGTGCTCATCCAGCCGCACGCGGTCTTCGGCCGGTCCGGTCCGGGCACCGTATACGCTGCCGTCACCATCCTGCCCAAGGGGGCATGGGCCAGGGTCATCGGCATCGGCCCACGGTCCGAGTGGCTCCTCATCCAGGTGGCCGGCATGGACGAACCGGTCTGGGTCCTCTGCGACCTGATGAAAATAATCGGCTCGCTCACAGGGCTCCCCCGGTTCTCGCCATAGCCTTGCCGGCCCTGTCAAACAACCTTCCTGAGTCGCTGTCACGATAGCGCATAACAGAGGCCCCGCGTTCAGCTGCGGGGCCTCTGCTTTCTCTCTGTCCCATCCCACATCCCATGCCGCCAGGTCACCATATTCGCCATCAACAACCCACCCCGGAAATTCCCGAAATCGGAACTTTCCGCGGCAACCGTTCGTCCCATCGGCAGGAGCAGTTCCAATTTCGGGACGGAACTGAGCTCGAAACCGGAAAGCTGAACCGACATGGTCATGCACTGTCGCAGAACGCCAGTAGAGTCAAAGAGGCCGCGAACGAAACAGTCGGTTACTACCCTGATCGGGGCGATCATACTGCTACTGTTTGCCCTGACCCTGGTCTCCTTCGTGCCCAATCCCCCGGAGATCCAGACCTTTGCCCCTGCCATGCAGGAGGATCTCCAGCCGGCGCAGGAGGATCTCAAACCGCACGCCGGCTTTGAATCGCTTGACGGCTCTGTGTCGGCAGGAGAAGATCTGAACATCAGCATCTTTTTCGCCAACTTCCCCTGCAACGATCAGAACGACGACGGTACCTGTGATTCCAACGACACATTCACCACCGTCACCTACCGCTTTGACCTGCTGCAGGGAAGCGTCGACGGCCCCGACGCCGAAAACTGTGAAGGCCCAGGCTTTGGCACAGTCCGCACCTTCAACCCTTCGCAGTACAGTCACTGGAGCACCACTGGGTCCATACCGCTGAGCATAAACAGCAGCTGTACGCCCGGCTCCTATGTGGTTAAGTGCACGATCACCTATACCGAAGACGGCTCCACCGAGGAGATTCCGCTTGCCTGCAACTGCGGCATCTCCGTCGATCCCCCGTCGACCGCAACGCCCACGCCCACCGAAACACCTACACCGACAGCCACGGCCACACCCACTGAAACGCCTACACCCACTGAAACACATACACCGGCTGCCACGGCCACGCCCACCGAAACACCTACACCGACCTTTACGCCACAGCCGCCGCCCTCGGTCAGAATCGACGGCGTGCCATCCGTCTACGATGAAGGCACGCAAATCGACTTCAGAATGATCTTCGAAAATCTGGACATCTGGGATGATTATGGCTACCGGGCCGACATCACCAATTCCGACAATGAAGACATGGATGTCTGCGAAGGCAACGGGGTCGGTGGCACTGACGAGCAGACCGGCCAGCTCGATCCAGATAACAACGGCCAGGATATTGAGAACGGCGAAATCACTGAGGCCTGCCCGGCCGGCACATACACGTTAACCGTCACCCTCATCGGCGACGGCGGCTATACCTACACCGCAACCAAAGACTTCCAGATTACAGGCCTATCCCTCTCCCCAATTGAAACAGACACGCCAACCGCCACGGCCACCAGCACACCGACGCCAACTCCCACCAACCCGCCGCGACAGAAGCAGCCGCCGTCGCTTAACCGGCCGCCGTTGCAGAAAAATCCAGCCCCCACGGCAACCGCGACGAATACGTCCACCGCAACCAACACGCCCGAGCCAACCGCGACCCCAACGAATACACCGGATCAAAACAGTCCGCCTGAAGGAAACCAGCCTCCGGTGCAACAGCAACCGACGGCCACGCCTACCAACACACGCGAGTCAACCGCGACCCCAACGAATACACCGGATCAAAACAATCCGCCCGGAGGAAACCAGCCCCCGCAACAGCAACCGACAGCCACGGCCACCAACACGCCCGAATCAACCGCAACCCCCACCAATACACCGGATCCGAATAATCCACCAGGGGGAAATAATCCGCCGCAACAGCAGCCAACCGCCACCGCCACCAACACCAACACGCCAACACCGACCGCGACCGCCACAGATCCCCCACGGCGAAGACAGCCCCCGACACAATTCCAGCCGCCGGTGCAAAAGCAGCCGCCGACCCATACGGCTACACCTACCGTCACCGCCACGACGGCGCCGACACCAACGCCCACGCCCACGGCCGAGCTATCCTTCGCGCCCCCAAATCAGGGCAATCCCACGTCAACGCCGACATTGAAGCCGACCGCCACCGCTCTGCCAACGCCAACGTCCACGCAGACGCCCACGGCTACCCCAACGTCCACGGTCCCGCCCACGAGTGACCTGCCGCCCGATCTCTGGGAAATTATCGTTGTTATCGATTTAGACAATCCGACCAATCCGGATGCGACTCCCGACGTAAGGGGTGACACAGGCGACCCCGACGGCGACGGCACCGACGGCGACGACACTGACGGCGATGACACCGACGGCGATGACACCAACGGCGGCGACACCGACGACGACACGCCCGACCACTATGCCGGCGACCGTACCGTCTGGAGCTGCCAGGATCACAACGGCCTGATCACCTGGCTCGCCGCCCTCCGCCAGACCATGACCCTCGGCAGCTATCCCCAGGCCGTCACCCAGCCGCAAAGCATGAACGCCCGCCTCGGCCCCGGGCTGGCCTACGACGTCATCACCACCCTGCCGCAGGGCACCCGCGCCAACATCATCGGCGTCGACCCACGCGGCGAATGGTACCAGGTCGAACTCACCGGCCTTGACATACCCGTCTGGATCTACCAGAGCCTGGCTGCCGTCGAAGGTTCGCTCGCAAACGTTCCCACCGTCTCCGCCGAAGATCTCGCCAATCTCCCCATCTCCGGCGCCACCGGCAGCAGACCGATCGCAACCATCCAGCCCGAGGTCATGAATGTGCGCATCGGCCCCGGCATCGACTACGACGTCCTCACCACCCTGCCCCAGGGCACACAGGTCAGAGTCGTCGGCATCGACCCCAGCGGCGAATGGCTGCAGGTCGAACTGGATGGGCTCAGCTCCCTCGGTTGGGTCTACCGCGACCTGGTCGTGGTCGACTGCCCGCTGGCCAACGTCCGCCGCATTACCGATAGTGAAATCTCACAGCAGCCTGCCGCTCTTGTCCAGACCTACGCCGTCTTCGCCTACTCCGGCCCCGGCCTCGCCTACGACATCGTTGCCACGATCCCTGGCGGGACCTGGGCCGAAATCATCGCCGTCGGCGACTGCCCGCCCAATATCTGGTACCAGATTATCGTCCCCGGCCTTGACGAGCCCGTCTGGGTAATCCGCGACTTCGTAAAGGTGGCCGTTGGCTCGCTCGCCGGCATCCCCCGCTACGGCGTCACCGACTTCTTCCCGCCCGCCCCCGACGACCGGCCCATCGCCGTCACCCAGCCCATCACCATGAACGTGCGCTCGGGCCCGGGCCTGGAGTACGACGTGGTCGCCGTCGTGCCGCAAGGGACGCAGGCTCGCATCTTCGGCATCGACCCGACCGGCGACTGGATACTGGTCGAACTGCCAGGGCACAGCGCACTGGTCTGGATCTACTGTCACTTGACCGAGGTGAGAGGGTCAGTGGAGGGCGTCAGACGCGTGACCGCCGCCGAAGTTGCAGCGCAGCCGGCCGTACTCGTCCAGCCGGGCGCCGTCTTCGCCCGGTCCGGTCCGGGCACCGAGCACAGTGCCACCGCCCTCCTGCCCAAGGGCACATGGGCCAGCATCACCGGCATCGGCCCCGATCCCCAATGGCTCCGCATCCAACTGCCCGGCCTCGACGCACCGGTCTGGGTCCACCAGGGCTCAGTGAAGCTGATCGGCTCGCTCACAGGGATCCCCCACGTCACGCAGTAGACCGGCCGCTCCCATAGAAGAGCACGTCAGGAAATACAAAAGGCCCCGCTACTGACAGCGGGGCCTTTCTGTGTCACGGCCATCACATTGCTTTGGGACATGCCCGTCCTTCGCTTACGCCTTAGAAAATCTCCCGCAATGCGATACTGAACTCCGCCAGCGTGGGTGAGTGCAAACTCTCCTCCACCTCGCAGATGCCCACAACCTCAAAGCGGCTCTCGCCTCGCAGAAATACCGTAATCTTCCTATCGTCAGGATCCACAATCCAGTATTCTCGCACGCCGTGCTGAGCATAGAGATCGAGCTTGATCATCCTGTCTCTCTCGGATGTGGCGGGGGACAGGATTTCCACCACCAGATCCGGGGCGCCCCGCACGTTTTCCGCCGTGATTATGCTCTCTCGACTATTGGCGACAAACAGCAGGTCCGGCTGCACCACATCAGTATCCGAAAGCACGACATCAAAAGGGGAACAGTAGACTCTCCCCAGGTTGCGCCCATAAATGAACGTACCCAACCGAAGGAACAGCCTCCCCAGGATGTATTGGTGTATTTCTTTAGATGACGGAGGCTTGACCAACACTCCGTCGAGAAGCTCGTAGCGTTCGTCGTCCGCCCTCTTTAGATAGTCGGCGTGTGTGAGTTTGGTCGGGACGTCTAAAATGTCTGTCACCCTTGCATCAGACGGGGCGCGCGCGGCGCACTTGATCTGTCCCTCATGTAGTTTGACTGTGTTGAGTCTGGGAGGTGGGAGTAAGGTGCTTGACTGACCAACTAGGGCTCTACGAGACGAGCTTGGCTGTGCGTTGGTATCTACCGCATCTCTAGCATCCTGTGCTTCTCACCCAGCCGCCCATTGGAGTTCAATTCTCAAATTCCCTGAAACCATTTAACGCAACCAAATGACCTAACGGATCCTGCCCACTCGCAGAGAAGGCTTTTTCACTTGATTCGACTGCTTCGCCACATTCCATAACAATTCCCTATTTCCTAGCGTCCAATCTGCTCAGCGGACCGCGCCATTTTAGAATCTTCCCGTCAGAAGTCACCAACTGGTGCCCCGCCAGAGCGGTGGCGACGATTATGCGGTCGGCTGGGTCAGCATGAAAATCCGTCAAGCTGACCGACCGGATACCGATCTCACCGTCTACCGCGATCTCCACCAGGCCCTCCTGCATGAGAGCCTGACGCCACGCTCCGATGTCCTTCAGCAACGTAAGCCGCCCCTTGTCGTGCAACATCGCAATTTCCCAGAAGGTTATCGCTGACACCGCAACTTCCCCCGAAGCCCAGGAGCGTTCAATGACATTGGCTGCCTGCCTGCCGAGTTCGCTGCTACCGGATCGCAGCCAGACCAAAACCTGCGTGTCTATGAGAATCACCGGAGGTCGTCCCAATCCCGGCCCGTCACGGCGTCCCACTCCACATCAATCGGTTCATCGAGGTCCCCGTGAATCCGAATAATATCGCGGTCGCGACCAAAGGGACTTTGCGACTTCTCCTTATACGGAAGCAGCCGCGAAACGGGTTGTCCATTCTTGGTGATAACGATCTCTTCACCGCTCTCGGCCACTTCATCCATCAGCTTCAGACACTTGGCCTTAAACTCCGATGCCTTAACTGTGCGTGGTCCTGTCGCTGTAGCGCTATCTGCAGACATAATTCATCCCTCCTGTGGTTTGATGACCATGATTATATCATGGTCATGACCATGGTCACAACGATTCGGCTGAAAGTGGGTGAACGCTCCCGCTGTCCGCCTCGTATGTTCCCAGACACCGCCGCCCCCTACCCCCGCAACGCCTTCACCACACCATACGCACCCCGCGAAAAAGCCGCCAGCGGGCCCCCGCGACTGAACAACGGCACCGGCCCCGGCATACACTCGCCGCCATCCAGGTCCTCAACCGCTGTCAACACGCGCTGCAGTCCCACCTCCACCACCCGCCGGCGCCTCTCGTCTTCCAGGGTAAGACCGCCGCAGGCCAGAACTGTAACCAGGAGGTTGGCGAGCGAGTGTTCTCGGTACAGGCGCCAGCACGCCTCGAACGTGAACCCCTCCACCCCCATCTCACCGATAATTTCGGTGTACTCTTCCAACACCTCTCGCTCGATCTGGCGGCGTACCTCCGTCGTTACGCTCCCCACCAGGAAATAGGACACATCGAACAGAGGGCATCTCAATCCGATCACCTGCCAGTCGATGATCGCGATTTCATCCCCGCCGTCGGCCGCAAAAAAGATATTGTCCAACCGGAAGTCGCCGTGGCTGAGCGTCTTCGGCCCGGCTGAGACACGAACCATCTGCGTGTCGATGCGGGCAGCGTAGGTTTCGGCCAGACGGCGCATATCGTCCGAGAAAAAACTGCCGAACCTCTCAAACGTGGGCGCAAGGTGTGCAAGATAGACGAGTTGAACCAGCATTCTGCGTCTGGGCGAAAAAGAGTCGGTAAACATGTTCAACGGCGGCTGATCGGTCCTGTTC
Organism: Caldilineaceae bacterium; assembly: GCA_026708085.1. Taxonomy (GTDB): domain Bacteria; phylum Chloroflexota; class Anaerolineae; order Caldilineales; family Caldilineaceae; genus Bin5. The sequence goes on from JAPOVP010000132.1 coordinate 20,589, forward strand.
CAGTAAGTACCGTGCAACTTGGCGATCGTGCGGATGGCGCGTCGGGTCTGCTCAGGGCTGGCGCCGTCGAAATGGCTCACCGTCTGCCAGCCCCCAAAATCCTCCAGCACCAGGACAAAGTGATCGCCGCCGGCTTGATAATCACCATAGAGCAATGCCGGCGACCGCACCGGCGCCTGAGGCGCAATCAGCCTGTAGAAGTCGTATCCCCGTCTGTGTAGTCCCAGACGTCTGCCCAGACGCCGGTTCTTGGCAAGCGGACTGGGCAACTTGACGATAACCGTCTCAGGAGCGCAGCCATTCTGCTCAGCCGGCGTTTTCGGCTCGTCATACCAGAGATGGCAGCGCAGGATCGTGCCCAGGAAGCCGACGCCGCTGCCAATCTCCTCCCAAGCGATCTCTTTGACAGGAGGAAGATCAGACGTGCCGCCCGCAGTCAATGCCTGTTGCATCCACTCGACGGTAACTTCCTCCGGCCCTCTGGGAATCGGCGGTCTGGTCATAACGCTGATTCGCCTTCAATTTCAGCGAGCGCCGACCATACGCGTATGGCCGGCGCGTCCGGTTTTCTATGAAACTGTCAGTTTTCTACTCTGTCAGCGGGGCGCAACTTTCGAACTTGACCGGTCTCGACGCGCCTAAGACGCCGCGCCGAAAAGCGATGGAGCCGGCCCCCGCCCCGCGCGTTCATACTGTTCATCGACGCACAGGTTTGGGCGCGCCAGCGCCTGATTCGAAAGCTCGTCACACCTTTCGTTTTCCGGGTCGCCGGCATGACCCTTCACCCACTGGTAGCGCATCTCGTGCCCGTCACACAGGTCCAGCAGCCGTGACCACAAGTCCGGATTGACCGCAAGCTCGCCCTTCCTGTTGCGCCGCCAGCCGTTCGCCTGCCACCTGTGAGCCCAGCCTTTCGTCAGCGCGTCCAGCACATACTTCGAATCACTGTATAGAGTGACCCTGCACCGCTCCTTCAAAGCCTCCAGCCCCTTGATCACTGCCAGAAGCTCCATCCGGTTGTTCGTCGTCCTCCGATACCCGCCCCACAACTCCTTCCGGTGCCCACCGAACAGCAGCACAACCCCAAATCCCCCAGGACCCGGATTCCCGCTGCACGCACCGTCCGTATAAAGCGTCACCTCTTTCATATGCGCCGTTCGCCCACTACATCAACCTGCATTCTTCCCACCCTGCTGTCACCGACTTACAATCTTCATTGACCACTGACCACTGACCACTGACCACTGACCACTGACCACTGACCACTGACC
>JAPOVP010000066.1 GCA_026708085.1 Caldilineaceae bacterium
TTGGAAAACTGACTATCTCTTGAAAGTTCTCTCCCAATAAGATGCGTATGCCCTGCCCCCAATGCTCCTCTAACTTGGCCCGCCCCACCGCCTATGTTACAATGCCGCCCGACTTCCCTGGCTACAACCGCACACAACAGCCTTCCTCACAACTGGACGTGTAGCACATGGAACGACCCCACATACTGCTCATTACAACCGACCAGCAGCGCTTCGACGCCGCCGGCGCCGCCGCACCCTCCTTCATGCGCACGCCTCACTTCGATCACCTGACCCGTGAGGGGATCGACTTCACCTCTGCCTACGGCGACTGCCCGGTCTGCGTCCCCTCCCGCATGTCCATCATGACCGGAAAATACGTCACCACCCACGGAATGACCGGCAACGGGCCATCCAACCGCGCCATCCCCGACGCCAGCAATACGCTTCCCACCTGCATGAGTAATCTGGGCTACCAGACCGCCGCCATCGGCAAAATGCACTTCACGCCCCAGCGCGCCCGCCACGGCTTTCAGGAAATGATCCTGCCCGAGGACTACTACCGCCACATGGCCCGTCGCGGCTACGACGTCCAGCCCATGCACCACGGTCTCGGTCAGAACGAGCTCTACCCCGGGATGGCAACCGTCCCCGAAGCCCTGACGCTAACATCCTGGACCGCCGAACAGTGCGTCGAGTACATCCGCGAACGCCGCGACCCCACCCTGCCTTTCTTCCTCTGGTGCTCCTTCTCCAAGCCGCATCCCCCGATCGATCCCCCGGAGCCCTACTACTCCATGTACCGGAACTGTGACATCCCCGCACCCGTCTTCGGCGACTGGAGTGAAGGTGAAGAGGTTCCCTACGCATTTCGCCTCATGCGCGAAAAACAATCATTCGACCTCGTGCCCCCCGAAATAATCCGCGAGGCGCGCTCCGCCTACTACGGCGTCATCACCCAGATAGACTACAACATGGGCCGCATCTTCGCCGCCCTGCAGGACATGGACATCTTCGACGATACCCTCATCATCTACACATCAGATCACGGCGAATACCTCGGCGATCACCACGCCGGCGCCAAGGGCTTTTTCCACGAACCCTCAGCCCACGTCCCCTTCGCACTGCGTATGCCGCAGGGCTGGGACAACCGCCAGCACGGTACCCGCAACCCTTCTCTCGTCACCCTCGCCGACATTCTGCCCACAGCCGTTGCAGCCGCGGGCGGCACACCCCCGGACGACGTCGACGGTATCGACCTTGTCGCCTTGGCGCGAGGAGAGATCGAGCCGCGACCCTACTTGGAATCTGCCCTCGGCAGTCAGGACAGGCCCGGTAACTTCGCCATCACCGACGGCCGCTGGAAATACATCTGGTTCCCGGTCGGCGGCAGCGAGCAACTCTTCGATCTCGAAACCGATCCGCAGGAGCTCTGCAACCTCGCACACGCCGCCGAAGCCTCATCGCATCTCGAAAGACTCCGTACCGAACTCATCGACCGTCACCAGGCCAGGGGATCCGCAGCGGTCGAGCACGGCAACTGGGTCACCCAGCCCGTGCCGCCTGAATCTGAAGCAGACCGCCGCAACACCAGTTGGCCCGGCTACCACACCGAGTTCTACCACATCGACGTACGCCATTGACCGGTACTTGCCCGGCTGAGACTCGAACCTTCGTCTCGGCATGAGCGACTTCAATAACCTAAAGGAGATTCCCATGTTCAGATTCCGAACGAGCCAGGTGACCCCTACCGCAAGGTCCCTGTGGGTCTTGCTGCTGGTGTTTGCACTGGTCCTCTCGGCCTGCGGCGGCGGCCAGCAACCTGCCGCCGAAGAGGAGCCCGCGCCCGCAGAAGAAGCCGCCTCCTCCGAGGACACCCAAGAGGCCGCCGACGATGCGATGATGTCCGCCAAAGAGGCGCCGATGCTTACCGAAATGGTCGCAGCCGGCGATCTGCCTCCCCTCGAAGAACGCATTCCCATCGATCCGCTCGTGATCGACCTGCCCTGGATCGAAATCGGCCAGTATGGCGGCACGCTCAAACGTACTACGACCAGCACTGACTTTCGCGACACCTCACAGTATATGTACGGCCATTCCCCCTTGCACTGGCAAGATGGCGGCGCCGCTGTCGGCCCCGGGCTGGCCAGAGCTTGGGAGAGCAACGAAGATGCCTCCCAGTGGACCTTCTACTTCCGTGAAGGCACCAAGTGGTCGGACGGACACCCATTTACCGTTGACGATGTCCTCTTCTGGTGGGAGGACATGGCTGCCAACCCCGATCATCCCATGGCAATGCCCGCCTGGACGCTCGTTGGCGGTCAGCCCATGACCGCCGAAAAAATCGATGACTACACCATCCGGTTTTCGTTTGCAGCCTCATCTCCCCTGATCGAAAGAGAGCTGGCCGCATTCGTCAACGGCGGTATCTCCTATAACTTTGGGCCGTATCCGCGTCACTATCTGGAACAGTTCCATCCCAACTACTCCGATGCCGCCGACTACGAAGAATTCACCGAAAAGCAGGACTGGTGGAACAACCCGGATCGGCCGGTACTGAACGCCTGGATGCTGGTCACGCTTGAACCAGGCAACCGTATGATCCTCGAGCGAAATCCCTACTACTACGCCGTCGACACCGCCGGCAACCAGCTGCCCTATATCGACAGAATGGAAGTCTCCTTCGCCGAAAACGCCGAAGTCCTCAAGCTGCGTATCTTCAGCGGCGACGTCAACTTTCACGCCCACCCCCACCTCTCGCTGCGCGATCTGGCAGTCCTGAAGGAAAACGAGGCCAACGGGGACTACCGCGTCCTCCTGTGGGACAACGGCGCAGGTGGTGCCCCCGCTTGGGGCGTCAACTGGAACAACCCCGACGACGCCAAACGCGCCGTCGTGCGCACAACACAATACCGTCGCGCCCTCTCCCACGCCATGGATCGCGAGCGCATCCGCAAGATAACCTTCCTCGGTCTGGGTGGCGAGGCCAGCACCGGCACCATGTCCCCCAACTCCGCCCAGTTCAACCGCTCGCAAAAGGGCCAGGAAATGCTGGTCGCATGGCGAGAGTCAGCCGTCACCTACGACCCTGAGCTGGCTGCAAGCCTGCTCGACGAAATCGATGTCACCGACCAGGATGGCGACGGCTTCCGCGATCTCCCCGACGGCTCACCCCTGGAAGTGCGCATCGACTTCCCGGCAGGAAACACCGCCTTTATCGAGACCGCCGAGCTCATGACCGAAGACTGGAAGGCTATCGGCCTCAACGCCTATGTCAATTCCATTCCCGGCTCCCAGGTCGGCGTGATGACAACAAACGCCACCTATGACATTCGACTGTACGGCGGCGGCGCCCCTGACGGTCCCGATCTGCTCACCTATCCTGCCTGGCTGATCTCATACGGAAGCGGCGGACGCTGGGCTCCCCTGTACGGCGCCTGGATGGCAGCGGAGGGAACGCCCAAAGAAGGTACCGAGCTGGACTTGGATCCGCGCGATCGCACGCCCCCGCGCGAAGAGATTCCCGTGGATGACCCGATGTTCCGCATGTGGGAACTGTACAAGCAGGCCATCGCAGAACCGGATCTCGCCAAACGCGATGAACTCACTTTCGAGATCATTCAGATCCACATCGACGAAGGCCCGTTCCTGTTGGGCGGCATCGCCGATCCACCCAATATCGTGATTGCCAGCAACCAGTTCCACAACGTTCCCACCAGCGAAGATATCCCGCTCGGCGGCTGGTTGGGCCCGTGGGTGCTGGGTATGCCTGGCGCAATGACCTATCCCGAAGTCTATTTCATCGCAGAATAGGCGAAGCAGCGCAGCAGCTCGATTCTGCGACTGCCCTACCGGCAATCCAATGGCTTTCCTGGACCCCGGCTCCGACGGTCCTTGGGCCAGGTAAGCTAAGTGAACGGCGAAACGAAAGTATGGCTGAATTCGGAGAGAGGAGTGGCTACTTTGCTTCTCTCTCCGCACGGGCTACTATGCAGAGCAACTCGAAAAGAACGGGAAGGCGGGCGTTTCGTCCGCTTTCTGGCATAATGTGGCAGTCTGAATTTCGAACCAGGTAGCAGGACGGAGCCCGCCCTTGCAGAAGTTCATCCTCTCGCGTTTCCTCTATATGCTGGTCACGATGTTCTTCGTCTCGATTGTGGGCTTTGTGATTATCAATCTGCCGCCCGGCACATACATGGATGTCTATCGTGCCCAGCTGGAAGCGCAAGGGACCAGGACCACCGAGCGCCAGCTCGAAGCCATCGTGCGCCAGTACGGCCTCGATCAGCCGGTCCATGTGCAATACTGGAAGTGGGTGTCCGGTTTCGTAAGGGGCGACTTCGGCCGTTCCTTTGCCTACAACAAGGATGTCAACGAGCTCATCTGGGAACGGCTGACGCTTACAATGGTCATCTCAATCACAACCCTGCTCGTCACCTGGTTGATTGCCATCCCAATTGGAGTCTATTCGGCCACACACCAATATCAGGCCAGCGATCACATCTTCACAACCATCGGCATGGTCGGCCTTTCCATCCCCAATTTTCTTCTCGCCCTCATCTTGATGGTGATCGCAGCCATCGTCTTTGATCAATCTGTCGGGGGACTGTTCTCGCCCGAGTATGTGGACGCCCCCTGGGATGTTGCCAAACTGTGGGACCTCCTGAAACACATGTGGATCCCCGTGCTCGTCGTCGGCACCTCCGGCACCGCCGGACTCATCCGTATGATGCGCGGCAATCTGCTCGATGTGCTCAAAATCGCCTACATCACCTCTGCTCGCGCTAAGGGTCTGCCTGAGGGTCGCGTTATAATCGTCCATGCGGTGCGCAATGCCATTCATCCTCTCGTGATGATCCTGGGCACCAGCCTTCCGCAGATAATCTCTGGCGCAACCATCGTGTCAATGGTACTCAGCCTGCCCACGACAGGCCCCCTCTACTTCAACGCACTTCTCCAGCAGGACATGTATCTGGCCGGCACATTCCTCGTATTTCTTGCCGGGCTCCTGGTCGTCGGCAACTTCCTTGCCGATATCCTTCTAGTCTGGATCGACCCCCGCATCCGCTACACCTGACCATGGCGACCAACGCTGCAACCATCGAACTTCAGACCGGCGACGAGGCCCGCGAAACAACGGCCATCTCACCCGCTCGCCTCATCGGCCGCCGTTTCTTGCGCAACAAGCTGGCCATCGCCGGCGGCGTTCTCCTCATTCTCCTCTACTTGTCGGCCCTTTTCGCCGACTTCATTGCGCCGATTCCCTACACCGACGTCCACGAAGACTACGTATTTGTGCCTCCCCAGCTCCCCCGCTTTCTCGACGAGCAGGGGAATTTCCACCTGCGCCCCTTTGTTTACGGCCTCGACAGCGCACTCGACATGGACACCTTTCGATTTGTATATAGCGAGATCCACGAAGCAAAGTATCCGATTAAGTTCTTTGTGGAGGGATACGAATACAAGCTCTTTGGTCTCATTCCCTTTAACCGCCACCTCTACGGGGTCGACGAGCCCGGAGTTTTCTATCTCTTGGGCAGCGACGACCTCGGCCACGATATGGTGGCCCGCGTCTTCATGGGAGCAAGGATTTCTCTCACAATCGGATTGGTTGGCGTCATATTGACCATCATTTTTGGAGCCACCCTCGGTACAATCTCTGGCTTCTATGGCGGCGGCCTCGATACGATGATCCAGCGCGTCATCGAATTCCTGATGTCTTTTCCTGCAATCCCTCTGTGGGCTGCGCTCGCCGCTGCAATGCCGCCAAATTGGTCCCCGCTCCAGCGTTTCTTCGCCATCTCCGTGATCCTCTCCCTGATCGAATGGACTGGCCTCGCGCGACAGGTCCGCGCCAAAGTGCTCTCCTTCCGTGAAATGGAATATACTCTCGCCGCCCGGGCCGCCGGCGCCTCCGACGCCCGCATCATCTTCCGCCACATGCTCCCCAACGCCTTCAGCCACATCATCGTCGTCGCCACCCTCGCCATCCCCGGCATGATTCTCGCCGAAACCGCCCTCAGCTTCCTCGGCCTCGGCATCCAACCCCCGCAGACCAGCTGGGGCGCCCTCCTCAAGCAAGCCCAGTTGGTGAGCGTCCTCCTCCAACAGCCCTGGCTGCTAATCCCTGCCTTCTTCGTCATCGCTGCCGTCCTCACCTTCAACTTCGTCGGCGACGGCCTCCGCGACGCCGTCGACCCCTACTCCCTGTGAATAATCTGTCCAAGGCCCTCGAAACCGCAATGGGTCTCTTTGCTCAGCCCTCTGGCGCTCCTTCCCTGCTGGTGAACTGTCCTGTTGTTGCACTGTGAACCGAGCTCCGGCCGATGCAACCTGAGTCAGTGCGAAGGGTAAACACCTCTCAGAAGCCAGCCAACGCCTTGCTGATCCTCTTCTTTTTCTCTCTCGTGCCCATGGGTGCCTGCCTGCCGGTTTCCCAGTCGGCAGAATCAAGCTCCATCCCTGGCCAAACTGCACCGGCGGCTGCACAAAGCTCGATTGCAAGCCTCTCCCTTTCGCTTTCCAAATCAGGTTCGAGTGCTGCATCCCCACAGATTCACCCGCCTCTCGGAGAAGACATCACGGCTCATGCTTACGGCCTGTTCTACAAGAGGGGTGATGGCGGACGCCAAGTGGTCGATGACCAGACATACCTGGCCCTCGACGGCGATCCGGATACCATCTGGAATTCCGGTCATCCTGCACCACAGTGGTACGCTATAATTCTTGATCAGCTGTATGAAGTTGACAGGGTGGAGATGGTCGTGACCCAATTTCCTCCCGGCAGCACTACGCATGAGCTTTGGATCGGAAACGGCTCAGGAGTGCGCACACTCTACCGGAAACTTTCCAACCTCCACACCCATGACGGTCAAACTCTGGTTGTGGACATCGAACCTCCTCTTCTGGCCAGCGAACTGATGATACTGACCACGCACAGCACAAGTTTTGTTGCCTGGCGCGAGTTTCGCATATTTGGTACCAAGCCTCCCGACCACCTCTCGGAACCGAAGCCACTCCCGTTGGCAGCCACAAGAATCGCGAGTGGGCTGAACTTCCCAGTCCAGATAACCCATGCCGGAGACGGCAGCGGTCGGATCTTCGTCGTCGAGCAGCAAGGGCGCATCAAAACCATTGAATCTGGCAGCGTCAATGAACGGTCCTTCTTGGACATTGCTGAGCGCGTGAGTTGCTGCCAGGAACAAGGAATGTTCAATGTAGCCTTCTCTCCGTCCTATACCGAAGATCAGACCCTCTTCGTGAGCTATACAAACCTGGATGGTGATACGGTGATCAGCCGTTTTACTTCATCTGGTGAACCGGAAAGAGTCGAACCACAGAGCGAAGAAACGCTTCTGGTCCTGCACCAACCCGGCAAGATTCACAATGGAGGCCGGCTTGCATTTGGACCGGGAGACGGGCTTCTCTATATTGGAAGCGGAGACGGCGGCCTCTGGCATCAAGACTCAGCCCAGAATCCTGACTCACTGTTGGGCAAAATCCTTCGAATCGATGTAACCGGTACGCAGCAGCCGTACGGCGTGCCGCCCGGCAATCCCTTTATCACGGTGGACGGATACCGTGACGAAATCTGGGCCTTGGGCCTTCGCAATCCCTGGGGTTTCGCATTCGACAGAATCACGGGGGACCTGTTCATTCCCGACGCTGGCCAGACAAAACGCGAAGAGGTCAACTTTCAGCCTTCCTCCAGCCAGGGGGGAGAAAACTACGGTTGGCTCCTCCGCGAAGGCACAATCTGCTTTGAATTGTGGCACTGCGGCATGGTCGAAGACATGCTGCACTCGCCTGTGGCCGAATACGAACGCTCTCAAGGCTGTGCCATCGTGGGCGGTGTAGTCTATCGCAACAATGGCAGCCGGGATCTGCAGGGACTGTTCCTGTTTGCAGACTTCTGTAGCGGCCGTATCTGGGGACTCAAAAGGCCCCAACCGGTCTACGACAGAATGTGGCAGGCTGAGTTAGTTGCCGAAGCAGGGGTCCCTATTAGTAGTATTGGTGAAGACGAAAGAGGTAACGTCTATGCCACCGGCTACCAGGACGGTATTCTCTATCTGCTGGAAGAGAATTAAGCCGCAGAAGAGCTTCACCCCGGATCGTCTGAAAGGTATTCGGTTCGAAGAAAAGCAAGTGCGACATTCCATCGGAGTAGGGACATTTCCTTTGACACATAAGTTTGTCGTTTCCCGAGCCCTGGCAGTGACCCTGTTTGCCCTGCTTGCAATCGCTTGCTCATCAGGGGAGGTGGACGGTCAAACCGATATCGCGGCCTCTGCCGCTTCGGTCGATGGCGCACGACTCACCATCTCCTTGTCTCCAGCCCAATCGCCATACTCTCCGGCAAGACACGGCCCGCCCATTGGCCGGAATGTCGCCCCCCTCGCATCAGGGCTCGCTTACATCAGAGGAGATGGGGGCCACCTTGTTGAAGATGAGGAAGCTTACCTGGCAATCGACGGCGACCCGGAGACAATCTGGAGCTCGAAACAGCCGGCACCGCAATGGTATTCGATTCGATTGGATCAACACTATCTGGTTGACAGAGTAGATCTGGTCGTCACGCAATCCCCGCCCGGTCCCACAACCCATGAAATCTGGCTGGGACACGGCTCTGGCCTGCGCACCTTCTACACGCGTCTTGAGGATGTCCATTCAGAGGATGGCCAGGTCCTGGCCGTCCCAATAGTCCCCCCTCAGTCGGTCAACGAAGTCCTGATCCTGACCCTCCACAGTCCAAGCTGGGTCGCCTGGCGCGACTTCCGCGTCTTCGGCGTCCAACCGGACGACTCCATCGCAGAAGATGAGGAGCCCCCTTATGCGGTCGTCCAAGTAGCAGATGGGCTTAACTACCCGGTCCGCGTAACCCACGCCGGTGACAACAGCGGCCGCATCTTCGTCGTCGAGTTGCCCGGCCGCATTCGCATACTCCGCGAAGGCGGCCTCAACGAATCTCCATTCCTGGACATCTCCGACCGCGTAAACTGCTGCAAAGGCGAGCGCGGCATGTTCGGACTGGCCTTCCCGCCTTCCTATCCCGAATCCGGGCGATTCTACGTGAGTTACACCAATAGCCGGGGCGGCACCACGATTAGCCGTTTTGCCACCTCCGACGACCCCAATCTCGCCGACGAAAACAGCGAGGAGATTCTCCTTACCATCGAACAACCCCACGAGAACCACAACGGCGGCCACCTCGCATTCGGCCCAAAGGACGGCTACCTGTACATCGGAAGCGGGGACGGAGGACTCCCTCGCGATCCCCGCAACAGAGGCCAAACGACCGATACCTTACTGGGCAAGCTCCTCCGCATCGACGTCGAGTCCGGCAATTCGCCTTACAGCGTGCCCGCAGACAATCCCTTTGTACAGGTCGACGACCACCGCCCGGAGATCTGGGCGCTGGGCCTTCGTAACCCCTGGGGGTTCGCTTTCGATAGGCAGAGCGGTGACCTCTATCTGCCTGACACCGGCAACTTCAAGCGTGAGGAGGTCAACTTTCAGCTTGCCGGCGCAGGCGGCGGTCAGAACTATGGCTGGCCCGTTATGGAAGGCAGCATCTGCTTCGAACATGACGTCCTCACCTGCAGCGCCGTTGACCTCGTCCTCCCCGTCGCCGACTATGACCACACCAACGGATGCGCTATCGTCGGCGGAGCAGTCTACAGCGGGCAAGCTCTCGCTGAACTCCAAGGCGCCTTCATCGTCGCAGACTATTGCACGAGTCGCATCTGGGCCATCGAACGCTCCCAAGAACCTGCAATCTGGGGAAAAACGTACATTTGGCGAAGTCAACTGTTGGCTTCGGCCGGCTTGCCAGTCAGTAGCGTGGGAGCCGACGAAGAGGGCAACATATACTTCACCATCCATGTGGAAAAGGACGGCGCCATCTACAAGCTTACCCCGAAATAGTCGGGGTTCCGATTCGCCGCCTGCTACCGGAAACGCGCATATCATTTAAGGGGAAGACCAGTTCCGCTCCGAACGAGACCAAATGAATTAGCTCCATGAAGAGAATCATCGGCCTCCTGGTTCTGGGACTGTCCGCCCTGATTGCTTCGGCCTGTGAATCGGCCTCGCAGGCCCCACCGGCCGCAGGAACGCCAGCCTCGATAGCCAGCCTCAATCTCACAGTCTCACCCGCATCAGCCTGGAAGGCCTCCCCCTTCGCGTCCCCTCCCAAGGGAGAAAACCTAGCATTACAGGGCTACGCAACTGCCTCAGCACGAGACGCCGCCGGCCTCCTGACCGTCGATACCGTGACCGCGCATCTGGCAACCGACGGCGACTCTACCACCGTATGGAGTTCACAGCAACCGGCCCCGCAGTGGTTCTCCGTTGCTCTTGATGGACTTCATCTGGTGAATCGTATCCAGTTGGAGGTTACCCAGGCGCCGGCGGGTGCCACGACGCACGAAATATGGCTGGGAAATGGTTCCGGAAGTCGCACCCTTTTTGCAAGGCTGTCCGGTGTACACACCGACGACGGTCAGCTGCTTGACGTAGACGTCAACCCGCCGCAGGCGGTCGACGAGGTCTTCATTCTTACCCTCGACAGCCCCAGCTGGGTTGCCTGGCGTGAGATCAGTGTGTTCGGCGTTCCCCTGACCGAACCGCTTTCCTCGTTGGCGATACCCCGACTGACTCTCCAACCCATCGCTTCCGGACTGGAAATGCCGGTACAGGTCACCCATGCCAGCGACCAAAGCGGGCGACTCTTCGTAGCCGAAAAAGAAGGCCGCATTCGCGTCGTCAAAAATGGCCTTGCCCTTGACATTCCGTTCTTGGACATCTCCGATCGCGTCCTCTGCTGCGTGCACCGGGGGCTGATCGACATTGCCTTCCCGCCTTCGTCAGTCCCTCCCGGCCACTTTTATGTGAGCTATACGGACGTCGACGGCCATACCACCATTAGCCGCTTCAACACGTCCCCGGACCCCGACCGGGCCGACCCCGAAAGTGAAGAAATCGTCCTCAAAATCGAGCAACCTGCCGAACATCACAACGGCGGCCATCTGGCATTTGGCCCGCACGACGGCTATCTCTACATTTCCAGCGGGGATGGAGGCTCCTTCAGCTATCCCGAGAACCCCGCATTGGATCATGACTCCCTGCTAAGCAAGCTCCTTCGCATAGATGTAGAATCGGGCGCACAGCCATATAGTATCCCCGAAGGCAACCCCTTCGCCCACTCCAGCGGTTACCGCGGTGAGATCTGGGCAATGGGGCTGCGCAACCCCGGCAACTTCGCCTTTGACAACGACACAGGCGATCTCTTTATCCCCGATTCGGGGCACCGCCGACGCGAAGAGATAAACTTTCAACCCGCTTCCAGTACTGGAGGCGAAGACTACGGCTGGTTCAAAATGGAGGCGAGCCTCTGTTTCGATAACTTCGTCGTGCCCTGCAGCGCCGAATCTCTCACTCTGCCGGTCGCCGAATACGACCACTCGCAAGGCTGCGCTATCTCCGGCGGCGCCGTCTACCGCGGGCCTGGCTCCCCCCTCCTGCAAGGGCTCTTTATCTTCGCTGACTTCTGTAGTGGTCGCATATGGGGTCTGAAACAACCCGAGCCAGCCAGGAAAACGGGATGGCAGAGCTCACTTCTGACAAACGTGCCAATTTCAATCAGTAGCATCGGCCAGGACCAGGTCGGCAACCTCTATGTCACCAGCTTCGACGATGGCGTCATCTATCTGCTGACCGAGAGACCTGCTTCCACGGCAAACGGCCAAGGGGGTCGCGAAAACGTCGCCCTGCGGGGATCGGGTCGAGCATCTACCCACGTCGACTCGATTGAACTTGCCACCGACGGAGATCTCGCCACCGCTTGGGAAGCCCAAAGCCCCCCGCCTCACTGGTTCTCGGTTCTCCTCGATGACCTCTACTTGATCGATCAGGTTGAACTGGTCTTTCCACCCGACGCCCGCGGGCCGGCGACTCTTGAGCTCTGGCTGGGAAACGGATCCGGGACCCGTACTCTTTTCAAGCGTTTCAGCCAAATCCGGCCCGATAGCGAACGCTCACTGGCCATCCCCATCGATCCGCCGCAGACCGCCAACGAAGTGTTGCTGCTCTCTCTTCAGGGTCAGGATGACGTCGCCTGGCAGGAAGTCAGAGTCTTCGGCTCCTCTGCTGCCTTCTTGCGGGCGGAAGACCCGCTGCCCCAGGTGCGTCTCGCCGGGATCGTTTCAGGCCTCGAACTTCCAGTCCTGATTACGCACGCTGGCGACGGCAGCGGCCGCATTTTCGTAGCCGAGCAAAAGGGTCGAATTAGAATCCTGAAGGAAGGTCGCCTCCTGGAAACTCCCTTTCTCGACATGACCGAACACATCGCCTGCTGTGGCGAACAAGGTCTGTTCGGCCTCGCCTTCCCGCCATCCTATGCCGAGAAAATGCACTTCTACGTAAGCTACTCAAACTTGGACGGCGATACCATCGTCAGCCGCTTCAAGACGTCAGACAACCCCGATAGAGCAATCCGAGACACCGAGGAAATCCTCTTGAAAATTGCCCAGCCCTACAAAGTTCACAACGGCGGCCACCTCGCTTTCGGACCCCTTGACGGCTACCTCTACGTCGGCAGTGGTGACGGGGGCACCTTCCGCGACCCCGACAACATGGCGCAAAGACCGGACACACTACTCGGAAAAATCCTGCGAATCGATGTGGAATCCGGCAGCCTGCCCTACGCTGTCCCCGTCGACAATCCCTTCGCCCAGGCAGAAGGCTATCGCCAGGAAATATGGGCCCTGGGTCTCCGTAATCCGTGGGGCTTTGCCTTCGATCGCGATACCGGCGACCTCTTCATTCCCGATGTGGGAGGTAGTATGCGCGAAGAGGTTAACTTTCAACCCGCGAAGGGTGCAGCGGGAAAGAACTTCGGCTGGGCCGTGATGGAGGGTAACATCTGCTTCGAGCATGATTTCCTCACCTGCAGCGCCCAAGGACTCACCTCCCCCGTCGCCGAATACGACCATGCCCAGGGCTGCGCCGTCGTCGGAGGAGCGGTCTACCGGGGGGCCGCTATCCCCGCCTTGCGCGGCCACTTCCTCTTCGCCGACTTCTGCCGGGGTGACATTTGGGGACTAAGGCGCACCATCGACACCGCAGCCGGCCGAGCCGAAATAACCTGGCAGAGCGCGCGCCTCGCAAACGCCGGCTTCCCAGTCAGCAGCATTGGTGAAGACGAAGAGGGCAACGTCTACGCCGCCGGTTACCAGGATGGTACAATCTACATGATCACTTCGAGATGATCCCCCGGATTGCTCGTCCGGTCTCATGGTCCAATCCGTCGACGCTCTTGAACCGTCTTCAGCTATGCAGCACTGCCATCGACACCGCCAGCATGTCCCATCGGATGAGCCCCCTATGAGAAACGCAGTCACCCTGGCAGGCCTGCTTCTGTTACTTGCAATCTCGACATCCTGCGCATCTCGATCGGGGCCAAATCGTCCCACTGAAGCGGTGCACCTTACACCGACAGCCACCCAAACGGCAACCCCCACATCCATTCCTCCGTCAACCTCGACACCGGCGCCGGCTCCCTCCAATACCCCAGAGCCGGCTCCACTGAGTCCGAATGTCGCCCTCAACGGTACCGTACGCGCCTCCTCCGGGGATGAATCGGCCCAATATGCCATCGACGGCGATCCTGAGACGGTCTGGAGTGCCCAAAACCATCCCGCACAGTGGATTTCAATTACCCTCGACGACCTATACCTTGCAGAGCGGATTGATCTGGTCGTCGCGCAGGCCCCCGCCGGGCCCACCACGCATTTCCTGTGGCTGGACAACGGTTCCGGCGTCCGCACGCGCTTCAAGCAGCTCACTGACGTCTTCACTGAAGATGGGCAGACGCTCACCATCGATATCAACCCACCGCGAAGGGTCAGGGAGATCCTTGTTCAAACGCTGGAGAGCCCCAGTTGGGTCGCGTGGCGGGAAGTGAGAATCTTCGGCCGGCCTCTCTCTGCCGAAGATGAAAATGTGAACGCCCCCCAGTTGCGGCTCGAGAAAATCCTGGACCAACTGGTGCTCCCCGTGCAGATCACCCACGCCGGCGACGGCAGCGGCCGTATCTTTGTCGTGGAGCAGCAGGGGCGCATCTCGATCGTTAAGGACGGATTGGCCAATGAGGCCCTTTTCCTGGATATCACGGACCGAGTCAACTGCTGCGAAGAACGGGGTCTCTTCAACATCGCCTTTCCCCCTTCGTTCCAGGCCAGCCAGCAGTTCTACCTGAGCTATTCGGATGCCAATGACGATACCGTCATTAGCCGCTTTTCCATGACCAATGACCTCGACGTCGCCGATCCGGGAAGTGAGGAGATTCTGCTCACCGTCGATCAGCCGCACGTTGTCCATAACGGAGGTCGACTTGAATTTGGTCCAAAAGACGGCTACTTATACATCGGTATGGGCGATGGGGGGAGCGATGGCCACCCTGCCCACTTCCCGCAAGACCCGAAGCTTCTGCTTGGAAAAATATTGCGAGTCGATGTGGAGTCAGGAGTCCATCCCTATGCAATCCCCGCCGGCAATCCCTTCGTCGCCGAAGAGGGTTTCCGCGACGAAATCTGGGCGCTCGGGCTGAGAAACCCTTGGGGGTTCGCATTCGATGCCCAGACAGGAGAACTCTACATCCCTGATACGGGCCACAACGATCGCGAAGAGCTCAATTTCCAGCCGGCCTCCAGCAACGGCGGCGAAAACTACGGTTGGCCGACAATTGAAGGCACTCGCTGCCCCAGGTTTGAAGACCTGCCTGTACCCTGCCGACAGGCCGGCACATTTACCCCGCCAGTGGCCGAGTACGATCACACACGCGGCTGCGCCATTGTGGGCGGCGCCGTCTATCGTGGCAGTCAACTGCCCCAGCTGAAGGGCCGGTTTCTCTTCGCCGACTTCTGCCGTGGCGACATCTGGAGCCTCCAGATGGTTGACTCAGTTGAAGCGAACGCTTCGGCTCAGCAAACGAATGAGCGATGGCAGAGCGAATTGGTCTTGAGTGCTTCATTGCCGGTTAGCAGCATCGGAGAAGATGAAGACGGAAATCTCTTCGTTACTGGTTACGCTAACGGCACTGTCTACCTGCTGACAGGGGAATAGCCTACCTGTGGATACTCGCAATGCTCTTGAGCAGACCTCTAAGCGAGGCATGACGAGCATAGCCGGCTTCAAAACTCTGTCTGGAACAGCTCCTCTCCCGGTTCGGTGAGTAGATGCCGACCAACTCTACGTTCACTATGTTTGGACAGTGACCGCTTCTTCTGGTCCATTTAGCTGCGATTGCCACTGAACTGAGGACAAACAGTATAAAGGAGGCTCGGAAATGCCAAAGAATCGCCCCAACATTCTCTGGTTCTGCTCAGACCAGCAGAGGTTCGACACCATTCACGCCCTCGGCAATCCCCACATAAACACGCCAAACCTCGATCGCCTCGTCGCCGAAGGCGTCGCCTTCACCCACGCCTTCTGCCAGAGCCCCATCTGCACCCCAAGCCGCGCCAGCTTCCTCACCGGCCGCTATCCCGCTAACGTCCGCGGCTGCATGAACGGCAACGAAGAGTGGGGCGAAGGCGCCCCTCTCGTCACAGCCCTGCTCGCCGAGAGCGGCTACGACTGCGGCCTCAGCGGAAAGTTCCACCTCGCCGGCGCCCACGGCCGCGAAGAACCCCGCCCAAAAGACGACGGCTACCGCGTCTTCCACTGGAGCCACGACCCGCAGGATCGCTACCCCTCCGGCCACGCCTACGCTGACTGGCTCGCCGGCCAGGGATACTCTCTGCGCGACCTGAGAGAGGATCCGGCCTCAATCCCCCCGGAGCTGCACCAGACCACCTGGTGTACCGATCGCGCCATCGACTTCCTGTCCGTAAAGCGCCGCAAAGGCCCTTGGCTCATGAGCATAAACGTATTCGACCCCCATGCGCCTTTCGACCCGCCCCAGGAGTACCGCGATCGATACGATGCGTCCAAGATCCCGCCGCCACCGTTCCGGCAGAGCGATATTGCAACACAAGAACTGATTCCCGGTGACTTCCAGAACGAGTCCCGGCCGCCGGAGGAATTCAACGCCCAGGACGTGATCGCCGCCTACTACGCCATGATCGAGCTGATCGACGACAACATCGGCCGTCTCCTGGACGCGCTCGAAGAAACCGGGCAACGCGAAAACACCGTCATCATCTTCACCAGCGATCACGGCGAAATGCTCGGAGACCACGGTCTCCTTCTGAAGGGCTGTCGCTTCTACGAGGGGTTGGTGCGGGTTCCGCTAATCATCAGTTGGCCGGGCCAGTTCCCCTTGCAGGAAGAACCGGAGTCTGAAGATAGTCAAGGGGAAGACGGATCAGGCGAAGAGAATGAAAGCGCCGCGGAGGAATCCCAAGACGCCGCGCCGGAGGACGATTCGCCCGCCCCGACCGGGTTCGTCAGCGACGCCCTGGTAGAGTTGGTCGACATTGCCCCCACCCTGCTCGAGCTGGCCGGCCTGCCCGTCCCCCTGCGCATGCAGGGCCGGTCCCTGCTGCCAATTCTACGCGGCGAAGCGCCGCCCGATCACCACCGCGACTTTGTCCGCTGTGAGTTCTACAGGGCTCTGAATCCGGATGTGCCCGGCCGCGCACAGTACGAAGGCAGCTACGCCACCATGTACAGGGACGCCCGCCACAAGATCGTCGCCTATCACGGCCACGAACAGGGGGAACTCTACGACCTGGAGATTGACCCCGGCGAATTCGAAAACCTCTGGAACGACCCCGACCATGCCGGCCTGCGCTTCGACCTCTTGCGACGCAACTTCGACGCCCTGGCCTTCTCCGTCGACCCGGGCCCGCCACAGGTAACGCCCTTTTAGCCAGCTATTTCGTCAACCGGGCGTCTGATATGTAAGGTCATACTCTCCTAATTTGCGCAGCGGGGTCGAAACTTGCCGGACGCTTGGCGCCCCGTCCTCAAGCCACGCCTCGATCTCCTTCCGGTGACCGAGGTTTCGAAGCCCGTTCCAGCTCGACCCGAAGTGGGCGCGCCCGCTTGGCCCCGCAGAGTCCCAAAAGAACAGGTTCTCGACGCCCTGCGCGTAAAGCGCAGCCGCTTTCCGCCCAAACGCCTCCGCCGACATGTGGCGCGGCATGATGTTGAGCGCAAGTTGACAATCCGTCCCCTCTACCAGATCGACAAAATATCTGACCGCCTCCTCGTCCTCCCACGCCATCCCCATGCTGTCCACGCCCGGCAAATCCGTGTACGGGATCAACGTGTCGATCAGCCCCTCAGCGACCCAACCTTCCAGGTCGAGCCCGTTCCGAAAGTTCTCCTCCCGGTTCAGTACACACGCCGAAACAGCGATCCGCTCCCGTCCCTGCTCCCGCGCCAGCCCGTCAAGCGCTTCCCGCAGCTCCCGGTGAAACGCCGTCAGAGCCATACTCCGGTAGCCCAGCCAGCGCGGGTCATCGTCTGCAAGCCCCCGGGGGTCCTCCCCATACGCCTCCAAGAACCCATCCACCAGAGGCGGCTCATAGTCCACCAGGGGCGGACGGCGATTGTACAAAATGCAAATACCGTCTACAGGATGCTGGGCAACCTCAAGCAGCAGGTTGATAACGAACTGCCGCGTTTCGGCAAACGCATAAGATATGCGCGGCGCGATCCGGCCGTCCTTTCCCACCATGCGCAGATCCGGCCGCGAAAAATAAAGACTGCCCGGATTCCACTGTTCCAAAGGCGGCGGGTAGAAAAACCCAGCCGGTCGGTAACTTGCATGAAAACTCAGCCCTATCTCGTGCGCCGCCTCCAGCGCCACAACAAACGGATCAAGCTGCTGATCACGGAAGGTGCGCCAGGTCTCCGCATGCAGTCGATCGCCCTGCCGGTCGAAATCCTCGACCCCATCGCACGTCGGCAACCGGCCCACCTCCCCCAGGTAGAACATCGTGTCCCCGGCCCCGCACTCCCAGTAAAGCCGCGCGAAATCAGTGTGCCGGTAGGGCTCGATCTCGTTCCGCACCGCCTCTTCGGTCGCTGTTCCATACAGATAGAGATAACCGTGCGCGTCATTGTGAGCAAAAAGCCGCCGCGTATCCGTCCGCTGCCGCTCGCTCTCCATCTCCCGGATCATGCCCTCCGGCATAGGGGCCAGCTTGATGTACGCAAGTTTCGTCCGCTCGCACGACACCGCCGCCGGCTCATCAGCTGAACCGGTTGGCGTGCATACCTGCCGAATCGACAGCTCTTGGCCCGTCAGGTCCGCATCCTTCCACAGCAGTTCATAGATGTTGTGTCCATGCGGATTCGTATCTGCCCATTCAGGACCCATGTTCAAATGGGTAAAGCAGGGATCCCCGCTGAGCTTCAGCTCGATCGAGCCGCGCCCCCGGTGGTCCGGGTAGACCCCCACATAGATCCTGTGCCAGCCGCTCAGAGTCAGCCCGACCGCGACCTCCGGGGCCGCAGTCTCTTCACCCGCGCTGAGCAGATTTCCACTCAGTTCATCCGTCTCGTACGGCTGCACGTGCCAGGCGCGTCGCTTCGGCGTGGCCGAGAGCGAGCCCTGTGGCTGACAGCGCCCAAGATCGGAAATGTAAACCGCATCATCATTGTCAGGCACTCTTACACCTCCATACGCGGATCAAACGCATCTCTCAACCCATCTCCGACGAAATTCATCGCCAGCACCGCCACCGAAATCGCGATGCCCGGCGGCAGCCACAACCATGGCGAGTTTGTCAGGACCGTCAGCGACTGCGCCGAATTCAGCATGCTACCCCAACTGGCCTGCGGAATCTGCACCCCCAGTCCCAAGAATGAAAGCGCCGACTCTGTAAGAATCGTTCCCGCAACCCCCAATGTCGCTGCGACCAGGATATAGGGCTGCAGATTCGGCAAAATGTGCCGGAAAACGATCCGCGAATGCGGCGTACCAATACAACGCGCCGCCTCTACAAATGCCTGCTCCCGCAGCGAAAGCACCTGCGCCCGCAGCAGCCTCGCCAGGCCCTCCCACCCCAGCACACCAATCACCACCATCACGTTGATGATGTTGGGACCCAGCAGCGCCACCAGCATCAGGATTGCGAAAAACGTCGGGAAATTCATCACCAGCTCAGTGAACCTCATCAGTACATTGTCGATTCGCCCCCCGACGTAACCGGACACCGTGCCGATCAACACCCCAATCGATATCGAAATGACGTTGGCAACGAATCCCACCGACATCGAAATGCGCGCGCCGTACACCATGCGCGCCCACATATCCCGCCCAGCCGAGTCCGTCCCCAGAATGTGCTCCGCGCTCGGCGGCTGCCGGATGCTGTCCAGGTCCACCGTGTAGGGGTCCTGTATCGCGATGAACGGCGCGAAGATTGCCGCAAATCCCAGGATCGCGATGATCACCAAACTGGCCACGGCCACCTTGTGCCGGCGGAAGCGCGCCGCCACCGTATTCGGGCTCTTCCGCTCTGTCAGCTCCATCAGCTCTGGGCTGTTGTCAGGTAAAGGGGTCTTGGCCATGAGACGGCGCGCACAGCCGGCAGGACTGCGCGCCTACTCCAAATGGGTCGTGAAGGGAGAGGATGCCGTCACCCTCTCCCTTCCTTCTCTTCAGTTCCTAACCGTCGAAAGACCAGCCTTCCAGGTTCGTCCACCAGTCCCGCTTCGCCGGCAGCGGGTTGGACAGGTCGGCCAGGCCTCCTACAACGCCCTGATCTGTAATCTCCGGAATGTTCACACCACCATTGAACACCCAGACATTGTTGCCCACATACAGCGGCGCGTGCGACGGGTTGTCGTTAAGCGTCCTCTGCAGCTCAAAGTAGATCTCCTGGCGCGCCGCCTGGTCGGTCAGCTGACCCGCCTCGATCACCTTCTCCTCGAAGTCGCCCCCAATCGCCTCGGAGTAGCCGTTCGCGTTGCGGCCCTGCGTCGTCAGGTGGAACTTGAGGAATCCATCCGGGTCCGGGAACGAACCAAAGCCCACACGCACAGCGTCGAAATCGTGCGTGTCGTAGAACCGCTCCACCCACACAGAGCTGTCCATCTCCTCGATCTTAATCTTGAAGCCCACCTCCTCCAGCATCTGCTTCTCAGCGGCTACTTGGGCCCGGGCCTCCTCACTCCGCAGCGTGATCAGGTTGACCGTGACCTCCTGGTCAAAGTCCCAATCGGCCTCCTCCAGCAGGCTGCGCGCCAGGTCGGCATCGTAATCGTACGGGTTGAGATCATCCGGGATCGACCAGCCGTGGATCAGGGGCGAATTATAGATCGTGCCGTTCCCGCCCTGGAAGACCTCGATGATCTTCTTCCTGTCAAGCGCATGCAGCCACGCTTGCCGCACCCGCTTGTCCGCAAAGAACCCCCGCCTCAGATTGAACGAATAAGCCGTGAAGACCACGCCCGTCGTCGCAACCACCTTGAAATCCGCGTTGTCGATGAACGACTGCACGACCTCTGTCGAGCCCGTGTTGAGCCCGCCCCAGGCATTGAAGTGGGCCTCGCCGCGTTCCAGCGCGATCTGGCCCACGTCCGGCGAAGCCACAATCTGCATAATGTAGCTGCGCAGCTTCGGCGCGCCCCAGTGCCAGTCGTCGTTCGCCTCCAGGCGGATGAACTGGTCCGTCTGGTACTCCACGAACCTGAACGGACCCGAACCCAGCGGGTCTTCAAAGAAGAACGACTGGTTCTCCAGCGCTTCCGGTGCCACGTCGCCCAAGACGTGCTTCGGCAGAATCGAATTGGTCGCCTGGAAGAGGAACAGCCCGGTCGGGTACGCCGTCGTGAACTGGACCGTCTTTTCGTCCACCACCGTGATGCCGGCAACACTGTCCGCCTCTTCGTTGGAGTACGCCTCTGCCCCCTCGATCATGGCCAAATTGCTCACCTGACGCGACTTGGTCGCCGGGTTCAGGTACAATTCGTAAGTATAGACCACGTCCTCTGCCGTAAAGTCTGTCCCGTCGTGCCACTTGGCATCCGGATGTATGTGGAACGTGTACTGCGTCGCGTCGTCCGAGACCTCCCAGCTCTCCGCCATGATCGGCACAAAGCCGGTCTTCGGCACGTTCTGTTGAATCAGTGGCGGCAGCACGCACTGGAAGAAGTGCGACTGGAAGCCTTGCACCGCCGTTAAGGGGTTGAAACTGTTAATCGGTCCCCCGTAGAGGCCAATCAGATTGCCCCTCTGCATCTCCTCTGCAGCAGCCTCGTCGGCCGCTGCGCCCGCGCCTGCATCGGACGCAACCGGTGCACAGGCCGCCAGCGCTGTCGCTCCCGCCGCCAGTGCGCTTGCCTTCAGAAACTCACGTCGGTTTACGCCCCGAACTCTGGTACTTCGCATGGGTCTCCTCCTGGAAACTGAAAAATAACGTTACCGATACCGTTAAAGCAGCCAAGAAAAACTGTCAAAGCCAAGACAGATATAGGCCCCGCAACGACAGTCTATCCCCTTGTCGCAACCACTAAGCCACTTTCTATTCGCCACGCCGGCCAATGCGACCGAACTTCCCCCTCCTCTTCTCACAACCTCCCATCAACTGCCTTTTTCACTGACCACTGACCACTGACCACTGACCACTAACCACTAACCACTGACCACTGCAGTTGTGCGGTCGGGCCTATTCGGCCCTCCCTTGTGCGGGGGCTCCGC
>JAPOVP010000082.1 GCA_026708085.1 Caldilineaceae bacterium
CCGGCTACTTCCCGGCTGAGGCTTCCGTTCTTGAGGCAGCCAAGCAGAGCCTCCTAAACGCAACAAAAGCCATGGAGCGGTAGTTCGCTGCAGCCCCATTGGCCGGCGACAGCGCTCAAGATGTGAAATCGGAAGAGCTGGGAATCAGGGTCCATCCAGGTCCCCACCTTCTCCACTTGTAGCCAACAGGATTAGAATGGGCCGGAATCTGAGGCCGAATTGCGACCTGCGAGAGAGAGGGCCGGGCGGTTTCCATGCTTTGCCATGAAGCCAGCGTCAGCCCGAGACTTTGGAGAAAAAGGAAAGAACATGACACGATCGGCGCCGGTTGCGCAAGCTGCCATGTCTGCAGAGTCGATGCGCGGGCCAGTGTCAGGCGCGGAAAGCAGCGACGATACTGGCCTGGGGGGAGGACCACGGTTGGACCTGAGGCGTAAGCCCAGAGTTGCTGAATCAGTTATCCACGGATTCCTCTTCCTCTGCGGCGCCATATCAGTCCTCACTACGCTGGGCATTGTCTATGTGCTTGGGCGTGAATCGCTTCTCTTTTTCGCCAACGAGGAAGTGAACCTGTTGAAGTTTTTTGGAGGAACCGAGTGGCAGCCGGCCATTGGAAAGTTCGGCATCTGGCCGCTGGTGACCGCCACACTTATGGCCAGCCTGATAGCGATGGCCGTGGCGCTGCCATTGGGTCTTTGCATCGCTATCTACCTGAGCGAATATGCCACTCAACGGACACGAGGCATTGTGAAGCCTATCCTTGAGGTTCTGGCGGGAATCCCAACAGTCGTTTACGGGTATTTTGCCCTGACTTTCATGACGCCACTGCTGCGCGGGATTCTTGGCCGTGATGTGGTGGAGATCTATAACACCGCCTCTGCCGGCATCGTCATTGGAATACTGGTCATTCCACTTGTCAGTTCGATGAGCGAGGATGCTTTGAGCGCTGTGCCAAGTTCGCTGCGTCAAGCCTCCTATGGATTGGGGGCCACGAGACTTGAAACGGCTGTACGAATCGTGTTGCCTGCCGCGCTCTCCGGCGTGGCAGCAGCCTTCATCGTGGCCATTTCACGCGCGATTGGAGAGACTATGATCGTGGCCATCGCGGCAGGCGCCGGCCCAAACTTTACCTTCTCACCGTTTCGGGCGGCCGAAACCATGACAGGGCACATCGTGCGCATCAGCGGCGGCGACCTCAGTTACGATTCGATTGACTACAACAGCATCTTTGCTATCGGTCTGCTACTCTTCTTGTTGACGCTCAGCTTGAATGTCTTGAGTCAATGGATCGTGCGCCGCTTCCGCGAGGAGTACGAATGATGGCATTCAACCAACAGCACGCTCCTAACCGGCCTGCTGGCGGGCTTATGCCCTCAGGGTCTGCCTACCACGACAAGGTCGTTGCGCGGCAGCGCCGAGGGCGGGCCTGGGCGGTAGTTTTTCAGGCTGCGATGCTCTGTGGAGTCATTGCCCTGTGCGCTCTACTCCTGAACATTCTCAATCAGTCCTTCGGCTACGTTGCAATCGTCAACAATATCGAACCCGCTGAGCTGGCAGTGGACGGCGTGCCGCTGGACAGGCTACCCAAAGAGGAGCTAGTGAGCATTCTGGAGGCGAATATTTCCGCAGGGTTGAAGCGGCGATATGAGCACGACATGCCTTTTGCTGAGAGAAGCCGCGAGAATGTCCACGAATTGATTCTGGAGCGGGTGGTAGAACCACAAGTAGAGGCCTCCTGGGGGTTGTTTGACTCGATATTCGCCCGCGGGAGCGTCTTTGCGGAGGCCGAAGAGCGCTATCCTGGATCTGATGTTTACTTTCGCAGCTGGCTTACTGCCAGTTTCATAAGTAAGTCACAGTCGAGCGAACCGCTGCGCGCAGGTGTCCGCACGGCGATTTTCGGTTCCCTGTGGGTGGTCGCCATCACCCTTCTGTTTTCCTTTCCCATTGGCGTGGGCTCGGCGATCTACCTGGAAGAGTACGCGCGCAAGGATCGCCTACTCAATCGGTTGATTCAGACCAACATCAATAATCTGGCCGGCGTGCCATCGATCATCTACGGCATGCTGGGGCTGGCGATATTTGTTCGCATTATGGAAGTGTTCACAAGCGGAGCCTTCCTGGGCGTAGGAGACCAGTCCACTGCAAACGGACGCACAATTATATCGGCCGGCATGACACTTGGGCTGCTCATTCTCCCGCTAATCATAATCAACGGTCAAGAGGCGATTCGGGCAGTCCCCAGCTCACTGCGGCAGGCGGGCTTCGGGTTGGGTGCAACCCACTGGCAGGTAATCTGGCATCACGTTCTGCCGAGCGCCATGCCGGGCATTCTGACGGGAACGATTCTGGCGGTGAGCCGGGCCATTGGCGAAACCGCGCCGCTGGTCGTTGTCGGCGCTTCAACTTTCATTGCCCTGGATCCCAGCGGGCCATTTTCCAAGTTTACGGTACTGCCTATCCAGATCTATCAGTGGACGTCACGGCCGCAAGACGAATTCAGGAACCTGGCCGCAGCAGCCATTCTGGTCCTTCTGATTCTTCTGCTGTCCCTGAACGCTTCCGCAGTGCTTCTGCGAAATCGATTTGACCGCAGTCGGGCTACCGCCTAGAGGAGTTTCTGAAATTATGACAGTTGCAATTGAACGTCCTACCCAAGTCTCGTCCGGGAGCGCAAGGAGTTCACCAAATGGGACCGGAAGGTATGCTATCGAGGCCCAAAAGATGCACATCTACTACGGCGACTTTTGCGCTGTACGCGATGTAGACATGAAGGTACCGTCAAACAAGATTACCGCGATCATTGGCCCCTCCGGGTGTGGGAAGAGTACGGTCTTGCGTTGCTTCAACCGAATGAACGATCTGATTTCGGGCGCTCGCATCGAAGGTAAGGTCCTGTTTCAGGGACAGAACATCTACGACGAGGACGTGGATCCGGTGGAGGTGCGGCGCCGTATTGGAATGGTATTTCAGAAACCGAACCCATTTCCCAAAACCATATATGAGAACGTGGCCTGGGGGACACGAATAAACGGATTCCGGGGCGATATGGACGAAATGGTTGAAAGGGCGCTGCGGTCAGCGGCGTTGTGGGAGGAGGTAAAGGACAAACTGCAACAGAGTGCTCTCGGCCTTTCCGGCGGACAGCAGCAGCGGCTGTGCATTGCCAGAGCTATCGCGGTAGAGCCGGAGATAATTCTCATGGACGAACCTGCCTCGGCGTTGGATCCGATCGCCACTTTACGGATCGAAGATTTGATGAAGGAGTTGTCGGAGAAATATACTATAATTGTAGTCACGCACAACATGCAGCAGGCAGCCCGGATATCCGACTTCACTGCCTTTTTCAGCGTGGATGACAGACGGACCGGGAATCTGATTGAGTTTGACGATACCGAGAAGATCTTCACAAATCCGGGTCAGAAGAGGACGGAAGACTACATCACAGGCCGATACGGTTAAGCCTGCAATGCAACTGGAGAGAGCATGGGCAACAGAAAGAAGCAGGTTCTCATATTGTGCACCGGCAACTCTTGCCGCAGTCAGATGGCAGAAGGGCTCGTCAATGCATATCTTGGCGAGGACTGGCAGGCGTTTTCGGCTGGCACGGCGCCTTCAGGCATGGTTCATTCCCTTGCCGTGCGGGCTATGGCAGAAATTGATATCGACATTAGTGAAGGCATCACCGACTCGGTCGAGATCTATCGGAAGACGGAGCTGGACCTGGTCATTACGGTCTGCGACAATGCAGCCAAAAACTGCCCCGTCTGGCTGGGGGACGAGGAGGTTAAGCACATGCCTTTTGACGATCCCACTAAGCTGGTCGGCAGCGATTCAGACAGGATCTCGGCCTGCAGGCAGGTGCGAGATCTGATGCGTGACAGAATACTCTCCTACCTCGAAAGTCGATAGTCCTTGGGATGGAAAGGATACCTTCGATGGGACAGCTCCTGCGAACCTCATTTGCCAGAGAGTTGGAGACGCTGCAGACCGATACATTGATGCTAGGAAGCATGGTGATCCAGGCTTTGAAGGAATCGGTCGAAGCGCTGCGGCAGAGGGATATGGAGACTGCCAGGCGCTTGATCAAAGAAGATGCAGTGATCAACAAGAAGCGCTTTGAAATCGAGGCCGACTGCCTGCGCTTGATCGCGACACAACAGCCAATGGCAGGGAATCTGCGCTTGATCGCGGCTGTACTGGAGATCAGCACAGAGTTGGAGCGAATTGGGGACTACGCGAAGGGGATCGGGCGGATCATCTTATTGATCGGCCCAGAGGCACTGATAAAGCCGCTGGTAGATATACCTCGCATGTGCGAAATCGCTACGAACATGCTACAACAAGCTCTCGATGCATTCTTGAACCAGGACCTGGAAGCCGCCAGAACGATTCCCCTGCTAGACGATGAGGTCGACGCCCTGTATAACAAGGTCCATCGAGACCTGATCGCGATGATTCTAGAGGACCCCTCGCTGATAGACCGCACGAACTACCTTCTTTGGGCCGCACACAATCTGGAACGGGCCGCAGACAGAGTGACAAACATCTGCGAGCGGATAATCTTTACCGTCACCGGTGAATTCATAGAATTCGACATGAATTGAAGTGGGTTTGGCGGGAACGCCCCTGCGTCTTGCCGCTAAACCACCCCAATTGCCGTTGAGTACTCTCGCCAACCCAGCTGAATGTCGCCTGTGCATCCGATTGCCAGCCTGCGAAGCCTCTGTAGCGCCTTTCTTGCAAGAGTGCCTGGAGAGAAGAGTGAACGGGCGCAAGAGCGTCGATAGTTGTGGCACACCGTCAGAAACCAGTCCTGGAAGCGCTCGTTTACCGCGACATTTCGATTTTTTCAGGTTGACTTAGGGTACAGCATCGTATAGAATTGGATTCACTTGCATTCGGGTCACGAGATGTCTTTGTAAAGTGAAACAGGAGTTTGCAATTATCGGGAGATTCCCTTATCATTCGGAGCGCAAGTACGGGAACCCCCCCTTAGCTGCCGTTTCAGGAGCGTTGTCTCTTTTTTCAATTGATGTTACAATCTCCGCTGATTCAGCCAGCGGGATTGATCATAATCGGCCGTGTATTCCGCATTTTTGCAGAATTCAATCATCACCCTTTTTCCTTGACCGCCCTTAGGAGGTATGAAATGCTCAAACGACGTGTGAGGTTCTGGGCCGCCATAATGCTTATTGCAGTTATTGCTCTGTCGGGCTGTGCGCCGCGCGCCGGCCAGGGAAGCATCGAAGCCGATGCCGACCAGTTGGTTATTGACCTGCCAGCGCTGGTACTTGACTTTGGCGCAGACGGGATGGCGGCGATCAAGAATGCTGCCCTAGCCGACCTGGTGGGTACACTTGGCGTACCTATGGATCTGGCCGTTCCGGCTGAGATGGTCTTTATGATGGAGGCCAGTAACATTCAGCATATCCAGGTCAGCAACACACCTGAGGGCTTGCTGCTGCTGGTCAACGGTCGGAGTATTCCGAATATCAGCTACGATGGCGATTCGCTGAATGCGCTGCCGGGAGCGCTTAGCTCATTCGGCATGGTCATTCCGATGGCGGACTTGCTCTTTGCGCTGGTAGACAGGATTGGGATTGGCGTGATTGCCCGCTTCCCGGTCGCGCCTGGGGCTGACGAGATTCCGCTCTATGTGGCAGGTGACAGCGACGCAGCGATGGCTGCCAAGGCCGCGCAGGAAGAGTTCCTGGCAGCCGTGGGCACGCCGCCGCGCATCAATCTGCCGATTTTCTATGAGGCGGATGGCAGCTTCAGCATCGGCGACATGTCCATTGATGAGATGAATGCGATGACGGGTGGGGCGCTTGGCGGTCTTGCCTTGACCATAGGTCAGATCGGCATGGCCGGGGCCCTAGGGATCTCCGAACTGGGCATCAGCACCAATGTCGACGGAATCACGATTTCCATTGACGGCGACGCGTTGCCGACGTTGGACTGGTCCGATGGCAAGGCCAGCAACCTGATCGAACTTGTAACCAGCATCCCATTGCTGGACATGGCGATGCCGGGCATGGGTTCGATGATGCCCACGATTCTCCAGATTCTGCCTCTGGTGCAGGCGACAGAGTTCGACCTGACCTTGCACTTTTAGGTCGATAATCGCCTGATCAGGCCTGGCTGACAGTAGGGACTGACTAAGTCGGGCAAGACTCAAGCCTGAATGGAAGAGGAGCGGAAATATCCGCTCCTCTTTTTGCATTGGACGCGAGTTGGCCCGCTGCGATGTCTAGTCGGCGTTCAAAGTGCAGAGGTAGGCCAAATGAAAGTGCTCACGGCCGGGGCGGGGTCAGTTTGAATTCAGGAAACAGTCGAGGTAGGTCCAGTCATGTAAAGTTCGCCGGGCTCAAAACCGCGCGCTGCGTAGTAGGCCTGTGTGCCGGTGGCGGCAATGACGCTGATGCGCCTGAACCCTGCGTCACGACTGATGCGTCTTGCCTCGTTCAAAAGGCGCGTACCGACGCCGACATGTTGCGCGGCGCCCTCTTCCGCTCCGCCGATAGCCAGCGCAGGGCCGTAAACGTGCACTTCACGAATCATGGCGTTGCCGTGGATCTCATTCAAGAATGCCCGGCTCCCTGCATCGGGGTGTTTTGGCAGACTTAGCCTCAGGAATCCTGCAAGGGGGGCCCTCTCCAAATCCGCCTGCAAGCCGTTTCCTTTGTCCTCGTCCGCGACATATTGCAGAAAGTGCTCGACCGTACAGTCAGTTGCGTAGGTCGTGACAGTTAACCTGAGCGTTTCCTCGCGCACGTGCCGGCGCCGTACTTCACGGCAGCGAATACAGCCGCAGCGTTCACCACGGCGGGCCAACTCCTGGTGGACTACCTCACGCAGGTTGCTTGTCTTGACGCCGGCCTCGATGTGGTGTGCAGGTATGTCGCGAAACAGGCGGTTGATACGCGTGTAGGGAGGTACGGAAGGTTTGATATCCGCGAGCAGTTCCACCAGCTCCTGTTCCGTATAGGGGGTATAGTCTCCGGCCCGCCACTTTTCGTAGAGCTCCGTACCAGCGATCAGCGAGCAGGGGTAGATCTTGAGTTCATCCGGCCGGACCGCCGGGTCTTCGAAGAACCGGCGGAATGAATCGCGGTCCGATTCCAGTGTCGCCCCGTAGAGATTCGGCATCCAGTGCAAATGCAGTTTGAATCCGGCCGTTCTCAGAAGAGCCAATGCTTCCTTTACCTCGGCCACAGTGTGGCCGCGCTTATTCAGCTCGAGGACATGGTCTTCCAAGCTCTGGACACCTATTTGCACCTTGGTCACGCCTAACCGGCGCAGGTGTCGTATTTCGTCCGGAGTTATCCAGTCCGGGCGGGTTTCAACGACCAGTCCAACGTTTCGGTGCGCCGCTAAGACGTTTCGACTTTGCGCTTCTTCCAGGGTGGCAGACGGCAGCTGGCCGTGTGCACCGTACATGTTCATGGCATCATAACAGCGGCGAACGAACCACTCGCGGTAGTCCTGGCTGTAGGCGCTCCACGTTCCTCCCAGAATCAGCAGTTCCACTTTGCTGGCGTCATGGCCGATACTCTCGAACGCATCGATGCGACCCTGCGTCTGTTTGAAAGGGTCGAAGCCGTCGCGCTCTGCCCGCTGCGCGCCCGGTTCGTCGAAAATGTAACTCTTTGGCATGCGCCAGTCGTCGGGGCAGAAAATACACTGGCCAGGACAGCCGGCGGGCGCAGTCAGAACAGTTACCGGAGCAACGCCGCTGGCGGTTCGCACCGGCTTCATGCGGATTCTGTCCAGGAGAAGGGGGTCCGGTTCCAACTCCTCTTCGTCGATCAGGAGGCGGAAACCTGCAACAAGATCAGACTTGGCATAGAATCCTTTGCCGTCTTTGGGGTATCGGGCTAGAATGGACCGCAAGGACCGGTTTGCGTCCCATTCTGTTTCCTGCACGGCCAAGACGTCCCGGAAGATCGCTGAAAGAGCATTGCGATGGGCAGCCGGATCGAAGTTCCGCTTGCGCTGCCAATCCTGGGTATTCTGGATCACCTCGGCCGGAATCTCTTCCGGAGCCAGAACGCGTTTCATGCTAGGGGACAGATCCTCTGAACTCTCGCGGCAAGCGGGAAAGAAGCCGATGCCAACAGCTTGCATGAGCCCGCAGACGCAGTGTGCGCTGCTGGCGTTAAATCGCAGTTTCTACGAACAGGCGGCCCACCATTTCGACGCGACGCGCCAGAGCTGGACCCCGGGACTCTGGGCTATTCTACCGTATTTCAGGGCCGCCGGGAAGGAAAGGCTGACCGTGCTTGATGTCGGCTGCGGCAACGGCCGTTTTGCGCGGCTGCTCGAAGAGGCGGGTATCGAGGCATCCTACACAGGTGTGGATGGAAGTAGACACCTGCTCCGGGTCGCCCGGGATGCCACTGCGAGTCTCAGTCGAGTAGACTGCCAGTTCATTGAGGCCGATTTGGCGAATGCCGACTGGTACGGCGAATTGGCCGCAGGCGGGCGTGTCGAGAACAGGGAGGTAAGCGCGCCCGCCCAAAAGATGGAAACGCAGAGGTATGATGTCGTAATCTGCACAGCGACCGTGCAGCACATTCCGGGATACGGGATGCGGCTGCGACTGATGAGAGATCTCAAGAGACTGAGTGCAGGCCATGTCATACTTTCCTTTTGGCAGTTTCTCAGCAGTGAGAGGTTCCGAAACAAGCTGATCGACCCTGGCGAAGTCGGCGTCAGCGCTGCCGATTTGGAGCCTGGCGACGGATTCCTACCCTGGAGACAGGGGGTTGACTCCATTCGCTACGTTCACCAGGTCGATGAGACGGAATTGAGACAGTTAGCCGCCGACTCAGGACAGGTAGTTGTGCACAGTTTTCGCGCTGACGGGAAGGAGTCCAATCTGAACCTCTATGCAGTCCTGGGCACCTCCTCTTCCGTAACGGGGCGATTTTAGGTCGAGCCTGTCATCCCAGACACGGATCTTCAGGCACCACACAGCACGGACACCTGGCAATATGCGACCAGACAGACGAACCCAAACTATACTGGACGGCTTTGACTCTCATTTCGATGGGCACGCGACCCATCTGGCTATCGCGCCCGGCAGAGTCAATTTGATTGGGGAGCATACTGACTACAATGACGGATTTGTGCTGCCCGTGGCCCTTGACCGGGATGTGAGGGTTCTATTTCGGTCCCGCGATGACCGCCGTGTAAAGCTCTATGCACTCGAATTTGACACGTGGGCGGACTTCGAGATTGGGGATACAAAACCGAATAGGAGCCAGCTATGGCCCAATTATGTTCAAGGCGTTGGTCTGGAGCTGGCCGAACTCGGCGTTCAGCTGCAGGGGTTTGAAGGTGTTGTCAGCGGAAATGTACCGAGGGGAAGCGGGCTGAGCAGTTCCGCCGCGCTGGAAATCGCGGCGGCGAAGGCGTTTCTGACATCGGCGAAACAGATCCATGCGCTGACCGGACCGCAGTTGGCCAGGGCCGCTCAGAAGGCCGAGAACGAATTCGTCGGCGTCAACTGCGGCATCATGGATCAGTTCATCAGTACGCTGGGAGAAGAGGGACACGCTCTGTTGATCGACTGCCGCAGCCTGGACTATCGGCGGGTGCCATTTCCCGAGGGTGTGTCCCTGGTGATTGGCAATACCAAGGCCAGCCGTTCGCTGGCGGGAAGCGCATACAATGAGCGCCGCGCACAGTGTGAAGACGGAGTGCGCAGGCTAAAGACAGTCTTGCCTGAAATAGCCGCTCTGCGCGATGTCAGCCTTGAGGAGCTGGAGGCTCACCGCTCGCTGCTGCCGCCAACTGTGTACCGGCGCTGCCGTCACGTGGTAAGCGAAAACGACCGCGTGCACAGAACGGTAAACGCCCTTGAAAGAGGAGACTTTGGCCTGGTTGGGCAGTTGATGGACGCGAGCCACGGAAGCCTGAGGGATGATTACGAAGTCAGCAGTGAAGCTCTCGACAGGATGGTGGAGGCGATGCGGGATCATCATGGGTGTATGGGGGCCCGTCTAACTGGGGCGGGATTCGGCGGCTGCGCCGTGGCTCTGGTGCAGGCTGGGACAGAAAAGGACGTACGAGAGGTGGTCCAGGAATCGTATGCTAGAGCGATGAACTTGTGGCCGGAGGTCTACATCAGCCCTCCGAGCGCCGGAGCGCGTGTTTTGCCGCTGATTTCTGGAGAGAGCGATGGACGACCGCTACAAGATTGAACGCAGCCGCCCAAACCTGGGCGCCTCCGGTCCCCTTGAATACAGCAGCGATATGCTTTCGTGGGACTTCGTCGATCGTCGCATGCGCGATTCTTTGAACTATTGGATCGCCAGCGCAGGAAGTGATTGCAGGCCCCATTCCGTTCCCGTTTGGGGAGCATGGCTAGAGGATGTTTTCTACTTTGTGGGGACAGGCAGGAAAGTCCGAAATCTGCGCGCCAATCCGCAAGCAGTTGTTCATTTGGAGAGCGGCGACGAAGTGGTTCTCATTGAAGGCAGATTCGAGGAGATTAGCCGGGAGAACCGTGAACTGCTCCAACTCGTGGACGATGAGTTCATCCGCAAGTACGAAACGTATCGGCCCAGCGAATACCTGGATGACCGGAGCAAATCCAGTTTTCCACCGGAGGGCCTTTTTGCCATCTTTCCGCAGTTGGTAATTGCCTGGAGCGGAATGGCAAGTGACGCTACTCGCTGGCGCTTTCCCGCAAGTCAGTGACAGCCATTTCACCTCATTTCACATAACGCCCCTCAATCAATCACATTTGTGGGCCACACGCCGCACACGGCAAAAGGAAGGCAGAAATGCCAACTCTTATTGACTATACGCAGTTCGATGGTCTCCACTGGGAGACGGGCACGGTACGAAACTATCTCGACTATTGCGGGGCGACGGCGCCCCATACAGGGAAGCCTTACTCCGAGGCACTGCTGATGGGAATCAGCGGCGGCGCGGTGATGGGGTATTTCGTATTTGCTTATGAGGGCATCGATCCGCACGCACGCATTCTAACCCGCAACACGTTCGACCCGATGGAGACGATGCTGAATCGGCTGGGCGCAGAACCGAATGCTCGGCAGACGGCAAGCGCCGAAAGGGCGGTGGGTAACCTGGTCGATACGCTAGAAGGCGGCACGCCTGCCATCACGTGGGCAGATGCTCTGAGCCTCCCTTACGAACCACATACGTACGAGTTTGAGTTTCCTCATATGCAGCCGGTGGTCGTCTACGGTTATGACGAGGAGGCCGACCGAGTCTCGATCGCCGATCGTTCACGTGTGCCATTGATTGCCACGACAGGTCAACTGGCCATGGCGCGTTCGAAGGTCAAGAAATTGCGACACCGCGTCATGACCCTGACGTTGCCGGATCCTGACAGGATTCCGGAGGCCGTTCGGGCGGGCATCCGAGACAGCATTCAGATTTTTACGGAGAAGCCGCCTAAGGGCGCTCGCCACAATTTCGGCTTTCCTGCCTATCAGCGCTGGGCAGATGCCTTGCGAAAACCAAAGATGAGGGGTAGCTGGGACAAGGAGTTTCCGCCCGGTCGTAAAATGTACGCCGGTCTGGAGTCGGTGTTCAGCGATACACACACCTACGGCAAGGAGGGATTCGCAGAGAGGGACGTCTTTGCCGATTTTCTTGATGAAGCTGCGCAGCTTCTGGATCGCTCAGTCCTGCGAGAAGCAGGAAGGCAGTTCCGTGAGAGCGGTCTGGCGTGGCGCGACCTGGGAGAAATTCTCCTGCCGGACAGCGTGCCGGTGTGGGCGGAGGCGCGTGGGCTAATGCTCGAGAACCAGCGGCTCTTCCTGGAGCGGGGAGGAGAAGCATTTGAGGCAGGGCAGGCCAACGCCGACCGCCTGATTGCAATTCGCCGCCAGATGGAGACGGAGTTTCCTTTCTCGGACGAAGAGGCGGTCACATTCCGGGAAGAGATTGCCGAGCAGGTTCTGAAAATCAGCGCACTGGAAGAGCCGGCCGTCGCGGCGATGAAGGAGGCGATGGCGTAAATGCGGGAATTTTTGGCATAACTCTGTCAGGCTTGGCCAGCTTTTTCCGAACTACTGTCGACCTGACGCAGTTCCGGAAGCGTGGCGGCAACCGCGGCGACCAGCAGCGCGGCAAGGGCAACTTCAGCGCCGACGGCCAAGGG
The DNA here is from genome assembly GCA_026708085.1 of Caldilineaceae bacterium. Taxonomy (GTDB): domain Bacteria; phylum Chloroflexota; class Anaerolineae; order Caldilineales; family Caldilineaceae; genus Bin5. The sequence continues at coordinate 12,146 of JAPOVP010000082.1, forward strand.
CGCGCCGAATGCGTCGGCAAGGACCCCTGTTTGGAGCCTCCCAAAGGGACCTGCGCCTATAGCCACAGCAATTGCACCCATCGCCTGTCCCCTTCTTTCATCGGCAGCGGCGAGCAACACGATGGAGCTTTGCATGATGCCAAAGCAGGCGTGACCTATCCCTACCAATAGCAACAGAGCCCAGGAGACGGCAAACACGGAACTGGTTGTGAAAGTGAGCAACGCCATGCAATGCAACAGCGTGCCGGCAATGAAAATCCATCCCGGGCTTGTGAAGCGCCTCGCCCAGTTGACCAGAAACAGGCCAAAGACGTTTCCGATTCCTACCGACGCGCCGAGATAGCCCAGCCCCACCGGACCCTGATTCAGAACATCTCTTGCAAAAACGGGAAGGAAGTTCATATAGGGAAAGGCCAGCATATTCATGATCATCGTGATCAGGGTCACGGCAAGTATCGACTGGTTCTGCCGAACGTAGAGGACGCTGTCCCGAATCTGTGCCAGGGGCGAAGCGCTGGTGGGGGAGGAGGTGCGTGGAATCGGCTGCCTAGAAAGGGCGCGCAGGAGCAGCAGCGAAATCGCAGACAGTCCGCTCAGGGTCAGGAAACAGCCCAAGACATCAAATGCATCGAGCACAAGGCCGGCGAGAAGGGGGCCCAGAGCGCGTGCTATGCTCATGCCCAGATTCTCCAGCATCAGGGCGTCAACGACACGCGGGCGGCCCACCAGGTCGGGTATGAGAGCCCTGCGAGTCGGCCAGTCCATGGCCCAAGCGCAACCGAGAGTAAGTGCGATGACAACGAGATGCCATATGGCGAGCAATCCGACTGCCAACAGGACGGCAACGGTGGCATACATGAAAAAGGTGAGCGTCTGCGAGGCGATAACCAGGGGACGGCGGCCGATGCGGTCGGCAAGCAGGCCACCAAAGCCGCCGACCAGTAGAGAGGGAATGGAGCGGCAGAAACCAACAAGGCCGACCAGGCCGGCCGAGTCGGTTATTTCAAGCACCAGCCAGCCCAAGACGATCATCTCCATGTAGTGGGCCAGCCACCAGAGCGTGCTCGAACCCAGGAGAAGGCGATAGTCGGTATTGGCCAGCGTCGTCCGGATCCCGGACTCGGGCTGGAGGATGCGACGGAAACGCCCGGAGAGGTCAGTCCTCATCTGGTCCTTGCAGCCCCAGAACCCGGTAGGCGAATTTCAGATGGGTTTCCTGCAGGTGTTCGGCCGTGGCGGCGCTTGTAGAACCGTGGCCGCCGTCGAGCCAGAACAGCGTAAAGTCCTTCTGTAGGGCATCCATTTTGCGGGCAAAGTGCTCCATTTGGCGCGGCGTGGCGCGGCTGTCGCGCCGCCCCTGAAAGATCAGCAGCGGTGCCTGGATGGCAGCGGCATGCGTGAGGGGAGAACGGTCCCGGTACAGGTCAGGCTTTTCCGAAGGCGAACCGTCGAATATCATGTGCGCCCAGCCCTGCATGGCAGCTGAAGAGTCCTCGTAGTTCATCGTCCAGTCCACGATTGCCACCGGAGCAACGCCGCCTGCCCACAGATCCGGCTCCTGGGAGAGCGCCCAGACGGTGAGAAAGCCGCCGTAGGAGCCTCCCTCAAGCAGGATGCGGTTCGGGTCGGCGATCCCTTCCTCAACCAGCCAGAGGCGGGCAGCCATCATGTCCTCCAGCTCCCAGCGGCCGACATCGCCGTTTATCTTCTCCTGGAACTCGCGACCGAATCCGGTGGAGCCACGATAGTTGACGGTTAGGTATGCGAAGCCGTGGTCGAGCCAGGCCTGGCTGGTGGCGTCGAAGGCGTTGGAGACGGCGCCGCTCGGGCCGCCGTGGACGTGCAGTACCGTAGGGAAGGGCCCCCCGGTGGATTCATTTGAGGAAGGCAGGCCCAGCCAGGCCTGAACAGACTCGCCGTCTGAACTGGGGAAGCTGACCGAGCGCCAGGGGTGGCCACGAGGGTAGTCATGATCGGGAAGAATCAGCTTGGGCTGGTCAGTTGCCGTAAGCGACAGCAACTGAGATGGATGCGCGGCATCGCTCCACTGTGCCCACACTGTGCCGTCCGGAGCGAAGAAGCTGGCCGCGGTTCCTGTATGATAGGGCCCGGAGCGGCCTCGGAACGTCCCGGGCATGTGTTGCAGGGGAGTCAGCTCGTCGTCTAACAGATCGTAGGTGAAGAGCCCTTCGTGTTCCTCCGTTTTGGTTTGAACAAGCAGCTTTCTGCCATCAGGAGACCAGTCCAGGGGCAGAATCGGGCCATCGGCTGGAGGCATCGGCAGGTCGCGCCTGCCGCCGGAAAGCGGGTCCCAAAGCAGAGGCAGCAGCGCACCGCTTGCTGTGGTCGTGGCGAGGAGACGTTCATCACCAGGAAGAGGTGAGAATTGAACGGGCTCGATGCTGTAGTCGAAACCGTCCCAAAGTTCAGCGACCTGATTACCTGCATTTGTGTTAAACACCAGGACTGTGTAGCGCCGGCTATGGGGGGCACGGCGCGTCGACTTGACTGCAAGCAGGCTGCCCTGGCAAGACAGATGGCACGACCACGTTTCTTCCGGAGCCGAATACACGAGCCTCGGCTCAGTAGGTACGCCGCCGGATTCCAGGGCGATGCAGTAGAACCAGTAGCGACCTTCGTATACGGCGTCGAAGGCGAGGCGGGAGCCGTCGCGGCTGATATCGAAGCCGCGCAGCGTATACGGAGGCAGTTCCGGCGTCAGGTCTTCAGCCGGTCCACCAGCGAAAGGTACGCGGGCAATGTGGCCCAGTTCGCTGCCTTTTTCGTCATGCAGGTAGTAGAGGTAGTTGCCATCGGGCCCAAGCCAACCATAGGAAGGTGTCTCGCTTTCGGGTAGGAGGGGACGCAGTTCAGCAGATGCAGTGTCCCAGGCGAATATTCGTTTCGTCGGGCCTTGCAAGCTGGCATGGACGATTCCACGCGACGGGTCATTTGGGGCAACATAGACGTATCCAAGGCTGTTGCAACGGAATCGCTGGCGCCAGGGGGCGTTGTCGTCAAGTTGGATTGGAGAAATCATAGGTTTTCTCAATAGATGGTAAGGGTTGTCCTGACCCGAGCGCTCGGTCGGCGACAGCAGATGTCGACTCAGGTTATTCTCCTATGTTTCGCCGGGAATCCTGTTTGTGGCTTGCGGGGCAGATAGTGTGAAGAATTGTACATGGGCTTGGCATGCCACGCAACGAGAGCTTGCTACCAGAGCCGGGTTCATCCCAGATTTAGGGTGGACACAGCCTGACGGGAAGTCCATGCCAGCGGCGGCAGGAATCGTTTAGCGGCTCCTGGAGAGACGGAGGGCAGCGGCCAAGCCTGGCCCTATAGTGGAGTCCGCCAGTTGGAGGAGGTACGAGGGCAGGCACAAGGCCAGCACCTACAAGGACTTGGCGGGACTGGTGGGACTTGGTGTGATGAAACTCGCTCGATTAGGCACCTGCCACGAATATCGGCACATGGTCGGCGAGGCATGTTGTAGGACCGGGGGCGTTGCGGGGGCGGAGCCCCCGCACAAGGGAGGCCGCTTGCGGCCGACCGCCCAGAAATGCAGGGGCCAGGGATTGGTGGTCAGAGATGGCGCTACCTCTGATTCAGGGTTGAGCGCGAGGTGGGTGCGGCTGCGGTGCTGCCTGAGGCATGGTAAAGTTCGCCCGTATTTTGGGAGGCACACCCAGAGCCCTTGCAGTTGATGGCTGGGGAAGCAGATGCCATAATGGGAAGGATGAACGCGAGAGTCAAAGCTAAGAATCTTACGGGCACATTGAGAGAACCTGGTGAGCGGGCGTATGTTCTGGCGATCACCCTTGCAGCCGCTGTCCTGCGCTTCTACCTGATTGAAGAGAAGAGCATTTGGTTGGATGAGTCCTTCAGCCTGTGGATAGCCCGCCACAGTCTATGGGAGGGATGGCGCTGGCTCATTGATGTGGACCAGCATCCGCCGCTCTATTACAGCCTTCTGCATCTCTGGATAGAAATCTTCGGATCGCTGGAAGGCGCAGTTCGTACGCTGTCCGCACTGGCATCTGTGCTGACTATTCCGGTCTTTTATGCGGGATGCCGGCGCCTGCTCGAACCCCCTACGGCAGCTATCGCCGTATTCATTCTGGCAGTTTCGCCCTTCCACGTGCAGTTCGCGCAGGAAGCGCGCATGTATGCGCTGCTTACCTTGGAAGTGGCATGCGTAATCTACTTCGCGGCGCGATTGATGACAGCTCGTGTTGCTCAAGGCCGAGACTGGGTCGGGCTCGCGGTTTGCCAAGCCTTCGTGATGCTGACCCACAATACGGCTGCCGTCTTTCTGCCGGTTGCGTTGAACGCGGCGGCGGTGCTGATCTATCTGCTCTTTCCTTCCGGGGTCGGAGGGGGTGCCGGAGGGCTGAAACCAGATGGAGAAGCGTCGGGCGCGGACGAGGAGGAAATTCCTCCGGAAAAGGAACATCTTGCCGGAGAGAGCGGGCAGACGGCCGGACCGGCCCTTGAGGCGGAGGAGGCCGGGGCAGAAGCCTTTTGGAAGGATTGGGTTAGATTTCAGGGTCTGGCCGTCCTTTTGTGGCTGCCCTGGGCCGTGCCGTTTATCATCCAGGTACTCGACGTCGGATCAGGTTTCTGGCTGCCTCCTCCCTGGCCGCACCTGGTACTCGACACCTTTCGCAATTTCCATTTCGCCTTCCTGCCCTCGCATCTTCCCGTGCGTCCCGTCTTGATGTGGGGCTACACATTTCTGGCTGTTTTGGGGATGACAGGGTTGTTCTTCAGACTTGGTTGGCCGCCGCGGGCCTGGCGATGGCATCAGTCGCAGAGCCAGGTCGACGGTCGGAGGACCATGGAAAAGAAGACACCAGCTCTGGACAGCGAAAGAGCCGGTGTTCTGATCGTTTGTCTGTTTCTTGTTCCCCACATCGTGGCCCTGGTTGTCAGTTTACGGAGTCCTATCTATGCAGAACGGCCTTTGATTTGGACGACCCTGCCATATTTCATGCTTGTTTCCGTCGGTATACGCATGATTGGCGGCCCTATCCGGCGTAGTGTGTCGTCGCTCTTGACTCTTCGTCAAAGCGCCAGCATTGAAGGGTTGGTGTCCGGCCTCAGGCTCGCCACCCAGGTCTTGATCCTGTGTGCGATTCTGGGGCTTAGCGGCCTCTCTGTGAACGGGTACTACTTCTGGTTTCAGAAGGAGGCCTGGGACGAGGCGGCTGCTCACATCGCAGAACAGGTGGGGCCCGGCGATATGATCTTTTTCAATGCCACCTGGGTACAGATTCCGTTTGAGTACTACTACGAACAGTTCGATCTCGACACGGAACTGAAAGGACTGCCTGTGGACCTGTTTGACCGGGGCGAGCTCGAACCGGCGATGGAGGAGGCCGACATTCCCCGGATCCGGGAGATACTCGCGGGTCGAGACCGAGTCTGGCTCGTGTATTCGCACAATTGGTACTCCGACCCCTATGGCATCATTCTACGTGAGCTTGACAAGCTGTTCGAGGAGTCGGAGCAAACTGAATTCAAGGGCATTCAGGTCTATCGCTTTGCTGGCAGGAATTAGGATCATATGCGTTTTGGGAAGTCCACTCAAGGTTCAGCATTGATGGAAAGGTGGCAGTACTGTCAGGAATGATTCTTGCTTAAATGTTGTGCTCAACAGAACCAATCGATCGGCGAAGTCACGCTAGGTGACGCGAAGAAGAGAGAAGGCATGGCGGATTTTTGGGATGGCAGCGCGTTCATTTGCAGACCCGCCGCACTTTGCCTGGGCAGATCGCCGATTTGACAACTCGCAACGAGGCTTGGCGAGGAAGACAGAAATCAGAGGGATTGTCGAAAGGAATTCTTTGGGTTGAACTGAATGTGAGAGTGATTCCTGCCTGTTTCTATGGGGCCTGCATTCGCTGAAATGGCTGCTTCCTGAATCCGCGGAAGAAAGCAATCCCCAAAAGGAACAGTGTAGGGAGCCACTCCACTTGCCGCACCCAATCCAAGTCACTCAGGTTTTCGGGATCGACGTAGGTCAGATACGAAAGAGTTACAATTCCGCTGAGCCAGAGCCAGGGAAGAGCCCACAGCCAGAGTTTCTTTGGCTCGTTGTCGGCTGGTGCCAGAAAAGGAAGGAATGGCATCAGGACAAGCAGATACCACGGGTGAATGGTCGTTGCCAGTAGCAGATAGCCACCCAGCGGAACTGCCAGCCAGCGCAGGACGGCTCTCAGATCGAAGTTGAAGTGGGGAAACTGTCTCCACACGAACAGCAGAAGCAGGAACATCAGGAAATATGAGATTTCCTGGGCCTGCACCATGGGGTCGGCGATATCCATGCTTTCGAGCCAGTCTTCAAGCCAGCGGAATAGGCCGCTATTGAAATTCCACTGCGCATTGTAGATTCGCAACGCGCCGAAGAGTCCCTTTCCGTCCAGATCATCGCTCAGCCCCCAACCAGCTCTCAGAGCAGGCGACACCAGCATTCCAAGCGTCAGATAGCCATATAGCAGACGGCTACCCCAGCTCCACCGCCACCAAAATATCGGGGTAAGAAACACAGGGATAAGTTTGGTCAAGGTGGCCAGAGCCAGCAGCGCCGGGGCTAAGAGAGAAAAGGATGGTCTCCGAGAAACGGCAATCTTGTTTGCGGCTTCCCGACCGCCTCCGCCTGCCCTGGCCGAAAGAACCATCGCGTAAACCGCTAACATGATCAGGAAAACCATCAGCGCATCGACGTGCGCGCCTTGGGCGGTTTCTACTATGACAAGCGGGTTCCACAGGTAGATCAGGAGACGATGTGAAGGTAGAGCGACGGTCGCCAGCAATCTGGTGAGTATGAATGCGGTGCCCAGATCGAAGAGAACGGCGGCGACTTGAAAGGAATCAGGGTCCAGAGGGTAGAAGAGGGCGATGGCGGCAAAGAACCACTGGGCCGCAGGCATGTAGGGGCTGGCCATCCAAGCGTGATTGGCCTGGGCCCGAAAAGGGACGTCAAGCCAGTCCAACTGAGAGGCGTCGATGGGGTAGGCATAGGGACTGACACCGTTGATAGCAATGTGCCCATCCCACATATAGCGGAAGACATCGGAGGACAGGGTGGGGAATGTTTGGAGAAGAAGCCACCTGAAGAGGCATCCACCGAACCAGATCCAGGCGAGCAGATAGAACTGCCTGACACCTGATGGTGACCCGGCATTTTCCTCGCGGCCTCGGTGCCACCATCTCTCCAGCCAGAAGACGGCAACGGCATATGCGGCAAAAGCCATGCCATACCATACGAGAAACTCCGCAACTTTGGTCGTCCCCAGGTTCCCGTGGCGAATCTGCATGGAGACCATGCCGCCATAGGCCAAGGACGAGATGACCAAGAGAAAGAGAGGGGCAGACCAGAACCTCAGAGGTGTCATTCTTGTCAACGCCCGGGGAGACGCGGCGTTTGAGGCGGAATCCGGTAGATGCCCTGGTAGGTCGTCCCGCCAGCCCTAGTGATCATTGCCTCCGCCAATTTCTGCGTCCTGACGGCAAACTGGGTTACGGTGTCGTAGCGGGGCAGATCGCCGGTGACGTCCTCATTGAAGTAGATGTCCGTGCTAGCGGCAATCTCTTCCGGCAACTCACTGTACCCGTGAATCAGCCCAAGGAGCCCGGCGGCGGTGGCCATGGTGTTGTCGGCATCCCAGCCGGCCAGGGCGGCGATCTCTATGGTGCGGAGAATGTCACTCTCGCCGTAGAGAAGGGCCATGATTGTGACGGCAAAGTTGACGCGCGAGGCCCACCACATCGGGTCGGTGTCGTACTCGTCGCGGATCTGCTGCCGCGTCAGCCGCCAGTCCTCAGGGTTCTGCTGATGCCAGAGCACCACATTGTCCACTATGCGGGCGATGATGGCTTCGTCTTCAGTCAGTTGGCGTGCAGCGGCGATCAAGGTTGGAACGTCTTCCTCAAAGAAGGCAAGGCTGTAGAGCGCGGCGAAAAAAACGCTGGCCTCAACGGCAGGTCCGCTGTTGGTGACGCGGGCGAAGCGCTTGGCGTAAGTTGAAGCGACGGCGGGCATACCGGGAGCCAGCATTCCGAACAGTTCAGTCTGTAGCTGGGCGTCAATGGACCAGGCTCCGTCGGGGTTGTTCTCGGCGTTACCTGTCTCAGGAGGAAGCAGCCCTTCGTCCATCAGGTCGCGGGCGCGGCGCGTCGATACCCAGATGTCGTGATTCAGATGATCGACCCATTCGACGCGAATCTCTTCGGCGGTGGGTTCGAGTCCGTGGGTTTCCAGAATGTGGAGGTCGACCCATTCGACATGGGTATCGTCGTCGGTCGACCACTCTTCAAACTGGGGGAGCGAGAACGAGCCTGGCGGCCCCGGCTCTTCGAGGTAGACGCCTTGGAGATCAAGGCCGGCGTGATTGGCGAGCATGGTCGCCTTCCAGGAACCGTAGACCTTGTCGAAGTAGGTGTCTGCTGAAATAGTCTGAAACTGCGGGGCAGGATCCGATCGGGTCAGGCCGACCAAAACAACGATTATCAGCCAGATTGCTGCAGCAAGGAAAATCCTTCGCCTTTCCATTCGTCTATTCCCGGACTAGAAACAAAGCGACCAAAGGTGTCATGGCAGTATACCTGAACATGAATGCCCAGAAAACTTGGCGTCGAATTGGCGGGTGCATTCCAGATTTGTGGTGGGAACATCCTGGTGGAGAATCAGTGCCAGCGGCGGCTGAAATTGTTTGGCGACTTTTGGGAGAGTTCGAGGTCAGGCACAACGCCGGCACCTACGGGGATCCGATGGAGCTGGCGGGACGGGGTCCGGCTAGACACCTTCGACCAGGCACCTGTCACCAATATCGACACCCGGTCGATCAGGCATGTTGTAGGAGAGGGGGCGTTGCGGGGGCGGAGCCCCCGCACAAGGGAGG
>JAPOVP010000086.1 GCA_026708085.1 Caldilineaceae bacterium
GGCGTTGCGGGGGCGGAGCCCCCGCACAAGGGAGGGCCGAAGGCCCGACCGCCCATAATTGCAGTGGCCAGTGTTTAGTGGCCGGTTGTCAGAGAGATCGCTTCCCCTGCCTCTGTGTTGATCGCGGAATGGTTATGGCTTAGTATTTGCACCGAACGTTACTCCCGATACTGTCGGGATGCAGATCGAAAGGTAGATGCCCAAGGGAGCACGCACGTTAACAGAGAGGGAGTATGGAAGTAGAGCAGGGGGCAGTCCAAAGTTCAGGTTCGCTTCTCTCGTCGCCAGGGTGGCGCTGGCCTCAGGTGCGCGCGCTATTGTTCAATGCCTTCCTGTATCTGATAATCGTGGCCGGCGGCATCGTTTTCCTGATCCCCTTTGTTTGGATGGTTTCGACCTCCTTAAAGACATTGCCAGAGATTCAGCGGATTCCACAACCCTTGTTGCCAGAGGTGATCCGCTGGGACAACTATTACGTTGCCTGGACCTCCCTACCGTTCACCCGCTGGTTTTTCAACACGGCCTTCATTACAGTTGTCAACATTTTTGGCACGCTGCTGTCCTGTTCACTGGCGGCCTACGGGTTTGCCTACACGCGGTTCCGCGGCCGCAACTTCCTGTTTGTGATTCTTCTCAGCAGCATGATGTTGCCTTACCATGTGCGGCTCATTCCCACCTTTCTCATCTTCAACCATCTGGGCTGGATCAACACCTTTCTGCCGCTCACGGTGCCCGCTTTCTTTGGCACAGCCTTTTACATTTTCCTGCTGCGCCAGTTCTTCCTGACCCTACCCAAAGAGTTGGATGATGCGGCGCGTATTGACGGCTGCAACTCGCTGAACATCTACTGGCGGATCGTCATGCCGCTGTCAAAGCCGGCCCTGGCTGCCGTAACCGCCTTCACCTTCATTGACAGTTGGAACGATTTCCTGGGGCCTCTGATTTACCTGCGCCAGGACAGTCGCCTCACTCTCTCGCTAGGGCTGCGCATGTTTCTGGATTTCCAGGAGGGCACCGGTGATTTGCACCTGATGATGGCTGCCTCAGTGGCCACGCTGATCCCGATCCTGATCGTTTTCTTCTTTGCCCAGAAACATTTCGTCGAAGGGGTCACTTTCACCGGCTTGAAAGGATAAGATGGGACGATGAAGGAAGACGGCACGCCGGACATGGCTGCATCCTTCGACAGGCTCCGCGCCGGCTCCGGGTTTGCTGCCTCTTCAGAGTTGGACTTGCCGGAAACGCAGACCACGGCCCCGGCTCGGACGTTTAGCGGCGGCGTGCCTGGCTGGCGCACGCGTCTCGGTCTCCTGTCCCCGGACGATGGCATCAACGACGACGAGTTCTGGCACTATCTGCCGGACGGCGTGTCTCTGATTTTCACGCGCTACCGCACGGCGACCCGCTTCGACCCAATCAGCCCAGACATGGTGGACCGTTACGCCGACCTGGAGCCCATCCTGGACGCGGCGGAGACCCTGCGCGTCACCCGGCCCGGCGCCATCGTTTTCCTCTGCAATTCGTGCAGCTTCGTGCGCGGCGTGGGCGGTGACGTGAAGATCTCCGCAGCCATCGAGCGGGCTGTGGACATTCCAGCAACTACGATAAGCACCGCCCAGGTCCAGGCGCTGCGGACGCTGGGCGTGCAACGGGTGGCCGTGGCCGGCCCCTACCCCGCGAATGTGACGCAGCTCCTGGTCGATTTCCTCGAAGGGCACGGCTTCGAGGTCACCGGCAGCCAGAGCGCAGGCATGGAAACCGAATGGCAGATCGGTAACTCGACGCCCTCGGTATGGTATGACCTGGCGCGCGCGGTGAATTCACCGCGCGCTGAGTGCGTTTTGCTGGCCTGCAGCGGAATCCGCACAGCCGCCATCATGGAGCCGCTGGAAGCCGACCTGGGTAAACCGGTAGTCAGCGCGCCGGCGGTGAGCATCTGGGCAGCCTTGCGCCTGGCCGGCGTGAAGGCGCCCGTTTTCGGGCGCGGCGTCCTGCTGGCAGAGTACTGATAAGAACGCCGGGAGAAGGTTTTTGAACCGGCACGCGAGTTCAGATTGAACACAGAATGGAGTCGCAATGGCTGAAGAACCGCTGCAAGCGATCTTTGTCGGCGTTGGCGGGCGCGGCCGCCACTACCTCGAGCACCTGAAAGACTCCCCCCACGTGCGGCCGGTGGCAATCGTGGACATCTCCCAGGAAATCCTGGAACGTGAACGCCTGGCAAATGGACTACCGGAGACGGCCTGTTTCACCACGCTGACCGACGCGCTGCGACATGTACCGGCCGACACGGTGGGTGTGACAACCCACGCCCGGCTGCACGCGCAGTTTGTCCGGGAGGCGATCCTCGCCGGCAAGCACGTGTTGGTTGAGAAGCCTTTCACCTGCGATCTGGAAGAAGCGATTCGCCTGGTTGAACTGGCGGATGTCCACGGGGTGAAGATCGTGGTGACCCAGCAGATCCGCTACTTCCGGACGGAACTCACCATGCGCCGGCTGATGCTGGAGCAGGCCTATGGCCCCCCCGGCTTCGGCCACATGCACCACTATAAGCCGCGCTCCGGTCACTACCCCTTGAGCGAGCACATGCAGCTATGGCAGATGACAGTGCATGAGATCGATTCGCTGATATCAGTGCTCGCCCAACACAAAGTAACGCGCGTCTTCGGATACTCATTCGAGCCCTCCTGGGGAAACTGGCCCACCCCTTCTACCGCGGTGGCGACGATCGAATTCGACGGCTCCATTCCGTTTACATTGGTGTCGACCTCCCAGGCCCGAGGCAGCGCCTACGAATTCCGCATCGAGTGCGCCGAGGCCACGCTGGTACAGCGCGGCCCCCTCCAGGACATCCCGACCACGTTGCACGCTGAATTTCAAGGCGGCCGCGTGGTGGCCCTGCCGCTCGACGCGGGGATCGATGTCGAGCCGGGAGATGGTATCAACTGGGTCGCACGCCTCTTGTATGAATACGTTGTTGAGGGCGTGGAGCCGGAGGTCAGCGGTCGACGCAATCTGGATGTGCTACGGGTAACCGACGCCATCATCCGTTCCACGAAGACCGGGCAGGCCGTAGCGCTGGATGGCAATTCCTAGCCTCCCGCCCAGGGCAGGGGTTGCGCGCTCGGTTGCGAAGGGAACGAAATGCTCTGCCTTCCTCCAGCCGGCCTGCAGGTTGTATTGCCAGCGTATGACCCGGTCCCCGTAGTTTTGCTTATCAACTGTTTTTGTCTCATGGAGCCATACGATGGGAATACCGAAGGAGAACTGGTTCACGTTGGAGGAGTATCACAGGCGGCTGGCCGCAGCGCGAACAGAAATGGCGGCCCGGGAAATCGATGTGCTGCTGGTATTCGGCGCCGGCAACGTCTTCTATCTGACCGGCTACAACAGTGTCAACTCGTGGGATTTCCAGTGCTGCGTTGTCCCCGACAGCGGCGATCCCATACTGCTTATCTTTAACTTTGAACTGGGTCGTTTCCTGGCCAGCGCGTGGCTGAGCGAACCGGCGCTTTACACGGCGCAGGACGATCCGGTTGCGTCCCTGGTCAACCTGCTTGATGACCAGAATCTGCGCAACAGGCGCCTGGGGATCGAAGAGAACAGCCCCAATCTTGGCGTGAAAAACTACCGCCGCCTGCAGCAGATGCTGGCCGGCAGCCAGTGGACGGACGCTTCAGGTCTTGTCGACGGGGTGCGGCTGGTCAAGTCAGAGGCAGAAATTGCCTACATGCGCGAGGCCGGCCGGCTCACCCGGTTGGGCGCGGAAGCCGCGCTGGCGGCGGTCGCTGAAGGCGTCCATGATCATGCTGTGGCCAGCGCCGCATACGAAGTCATGCGGTGCAACGGCAGCGATTTCATGTGCATAGAGCCCATCGTAGCGGCCGGTTATCGTTCCGGGCTGGCCCACAGTACCGTCGGCCACATCCCCATTCAGCACGGTGACTCGGTCTTCATCGAGCTGGGGGCTTGCGTGCGGCGCTACACGGCGCCGATCATGCGTACGACCGTGGTGGGACCGGCCCCGCCGGAACGTCAGGAGCTGAATGACGCGGCCCAGCTGGCCGTTCAGACGATCGTTGAAACCGCGCGTGCCGGCGTCCCGACCTCGGATGTTGCAGCGGCCGCGCTCCAAAAGGCGATCAAGCCCATTGAGGATCGCATCCAGTTCCACTACAATTTCGGCTATTCGGTCGGAATCGGCTTCCCTCCGGACTGGTTGGAACCGATCCATTTCTTCATCCAACTGCACAATCATGCCCCGTTGCAGGCCGGCATGACATTTCACCTGCCCTTCACCTTACGAGTCCTGGGCGAGTATGGGGCTGGCACAAGCGAAACTATCCTGATTACCGAGTCCGGTTGCGAAGTATTGACGCGGGATCAGGCAGGGTCCTAGCTGGAGCAGCCTGACGGGGGCGTTGCAGGGAGCCGCGAGCGCCAAGTTCAGTGCGGTCTCGTTCCACCTGATTTGAGATTGCAGACAGGCAGTTGTGCAAGCCTTGGAATCTCGAAGTTGAAGTCGCATACTCACACCTGTCACCCAACTGTTGCAGAGAGACGCTACCATGATCAATGACCCTGTTCTGATCGACGACTGGCATCCGGTCGAACTCTCACAGGAGTTGAAAGAGGGAGGGATTTCAGCTGCGCGTGTGCTGGGGGAGGACATCGTGCTGTGGCGTCTCAAGGGCGAGGTCCTGGCCTGGAGAGACCTGTGCCTTCACCGGGGCACGCGTCTGTCGCTAGGTCGGGTTGAAAATGATAACCTCGTCTGCCCATACCACGGCTGGGCCTACAACGGCGAGGGGCAATGCGTACACATTCCGGCCCACCCCGACCAGGTGCCTCCGCAAAAAGCGCGAGCCCGATCATACCGGGTTCAAGAGAGTTATGACATGGTCTGGGTCTCCCTTGGCTATCCCGCACACGATGTTCCTGCGTATCCCGAATGGGATGAGCCGCACTATCACAAGACCTTCTGTGGACCCTACGATATCCAAGCCAGTGCGCCGCGTGTCCTGGAAAACTTTGTCGATGTTGCCCATTTCCCCTTCGTGCATGACGGTCTGTTGGGCGACCAGCGTTACCCGCAAATGGAGGATTACGAGGTCGAGGTAGGGTCAAATGGCGTGATTGCGAGGGATGTTCGTATCTGGCAACCCAAGCCGGACGGGAGTGACCCCGAGCATCCGTCATCCTACACTTTCCATATTCAACGCCCCTTGACAGTGTATGTCGTCAAACCGACTGCTGAGACCCGGTTCGCCTTTTTCTTCACAGTCACGCCGGTCGAGAAGCTGGTTAGCCGCGGCTGGCTGTGGCTTTCTACGGATACAGCGTACGACGTTCCTGAAGATGAAATCCGCGCCTTCCAGGACGAACTGTTCGACCAGGACATACCGGTCGTGGAATCACAACGGCCCGAGATGCTTCCGCTGGACTTACAGGCTGAGCTGCATCTGCGGTCCGACCGCACTGCCATTGCCTACCGCAGGTGGCTGAACGAGCTGGGGCTTACTTTCGGGACCGCGTAGTAATCGCTGCAGCGCACCATGCACGGCCACCGTCTCGTCTTTCGCCCAGGAATGCAGGTAGAAGTCGAAGAGTTCACCGTACCGGCGCCTGGAGCCAACGAGGTGCTCGTTCGGGCTACATGCAGCCAGGTGAGCGCCGGCACTGAGTTGAACCAGCTCCGCGGCATGGAGCGAAGCGGGCGCCGCGCCGGCTACCCGGGTTACGCCGCGGTGGGGCGGGTCCTGGATGTGGGTGGGGGCCCCATCGACTTCGCGCCGGGCTCCCGGGTTCTGATGATGGGGCGCCACGCCACGCACTGGACCGTCGACGTGACCGGCTCGCTTCTGCAGAACGGCTATATTCGAAAGCTGGACGACAGTCTGACCGACGAACAGGCGACGTTTGCGATCAACGGGGCGACGGCGTTGCACGCGGTCCGGCGGGCGCGTCTGCAGATCGACGAGTCGGTGGTTGTCTTCGGCGTCGGCGTCGTTGGGCAGCTTGTCACCGCACTGGCCCGGCTTGCCGGCGCTTTTCCTGTCGTCGCGGTCGACCTGGTCGGGGAGCGTCTCCAGTTCGCCCGCCAAAGCGGGGCAACGCATGTTGTGAACGCGAGTGCGGAGGACCCGGTGGAGGCTGTTCGAGAAGTCACATCCGGTGGCGCTCAGTGCCTTTTTCACGCTTCAGCCAATCCGAAGATTTTGCAGACGGTATTCGAGGCTGCCGGCCAGCGGGCGAAGGTGGTAATGGTTGGCAGCGCACCGGGCACAGCCGAAATCGGGCTCCAGGTCGAGTTGCTGCGCCGCGAATTGCACGTTTTGGGCGCCTACGAGCTCGACCTCGAAGTGCCGCACGTCTACTGGCCCTGGACACCGCAGCGCGATCGCGCCGTAGTTTTGCGCCGGATTGCCGACCAGACACTGGCGGTCGACCACCTGATCAGTCACAGGATACCCTACACGCAGGCAGCGGAGATCTACGCGCGGGCCGCCACCGGCGGCGAGGGGTGGCTGGGCATCATCCTGACATGGGATGCGTGAGGGTGCAGGCTGGTGGGACCGGCTCGCATGGGGTCGGGGACTGACTCTAGCTGCGTCGTTACCCAGAAACTGACAACCTAAGAAGCGTAGCCGTCCTGGTTTTGCTTGCGCCAGTCGGGTCGGTAGCCGCGCTCGCTGGCGAAGCCGTAGGAGGGGCCGATCTGGTTGGGGTGGGACCAGGGCCAGGCCTGGCCGCCGATGATGCGGTATTCGCCTCCCTTGCCGCAAAGCCAGTAAAACATGTGGGCGACGTAGCGGGCCTGGTTGTGGCCGCCGTAGTAGGCGCGCTGGAAGTCGAAGTCGGGCTCGGTGATCCAGTCGCGCTGCGGAGGCGTGGTGCGCCAGTAGTTGTATTTGAGCATGTGGCGAGTGCCCTTGGCGGTGGAGACGCCGCGGCGGTGCAGGATGCTGTGGTGGTGGATGCCGATGGTGCCGGCGGGGCCGTCGGTGAAGACGCCGCCCTCGTCGTCGGGGCGCTTGGTGGGCATGATGTGGGAGCCGGGCACGAGCTCAGTCGGGCCGAGTTCGACGGGGGTGTCCTGGGGGAAGTAGAAGACCTCGACGAAGTTGAGCTCGGGGCCGAAGACATGGTCGGCGTCGTTGTGCCAGTGTTGCGCGGGCATGGGACATTCGACACGGTGGAGGCTGGCGAGGACGGGCAGACCGACGTTGCGGCCCAGCAGCGAGCGCATGATGCCGACCACCTGTGGGTTGAGCAGGACGTGCTCCATGAACCAGTCCTCGAGGAAGATGGAGCTGGGCGCGATGGAGAAGCGCATGCGCTCAAGGTCGGCCTCGGTGAGGCCGTGGGGGATGTAGCTGGGGTTGGCCGGGATCTTGCCTTCGAGATAGTCGCAAGTGCGGCGGTTGATCTCGTCGGGGACGACGCCGCGCAGCAGCAGATGGCCTTCGCGGCAGAATTCGAGCACCTGCGAGTCGGTCAGGGCCGGCTCGCCGTCGAAGGTATGACCGGCTCTATCGTGGATCATTGCGTTGCTCAGACCGCGTAGCCGTCCTGGTTGTGTTTGCGCCAGTCGGGCTGGTAGCCGTTGGTGCTGCCGAAGCCGTAGGAGGGGCCGATCTGGTTGGGGCTGGTCCACGGCCAGGCCTGGCCGCCGATGATGCGGTACTCTTCTCCCTTGCCGCAGAGCCAGTAAAACATGTGGGCGACGTAGCGGGCCTGGTTGTGGCCGCCGTAATAGGCGCTCTGGAAGTCGAAATCGGGCTCGGTGATCCAATCTCTCTGGGGCGGGGCAGTGCGCCAGTAGTTGTATTTGAGCATGTGGCGCGTGCCCTTGGCGGTGGAGAGGCCGCGGCGGTGGAGGATACTCTGGTGGTGGATGCCGATGGTGCCGGCGGGGCCGTCGGCGAAAACGCCGCCCTCGTCGTTGGGGCGCTTGGTGGGCATGATATGGGAGCCGGGCACCAGTTCGGTCGGGCCGAGCTCGACGGGGGTATCCTGGGGGAAGTAGAAGACCTCGACGAAGTTGAGCTCGGGGCCGAAGACGTGATCGGCGTCGTGATGCCAGCCCTGCGCGGGCATGGGGCACTGGACGTGGTGGTGGCTGGCGAGGACCGGAAGGCCGAAGCTGCTGCCCAGCAGCGAGCGCATGACGCCGACGACATAGGAATTGAGCAGGACGTTCTCAACGAACCAGTCTTCGAGGAAGATGGTGCTCGGTTCGTGGGAGGCGCGGATGCGTTCGAGGTCGGCTTCGGTCAGGCCGTCGGGGATGTAGCTGGGGTTGGCCGGGACCTTGCCTTCGAGATAGTCGCGGGTGCGGCGGTTGATCTCGTCGGGAACGACGCCTTTCAGAAGCAGATGGCCTTCGCGGCAGAATTCAAGCACCTGCGAGTCGGTCAGGGACGGTTCGCCGTCGCAGGTGTGATTGGCTTTGTCGTGGATCATTGTGCTCTCCTGGGTGGGATTTGCGTGCGGATCAATTTAGCATAAGTCTGTGGTTTTGGAAACAGGATAATCAGGATTGCAGACTCTGGATGTGAGGCGAAATGCGCGCGCGGCATTTGTCCCGCGGCCGGTGTCATGGCCGGGATGCGGTGGAGGTCTCCACGCGGGCAGAGGTGGCGGGACAAAACCGAAATAGTTGGCGGGGAGGAATCCAAACCGATGAGGAGAAGCGCGAAGAGGCCTGTGCCTGCGCGATTTCGGTCCGGGCCTGACTTGACGGCCCGTTTGTATCCTATGGGATCTGCATGCTTTTTGGGACGAACGTTCACTACGGCTATAACTTGCGTAAATAGCTCAACTTGCGCAAATGCGCAAGCTCTAGTATAAAAACAACTATGCAGATTCCACGCGAGTCCATCGCTATCCGGCAGGCGGCTGAGCGTCTTGTCGACATCTTTGGTGTCTCCGAGCTTGCGGAGGACACTCACATTGCTGAGCGCAGCGATGACGGCGGTCAGTGGGACGCTGTCTTCGCTGCAGGAAGTCTTTTCTTCGGATTGGAATGGAGGCGATCAGGATCTGTTGGCCATGTCGCCACTGCGATTCGCCAACTGGGGGTGTTGAGAGATAGCCTCCCGCAAGGGGTGATTCCCATACTGGCAGTTCCATACATGGGAGAAGCAGCGCAGGAACTATGCGCGCAGGCCGAACTCCCCTGGCTGGATCTCTCAGGGAATGCGCGCATAATTGCTCCCGGGATTTTCTATCAAAATTTGGGACACCCCAACCGCTTCCGTCGCCCAGGACGACCGGAGAGTGCATTCGGACCAAAGGGGGCTCGAATTACACGACGGCTGCTCATGGAACCCTCCATGCCGGTAAGGCAGCGCGCCCTGGCCTTCGGCACCGGTCTGGATGAGGGGCATACGAGCCGTATCGTAGGGAAGCTTCTGGAGGCCGGTCTTGTTGAGCGAAGGGAGGACGGCATTGGCGTTACTGACGCATACGCACTGCTCGCTGCTTGGTGGGACGAATACAGATTTGACCGGCATCATATTATTCGAGGTCACATTGCGTCCAGGGGAGGCGATCCGCTGATTCAAGCCATATCCGAAATTTTATCGCGGGCTGAGGAGCCTTATGCAGCGACTGCGCTTCCCGCGGCATGGTTGTGGACGCGCTATGCAGGATTCCGTCTTTCGACTGTGTACCTCTCAGCTTTTCCATCGGCGAGGTTGAAGGAGGAACTTGGCTTCCGCGAAGAAGCTCGGGGGGCCAACACTTGGCTGGTTGTGCCCAACGACGAGGGCGTATTCGACGGAGCTGAGCTTGTCGATGGAATACGCTGCGTTCATCCAGTGCAAGCCTATATCGATCTGAAGGACCATCCTGAAAGGGCATCGGAAGCCGCGGAAGAGTTGCGGAGACGGTTCTTTTTGCGAGGCAACGATGCTCTCTAAGCCATCAACCAGCGACGGGTACGGCATCGAGCAGTTGGGCTTAGTTCACCAGACATGCCTCTACATGGCGACCAAGCTGGGCGATTTGCTTGATGAAATCGTTGTAGTTGGTGGATTGGCTCCATATCTCCTTGTTGACCAGGAGAACTTGTCGTTGGGCTTGGAACCTCACGTAGGCACAATGGACCTGGACATGGGCCTGGCGCTGGCTATTCTGAATCACGAGCGTTATCGAGAGTTGGGCCGCAGGTTACGGGACGCGGGATTCGAGCCGGCAGTCAATGAGCAAGGCAATAGGAGATTGCAGACCTGGACTACAGGTACGCCCCATCCTGTAACCGTAGACTTTCTGATTCCTCCGGTCGAGGAAAGTGACAAGGGGGGTGAACTTCGACACTTCGAATCTGATCTGGCCGCGATAGTTACGCCAGGTCTTGAATTGGCATTCAAAGACAGGCGCTGGAAAGAGATATCCGGCAGCCTGCCTTCCGGTGCATGGGCTACCCGGAACATCCCGGTATGCGGTCCAGGCGCCTTTACCGTACTCAAGGCACTTGCTTTTGGGAACAGGACAGAAAACAAGGACGCCTACGATCTCTTTTACGTATGGAGCGGAGTCGGAGTCCCCGATGTTGCAGAGAGCTTGGACTCCCTCCAGCCTGACACCTACATCGATGATGCACTGTCCGTGATCGAAAAGGACTTCCGTCGCCACGATGGGCCTGGGCCCGTAGGGACGGCACAGTTCATAACCAGAGAGCTCGACGACAACATACAGGCGGACGTGGTCGGTTACGCGCGGGCGCTTCTCCATGCTATGAGGCGATTGTGAGAATTTTGGGTGATCACTGTTACAGGGAGTCTTCCCATAGTATTTGCCCGCTGAGCTTAGACGAACTCCACCTTAAGGATAAAAAGAGCAACTATGCAGATTCAAAACGTCCATGTGAAGAACTTCCGCTCTATCTTGAATGAATCATTGCCATGCGATTCTCTCACAGCATTAGTGGGCCGCAATGGGTCGGGGAAATCTTCTTTCTTGAGTGCGCTGGAACTGTTTTACAACCCTTCGGCCAGTGTGACTCCCGAGGATTTCTATGCTGAAGACGTGACTCAGGATATCGAGATCGCGGTCACTTACAAATCCCTTAATGCGGAAGCAAAAGACTTTTTCTCAGCCTATATCGACAATGACAGCCTGACAGTAGTTCGGGTCTTTTCTGATCCCCAGTCGGGCAAGTCGGGCAGCTACCACGGAATGCGCCTTCAGAATCCTGATTTCGTTGACATTAGGAACACTGGTGCCGCCATGAATAAGAGAAGAAAATACAACGAAATCAAGAAGGAGGGAAAGTACACATCATTGCCTTCCGCCACTTCGGCGGATGCCGTGCTAAGAGAGTTAGATAACTGGGAAACGCAGAACCCGGAACATTGCAAACTGCTAAGGGATGATGGCCAATTCTTTGGATTCACGCAGGTAGGTCATGGATATCTTGGGCGATACACGAAGTTCATTCTCGTGCCTGCTGTGAGAGATGCGCTGGAGGATGCAACTGAGAGAAGAGGGTCATCGGTCACAGAGTTAATGGATCTGGTAGTGAGAAGTGTTCTCGCGAAGCGAGGAAATGTTGAAGATTTCAGACAGCGCACACAAGACGAATATAAGGAAATTATGAATCCTATGAATCTCCCTGAACTCGACAACCTTTCGCAAGACCTCTCCCGGACACTTAAGTCATTCGTCCCGGACGCCGAGGTTCTCCTGCAATGGTCTGAACTTCCGGACATTTCGATTCCTATGCCTCCGGCGGAAGTCAAACTGATGGAAGATGATTACGAGTCGAGGGTAGAAAGGACCGGGCATGGCCTCCAACGAGCATTCATCATTACAATGCTACAGCATCTTGATGCGGTTAGATTCGTGGAACCGGTGCCTGAGTCTGGAGCCTCAGAAGAAATCGAATCAGTTGCAGGGGAAAACACTTTCCAGCTTCCAAACCTAGTTCTGGCAATTGAGGAGCCAGAACTATATCAGCATCCTAGCCGTCAACGCCACCTGGCTTCAGTCCTGCTAAACCTTGCGGAAGGTGCAATTCCCGGGTGGCCGAAAGCACCCAAGTCATCTACGCTACCCATTCCCCGCTGTTCGTTGGTCTGGATCGCTTCGCCCAAATTAGGGTCCTACGCAAGGTGCCCCAGGAAGGCGGCAAACCCCGGAATACTCAACTCAAAAAAACCAATAAGGGAGCTGTGGCTCGCGAACTAGGGCAGGCAATGGGTAGAAAGGGCAAGTTATTCACAGCAGACACACTCGAACCGCGCCTTCGATCCATGATGACTCCCTGGATGGGAGAAGGGTTCTTTGCCGATGTTGTCGTGCTGGTTGAAGGTGAAGATGACCGTGCGGCAATCTTGAGTTTCGCAAAATCAAAGAAGTGCGATTTCGACGGTATGGGGATTGCAGTCATACCTTGCTTCGGAAAATCCAGCATAGATCGTCCCCTTGTCATTTTTAGGCAATTGGGCATATCGGTATATGTTGTATGGGATGGAGACCGTGGCGGCAATAATTCAGAACTTGAGGTTAACAAGCGTCTTCTCCGTCTTCTACGCAAGCCTGAACAGGATTGGCCTCATTTTGTTTCCGAATCATCCGCTTGCTTCAAAGTCAATTTAGAAAGGCAATAAACAGTTGTGGGCTTGAATTCTCTTTCAGCCCTAATCTTCGTCGCCCTTTTTGTGCTTTTCGATCTGTATATCTGCGTATTCCTCCATGATTTCTTGCCTCGTGATTTCTTCTCCTGTGGGGCTGACGTAGCCTGCTCTGTGCAGTATGAAGGCGATTTCTTCCAGGTCTATCGAATCAGCGTATAGTTGGGCGATAAGTTTGCGGCGGTCTTCTGTTTTCCAAGAGTATTTCCATTGAGAATTTCTTCGACGCTTTTTTTCTTCCTTCTGACGTTTCTCTTCTTCGCGTATTTCCTGTCGTTTTGCTGCCTCCCTCTTTTCATCTTCGCTCAATTCTGGCGTGCTCCATACACCCGCAACAATGATAAAAAGCACAAACACAATCAAGCCAACCCACCAGTACTCAAGCATAGCGCGGTGCCTCCTTGCTGAAATAGTGAGAGGTCGCTTGCCAGAGCAGAGCCACTACACATATCGAATCAACAAGGAGGCGCAATGCGCCTTCCCACTTCGTTCGATATGCGTAACGTAGCCCGCGCATGGGCGGGCGTTCTGCTCTGGCACCCGCTATGTTATCATATTTTCTGGTCGCCTTCAAACGTGATTTCTGACCCGCCCCTTGGATGGTCTAAAATGACGAGATGTGCTATGCTCTCTTGGTGAACGCGGAAGGAGCTACGCCCGTTACGCGTAGCTCCTTCCTGAATACTCCGGTAGCCCAATGGCAGAGGCAGCGGCCTAGGAAGTCGTTCAGTGCGGGTTCGATTCCCGCCCGGAGTATTCACTTTGGGAAACGGCCAATGCAGTTGGTGCGAATGTGGCCTGAGAAGCTACAGGGAGGCGTTCTGAGGACGCCTGGGTTCGAATCCCCCGTTTCCCGTTGCTACCTTATTATATCACACCCGATTTGCCAAATTCGGCTTGTGTATATACTTCCCCTATCCCGTCACAGCCCCTTGCAGGAAGCTGTCGAACGTGTCGAAATGGCGGTTGTTGTACTTGTAGCACGCCTCCACTATGTAGGCTGTCGCGTGCTCTTTGCTGTAATGATGGTGCTGCCCGATGATGGCCCGCTTCACCAGTGACCAGAAGCCTTCAATCGTGTTCGTGTGAATCAGCCCTTGTGCGTAGGCGACCGCATGATTTATCGTGAAGTGGGGTACCCATTCGCCCATTCTGTTGTAGCCACTGTATTCGTCTGTCACCAGAAGCGTACTGTCAGCCTTGACGAATTTGCTCAGGAACGCCTTCAGCGTCTCACCAGTAACTCTCTTAGCGGGCTGCGCTACGACCTTGCCCCCGCGTGCCACTGCGCCAAGGACGGGCTGCTTCTTCGTTCCGCGCCCACGCTTGGGCGGATCGTCGTCGTTACGTTTTGACTTGCGAGGCTTTCCGCCAACGTAAGTTTCGTCCGCCTCGACAATGCCATACAAGAACACTTCATCTTCGACCATTGCCTTGCGAATCTGCATCGCCATACGGTAGGCGGTGGGCTGATTCAGATTCAGATCGCGGGCTAGTTGATAACTGCTGACAGACTTCTTGGCGTTCAGCAGAATCGCGATAGCCAGAAACCATTTCTGCAAAGGCATTCGCGTTCCCTTGAAAATCGTGCCTGTGAGAACGTTGTAACTGTTGTGACACTTATGGCAATTCCAGCGACCTACTCTGTCATTCTCACGCTTGCGCGCTACGCTGTCAGAGCCACAGAACGGGCACACTGGGCTGTCGCCCCAACGCGCATTTTCAAGATGGTCGATGCAAGCCTGCTGTGTCGGGAACCTTTCGAACACTGTGATAATATCCATCAAATCTCTTCCCCTTACGATTGACTGATATACACAGTTTAACATATGTTGCCCTATTTGTCAAGCCCCAAACTGTTTATTGCCTTTAGAAAAAACTTTGGAGGATGAGATAGGCAGGGAGTCCTTCGCCCAGTGGTTGGCGGAAGCTCAACAGGAATTTGGCATAGACAAGAAGAAAGATGCTCTCAAGAATCCAGCGGCTCTTTTATACGTAATCGACAAGGCTACGCAGAGCGGCAGGACCAGTGGGACACTGGAGAGCATCGTCGAGAAGATAGTTTCCCTCAAGAACCAGTCTCAGATGCGCTTATGATGTCTTCGGATCATAAGCGGCTGGCTAAGATTGGTCCATCATCAAAAATAGAGAGGACGTAGTGAATCGACAAATTTGTGATGCGATTGAGAACAAACGCCTTCTGACGTTCAACTACGATGGCCTTCCGCGCGAAATCGAACCTCATGCCCACGGGATATCCTCGAAAGGCAAGGAAGTCGTACGAGGCTACCAAACCGGCGGACATAGCTCAAGTGGACCATTGGGGTGGCGCCTGTGGGATGTGACGAAAATGGGCTCGTTGCGAGTAAGCACGTCTACCTTCGCCAGGCCCCGACCCGACTATGTCAGGGGTGATTCGCAGATGCGATCTGTACACTGCGAACTCTAGTATCTCTGATCCGCACGCTATGGGGTTCTTCCTTGCCAAAGCGAAGGGAGGCGCCTCCACCCCGCTTCCTGATGCCCACGTGATTACCGCTGACTGCGTAACAGCAGGGGAGGTTTACCTGCTGTTACCCTTGGCGCTGGCCCTCCACCTTGCTAGCGAAAACTGCCCGCTTATTCTTGATGATGCCGTGGCCGCTTCCGACAGTCAGCGGAAACGCGACCTGCTTGAGACGCTTCTGGCCGTAAGCGAGTCGACGCAAGTGATCCTATATACCCATGAGGACGATGTCTGCGCGTGGGCGCGGGAACGGTTGGCGGGTGAACAGCACAGCCTCACCGAACTCGACGGCCCGGAACGCTGACGTGGCACCCGATCCCAGGCTGTGGTGGTGCGGACTGAAGGGCGATTATGGATGTATGTTGTCTGTGCTTGGTGCCGGCATACGCGGGGGCGAGCCCTCGACTCACAGCCCCGGGGGAACGCCGAAGGGCGCGTCGGCGAAGCGGGCCGTGGCCGCGTTCAGGGGCCAGGTCTGACCGCCCTCGGTCTTGAACTGGGCGTGCTTGCCACACAGCCACAGGAACATCTCGGCCGCATGGCTGGCAGCCAGCCATCTATCGCGATAGTAGCCGGAGTCCCCCGTCGGCAGGTAGGGTGCGTTGCCGAAGTCAAAGTCGGGGTCGAAGCACCAGTCGCGCTGCGGCGGTGCGGTGCGGAAATAGTTGTACTTCAGCGCATTGCGGACCCCCGGCGTCTTCGCCCGCATCGAAGTCGAGCGCCGGTGCCAGATCGAGTAGACGGTGATGAAGATCGAGCCGGCCGGCCCGGCCATGAACTCGCTGCCGCGCACACGGTCCAGATGCTTGAGGTGGTCATTGGCCGAGTAGAGGAGATGCGTCCCGGGGATAATCTCGGTCGGCCCCATCTCCATGGTGCAGTCCTGCGGCAGATAGAAGACCTGCAGGTTGCGCAGCTCATGCGTGAACTTTGAATTGCCGTCGCGGTGCCAGCCCTGCGCCTCCGTCGGATATTCGACGCGGTGATTGCTCATCAGCAGCGGCAGCCCGAAATTGACGCCCAGCAGCGAGCGCACCGCGCCCGCGGCCTGCGGATTCTTGATCACGCCCTCCAGAAACCAATCTTCATATAGAATCTCGGTCGGCTCATGCGAGGTATTCTTCTCCAGAAAGGCGCGGGCGCGCGCGTTGACGTCGTCCGGCACGACCGCTTCCAGCCGGATATAGCCCTGTTTGCACAGCTCCAGGACCTCGTTATCGTTCAGGGTCGGCTCACAGTCATAGTAGATTTTCATCGCTCTATCTCCACCTCTCCAGAATGAACTCGCAGCCCAGCCCGGTGGGCCGGTTCTCATCGGGCACCAGCGCCAGATTGGGGAACTGCACGATCCGCCAGCCGTCCTGCATGGCATCCAGTACGGTCTCGTAGGGCCACGGGTCGCCCGGATGCTGCTCCACCACCTCACCGCCCTCCACCAGTGAGAACCCGATCACCTGCGACGCCACCGATGTCTGGTCGGCCTGAAGATAAAGCAGGTCCTGCTGGCCCGCGCCGCCGCGGCGCAGCGTCTCGATCACCCCTCGCAGCTGCTCTTCCGCCAGCGTCCCTTTTTGCAGCGCTTCGATACAGCTCTCAAGCTGTTGTATCGCCGTCTGCGCCATGTCCGTCTCCTGCACAGTGCGCCGGTCATGGGGATGCACGCGGCGTTCCCCATGACCGGCCTGTTGATTATCGTTCCCGGCGTCGGCGCAGGTCGCCCTGCAGCCCGCCGCGCCTTACCACTTGCTCAGATCCCACGAGCCGCCGCTTTCCGTGCTGTTCGTCTCAATGGCACGGTCGGCCCACTCCTCCCAGACCTGTTGCATTCGCTCAGCGGCCTCATCGATGGTGATCTGGTCCAGATAGAACTCCTGCAAGATGATGAACGCCTCTTCGCGCGCGCCGGCATCAACCATGTCCGCATAGGACCAGCGCATCACACTTGTCGGAATATGCGCCTTGGCCGGTTCGGCCACCTCCGGCCGCACGTTCGGCTCCACGTCCTTGATCACGGGGACCAGGCCCGGGCGGCCTTTGACCGCATGGCCCCAGTTGGCGGAAAGGAATTGCAGGAAGTCAACCGAAGCCTCAAGCGTGCCGCGCTTGACAGCGGCGGCATTCACCACCCAGGCGCCGGCCGGACCGCCCACAAACGGCCCCGGCTCCTCTTCCATCGAATACTCGGAATCCACCAGCCCGACCACCGGGCCGGAAGCCACACCCACCTCGAAATCGACTTCAGGATTGCCCAGAATGGCCTCGGCCTCCCAGGAGCCGCTCATGCGGATCAGCACTTTCCCGGTCAGGAAGTCGCTCAACTGCACCGGCGCCGAGATCTTCCACTCCTCGGTCACATAGGGCACCCACAGCTTGCCAAGTCGCAGCGTTTCCTTGTATTCAGGATCGGTCGCCGCGAACAGGCCCTGCTTGATGGCACGCACGAACTCTTCAGCCTCGATCACATTGTCGCTCAGGCTGACCTTGTAGCTCAGCCGCCATTCTGCCAGTCCTTTTGGCTCGATAATCGAATGGTCGAATATCAGGCTGTCCCAGTTGCCGGCGGGCGAGCAACACATGAGGTGCATGGGCGTCTCATGGCCGGCCGCCTTCAGCTCTTTCAACAACTCGACCAGTACGGTAATATTTGTACGCGGGCTGGGGAACTCCAGGCCGAGCTCATCGAGCGCGGTCTTATTGTAGTAGATGAGCGATGGCGCGGCGGTCTCCAGCGGAATCGAGTAGTAGCGTCCGGCCAGGCTCTTGCTCTGCGCCAGGATGCCATCGAATCCGTTCTCCCATTGGTCGACCCAGCGGTCGCTGCCGGCCTTGCCCTCCGTAACATAGGGGTTGGGCTGGCGGAAATAGGCATCCAGGGGAACCAGAAGCCCTCTGTCGCCTTCAGCGCCATCGTAGCCGGTGCTGCCGTAGTAGCGCATCAGGTCGGGGCCTTGACCGGCGGCGATCGCGGTCTTCATGTACCAGATCAGAGAGGTCTGCGCGCCGGGAGGCGCCTCCGGCACGCCGAAGGGCACGACGTCGATGCCCGGATGCATCTCTTCCCACTGGGCGATCAGCTCCGCCATGTACTCGTTGCCGGTCTCACCGGCCGCTCTCTGGGCATCCGTCAGCCCCTCGGGCGGCATGTAGCCCCCGTCGAACATGACGACCAGCTCACCTTCGTAGTCAAGCTCTGGCGGACCGGTTGCCGGCACTTCCACCACTTTCTCGACAACCCTCTCCACTTCGACTACCTGCGGCGCGCAGGCGCCCATCAGTGCGACGAGCGCGACAGCGACCACGGTGAAGATCAGGCGTCGCGGGCTTGTGTACGACTTCCTCTGCGTTTGCGCAAACGTATCCTTGGATTTCATCGGTAGCTTCTCCTTGGCTGGCTTAAGTCCCGTTTGAAACTGTCCGTTTGCTGCGCATCGATCGATAGGCTTCTCCTCCGTTCCCCTGCACTTCCTGCATTCACGGCAATAGCTCTGCATGAACGCCTAGAATTTGAGTGCCCCGCTCGACAACCCTTGTATAAAGGCCTTGCGCGCCAGTATGAACACGAGCACGAGCGGCAGCGAAGAGATGACAAAGGCAGCGAACATAAACCCCCACTGTGTCTGGCCAAGACTCGACCCATGAAAAACGGATTTGGCAATGCTGAATATGCCCAGCGTCACCGTTTTATTCTTGTCCGAAGTCAACGTCACCGACGGCCAGATGATGTCATTCCACTGCCCCAGAAGCAGAATGATCATCAGCGTCGCCATAATTGGCCGGCACAGGGGCAGCGCGATCTTGAAAAACACCTGCCAATCGCCCGCGCCGTCGATGCGCGCGGCCTCGAACAGCTCCTCGGGCAGCCCGGCCATGAAAGGGCGAATCAGAAAGACGCCGAAGACAGCGCCGCCGGCCGCATAGGGAAAGATCAAGGCCCAGCGCGTGTTCATCATCCCCAGGCTCAACACCAACAGATACTGCGGCACGAGATAGAGGACGAACGGGATCATCATCAACATGATAATCGCGTAGAAAAACATCTCTTTCCCCGGAAAACTGAAGCGGGCGAAGACGTAGGAGGTATAGCTCGCCAGCGCGAGGGCAAATGGAATCGCGATGGCGCTGATAATGCTGCTGTTGAGGATATAGCGGCTCATACCGCCGGCCATAACCCAATAGTTCTTAAAGTGATAGGGCAGCGTCAGCGTCCAGGGATGCGCTTCGAACTGATCGGCCGTCTTGCCGGCATCGATAAACAGCAGCACCAGCGGCCCGAGGGACAGCAACAGGGTCGGGATGAGGACCAGATGCAACAGCCCCTGAAGACGCTGCAGCCCTGCCCGCAGAGATTCTGGCTGCAATGGACCTCTGCGGCTAATGCTTGTTGTTACGCCAAAAAGCATCCCATTCTCCTCCGGAAGTGCTCCTCTAGGCTTCGTACTCGATGCCGGAGCGCAGATAGCGGCGCGTCATTACGGTCAGGCCGACGATGACCAGGAACAGGAGCGTGCCAATCGCCGAGCCGTACCCGAAACGTGACGAAAAGAAGGCCTGGCTGTACATGTGAAATGCCGGCACCATCGTCGCTGAACCGGGACCGCCGCCCGTCATGGCGAACTGCAGATTGAACCCCTGCAAGGTGCCGATGACATTCAGGACGATCACCAGGCGGATGGCGCCGACGATATAGGGAAGATCGACGTGTCTGATCCGTTGTAACGTCGAAGAGGAGTCCAGGCGGAAGGCGTCGATAAGCTCGCGGGGGATATCGATCAGGGCTGCCAGCAGGATCAGCATGATGGTGGCGTTGATCCACGGAAAGCTGAAGAAGACCAGCGCGGCCAGCGCCGTATCGAAGCTGCCGAGCCAGTCATGCGTCAGAAAATCCAGCCCGACCGCGGTGAGTACGTTATTGATCAAGCCGTAGCGGGCATGATAGATATAGCGCCAGGTCAATATGATCACAATGGCCGGCACGAGCGTCGGGATCAGAAAGGCAGTGCGGTAGAAGTCCCCCATGCGCTGGCTGCGCAGCGAAAACAGCAACTCGGCGACCAGCAGCGGCGGGATCAGGCCGGTGACCATGTTGGCAAACAGGAGGATGACGGCGTTCTTGATCGAGGCGAGAAAGATGCGGTCGCTGGCGAGGTCGGTGAAGTTTTCCAGCCCGATAAATTTGCCTCTGAGGCCGTCATAGTTGGTGAAGGAATAGTAGAGCGCCATCAGCGGCGGGTAGTAGGAGAAGACAGCCAGCAGCGCGAAGATCGGCACGAGGTACAGGTAGTAGCGCTTCGCCCGCCATACCCTCTGGACCAGCGAAGCCTGACCCTTGCGATGCATTGGAATGCTGCCCGCGTCAGCGTGTGGAGTCTGCACGACGTCAGCCATGATTTGTGCCTGTGGACTGTGAAGGGGCGGCCATGACCGGCAACATTATAGCATTTCCACTTTTGCTACAACAACCCCCAAAAGAAGGGGCTGTGGGGTGCATCTTAGATTTGGGGTGGGAACAGTCTGGCGGGGAATCAGTGCCAGCGGTGGCTGGAGTTGTTTACCGTCTTTGGGCGAGACGCAGTGCAGGCGCCAAGCCTGGCCTTACGGTGGAGTCCGTCAGTTGGGCGTGCGAGGGCAGGCACAAG
>JAPOVP010000174.1 GCA_026708085.1 Caldilineaceae bacterium
CGTTGCGGGGGCGGAGCCCCCGCACAAGGGAGGGCCGAATAGGCCCGACCGCCCAAAAGAGTGAGGAGAGAGAACTCCCGTTTCCTCTGACTCAGAGTTGATCGGGAGATGGATGGGGCTTTGCTGCGACCGGAGGCATAGGGAAATTCGCCCCCATATTGGGATGCACCCATTCAGGACGGTTGACTCTGACTGGGTATGCGGATAGAATTCCAAAATAAATACCCTTTCTTTTGATATATTGCCTGTGTTGATTCGCGGAAACTGAAACGGCAAACTGCAACTGGCTAGTGTGGGGCCGTCACTACCTGAAAGGAGTTCGCCTATCACCAGACAGAGCCCTGGTGCCGCGGAAGTTTGATTGCGTATTCTGCAAGTCGATTCAAGGAGCCGATGCCCAACTGCCAGGGCATGGCGAGGGACAACCGATTACAAGGAGTGAAAGCCATGGAAAAGGCAAGTTTCAGTAGACGACAGTTTCTAAGTCTGGCCGGCACGGCGGGGGGCGCCGTGTTGCTTGTGTCTTGCGCTCCGCCAGCAACCACGGTTGACCAGCCAGCAGAGACGGGAGGCGAGGAGGAGCAGGCTGCCCAGCCGGACGCCGAGCGGACGGGGGTCCATTGCGAGCTGAACTGGTACTCGCCGACGGAGTGGACCAGCCGCTCTGCCGAGCAGCCTGTTGTGGTCAATGCCACCCGCATACTGGCCCAACATTTCGAGGAGGCGAATCCGGGAATCGAGATTGTGTGGGACCCTGATCTGGGCGGCTTCGAAGGGATGACCGCGAAAGTGGCCGCGGCAGAGGCGCCAGATCTCGTGTGGAGCGGTCACAACTTCGCGGTACAGAACGGTTGGGCCTTACCGATTGGCGAGTATCTGGACCAGCCCAATCCTTACGCACCGGAGTACGAGGCCTGGCGTGACATCTTCTATCCGTCGTACATGCTCTCACTGAAGCAGCCCGATAATCTGGAGTATTGCGCTCCTATCGACGCAATCTGGCCCAACATCGAGATCGGGCTGGCTTACAATAAGGATGTGCTCGAAAGCTTGGGCCTGGAGCCGCCGGCCACCTGGGCCCAGGAGAAGGAGGTAGCCAGGGCGTTGAAGGAAGCCGGCGACCGCTTCGCCCCCTGGCCGCTTGCGAAGGATGCTGGCGACCTGTGGCCCCTGGCATTGCAGATCCTGCCTTCCATGATGCAGCCGATCTGCGGGGAGATGGACCTCAACGGCGACAAGTTTGTGGGCATTGAGGAGGCGTTGCCAGCCTTCAAGAGTGGTCTTATCGGACCCAAGACGCCAATCTACAGACGCGCCTGGGCCGAAATGTATGAACTGGGCACGTACTGGCTTGATGGGTTCGCCACGACCGATATCGACCTCTTGTGGCGTCAGGGTGAAATCGGGTTGATGTACGCCGGTTCATGGGATTTCTCGAAAATTGCCAACGATCCCAACGTCACCTTTGAGCGTGGATTCGTGCCGGTACCCATTCCCAACAGCAGCGATATCCCGGCTACGGCAACCGAGCCGGGAGCCGTCGATCCCCCGCGGACAACAGCCGGCGACGGCACGGTGCCCGGCGACCTGATCAACGCCATTCAGGGGGCCGAAACCGTGATCCTGAGATCTTCGGTGGAGTCACGCGACAACCTGGCTGAAACGATCAATTGGTGGCAGTTCATCACAACGCCTGAGAACAACTCCTTCATGGTCAACGAGAACCAACGACGCATTTCCTCCGCCGTCGATGGGTCCCTTGGACCGATCTGGCAGGAAATTGCGACGTTCCAGTTGCCACTGTACGAGTATGCCATTGCCTGGTGGGGCATGGGATTGTATTGGGACAACGACAACTTCATGAAGTGGCGGCCGATCTTCGTAGCGTGGCTCACAGGTCAGATTGATGAAGAGACCTTCTTTGAGCGCCAGCACGAGGAGTTCGCAGCAGGCGCTGGTCGTTACGAGGAGATCATGAAGGAGCAAGCGGAAAGCTAGTAGGGCGTTTTGCTAGTCAGGGAAGGCCAGTTTCTTGATCCGCAGGTAGTCCTGTTCGCCCATTTCAAACGCTCGGTCCTCCTGGTGAGATGCATTGGATGATGAAGAACTCCTAAGGTATCTCACCAGGGGGCTTTCTTCAAACGCTATTCAGGATAAGATAGCCAGAGGCTTCCTGTGGTGGTGCAGGGGCAGCGAGCCGGGCAGATCCAGGGGCGCGTGGCGGCTGACTTTGCCAAGGTGGCCGCCACCTTGCAACGTGGCAACGACGGGTTTGTGGCGCTCCTCCGAAGGAAAGGAGAGAGAGGTACCCTACCGGCAGTATTTCATCATTCTTCACTGGTCTTAGGGCCCAAGTCGGGTATCGCCCCGTGCGTTAAGGTTTCCTTACAGCCGTGAAGCAAAGGGGTCGTAGCGCAGGGTGCGAGTTCTGGGTGGCGATGCTATTCATTTCGACGCGGGCGGTCGGGTTTCATCCAGTCTGAATCCGGCTCAATTGTCGTCTCGCTGGGCGTCAGCCCATTCAGATGGGATCTGATTCAAGCCCCTTGTTGGACCGGTCTTGACAGTTATTTGGGACTCTTCTCGTTCGACCCTCTTTTTGCCAATCTCTGAGAGTTGCCAGCGTCTACAACCTTTTGCCGTACCCTTTGACCAGCTCTTTGCGCTGCTGTTGGCGCTGCTGCCTGGTCAGGCCCTGCCCGGCAGCGCCTCCTTCGGTACCGTCGAATATCTGCCCGCGGCGGAGTCCGGCGCGGCGGTGGCCATGCTCTGGATATGGGTATTCAGCGGCGAGATTGACGTCGTTAGATACCGCTGATTGGTGGCCGCCTCCGTCACCGTGCTCCTGCCCGGCCTGATCATATTATTCTTCCAGAAGACGTTCGTGAACATAACGCGCAGGGCAATTGCATCTAGAATGATGGAAGAATAGTCATGTGCCAGGAAGTGAAGAAGCATTCCTGAGTGCGTAACATCGGAATGAGTCAATTTTTTCCGTCTGATGAAAATCTGGAAATGAAGGAGGACCGTTGCAAGTCGGTGAATCGCTCTCAAATCACTTGAGGATTATCTGTCAAAGACGGCGAGAACCCGGTTGCGAAGGCAAGCTATTGAGTTCCCCCCCCCAAAAAAAGTTTCAAATGTGTGACATTCGTAGACATAAACTGACCTAACCTGAGACAATCGCAGCGAAATGGGACAGAGCCTAACGGTGCTGCTTGAATCGGGTATTGGCTCCCCTTTGGAGTTCCTCCATGGGCCACTGAGGCGTCCGAATCTGGTTGCCACTGCACTGACCGAATGAGTCCATTTAATAATCTTTTTTGGGGACTTGACATGCGCGGCCCAATTCCATAAGATTCGCACTTGAAGTAACTGCTCAACGCATTTGGTTGGCGGTCGCTCTTGGAGTCCACAGCAGTCACCGACCCTCGGTGCCCTGATCGCCCGCCTTTGCCAGAAAGGAGGGAGCCTCTTGCCATAACGTCCTTCTGGAGCACCCCAGCTCAGTTGCATAGTTTTCCAGGTTCTTTGCCCAACAGTGGCTCAGAGCCTGAGCACTGTGCCATTCATTTGACTGCAAGGAGAATGACCGATGAACAAGGCAATTGTCAGCAGACGACAGTTTCTGACCCTGTCCGGGGCGACCGGTGGGGCGGTGCTGTTGGCGGCCTGTGCGCCTGTCGGCGCTCCGTCAGCGGGGATGGACGAAGGGGCGGCCGACGCAGGTGGAGGGGCCGAGGAGATGATCACGATTTCCTGGTCGTGGTGGGGCAGCGAGGAGCAATTGGAACGCCAGGAGGCCAAACTCGGCGCGTTCAAGGAGGCCAATCCCAACGTCGACGTGGAGTCGGTCTTTGTTGGGTGGCGCGAGTATCCCACCAAGATTCTCACCATGTACGCGGGCGGCACTGCGCCCGATGCGATCGAATGCGACGCCTACTGGGCGCCCGACTGGTTCTCGAGAGGAATGGCTGTTCACCTGGATCCCCTGCTGGACGCCGACCCGGATGCCAGCCGGGATGACTATGTAGAGCATTTCCTGCCGGACATGACGGTGGATGGCAATTTGTACGGCCTGCCGACCGACGCGGGGCCGATGATCTGGCAGTACAATACCGATGTGATTGGCGAAAGCGGCATGCCGACGCCACTTGAGTACTATGAGCAAGGAGAGTGGAACTGGGACAGCTTTGTCGAGTTGGGCAATGCCGTTACTGACAAAGAGGCCAACATCTATTTCCATACCTCCTTCTACAGTTGGGCATACTGGATGCCGATGGCGTGGACATTCGGCGGGTCGATGTTCAACGAAGATGTGACCCAATGCACAGTCGATTCCGAAGCTTTCATCACCGCCCTCCAGTATACGCTGGAATTGAAAGACGTTCACGAGATCATGCCAGCGCCAGGTACGGCCTCGGACCTCGGTCTGAATTTTCGCAGCGGCAACGTCGGGATGATGTCCGCCTGGTCGCGGCAACCGCTGAACCGGGCCGTCTCCCTCGGCGGCAATGACAAGGTGCAACCATGCTTTGTCGCCGCCGGACCGGAAGGGGCAAAATGCATCACCAAGTCGAACAACGAATTCGTTTCCTCCCAGTCCGATTACACCGACCTGGCTTATGACCTGATCAAGATGATTACGGGGCCTGAGGGTGAGTGGGTGCAGCACGAGGAGTACAAGTTCATTTATCCCGCCACCCGTAAGAACTACGATAACCCCGAGTATTGGGCCATGAGCGCCTGGGATCAGCTTGGCATTCAGGAGGTCTCGCAGGTAGAACATGGCCATCTCCTGCCGATCACACACAAGATCCCCTGGACGCAGATGTCATCGATCTGGAGTCAGTACACGGACCAGGTTTGGCTGGGCGACCTGACGGCGGCGGAAGCGTGCGCCGGTATGGCAGCCGACATCAATAAAGTGATTGAGGAAGCATCGTGAGGCCCCACACCAACGGATGAGAAGAACGGGTAAGGAAGAGAGGAGTAAGATATAGCTACTTACTCCTCTCTTTTCACTTTCGTCTCTATCCGCCGGCATGCGAAACGTTTTATGTCCAAGCGATTGAATCGGCTGCTTCGGCTGGTAATGTTTTCGTTCAACGCGGGAGCAAGTCTTCAAATTCGGCCTGCGTACCAGTGACGCGGGGGCTGACCCACTCTGCGGAATCCGGCAAGCACTTAGTACTGGTTGGGATTTACTTCGGGACTGCATATTCTTTTGCAACCTTCTCAAGGACTCCCGTTTAGCCAGACTGCGTGTTCCGCCCCTTCAACTGGCTAACGCCGGCGGGGGGGGGAGGATTTGGCTTACGCGACCATGAGGATTCCTGAACTTGCACAGGGGCAGCAGGCGGAGAGAAGCCAATGGCGCCGGGCTGCGGCCTTTATCAGGATGGGCGCCACCAAATACCGAAATCGAGAGGGGACTGTGGGGCTCATTCCATGGCAAGGGGCAAGTAGAGAAACGTATCCTCCGCTCCTGACTCCTCTACACTTAATTCACAGTTATGCGCAAGTCGGGGACTTCCCCATGCTTTAGGGATTGTATACAGCCATGAAGCAGATGAGTCGTAGAGCAAGACGCGAGTTCTGGGTGGCCATGCTCTTCATTTCGCCGTGGGTGGTCGGCTTCACCCTGTTTGAATTCGGCCCCCTTATCGCCTCGCTGGGCATCAGCCTCTTCCAATGGGACCTGATTCAAGCCCCCAGCTGGATCGGTCTAGACAACTATTTGGAACTCTTTGCGGACGACCCTCTTTTCTGGCAAGCCCTGAAAGTTACCAGCGTCTACAGCCTCTTTTCCGTGCCCATTGGCCTGCTCTTCGCCCTGCTCTTGGCGCTGCTACTCAATCAGCCCCTGCCCGGCATCGCCTTCTTCCGCACCGTCTTTTATCTGCCCGCGGTGGTGTCCGGCGTGGCGGTGGCCATGCTCTGGATCTGGGTATTCAACGGCGAGTTTGGCATCGTCAACTACCTGCTTGGCATCGTCGGCATCGAAGGCCCGAACTGGTTTTTCGACAAAAGCTGGGTCATGCCGGCCTTCATTCTCATGAGCCTCTGGGGGATAGGCGGTTCGATGATCATCTTTCTGGCCGGTCTGCAAGGCGTTCCCCAGGAACTGTATGATGCCGCCGAAGTCGACGGCGCCGGCCGACTACGGCAGTTCCAGCATGTCACCTGGCCTTTGCTCACGCCGGTAATCTTCTTCAATCTGATCATCGGCATCATCGCCTCGTTCCAGACCTTCACCAACTCCTATGTTATTACCGAAGGCGGCCCGGCCAACGCCACCCTCTTCTACGTTCTTTATCTATACAACAACGGTTTCAAGTTCTTCCGCATGGGCAAGGCCGCAACCATGGCCTGGATCCTGTTTGTGATCATCCTGGCGTTGACGATCATGGTGCTCCGTTCTTCGCGAATTTGGGTCTTCTACGAGACTGAGTTGCGGGAGGAGGCGTAAAATGGTTGCTCGCCGGTCGATGGGAAAACAGCAACAACGCCGGATATGGGGGACGTTCAACTTCACCATGCTTTGTGGGCTAGGCGTGCTCATGGCGCTCCCTTTTTTCTGGATGCTTTCCACCTCCCTAAAGGTCGAGCAGCAGGTCTACCTTTTTCCGCCGATTTGGATTCCCAACCCCTGGGCCTGGGAGAACTATCGCATCTCACTGTTCGATATACTTCCGTTCACCCGCTTTTTCCTCAACACAATCTACATTACGGTCACGGCCACAGTAGGGGCGGTCCTCTCTTCCTCCATGGTCGCCTTCGCCTTCGCCAGACTGCGCTGGCCGGGCCGTGACAAGGTATTCCTGCTGGTCCTGGCTACGATGATGGTACCCACCTATTCGACCATCGTTCCCCGTTTCATCCTCTTTCGCCACCTGGACTGGGTTGACACCTTCTGGCCGCTGATTGTGCCGCTCTGGTTTGGGGGCAGCGCTTTCTTCATCTTTCTGATGCGGCAGTTCTATATGACGATTCCAATCGATCTGGACGAGGCGGCCGGCATCGACGGCTGCTCCGAGTTTCGAATCTGGTGGAGCATCATTCTTCCGCTTTCCAGGCCGGCCCTGGCGACCATCACCATCCTCAGTTTCATGGCGCGCTGGAACGATTTCTTTGATCCACTCATCTTCCTCAACACGATGGAGAACTTCACCGTCGCCCTGGGTCTGAACATGTTTCGGGCCGCGATCGAGATTTATGGCGTCAGATACCACTGGCTGATGGCCGCCTCCCTTACCGTGCTCCTGCCCGGACTGATCATTTTTTTCTTCTTCCAGAAGACGTTCGTGCAAGGGGTTGTCATGAGCGGCATCAAAGGTTAGACTGTTCCTCACCCAACCAATCAGGGAATCCCCATCATGCACAATAATCGCTACGGACATATGGTCCACGAATATACGGTCGGCCGCGTGCGCCGCATCCTGCAGGAACGGGCTGAGAGGCTGGACGCTATTCAGACGCGGGCGCAGGCCGAGGCATACGTGGACGATGTGCGCGCTAAGGCTGCGCGCTGTTTCCCTGCGCTTCCTGCGAAAACTGATCTGAAGCCCCAGATTACCGGAACGATGGATCTGGGCGATATCTGCCTGGAAAAGGTCGTCTACGAGAGCCGGCCCGGTTTCCTGGTAAGCGCCAACCTCTACCTGCCAAAGCAGTTCGATGCCGAGTTGCCGTGCGTCCTCGGACTGTGCGGGCACTCCGATACGGGCAAAGCCTATGGGCCTTACCAGTTCTTTGCCCGCGGACTGGCAAGCAAGGGTTTCGCCGTCCTGATTGTGGACCCGGTTTCGCAGGGGGAGCGGCGCCAGTTTTACGCGGAGGAGGGCGTGCCTGTAGGGGAGAGCGGACCCAGATCGACTGTGGCCCACAACATGATTGGCAACCGTATGCTGCTAACCGGCGACTTTGTGGGCAGTTGGTTCGCCTGGGATGCGATTCGCGGGCTCGACTATCTGCTGGCGCGGCCGGAAACGGACGCGACGCGCGTCGGGGTTACCGGCTGCTCCGGCGGGGGGACACAGACGACACAGGTGACGGCACTCGACCCGCGCATCACCATGGCGGCGCCGGACTGCTATATCACGAGTTGGCTCTGCAATCTGGAGAACGAGCTGCCGGCGGATGCCGAACAAAACCCGCCGCGCGCGTTGGCGTTCGGCCTAGATGAGGTCGACCTGCTGCTGGCCTATGCACCGCGGCCCACCATGATTCTGGCCGAGGAGAACTGCTACTTTGATCTGCGAGGAGCGAGGCAGGCGCATGCCGAGATGAAGAAGATTCATTCTCTGCTCGGCTCGCCGGACTCCGCTGAAATCAGCGTGGGCAATTTAGATCACGGCTTTCATAAGCATGCGCGCGAGGCGATGTACGGCTTCTTTATCAAGCACGCCAGGTTGGATGTCGAGTGCTGGGAACCTGAGATGGAGGAAATCCCGGAGACTCAGCTTAACGCCGCCGGGGGCGAGGTGGTCCCCTTCGGCAGCAAGAAGACCTTCGGCTTCACGCAGGCGCGGGCCAAGGAATTGGAGTTGCAACGTCCTCGCCTCGAATACGCTGCGCTGCAGGCCGCTGTAAGAGAGCATTTGCATATTGAAGTGCCGGACTCGTCTCCCCACTACCGTTACCTGCGCCGCAGCGGCGGGCAGGATGCCGCAACCGGCAAGGGCTACCAGTTTGCGGTGGAGACCGAGCCGGGCATCCAGGTCATTCTGACCATGTTCGGGGACCTGGAAAACCAGTGCCGCCGGCCTGAGGGCGAGGTCTCTCTTTTCGTTGGCCATCTCTCCAGTGAAGAGGACTGCGCCACGCTCCCCTGGTTGCAACGACGTCTCAACGAAGGCCACCGCATCCTCGCGGCCGACCTACGGGGAACTGGACTAAGCTTTCCCACGACCTGCGGCTCCAGCGACCTGCTGGAACCGTACGGAGCCGACTATCTCTACGCCAGCTTCGGCAGCATGATGGGCGAGAGCTATCTGGGAAGACGGGTCTATGACCTGCTGCGCACGATAGACTGCCTCGAAGACGGCGGCGCGAACGTTCATCTGGTTGGACGCGGTATCGGCTCAGTGCCGGTGGCGCTGGCCGCGCTGCTGCACGATTCGCAGCCTTCGTGCGAGCTGGTCCACTACCTCCCCAGCTACCAGCTTCTGATCGACAATCCATTGCACAATTGGCCGTTTTCGTGTTTCATTGAAAACTGTCTCGAACTGTTCGACCTGCCCGACATCTACTCGGCACTTGGCGACAGGTTGAAGAAGTGTGATCCCTGGGGCCCCTGGATCTGACGACGACGCCCTCACCGGATCCACATGGCCACATCCCAGACAAGGGGAGAACCGAAAATGTCATATCGCGACCCTGATTTCCTGCGCGAGCACATTCGCAGCATCATCTCCTTCTACCACCCGGCCTGTATTGACAACGAGTACGGGGGCTATATCAACCAGATGCGCGATGACGGCTCGGTCTTTGACCGCATGACCAAGCACCTGGTGGGGACCTGCCGCTTTGTATACTGTTACTCGGTCGCTTCAATTGTGCTGAACGAGCCCGCCTACAAGGATGCTGCTGCTCACGGGTTGCAATGCCTCACGGAAATGCACCGGCAGCCGGACGGTGGATTCGCGTGGGTGTTGAGTGGCCGCGATGTCGAAGACGGCGACCGTCACTGTTACGGGCACGCCTTTGTCCTGCTGGCCGCGGCCTGCGCGGCAAAGGCCGGCGTCGACGGCGCAGTTGAACTTGCAGCCGAGACATACGATCTTCTGGAGACGCGCTTTTGGGAGCCGGAGGCGCAACTCTACTCCGATCTGATCGCGGCGGGCGATTGGGATGCAGTTGATCCCTACCGCGGCCAGAATGCCAATATGCATATGTGTGAAGCGATGCTTTCCGCTTTCGAGGCCACAGGCGAGTCGCGCTACCTCGATCGCGCCCATCTGCTGGCGAGGCGCATCTGTGTTGATCTGGCTGACAAGGCTGAGGGACTGGTGTGGGAACATTACCGCACTGACTGGACGCACGACTGGGACTATAACAAGGACGATCCTCAGAATTTATTCAAGCCTTACGGTTACCTGCCGGGGCACTTCACGGAGTGGACCAAGCTGCTGTTGATCCTGGAACGGTACCGCCCGGAGGACTGGATGTTACCCCGGGCCCGGCATCTCTTCGACGTCGCGCTCGAGAAGAGCTGGGACGTCGAGAACGGCGGCGGTATGCACTATACCTTCACGCCGGACGGCGCCATCCTCGACCGCGACCGTTACTACTGGGTGTTGTCGGAAACCTTCGCAGCGGCGGCGGCGCTGGCGCTGCGTACAGGTGATGAAGGTTATTGGGACTGGTACGACAAGGCATGGGCGTATTCTGACAAGCACTTCGTCGACCATGAGCACGGGGGATGGTACCGGATTCTGGATGCCAACAATCAGAAGTACGACGACCTCAAGAGCCCGCCTTCCAAGACCGATTACCACCCCCTGGGCGCGTGCTATGAGACGTTGGAGGCGATGCGCCTAGCAAGTGCGTGATGATGGCGAGCAGGTAGGCATCTGTACCGAAGTGAGAGATTGAGTCACTCTTACGAAGAGAGGTCGTTCAGCACTTGCCGCGTCGGCTCCTTCACTCCAGAACGCCGACGCGGTTCGTTTATTGGCCCTCGCAGCAGGCAGCGGGCGTTCCGCTGGGACGCCGGCCCGGACCAAGTTTCTTGCCACGCTCTTTTGCGTTGTCCACGACGTCGAAATCAGCGAATTCGAGAGTCTGAGGCAAAGTCGATCTCCTCTGCCAACTGTTCAGACTCCAGCTGTTCCCGCATTCATTTTTCCTGTGCTTGCCTTGCCATGATAACTATGTATACTTTGCGTCAACTACCATTTTCTCCGATGCTATCCGTTCCTATCTCCAGGCCGTAGAGTGAGCATTCGGCCCTACCTGTCCTCATTTGCTCATCCGAAAGGGAACAACTGCCTTTTGAACTCTCTTGTAATGGATTGCTGAAGTAGGAACTACCTTCGTTCGCCAACGCCCGTTTGTAGGACAGAGGAGGTGAACTTGGAGAAGACTTCCTGAGACTGCACATTCAAACCGGCAGCAATCGAAACTGGACCGCCATTGGAAAGGAGAAGCGCAAAATGAGCAAGCAACTTTCACGTCGTGACTTTCTGCGCATTGGCGCTGGGAGCATGGGCGCAGCGGCACTGGCCGCCTGTGCCATGCCAACGACGGTCGAGGTGCCGGCGGCGCCTGTCAGACCGGAAATCGTTCAATTGGAATATGCAGGGGTTCACGCCCCCTCGGGTCTGGTTGGTGAGTTGAAGAGAGAGCTCGTGGTTCAGTTCAACGATGCAAATCCGGACCTGCGACTGGAGTATACCTGGGGCGCGGCGCGCACGGCAGGAACGCTGGCATCAGAGGCGCTGATGGCCGACATCGCGGCCGGGATTCCACCGGACCTAGTCGACTTTGAGCCGGCCTCTGTCCCGCTGTGGGCGGAGAACGAAGCCCTGGTCGATCTCTCTGACAGGATGAGCGCCGCCAACCTCACCACCGATCTGTTTTACAAAGCAGTCAATGACCAGAACCTGTGGAAGGGCAAGTGGTACGCTTTCCTGTATTCGATGGACGGGCGCGTCTTGTATTACAGAAAGGACCTGTTCAGAGAGGCCGGCCTCGATCCCGATAACCCGCCCACACATATCGATGAGATCGGCGCGGCAGCCGAGGCGTTGACGAAGAAAACCGGCGAACGCTACGAATCGATCGGATTCATCCCGTGGGCGTTCCAGGGGCGCTGGGTCTACACGTGGGGATTCAGTTGGGGGGCAGAGTTCATGAATCCCGAGACCCTTGAGCTGACCGTGAACCACGACCAGGTCGTGGCCCTGTGGGAGTGGATGCGGGACTGGCGCGACCAGTACGGCGGCATCAATGTGATTACTTCATTTACCGAGGCGTTCGGGGCGCAGGCCCAGGACCCGTTCATCATGGGCGTGGTGCCGATGATGATCAACGGCAACTGGATGATCTCGAACTTCAGGAAGTACGCCCCGGACCTGGACTACGGCGCCAGCTGGATTCCCTACCCGCGCGAGGGCGGGCAGGAGGCCACCTGGACCAGCGGCTGGAGCTGGGCCATCCCCGTCGGCACAGACTACCTCGACGATTCGTTCCGGGCTTTGAGCTACCTGGCAGAGCGCGGCAACATTCAGTGGTACAACCTGGGCCGTTCGAACTTCTCACCTTACATCGAGCATGGTGAGAGCCCCGAGTTCCGCGAAAACCCGGCGATGAGCTTCTTTGTCGATACCCTGCCCTTCGCGGGCATTATGCCGCCGACGCCGATGAGCGATATGGCCTGGGCGGGCCTGAGCGACGCCTTTGACGACCTCATGCACGACAAGGTGGATGTGAAAGAGGCACTGGATGCCTTGAACGCCAGGCTCAACGAGGAACTGCAGCAATATCTATAGGGCAGAGAAGTTGAACAGATAGTTCATTGTTCAGCTTCAGGGCAGTGAATAGGGAAAAGTGAGGGGCGCGAAAAGTTCCCCCACTTTTCCCTATTGTGAACTACCTTCATGGCGGGGAGACGATGACCGCAATCAGGTCGATCCGTGAGAGCAAGATCGTACGCCGGAAGCTGATGTGGGGACTCATTTTCATTTCCCCCTGGCTGATCGGCTTGATAGGCTTTACTGCTTATCCGATCGGCGCTTCTCTGGCATACAGTCTGACCGACTATGCAATCATGTCGCCGCCGAAGTGGGTGGGACTTGAGAACTACATCGAAATGCTCACTGACGACGATCTGTTTTCGAAGAGCCTCTCCAACACAGTCATTTTTGCCTTGTTGAGCGTTCCCACTTCGATTGCAGTTGCTTTCGGGCTTGCCCTCATGCTGAATCAGAGGGTGATGGGCAAGGCGGTCTTTCGCACAATCATTTTCGTGCCTACGCTGGTGCCGAGCGTGGCGCTGGCCATCATGTGGCTGTGGCTGTTCAATCCCCAGTTTGGCGTCGTCAACGGCATGCTTTGGGAACTCTTTGGCATCAATGGGCCTGGGTGGCTGACTGATGAAGACTGGTCGAAGCCTACTCTTCTGTTGATGTCGCTGTGGACCGTCGGATACGGTGTGGTCATCTTTCTGGCAGGCTTGCAGGACATTCCCCAGTCGCTATATGAGGCCGCCGATATTGACGGCGCCGGTGTAGCCCAGAAGACCCGTCACGTGACTATTCCTCTTCTCACCCCGGTCATCTTCTTCCAGCTTGTCATTTCCATTATCGCGATCTTCCAGATATTCACAGCGCCTCACGTCATGACAGGGGGAAGCGGGCAGCCGGCAAAGTCGTTGCTCTTCTACGTCATGTATTTGTACCGCCAGGCATTCGTTTACATGAAGATGGGCCACGCCAGCGGCATGGCCTGGTTGCTCTTTCTGATCATTCTCGCTTGTACGTTGGTTATCTTTCGCACGTCAGGATGGGTCCATTACAGCGGCGGCGAGAGAGGAACGACAACCAAGACGTGACGCGCCTGGGCAGGATTGGGTGACTACCCGGTCTTTTCCCGCCGCGCGGGGCCGTAACCATCCCACATAGCTATGCTAACAAAAGCGGACTCGGCAGCGCAAGAAGTTGACTGGACAGTCCTGCTCGCGCGTTTTATTTTTCTCATAACCCTCCTGACCATTTCGGTCCTGTTCATACTGCCCTTCTTTTGGATGCTAATGACGTCTCTTAAGGCGCCCGTGGAGTTGATGAAGTGGCCGCCCGGCTGGTTTCCCGACACATTCCGCTGGCAAAACTACGAGGATGCGGTGACCTACATCCCATTCTTCCGGTACGTGGGCAATACGATGGCGATAACGCTCGGCTCTATCCTCGGCGTACTCATCTCCTGTCCCATGGTTGCCTATGGATTCTCACATATCGACTGGCCAGGACGGGACTTCCTCTTTGTCGTCATGCTCATGACGATTATGATTCCGTTTCCGGTCACGATGATTCCTCTTTACGTGCTTTTCGCCAGGATTGGCTGGATAAACACCTATTTGCCGCTTGTTCTGCCACTGTTTTTCGGCGTTCCTTTTTACATATTCCTTTTGCGGCAGTTCTTCATGACAATTCCAGGAGAGTTAACCGACGCCGCCCGTATCGACGGAGCGTCGGAGCCCCGTATTTACTGGCAATTGATATTGCCTTTGACGAAACCGGCGCTGGCCACCGTTGTCCTCTTTCAGTTTTTGAGCAGCTGGTCGGACTTTCTCGGGCCGCTGCTCTATCTAAGAGATAGCGACATGTTTACGATTGCGGTCGGGCTGCAGATGTTTCACTCCGAGCACGATACGGAGTTTCACCTGCTGATGGCGGCCTCCACTATACTTACGGTTCCCATCATTGTTATCTTTTATCTGGTGCAACGCACGTTCATTCAGGGTATTACTCTGACTGGGCTGCAGGGAACCTGACTTGCCAGCGACCTGGAAACTTGCAGTTTTCCTGAATGCGAGTAGCGTTAGGGGAGACGAGACATTTGCTTATCGGTTGCATTTTGTTCACGTCTGCAACTTGGCCCGTTCTTCCATATCGAAGCGAACAGAAGGGAATGCGTCAACAGGGGGACCCAATATGAAGGCTGATCAGGTTGACTTGGCCCAAAAGAAGTATCAGGACGAGGGATTCTACATTCATCCGGAGCCACTGCTTCCGCAAGGGGTGGTGGAGAAGGCCGTCGCCGGCATGGACGCGCTGAGGGCAGGCAACTATGATACGGGCATTCCGCCGCGTCCTTCGTCGTGGAGCCCTGGGGACGACCCCGACGCGCTCTGCAAGATTGAGATGCCACAGATAGCAAGTCACGCCATCATGGAGCTCGTGTCACATCCGGCACTGGGGGCCAAGGCGG
Source organism: Caldilineaceae bacterium (assembly GCA_026708085.1). Lineage (GTDB taxonomy): Bacteria > Chloroflexota > Anaerolineae > Caldilineales > Caldilineaceae > Bin5. The sequence continues at coordinate 14,935 of JAPOVP010000174.1, forward strand.
CAGAGATTACCGGAGCGGAGGCGCTGCAGGTATGGTGGGTGCAGCTGCTTTACAAGCCGCCAACGGCCGCGGGCCAGGAGGTAAGGACCCATGTCGGTTGGCACCAGGACTACAACTACTGGGGGATCTGGGAGGATGACAGCGAGCTGTTCACGGCCTGGGTGGCGCTGAGCGATGTCGCGCCCGACTGCGGCCCGATGAACTTCGTGGTCGGTTCGCACAAATGGGGCTTGTCGACCAAGAGTGACTTTTTTTCGCAGGACTACGAAGCCCTGCGCGACGCCATCCGCGCTGAACAGGATCAGGAGTGGCAAGAGGAGCCTGCCATCTTGCCTCCTGGCAGCGCCAGCTTCCACAACAAGCTGACCTTTCACGGCAGCGGCCCCAATGTGTCGTCGCAGCCGCGGCGAAGTTTCGCCGTGCACATGCGCACGGAAAAATCCCGCCCAAAGGACAATGTCCGCCAGGGGCTAACCACATTCATCGACGATCCACGCTACTGCCCCATCGTCTTCGGAGAAGCTGACGCGCTGAAATGCGCATAAGCGAACCGCGCTTCCTCTCTACGCCAGATAGCGACAGAACCAGTCAAACTACCAAAATAAGTGTGGTCTCGTTACACGTTGATCACACTTTAGTATTTCGTAATAGGAGAACAGGTCTATGTCCGTCAAACCATATAACATCGAACAGTCCAAGGCCCTGCTCGACCGCTCCGATCAGCTAATCGTGCGCGGATGCCAGGGGCACAAACGCAGCCATGACATGCTGGAGCTCGGCTATCCGGTCTTTACGCAGCGGGCGGCCGGCGCCCGCTTCTGGGACGTGGACGGCAACGAGTATCTGGACTACCTGATGGGCTTCGGTCCTATTCTGCTCGGATACAACGATCCTGTCATCAACGCGGCGGTGCAGGCGCAGATGGAGGAAGGCACAATTTACAGCACTGCGCACCCGAAGGAACTTGAAGTCGCGGAGACGTTGATCGACCTGATTCCTGCGGTGGAGATGCTCGGGTTCCTGATCGGCGGCAGCGCGGCCACTTCGGCAGCGGTGAGGTTGGCAAGAGCCTACACTGGACGCGACAAGGTCATCCGCAGCGGTTACCACGGGTGGCACGACTGGTCGCGCACCGAAGACGAGGGTGCGCCGTCTGTGATCGCTCCGCTCACGATCGAAGCTCCCTACGGTGATCTCGATGTGCTGGAGGATATCTTCAAGCAGAATGACAACGAGGTCGCGTGCCTGATCATGGAGACGATTCGCGACAGCGGGCCGCCGGAAGGATTCCTGCAAGGCTGCGTGGATATGGCCCATCAGTACGGCGCGCTGTGTATCTTTGACGAGGTCAAGGTCGGCTTTCGGGTGGCCTTTGGAGGGGCAGGGGAGTACTACGGGGTCACACCCGATCTGACGGCTTTCGCGAAAGCCTGTGCGAACGGATATCCCGGCAGTTTTGTCGGCGGCCGCAAGGAAATCCTGGATTCGCCGCAGTGCCAGTCGAGTTGGATGGCGGCTACGTTTCACTGCGATCTGCCCAGCCTGGTCGCGATTGAGACGGTCATCAAAGAGGTCAAGCGACGCGACGGGATTGCTTACCAGTGGAAGATCGGCAATCGACTGATCGAAGGCATCAATGCGGCCTGCGAAGAGGGCGGACTTGGCTACCGGTTGACCGGAACAGGGCCGATGCCCACTCCGGTCATGGAGGAGGAAGACAAGGACCGTTGCATCACAATGCTGCAGGGGTGCCTGGCGCGCGGGTTTTACCTTCACCCCATGCACCCGATGTTTCTGACTCTCTCTCACAGCGAGCAGGATATCGAGGACACGATCACAGCGGTGCAGGAGTCGATTGCGGATCTGGCGTGAGGATGCAGGAGATGGAACGTCTCAGAGGCAGCAGATACTGAGCAAGCGTTAAGATTTCATACACACACCCGATAGAGCAGATGAGCGAACGAATCGATGTGCCCACTGTGGTGAATAAGGAGCAGGTCGAGTTCTATGTGGACAACGGCTATCTTGCCGTGTCCAACCTGTTGGACGCGGCTGAGTTGGATGAGTTGAAGCGGGACATTGTCAAGGTCGCCCGCGGGGGTTATCCCAATTTGACCATCGAACCGGTGCCGCCGGAGTTCAGCGATGAAGAGGTCCTTTCCAAGATACTGGCCATCCATCAGCCGCACTATGTCAGTCCCATTATGGAGAAGTATACGCGCCATCCGCGAATCAGCGGCGTGCTCAGCCAGATCACGGGCGCACACCTGGCGCACTGGTCGGGGAACGTGAAGTGCATGCAGTCGATGCTGTTCATCAAGCCGCCCGGCTACCCGGGACAGTCCTGGCACCAGGACGAGAATTACATCCCGACCCGCGACCGTTCGCTGATCGGCGCCTGGATTGCGATTGACGATGCCTACGTTGAGAACGGCTGCATGTGGGTCATTCCGGGATCGCAGCGGCGTGGGTATCTCTACCCCACGCGCAGACACGGCAATCCGGATGAGTTCGACACGCACGACGAGATGGCGACCGGGTTTGATGAGTCGCCTCAGGTGCCGGTTGAGGTGAAGGCCGGCAGTGTCGTATTTTTCAACGGTTATCTACTGCACCAATCTCTGCGAAACCGCACGAAGGAAAGTTACCGCCGCGTACTGGTCAACCACTATTTGAGCAGCGAATCACTGCTGCCCTGGATCAAGACGTCCGATGAACAGCCGGTGGCACGTGTCGACGTGCGCCGTGTCATTCCGGTGGCGGGCGTTGATCCCTACGCCTGGAAGGGGTACGAGAAGAGTCCTGCGGAGGAGACCAGGCTATATATCCGGAAAGCCAGATTCGACGAGGAATAGAGCAACTTTGAATGCGGAAAGTCTCTCCTCTCCAGTTCTCCATTTCATGCGCACTTAAGGTCCGGAGGCGAAATCTGCATGGCTGATCAGGACGCCGCGGTGTCAGATTGCAGCATAGAACATATCAGTTTTCAGGGATGGGAGGCTGTCAGGCTGAGTAACGGCCTGGTGAGCCTGGTTGCGGTACCGGACGTCGGCGGCCGTATCATGGCCTATAACCTGGGGGACTACCCCTATCTGTGGTTCGACCGCAACCTCGCAGGTAAGCTTTTCTCTCCAGAAGAGAATATGGGCGACGGGAGTATCGTTGCGTGGAAAAACTATGGCGGCGACAAGACGTGGCCGGCGCCCCAAGGTTGGGACAGCCCCGACCAGTGGCACGGTCCGCCGGATCCGGTTCTGGACACTGGGCGCTACGAACTGGAGATTCTGGTCTCTTCGGGCGCCACCGCCTCGATTCGCATGGAGAGCCTGCCCGACCCCCGTACCGGCGTACAGATCTCCCGGCAGATTACCCTGCATGCTGGCGGCGGGCACGTCAGCCTTCACTTGGAAATGACGAATGTCTCGGACCAGGTGCGTTCCTGGGGTATTTGGGACATCGTCCAGGTGGATGCCACCAGTCTCGACGACAACGGCCAGGAGACCCACAACGAGCAGGCCTGGCTTTACATTCCGACCAGCCCAGACAGCCGCTTCCCACGGGGCTACAACGTCATGTTCGGGGAGGAGGACAACCCTGAATGGCAGCCCGAAGTGCGACCAGATCTTTTGGGGGCGCAGTATCTGTACCAGCTCGGCAAGATTGGCGTTGACTCACAGGCTGGATGGATCGCCTTCGTCAACCAGGCCACCGATTTCGCCTTCTGCCAGTGTTTTACCTACTTTCCAGGTGAAGAATATCCCGATGACGGCGCGTCGGTTGAGTGCTGGACGACCGGGCACGGCGATCCTGTGGGGGGTCTCGACTTTGGAAAACTCAATCTTTTCCATGTTGAGGCCGAAATACTGGGACCCTTGCGCAGTATGGCTCCCGGTGAAACTCAGAGTCTGGATATTGACTGGTACGTTGCCCGCTGCCCCGGCCCTATCGTCAACGTCACTGATGCCGGCTGTGCCAATCAGCAGTTGAAGGCCGAGTCAATCGACGCGGGTATCCGTCTTACAGGTGTATTCGGCCTTTTCCATCTGGGCAACGTGCAGCTGGTTTGGCTGGATGAAAATAGGCGCAGCGTGGGAGCAGAGACTTTGGCCCTCGTCAATCCTCTCAACGTGCTGAGAGTGGACTGCGTGCGCAGGCCGCCGCCCGGCGCGCAGGTCGCGCAGCTGCTTCTGTGCGACGCGCAGGGACAGCCCATCTCGCAACTGGACAGTTGCCCCATCCGCTAAGTACGGGAGGACGAACCAGGTGGAATACCTCAGCCCCTATGGACATCTGCGCGGTTTCAATTACGTGCCCAGTACAGCCGTCAACGACATCGCGTTTTGGCGCGACTACGACGAGGCACTGGTTGAGCGTGAACTGACCTTTGCCCAGCGGCTGGGGCTGAACAGCGCCCGCCCTTTCCTGGCTTACGTGGTTTACGAACATGACCCCAAGCGCTTTCTGGGCCGGCTCCGACATTTCGTGCGTGCGGCCCACGACCGCGGCATCAGCGTCATGCCGGTGGTGTGGGACTCCTGCTTTGACGACACGCGTCCCACGATCGGTTCGACAGAGAACAAGTGGATTCCGAATCCCGGCGTGCAGCGGTTGGGGCCTGAATTCTGGCCGGCGGGGGAAGCCTACTGCGCGGACCTGGTGCAGACCCTGGGTTCGGAGCCTGGGCTGACGATGTGGGACATCATGAACGAGCCGCTGATTACCAGCTGGGTGAGGGACGATTCGCCGGAGAGAGAGGAGCGCAAGGCCACGATTTGGAGGTTTGTGCGTCACTTCTGCGGTGTGATGAAGGAACTCGACAGTGCGCATCCGATCACGGTGGGGGTGGCCAATGTGGCGACGCTGGCGCATGTGGAGACGCATGTGGATGTGCTCTCCTATCACGATTATCTACCCACCCGCGCCGCGATCCGCGCCCAGATTAACGACGGCCTCCGCGTGGCGAAAGCCAACCAGAAGCCGATCTTCATTTCGGAACTGGCCTGCCTGGCACGAGCAAATCCGTACGACGTTACGCTGGAAATTTGCCAGGAGGCAGGGATCGGCTGGTATCTGTGGGAGTTGATGATAGGCAGGAGCCGCTGGCGGGACATTCACGGCGTCGTGTACCCGGACGGCACGGTGCGGGACCCCAGTATTGTGGCCGCGATCCAGGGCTTCTTTCGCCGTCGGGGACCGGACATGATCCCGCCTGCAGTGGACAAGGAAGGAGCCGCCACACGGGTACTTGGCCAGGCAAAGGCGTGGCTCGGCACGCCTGACGGTGACTACGCGCAGGGGGCAGCGCTGCTTGAAACTATGGTCAATCTTCTGGAGGCCGGCGAGCATGTGCCGATGAGCAGTCCGCCCAGCGCGAGGGTGCTGGCGCTTACCGAGGCCGAAGAGAGCGAGTCCAATCGCGCCGAGCTTGTCCGCCTGCTGGTCTTGTGGAGTGAGGCACTGGCTGATGCAAGTTCTTGAAGAAGGAATCCTCGGTTGTTCACAGTCCGCCTAGTGGTGGCGTGCATCCCAGATTTGGGGTGGGAACAGTCTGGCGGTGAATCGGCGCCAGCGGTGGCTGGGGTTGTTTGCCGTCTTTGGGCGAGACGCAGTGCTGGCGCCTGGCCTGGCCGTACGGTGGAGTCGGTCAGTTGGGGCGGGTGCGAGGGCAGGAACAAGGCCGGCATCTACTGGGAATACATCGGGCTGGCAGGACGTGGTTCAGCGGAGCTCTTTCGGCTGGGTACCTGTTACGAATCGAGACACCAGGTCGGCGAGGCATGTTGTAGGAGAGGGGGCGTTGCGGGGGCGGAGC
>JAPOVP010000158.1 GCA_026708085.1 Caldilineaceae bacterium
CGTTGCGGGGGCGGAGCCCCCGCACAAGGGAGGGCCGAATAGGCCCGACCGCCCAAAAGCGAGAAGAGAGTAAAGAGGAGTGAGGAGAGAGTAGCATCTTTCGCCATGCAGAATTTTGAGCGCCTTTTGGTAAGAACTTAGCAGTCACCGTTAATCCATGCTGAGGCTGGCGCTGCCCGGGGAGCCGGCATTGAACTCCATGGTAACGGAGCGTCCGCCGTCGCTGAAGATCACTTGGGCGTATTCGTCGGGGCTGGAGGGCTGGCCGGTGGGGCGCTGGTAGTCGCCCAGGAGGAGCTCCCGGTAGGCCTTGTAATCTGCGACCGCGGCGCGGTAGCGCTCGAAATCGGCGGCGGGCGCCTCCCACAGTTTTCCGCTGTAGCCGAAGCCGCCGGCGGCGTGGGAGAGGTAGTCATAGGTGGTGAAGTCATGGCGCTGCTGGCAGATGTTGGTGTTGGCATAGTTGCCGGGCAGGACGGTGTTCAGGCCGTGCTGCAGGGCGCGGATAATCGCGGAGTGGGTGGTGTGATCGTTCATCCAGAAGCTGTGGCCGCGGCGCACGGTACCCAGCTCGATGCGATGACCTCCGCTGGCGCACTGTTCGATGAAGAGCTCCGGGCAGGCGTCCAGAATGTCGTCCAGCACCTGATAGAGGCCCTGCACGTGCTGGATCTGGCGCCAGCCGATCTCACCGACCGGCACGCCCTGCTCCCAGTTTGAGCGCGGGTCCTGGTTGTAGTCCCAGCGAATCCAGCGCACGCCCCACTCGTCGTAGGCGCGCACGATCCGGTCCAGCCACCACTGGCGCACCTCGGGCAGGCCCAGGTTGATGAGGGCGAATTCGGGATGCTGAAAGGGGAAGGCGGGCCGCATGACCGGCGGCCGTTCGGGCGTCTCCCAGAACCAGTCGGGGTGGTCGCGGTAGATTTCGCTGTCCTTGTTGGCCCACTCCGGCTCGAACCAGGTGCCGTATTTCAGCCCCTTGGCGCGCACGTATTCGGCGAAAGGTGCGATACCGTTGGGGAATTTTTTGGGATCGCCCTCGCTCCAGTTGCCGATGCCGTCGCGAAAGTCGCCGGCGAACCAGCCGCCGTCCACACAGAAATACTCAAGGCCGGCCGCGGCGGAGGCGTCGACCGCGGGCCTGAGGCTCTGGTCGGAGTAGTCGTTGGAGAATGCGAACCAGTGATTGAAGGTGGCCGGGGGCAGGATCTCTTCGCCGCCCAGTGAAGGCATGACGTGGCGGCGGATATGGCGGCGCAGGGCGTTGCCGCCGTCATCGAGGTCGCCGTCGAAGGCTGTGAGGAGGACACGCGGCAGCGGCAGAGACTGGCCCGGCTGCAGATGCAGCGCCAAACCCCAGAGACCGGCCTGCAGGCGCACCGGCCAGGGTGTATCGGGATCGTTGACCTCGCGCGTCTCCTGTGTCAGGCTCATGCGCCAGAGACCGGACCATTCGAGAAAGAGCGCAATGCCGTGGCTGCGGGACTCTTCACAGATGATGGCGCAGGGCAGATGGCCGTCGGAAGGGCGGCCGCCTTCGCCCGCCATGATGGCCAGGGGGGCGTAGACCTGCGGCGTCTTCAGCAGCTGGCGGTCGACGATGGCAAAGTCGTGGGGTGGGAAGAAGTTGGCCAGAAACTGCACGCCGTTCACCTGGCGGACCCACGGCTCGCCGAAGGCCGGTTGGAGGAGGAGATCCAGGTCCCAGGTGAGACATTCGCTGAGGTTTTGCAGCGGCCGGCTGCCCCGGTTGGTGAGCGTGCCCCAGCATTCGACGGCGCGGGTGTCGGCGAAGAAGCGCATGTGCCACCGGACTTCGGCGCCGTCGCCGGTACTGGCCGTCACCACGTGCTCTGAATTACCGGCGCTCTCTATTCCGGCCACATGCCAGGCCTCGGGCGCGATGCCGGTGATGCCAAAGGGGACGTCCGTCCCGTCTGCGGCGATATTGGGGAGTTGCAGCTGCTCGCGCAGGATCTGAAACCAGTTGCTCATGTTCAACTCCTTATGACGGCTTTTGCTACCGACGCTGTCGGCGCGGCGACACTAGCCTGAATCGTGGCTGGGGCGGGGAGAAAGTAAGGAGAAGGGAGGGGTGAGAATCCTTTACCCACCCCTCCGTATATGTGGATTACCACTCGTAACCGGTGTCTTCGCGGAATCTCTGCACCCTGTCGGTCAGGTCTTCGTCCAGGCGGGCGGCCAGATCTTCGACGCCGATTGCGCCAAGGGAAAGCTCTTCCAGCGCCGGCCAGAAGACGTCGTCCATGGCGTATTTGGTGCCGACCGGCCCGATCCAGACCCAGTCCTGCACGGTCGCCAGGGCCGGTTGCAGGAATTTGGCTTCGTCGCTGGAGTACCACTCATGGTCGAGCAGCGAGAAGACACAGGGCAGCGAATGCTGCGACTGCAGCCACTGGATCATGACGCCATCATCGTTGAGGTACTCGATGAAGTCGAGCGCGTCCTCCGGATTTTCGCTGGCGGCGTTTACGTTGAGGCCCCAGCCGCCTTCGCCGACGACGACGGGGTCGGCGCCATCAATGCCGGGGCGCATGGTAAAGCCGAAGTTGCCTTCGGGGAAGGCGGTGGCGGCGAAGGGGATGTAGTCGATCCAGATGCCGCCCATGGCCATGCGCCCTTCAGCCAGCCCGTTGAAGACGGCGGGCAGATCGGGCGAATCGACCTCGTGGGTGAAGATGGGGTCGTGGAACAGCTCGGTGAGGGCGCGGATCCCTTCGGGCGTATTGACGCTCCACACGCCGGTCTCCTCATCCAAGTAAGTGGCGCCCTGCTCGTAGATGGCGCCGCACAGATACTGGATGTTGTGATAGTTGCGCATGGAGAGGCCGGCGACGTTGATGATGCCGTCGTCATCGGTTTGCGTCAACGACTTGGCGTCCTGCCAGACGTCATCCCAGTGGGTGTAGGTCAGGGGCGGGTCCATGCCGGCCTCCTGCCAGAGGTCGAGGTTGGTGATGAAGCCGATGCCCGGCGTGTTGTTGTGGAGCGGGATGCCGTAGACGTCGCCCTGGTAGGTGTAGTAGTCCATCACGGCTGAGAAGAAGCGGTCCTTGATGGTGCCCATACCGCCGAGCGTTTCGGTGAGGGGCAGCAGCGTGTTGGTCGCCATGAAGGAGGCGGCTGCGGCGCCGTGGATGGAGAGGAGGTCGCCGGCCGTGCCAGCGCTGAGGCCGGAGGCGTAGGTGGTCCACGGGTCGGTCTTGGGCTCGACGGTGACGTTGCGTTCGTCGTTGGCCTCGTTGTACTGGTCGGCCAGCATATTCCAGGCATTGTCGTGCGGCGGGTAGCTCATCGACCAAAGGCTCAGTTCGGTCATAGCCGTGTCCGGGGCTGCCTCTCCGCCGCCTTCGGCGGCAGGCTCTGCCGGCGCGGCCGGCGCGGCAACGCAGGCGGCCAGAAGCGAGGCGGTGCCGAGGCCGGCGGACAGTTGGAGCATTTGGCGGCGCGTCAGCTGGTTCTGGTTCATCGTTTTCTCCTCTGCTACTGATGTGTTGATTAGACCGCTTCCAATGCAGGTAACTTCACGAACATTCAGAGAATAGACTAAGCGCAGAGAACCGGAGAGCCGGCTCCCTGCCCGTCAGTATTTCAGCCCCGTAAGCGTGACCCCGCGCACGAAGCGGGCCTGGAAGAATGAATAGAAGACGACCACGGGAACGACGGTGATGACCGCGCCGGTGAGGAAGAGATCGTAGCGCGGCCGGCTGGACCATCCCAGCAGATAGGCGAGGCCGAGGGGCAGCGTCCTCATCTTCTCCTCGTAGATGATCACCAGGGGCCAGAGGTAGGAGTCCCAGTTGGCGAGAAAGCTGAAGATGGCGAGCGCGCTGAGGGCGGAGACCGAGAGCGGCAGGACGATGTGGCGGTAGATCCACCAGTTGGATGCGCCGTCGATGCGGCCGGCGTCGAGGAGCTCGGAAGGGAGGCCCTCCATGAACTGGCGCAGCAGGAAGATACCGAAGGCGCTGACGCAAACGGGGATGATGAGGGCCTGATAGGTGTCGGCCCAGCCCAGCCTACTTACCAGACGGAAGAGCGGTAGGAGGGTCACGGCGGGCGGCACCATCAGGGTGCTGAGTATGATGGTGAAGATGACCTCTTTGGCAGGAAAGTCGAACTTGGCGAAGACGAAGCCGGCGATCGAGCTGCTGAAGAGGATGAGCAGTACGGACGGCAAAGCGACGACGATGCTATTGATGAAGAAGCGGCCGAATGCCTGTTCGCGCAGGATGAGGGCGTAGCTGCCAAAAGTAGGGGCCTCGGGCAGGAAGGTGGGCGGCTTGGCGATGATCTCCGACGCCGATTTGAAGGAGGCGAGGACCATCCACATCATGGCGCCGAAGGCGATGAAGGCGAAGATCACGAGGACCAGATGGGTGATAAGGGAAACCAGCTGCTCCCGCAGGCGTATGCGGGCATCGGCCCCCGTTGCACCGGAGGGCAGCGGAGCCCCTGTTGCGCGATCGAGGCTGACCTCGGTCATGGCAGTCGCCTCTCTGTTCGAACTGTCAACGCTCTCCTCGCTTCATGTGGGTCTGCCCGCTCAGTCGTAGAGAGAACGGAACAGGCGCAGCTGCAGTACGGTAACGACGAGAATCACGGCGAACATCAGAAAGGATATGGCACAGGCATAGCCCATGCGGTAGTTGTTGGCGCCCAGTCCGTAGTTGTAGACGAGAATGCTGGGCATGAGGGTGCTGTCGGCCGGTCCGCCGCCGGTCATCACCTGCACCATGGTGAAGTGCTGGACGCCGTCGATGACGATCAGGACCAGGACGAGCACGAGTGGATTCTTCAGCAGGGGGAGGGTGACGCGCCAGAGGGTCTGCAGGCGGGTGGCGCCGTCGACGCGGGCGGCCTCGTAGTAGTCCTGCGGAATATCGAGCAGCCCGGCGAGGAAGATGACGGCGGCGTAGCCGTATGTCTTCCAGACGTCGGCGATGGCGACGCTGTAGATGGCCTGGGCGGTGCTGCGGATAAAGCTCTGAGGCGGGATCTCGACAAGGCTGAGCAGGTAGTTGATGAGGCCGAGACGGGGGTCGTAGAGCCAGAGGAAGAGCATGGCGACGGCGACCTGGGAGATGACGACGGGCATGAAGATAAAGAAGAGATAGAGATTGCGCCCGCGGCGCAGACGCTCCAGCAGGAGCGCCAGCCCGAGCGAGAGCACGATGTTCAGGACCCCCTTGGTGAGGACGAACTGGACGACATTGCGCATCGACGCCAGGAAACGGCGGTCATCCAACAAGGAGATGTAGTTATCGAGACCGACGAACCTGGCCCTGCTGGGGTCAAGGCTGTGGGTGTTGGTCAGGCTGGCGTAGAGTGCGTAGAGGATGGGGCCGAAGGAGAAGATGCTGAACCAGAGCAGGATGGGGACGAGAACGGCGAGAATGAAGCCGTACCTGTTCAAGAACCTGGCCCATCGCCTCTCTCTGAGGTTGGTTGCTGCCATGGTGAGGGGTTCTCGCGCGGTTTGGTGCGGGCTGGTTGGCGCCACCTCTGGCTTCCCGTAGGTTGGACTTGTGCAGGAAATCTTGTATACCGGAATTAAGGGTCAATTCTGCACGAGTCAGGGGGGTCTGTCAACCGTGGGAATTTACGACCGGGTGCTGTCTGAATCAGGATTTACTGGATTTCAGGGAATAACAGGATTGCCGGCGAGCAGTTGATGGCTGTTCAGCAGATCCATTTCGCGGCGGTTAAAAGGGTTGGTTGCACCGGTTCAGGGATCCTGGACAGAGCGGGGACACAATGTGCTAGTCGCGGGCACAGAAGTCGTGATAGAATGGCGCCACGTCAAGTGCGTTGCGCGCAGCCGCAGTGCCGAAGGAGGCAGCATGAAGTCCGAAGAAGCCTTGCGCGACAGTTCCCAAACCCAGACAAATTCATCCCAGACGGCCAGGACAAGCGTATCTGAGCCCGCAAGCTTGTCCACGCGGGTGGAATCTCCTGCACAGTCCAGCCCGCCCATCAATCCCTTTGCCCCCGACGATGGCCGCTACGTCACCAAGGAAGAGTACTGGGCCAGGTGGTATGAAAACCCCTACCCGGACATTGACGTAAGCTACGAATGGAACAACGGCAGACTGGAGGCCAAACCCTTGCCGAACGAGCCGCAACTCGACCTCTACAATTGGTTTCTCGATCTGCTGCGCCACTATATCAGTACAAACCCTATTGCAAAGCTGATTAATCTGGAGACCGGCTTTGTCCTGACGATAGAGGACCCTGCAGAGCCTTCCGGGCAGCGCGAGGCGGTGCGCAAGCCGGACATCGGCGTAATCCTGAACAGTAACCCTGTGCCGTGGGGAGGCGTTGACCGGCGTCATTTTGACGGGGTCTGCGATATGGTTGTGGAGGCGGTCTCCGATTCCACGCCAGCGGAAGTGCAGAGGGATACGGAGGAGAAGAGACGAGACTATGCGCTGGCCGGGGTAAAGGAGTACTACATACTCGATCCCGGCGGCGAGCATATGCGCTTCTACCGGCTCATCGGTGGGGGACGTTACGAGGAGATTCAGCCGGATTTGGAGGGTGTAATCGGTTCGGATGTGTTGCCAGGGTTGCAGTTTCGGTTGGAGGATCTGGCGCGGCAGCCGAAAGGGGATGAGTTGGCTCTGAACGATGTGTATTCCGGGTATGTGATGCCTAATTATCAGGTCGCCGTCACCAAGTCTGAAGTAGAAGCGCAGCGAGCCGATGCGGAAGCTGCGGCGCGCCAGGAGGAGGCTACGGCGCGCCAAGCGGCCGAGCAACGAGCGGAGATGGAGGCTGCGGCACACCAGGCAGCCGAGCAACGAGCGGAGGCGGAAGCTGCGGCGCGCCAGGAGGAGGCTACGGCGCGCCAAGCGGCCGAGCAACGAGCGGAGATGGAGGCTGCGGCACACCAGGCAGCCGAGCAACGAGCGGAGGCGGAAGCTGCGGCGCGCCAGGAGGAGGCTACGGCGCGCCAAGCGGCCGAGCAACGAGCGGAGATGGAGGCTGCGGCACACCAGGCAGCCGAGCAACGAGCGGAGGCGGAAGCTGCGGCGCGCCAGGAGGAGGCTACGGCGCGCCAAGCGGCCGAGCAACGAGCGGAGATGGAGGCTGCGGCACACCAGGCAGCCGAGCAACGAGCGGAGGCGGAAGCTGCGGCGCGCCAGGAGGAGGCTACGGCGCGCCAAGCGGCCGAGCAACGAGCGGAGGTGGAGGCTGCGGCACGCCAGGAGGAGGCTACGGCGCGCCAAGCGGCCGAGCAACGAGCGGAGGTGGAGGCTGCGGCACGCCAGGAGGAGGCTACGGCGCGCCAAGCGGCCGAGCAACGAGCGGAGGTGGAGGCTGCGGCACGCCAAGCGGAAGCTGCGGCGCGCCGCGAAGCCGACGAGCAGATGCGGGCGATGGCAGAGGAGTTGGACCGGCTGCGGCGGCAGTCCTCCTGAATGCCTGGAGCAGGGCAACCTTCCCAGGCACAGCCCTTTTGCAAGTGATTGCATCCTCAAAGAACCCCTTAGGTCGCGGCGCGTGCGACCCCGAAATCGCCCCAAAACGCAAACCTGCCGGCTGGAACTGCGGCTTCCTTTCAGGGACTTGCAGCGTAAGTCGCGGTCGCCCTGGGTTCGCCAGCGACTGTAGCCGAGCAGCTGCAGTGATGATGGAATGCCAACACGCAGTCCGGGTTGCGCGCAGCCGCAATGCCGGAGGAGGTAACATGGAATCCAGAAGAACCTCACGCGACAGTTCCCAAACCCATCCTGAGACATCCCAGGAGGCCAAGCCAGAAATGTCTGAGCCTGCAGGCTCGTCCATGCAGGCGGACCCTCTTGCGCCGGCCGGCGTGTCTGTCAATCCCTTTGCACCCGACGACGGCCGCTACGTCACCCTTGAAGAGTACTGGGTCAAGTGGTATGAGAACCCATACCGCGACATTGACGTAAGCTACGAATGGAACAACGGCTGGCTGGAGGCCTGCCCCCCACACACTTCGCCGCAACTCGCGCTTTGCGCCTGGTTTCTCGATCTGCTGCGCAGTTATGTCAGTACATTACCTATTGCCAAGCTGATCAATCTGGGGGTCGGCTTTGTCCTGACGATGGAGGACCCTGCGGAGCCTTCCGGGCAGCGCAAGGCAGTGCGCAAGCCGGACATCGGCGTGCTCCTGAAAAGCAACCCGGCGCCGTGGGGAGGCATTGATCAGCGTCATGTTGGCAGGGTCTGCGATATGGTCGTGGAGGCGATCTCCGATTTCACGCCGGAGGAAGTGCTGAGGGATACGGAAGAGAAGAAGCGGGACTATGCGCTGGCCGGGGTGAAGGAGTACTACATACTCGATCCCAGCGGCGAGCATATGCGCTTCTACCGGTTGATCGCTGGGGGACGTTACGAGGAGATTGAGCCGGATGCGGAGGGCGTAATCGGTTCGGAGGTGTTGCCAGGTTTGCAGTTCCGGTTGGAAGATCTGGGGCGGCAGCGGGATATCGTGGAGCTGGCGCTGGACGATGTGTATTTCGGGTATGTGCTTCCCGGTTATCGGGCCGCCGTCGCCAAGGCTGAAGCAGAAGCGCGGCGCGCCGACGAGGCAACACAGCGAGCGGAGGAGGCTGCGGCGCTCCAAGCGGCAATTGCGGCGCGCCGGGCGGCGGAGCAACGAAGGGACAAGGAAGCAGCCGCCCACCGAGAAGCTGAAGAGCGGTTGCGACAGATGAAGGCCGAGCTGGCCCGGCTGCGCCGGCAGTCCTCCTGAGAGCACTTGGCAGCAAGCTCCACACACAACCGGTTCACAGTAGAATGTATCCTCGAAGGGCCCTCGTTGGCCGTGCGTCTGCGTGCCGGCCTTGCAGCGCGTTTCCGCAAACCTCAATTGTGACGAATCAGCTTGGCGCCCGAAACACAGGAAAGGTCCTGGACGATGTCCAATGACACGAACCGGTCCGGTCAAGACGTGTCCGGACGTACCGAGCACGCTGAAGACGCGGTAGTTGATGCCTTGCGGCATATCCTCTCCCAGTCGGAGGCGGCGCGCAGTGCGCTGGCGACCACTCTGCGGGAGGGCGGTACGCCGGTCGGGACGATTGCCGGGGTTCTCAGCCAAGCCATTGACGAAGAAGAGCGCCCGAGCCTCGCCGGTCTGGACGAAGAAGGTGTCGTACGGGTGCTGGTTCAGCCAGTGCTCTGGGCGGGCCTGAGCAAAGGCCAGCCGAACGGGTATTTCAAGGGGCTGCCGCTGGACCGGCCGGCGGCGCTGCTGTTCGTTGCACCGGCGGCGCGGCTGGCAGCGCTGTGGCCGGAGCTGTGCCGGCGGGCGGATGAGCAGTTTACGATCATCGGCGCGACGACGCCGGGGGATCTGCGCGCGGCGACGGTGTCCGGTGGGGAGCGGCGGTTGATGTTGACGAGTTGGGAGGCGTTGTTGGAGTTTATGGAGAGGGTGGTTAGTGGTGCTGGGGACGGCGACGGCGAGGCCTCTATTAGGCAGTTGCGCGGTACGATCGAGCGGGGGGACGAGGGTGATTGACGGTCTGCATCCAGCGGAGACCCCAGTGATGTGATAACAATGCAGTCACGCTATGATGACGTGACTTAGCAAATGGAGGTCCGTCTTGGCCAGCATAACCGTGCGTAACCTCGAAGAAGGGCTGAAACGCCGGTTGCGCGTCCGGGCAGCTGAGAACGGTCGTTCCATGGAGGAGGAAGTCCGCGTCATCCTGAGAAAGGCGCTCTATCACCAGCCCCCAGTTCAGCAGAACCTTGCAGCCGCCATTCGCTCCAGGTTTGCCCTCCTGGGCGGGGTCGAGTTGGAAATCCCTCCACGTTCACCCATGCGCAAGCCGCCTCGATTCGACTGAGATGATCGAAAATGATCATCCTGGACATCGACGGCTGAAGAGCGTCTCACCGATCTTCGCCGGAGCAGTGCCGGCGGGCGGATGAGCAGTTTACTATCTCCGGCGCGACGACACCGGAGGATCTGCGCGCCGCGACGGTTTCGGGCGGGGAGCGGCGGTTGATGTTGACGCGTTGGGATGCGTTGTTGGAGTTGATGGAGAGGGTGGTCGGTGGTGCTGGGGATAGGGATGCGGAGATAGGCGTCGGGCGACTGCGCGAACTCATTGACCGGATGGACGCGGAGACCTGCTGGCCCTGACGGTTCGAAGTTACGGATAGAAACGGTGGGTAAGAAGCCCACAGCACATGAAAGAGTCCATTTATTATGCCCATTGACACGACCCTTTTTGCTCACATTGCCCCTAGGCTTACCGACCGTATCGAGGATGTGGCCGTTGATGCGCTGGGTTACATCCTCTCCAATTCGGCAGCGGCGCGGAGTGCACTGGCGGAAGTTCTGAAGGATGGAGGTATAAGAGTTGGCTCCATCGACAGAGTAGAAACCTGGGAAATCGGCGATGAAGGGGAGATACCGGATCTAGTCTGTTTTGATGAGAAAGGGGTAAAGCAAGTGCTGATCGAGGCGAAGTTCTGGGCAGATCTGACCAAGAACCAGCCGAATCAGTATCTCAATCAGCTTCTGGAAGACAGAAATGGTAAATCCAGGGCGCTTCTGTTTGTCGCGCCTAGGGCCCGGCTGGAAACGCTGTGGCCTGAACTGTGCCGGCGAGCGGAGGAAAAGTTCGAATTAACCGTCATGTCGAAGTCGGGTCCAGTACGTAGCGCCACAATAGGAAACGACATTCATCACATGCAGTTAACCAGTTGGGCAACTCTGCTTGAGCGTATGGCAAGTAAAGCCAGCGACGCCGAATCCGATATCGGACAGTTGCGCGGTCTGACCGACCGAATGGACGGGGATGCTTTCCTGCCTTTTCGATCCGAAGATTTGGCATCAGAGTCCGCGCAGCAGATGCTAGATGTGATGCAGCTAATTGACGATGCAACCAACCACGCGAAAAGAATAGGCTGGGTAGACACGGAAGGACTTAAAGCCGTAGCGTGGGAAACTGGGTATGGCCGGTACGTCCGAATTGGTGGTGTAGAAACTTGGTTCGGCGTCAATTTTAGTGGTTGGGCGCGGAAGGGAAATACTCCCTTGTGGCTCTCATATTGGAAAGGCTATCATGAACAACTGGAGCAGACTGGACTGGCAACCAGGAAGTTCGAAATCGACGACAGATATTGCATACCGATTCCGTTGCTGTCGGCAGACCATTATAACGCAGCGTTGAATTCCGTGGTCAGTGAACTGGAGAGTATCGCTAAGGCATTTGGTTGCGCTGGGCCCGCGCCGGCTCTTATTGATTCGGACTCCCTCCGATCTTGGCGACTGAAGAATCTGGGGCCGGAGTTTGCTGAGCGAATGCTGGGTGTGAGGCGGCTGGTTGACGATGCGGCTAATCGCGCAACTAGTCAAGCGAAAGAGGACAATGAGAAATGGGCAAACATAGATGAGTTGAGATTGGTCATTCAAGCGCGAAGGACAGGGTACGGGCGGTTTATCAGGATCGGCGGTGTAAAGACGTGGTTCGGCATTCACTTTGGTGGTTGGGCGCGGCACAGCAATACGCCTTTGTGGCTCACGTTGGACTATCCTGAGCAACAGAAACTGGGCGACGTTTCCGCCGTTACGTATAAAATCGACGGGAAATATTGCATTCCGATTGAGTTGCCAGCCATATTAGATTGTGATGAACTGCTGGATTCCTTGAACACTTCACCAACCGACGCCAAGTCCGGCCAAAACCAGAGAATTTATGACGCGGCGTTGGATTCCGTGGTCGACAGTCTGAAGAGTATAGCGAAGCAGTTCACTTCTTCGGGCTCCTGACAGTATGCACAGTGCCTGTCGCGAGGCGTTGCTCTCAGCGGGCTGAAGGGCTGATTCGTGTGCGAGGGATGAGGAAAAGTGGAGAGTTTCTCGGCCCGCCGCACCTTGCGTCGGGCTTTTTTCTCTTTCCGGGCTGCTCGATGAGTCTTACGAAGCGGCGGCAGGAGGAGCGGAGTCGACGGTTTGACAGAATACGCTGTTTGCATAAGATAGACTCTATCCTTGCAGGATAGAGCATTGCTTCGCAAGCCGCCTGCACGCTCTTTTTGGCAGGGGCACATCGGACGCAACCTGGCCTGCCCCCAGAGGCCTTACCCCAATATCATAACCACACGCAAAGGAGACCCACATGCAGTCGCACAAGTTGAGCAGACGTCGTTTCTTGCAAAGTTCAGCCCTCTTTACCTCCGGCACGCTGCTGGCGGCCTGCGCCGGTGTAGCGGCCCCGGCGGCTTCGGAACCGGCGGCGTCAGGCGATGACGCGATGGCGGAGCCGACCGAGATCGAATTTACCGTCTGGGGCTCCTGGGACGCCACGTACGGCCTGCTGATGGACGAGTATAAGAAGACGTCCAATACCAACGTTACGATTATTTCGGCGCCGTTCGGTCAGTACCACGACCGGCTGTTGACCCGCTTCGCGTCGGGCGATCTGCCGGACGTCGGCATGATCGTGGATTTCGACTTCGCCCGCTTCCAGAACCGGGGCTTCCTTACCGACCTGACCCACTATGTCGAAGCGCATCCCACCTGGGACATCAACGAGCCGGGCTACGGCCACTTCTATGATGTGATTACCGACTTCTTCAAGTCGGAGGGCAAACCGTACGCGATCCCGGCGGAAGTGAACCCGATGGGGATCGGCTACAACATCGACATGTTTGAAGAGTTCGGCGTGACGACGCCGTACGAACACTTCCAGAACGACACCTGGACATGGGACACCTTCGTCGAGACGGCCAAAGAGATGATGCGCGGCGAAGGCGACGAGAAGATCTGGGGCTGGACGAACGGACCGGTGCGCATCTGGAACATCGTCAACCGCATCTGGCAGAACGGCGGCAATATCTTCAACGAGGACAAGACCGAGGTGCTCGTGGACCAGGAGGCCGCAGTCGAGGCGATCCAGTGGAAGTTCGACCTCTACCTGGTGCATGAACTGGGGCCGGCCAATTTGCGTTCGGCGGATGCCGGCGCCGGGGGCCTGTTCGATCAGGGGCGCCTGGCTTTGCGCGACGTGGGCACGTGGACGCGCAAGGGTATGGAAGGCTCGGACATCAACTGGGGCGTCGTTCCGCAGCCCAAGTCGGTGCAGTACGCCACCTGGACGGGAGGCTTCTCGTATACGATCCCGGTGGGCGCGCCCAATCCCGACGCGGCCTGGGATATGATCCAGTACACGGCATCGCTGGAGGGCGCGAAGTTCCTGCTGCGCAACGGCCACGCCGGCAGCTCGGTGAAGGCGGCGATGGAGTCGGACTCCTTCCTGTTCGAGCCGCCCGCGCATCCCGAATCGTACCTGTTCATGATGGATACGGTGCACCCGCAGCCGTTCATCCGGCGCAACCAGGAGTTCCTGGAGATCTGGGACCGCGAGATGGACCTGGTCGCCATCGGCGAGAAGACAGCCGAAGAGGCCGCCATCCAGATCAAGACCGAGACGGAGCCGCTGCTGGAGGCATAGGCGCGAGAGGCAAGAAGAAAGAAAGGGATTAAAGGAGAGAAGTAGGGAAAGAGAAACGTTCCCGCTCCCTGCTTCTCTCTTTTCACTACCGCTCTGTTGGAGAACAACGATGGCGACCGGGCAAAAGGCGCAGACGGTATCTGCTCCCTGGTCCATATTGCGGCCCAAGGGGAGACGTCACAAGGACCTCTATGTCGCGCTCCTGTTTCTGGCGCCCAGTCTGCTCGGTCTGTTCCTGTTGCAGGTGCTCCCGATCGGCACGGCGCTGGTGCTGGGTGTTTCCGAGTGGAACATCATCGATCCGATCAAGTTCGTCGGTCTGAGTAATTTCGTCGAAGTCGCCACCGACGCGACCTTCTACCACACGCTGGAAAACACGCTCTACCTTACGGTCGGTTTGGAGGTGCTCAATACGCTCCTGGGGCTGTGTGCAGCGCTGCTGCTGAAGAACGCTATGCGCGGCATCGACCTGTACCGTACGATCTATTTCCTTCCTCTGATCACCACCTGGGCCGCGGTCGCGATCGCGTGGCGCTACATGTACAGCCTGGAGGGCCCGATCAACGCCCTGTTGGGGCCGTTGGGCATCGACCCGATCCCGTGGCTGTCGCGACCGGAATGGGCCATGCCGGCGGTCATCATCACCATCACCTGGAAGACGCTCTCCTGGAAGACGATCATCCTCCTGGCCGGTCTGCAATCGATACCGAATGAGTTTTACGAGGCGTCAAGCATCGACGGCGCTTCAAGGTGGCAGCAGTTCTGGAAGATCACGCTGCCGCTGCTCTCGCCGGCGATGTTCTTCGCCCTGATCATCGGCATCATCAATACGCTCCAGCTCTTCGACCCGATATTCATCATGACCGACGGCGGACCGGCCGACTCAACCCGGACCTTGAGCTACTACATCTACACGCGCGGTTTCCAGAACCTGCGCATGGGGTACGCGGCGGCGCTCTCCTGGGTCCTGTTTGCCATTATTCTTCTCTTTACGCTGGTTCAATGGGTCTTGCAAAAGCGATGGGTCTTCTACCAGTAGGCAGCGCGAACAGGCGTGGAGACTTACAATGAAGCTTAGGCGCAGAGAGACTGTCGGCCTGCAGTTGGTCACTGCACTGGGTGCGGCAGCGCTGTTGTTCCCGTTCTTGTGGATGATTTCGGCGTCGCTGCAGACCTTGCAAGAGGTTGAGGCGTTCCCCCCGATCTGGATACCGGAAGTGCCGCAGTGGACCAACTACGTCGAGGCTGTGGTCAACTACACCATCGGTCGCGCCCTGCTCAACAGTGCCGTCGTCACCACCGTCTCAGTGGTTGGCCAGTTGATCGTCTGCTCACTGGGCGCCTATGCCTTTTCCCGTCTGCGCTTCCCCGGCCGCGACGCCATCTTCCTCCTTTTTCTGGCGACGATGATGATCCCCCACTACGTGACCATCATTCCGCTGTACACGATGGTCTGGTCTGCCGGGCTGATCGATACCTATACCGCCCTCATCTTCCCCGGCCTTTTCAGCCCGTTCGGCACTTTTCTGCTGCGCCAGTTCTTTAACCAGATCCCGATCAGCCTGGACGAGGCGACGTTGATCGACGGCGGCAATCACTGGCATATCTACCTGTACGTGATCATGCCGCTCTCCCGCGCCGGCTTGGGCGCGCTGGGTATCTTCAGCTTCCTGGGCATCTGGAACACCCTGTTCTGGCCGGTCCTGGTGATCAACTCGAAGGAGCTGTTCACGCTGCCCCTGGCGCTGGCGATGGCGCAGGGTCAGTTCGTGACACTGATACATGTGCAGATGGCTGGCTCGGTCATCGCCTGTGTGCCGGTCATCGTGGTCTTCCTGATGCTGCAGAAGCAGTTCATTTCCAGCATCGCGTTGAGTGGGATGAAGCAGTAGGGCAGTTTTCAGTTTTCAGTTTCTGGTTTTTAGTACTTCATGACCGCTCGTCGAGGTGGGGAACACCAGGAGTGCAAAGAGAGAGCATCAACACAAAGGAGATTGACTATGACGACTAGAAGGTTGAGCAGAAGGCATTTTCTGCAGGGTTCAGCGCTGGTTGCGGGCGGCGCGTTTATGGCGGCGTGCGCTCCCGTGGCAGGGGATACGGGTGCGGCTGCGGCGGACGAAGGCGAATCGATGTCGGAAGAACCGATCGAGCTTGTGGCCCAGTATTGGGGTACGCGGCCGGAGTTTATTGAAGACCGTGAGATTCTGGCCCAACGAATGACGGAAAAGTTCCCGAATGTGACGGCCAGCCAGAATTCGGTGCCGGGCGGACAGTACGGCGAAAAGGTGCTGACGGCGATCGCGGCCGGGACACCGCCGGACACGATGCAGCTGAACCACAGGTGGGAGCCGTTTTTCCGGGGCCAGGAAGCGCTGCTGAATGTGATTCCCTTTGCTGACGCGGACGACGAGTTCACTTTCGACGTGTTCTACCCGCGGATCATTGAGCTGGGCACGACCGAAGGCCAGCTGGTTACCGTGCCGCGCGGTTGGAACCCGTTCGTTATCTACTACAACCGGGCGCTCTTCGCTGAGGCCGGCCTGGACGATCTGCCCACCTCTTGGGAGAACGATACCTGGAACTGGGACTCGTTCCTGGAGACGGCCCAGGCTCTTACTGCGGACTCCGACGGGGACGGCAGGACGGATGTTTACGGCATGTTCTTCCCCTACTGGTATCCGTTCCTGCGGCTCGGCGGCGGGGACGTGCTGTCAGACGACCAGCAGTCCTCCGGTCTTGGCAGCCCGGAGGCGCTGGCGGCGCTTCAATGGCTGGCGGATCTGCGGCTGACGCACGGTGTCTCCCCCACCCCGGCGGAGATCGAGGGGCTGGGAAGCGCACAGGACCTGTTTACGGCCGGGCGGGTGGCGATGTTCACGGCCGGCGCCTGGGGAATCGGCGCGCTGACGCGCGTTGAGGGGCTGGACTGGGATGTCGGGCCGCTGCCGCGCGCGGCGGGCCAGCCCCCGGTCGGCTATACCCAATATTACGGACACGGCATTCCCAAGGGCACGCAGAGCGCGGACTGGTCGTGGGAGTACCTCAAGATCATTAGCGACGAGGAAAGCAATATCACGGTGGCGCAGACGATCGGCGACGTGCCGGCGATGCGGCATATTGCCGAAAGCGAACACTTCGCGGGGCTGCCCAAGCCGCCGACGCGGCAGGTGTTCATCGACAGCGCGCCGCACATGCAGGTCTGGCCCACGATCGCACCGATTACGGAGATCATGTCGAGGGCGATCACGCCTGAGCTGAACCTGGCATTTCTAGGGGAGAAGTCGGTTGAGGACGCGGTGGCGGCGGCCGGACCCCAGGTCGACGAGATCCTCGCTGCATTCTGGGGAAATTAGTAGCGGCGCTTTGAGCGCTGCCGTTGCTCATATGCAGCCGAAGAGGAGAGGATAGTTTCCTCTCCTCTTTTGGTTTAGACATACATTGACGGCTGGCGGCGGAGCGCGCTCCGGGCCGTTATCCGCTGGCCACCAGTTTTCGGAAAGGGAGAGGTGATGCGCAGCAGGCAAGCGCAGGTCGGTCAGGCCGCAGACGCACTCGCGGCCGGGAAACGGCCGCGTATGAGCGGCATCGCGCGCAAGGAGGCGATCGCGGGCTACATCGCGATTTCACCGTGGCTGCTGGGGTTCCTCATCTTTCAGCTGGCGTCGATCCTGGCGGCCTTCTATATCAGTTCGACCGAATGGCGCATCCTGTCGGCGCCGGAGTTCATCGGCGTGCGCAACTTCGACAAGCTGCTGTTCAAGGATGACCTTTTCTGGCAGAGCATCAAAGTGACGGTCATCTATGTCATTTTCCGCGTGCCCGTCTCGGCGGTACTTTCGCTGGTGCTGGCGCTGCTTATGAACCAGCAGCTGGCGGGTCGGCGCCTTTTCCGCACGATCTACTATCTGCCGGCGGTCATCCCGCTGGTGGCGGTCAGTATGATGTGGATCTGGATCTTCAATCCGGAATACGGGGTGCTGAACTCTTTCATCCGGCTGTTTGGCGTTGAAGGGCCGCAGTGGATTCATTCATCGCGCTGGGCGCTGCCGGCGCTGATTATCATGAGCTTGTGGCAGGTGGGGACCGGCATGGTCATCTTTCTGGCCGGCCTGCAGGGCATTCCGGCCCATCTCTACGAGGCGGCAACGATCGATGGCGCCAACACGTGGCAGCGATTTCTGAAAGTCACGCTGCCGATGTTGTCGCCGGTGGTGTTGTTTGCCCTGGTGATGAATGTGATCGGAAGCTTCCAGATCTTTACGCAGGCCTACATTATGACTGCGGGCGGCCCCGGAAACGCGACGCTCTTCCTTGTGCTCTACATCTACCGTAATGCCTTCGAATGGTTCCACATGGGCTATGCTTCGGCGCTGGCGTGGGTGCTGTTCGTGGTGGTTCTGGTCATCTCGCTGGCGATGCTGCGTTCGTCGGAACACTGGGTGCACTACGAAGGTAGAGTCGGAGGCGCTTGAGAATGGCCACCGGCCATCCGCCGCGAACGATGAGAAACACGATCAGTTTGCCGTCCAATCGATATCAGCTGTTGAACTGGACCACCAGGACTTTAATTCACCTGCTGGCCCTGGCGGGCGCGGCCGCCTTCCTGGTGCCTTTTCTGTGGATGATCTCGACTTCGCTGAAACCGATGGAGAAGATCTTCCAATACCCGCCGCAGTGGATGCCGGACCCGATCCTGTGGCGCAACTATATCGAGGCGCTGACGGTCATGCCGTTCGGCCTCTATTTCCGCAATTCGATCTACGTCACGGTGCTGAGCGTGGTGGGGCAGATACTCTCTTCAGCGGTTGTCGCCTATGGCTTTGCCCGCCTGCGCTTTCCGGGGCGGAATGTCCTCTTCATCATATTGCTGGCAACGATGATGCTGCCCTGGCAGGTGACGATGATCCCGCTTTTCATTCTCTATCGCAGTCTGGACTGGATCAATACCTATTATCCTCTCATCGTCCCCAACTTTCTGGGCGGCAGCCCCTTTTTCATCTTTCTGCTGCGCCAGTTCTTCCTGACCCTGCCGCTGGAGCTGGATGAGGCGGCCAAACTGGACGGCTGCGGACCGTTCCGCATTCTGTGGCAGATCCTGCTGCCGCTGGCGGTTCCGGGGTTGACGACGGTTGCGATCTTCTCATTTTTGTGGAACTGGAACGAGTTTCTGTGGCCGCTGATCGTCCTGAACGACGTCGACAAGTGGACGATTCCGCTGGGGCTGAACGGTTTTCGCGACCAGTACGGGACAGACTGGAACCATCTGATGGCGGCCTCGTTTGTGGCCTCGCTGCCGGTCATCATTATCTTTTTCATTTTCCAGGGCTATTTCATTCAGGGGATAGCGACGACCGGGGCGAAGGGGTGAAGGGCGAGGAGAGAGTGAAGAGGAGTGAGGAGAGAGAAACCTCACTCACTTTCAGTTGACCGCTATTCGTAATTGCTTGGAGAGTAGCTCGATGAGTGCGGAGAATGTTCTTTTTGTGCTGACGGACCAATGGCCGGCGTCGGCGTTCAGTTTTTGCGAGGCGGAGATTCCTACGCCGAATATCGACCGGCTGGCGGCTGCGGGGACGGTCTTCAGGAATGCTTTTACGACCTGCCCGCTTTGTACGCCGGCGCGGGGAACGCTGCTGACGGGGCGCTGGCCGCACGAGACGGGCATCACCGACAACTACGCGGTGGGGTATTCGCAGCAGGTTTCGCCGCCGCTGACGGAGCGCACCTGGATCGACGAGGCGGCGCGGCTGGGTTACCACGTCGGGTACTTTGGCAAGTGGCATCTGGGGCCGGTAAACCCGGAGGCGCGCGGGGCCCACCGTTTTGACCCCAATGCAGAGGTACAGCGCCAGCCCTACGATCCGGAGACGAGCAATTTCTCCTACCAGTTCGCCAAGGACAACTACGACCGGCAGACGCAGGGCTTGATCCGGGGCCGCGCGCCGTTCTGGGGCGATACGGCGCAGCCTATGGAAGAGTGCCCGCCATTTCCGGTGATGGAGAACGGTGTCCGCTTCCTCGAAGAGTGGGCGGAAGGGGACCGCAGCAAACCGTTCTTTCTGACCGTCTCTTCGGCGGAGCCGCATTTCCCGCACCATCTGCCCGAGCCGTACGCCAGCATCGCGCAGGAGCTCAGGGCAAAGGTGGAGCTGCCCGTCAATCTGCGCGATAACTGCGCGGGCAGGCCCTGGTTTCACTCCGTGGCCTGGTGGCCCTGCATGGATACATCGCCGCTGGACGAGGAGGAGTGGCGCACGGTCGTGGCCTACTCGCACGCGCATATCATGATGGTGGACGAGGCGATCGGGCGGGTGCTGGATGCGCTGGAGCGGCTGGGGTTACAGGATTCGACGACGGTGGTCTTCGTCGCGGACCACGGCGACATGGGGGGTGCGCACAACCGTTTCGACAAGGGGGCCTATTTCTATGAGGAGGTGTGGCGCATTCCGCTGATCATAAGTGCGCCCGAAAGAGGGCCGGCTACGCAGGATGCCTTCGTTTCGCTGATCGACGTGGGCGAGACGCTTTTCGGTCTCATCGGCGCCGCGGCTACGGCAGAGCGGCCGCGAGCGGGGCGGGACCTGCTGCCGCTGGCGGGCACGGGAGCGCGGCCCGCTGACTGGCCGCAGACGGCGTACGGCGTCTACAACCTGTACAACGGCATGAACTTCGCGGTGCGCGCGATAAGGGACGAGCGTTACAAGTACGTGTGGAATCCGCAGGCGATAGACGAGCTCTACGACCTGGAGGCCGACCCGCATGAGATGGAGAACCTGATCGCAGAGCCGAGGCTGGCGGCCACGAAGGTGGCGCTCCGTCAACAACTGATGGACTGGCTGGCGGAGATTGGCGACGATCTGCCCAGCCGGGCGGAACAGCTGCCGCGAGCGGGCACGATCATGGCGACGGGTAAAGCGGGGCCGTAGGGGCAGTTTCCAGTTTTTGGGTAACTGCTAAGCCATGTTCTGTGTGTGCTGTATGCGGTCTGTCTGGGGGAATGTACCGTGAGTATTTCTGTAGCGGGCTCTCGATGGTCATCGCGGTGAACGTTGGGCATATATGGGAGTGGCCTCGCCTGTCTTGCTCGCGCTGGCACATTTTCGGAATCTGCCAGGAGGCGGGGGGTAGCGTGGGCCGACACGGGTCGGCATTTTCGTATTGCCCACATACTGGCTACGACGCGAGGTTGTAGGAGAGGGGGCGTTG
>JAPOVP010000112.1 GCA_026708085.1 Caldilineaceae bacterium
CCCGCACAAGGGAGGGCCGAATAGGCCCGACCGCCCAGAACTGCAGTGGTCAGTGGTCAGAGAGAGAGCGCTTCTTCTGCCCCTGTGTTGATCACGGAGTGGCGATGGCTTAGTCGTTGCGATAGAAGTAGCGCGGAACGTTCCGATAGGAGGCCGAAAACTTCGACAACGGCGTGTATTCCGAATAAAGGTGCAGTCGCTGATTTGCCATGATCTGAATTCCGGGATGTGAACTGGTGATGCATCCTGGGCGCGAATGCAGGTGACCTCTATAAGGGAGGCAAAGATGACAGTCGTTACGATTTCGCGTGAATTGGGCTCGCGGGGCACTCGCATTGCTGAGGCTGTGGGCCACGAGTTGGACTCGACTTGTATCGATAAAGAGGTACTTGCAGAGATGGCCCGCCAGGCCGGCGTGGAGGTCGAAGTAATTGTAGAGGCTGAGGAGAAATTGATGTCGCGCGCTGGGGTGGTCAGCCAGGAGATGCGTTCGTTATTCTCGGCCGATCCGAACCGGCGAAACCGGCCGATGGACCAGGCGACGTACGTGGAAGGGATGACAAGCGCTATCCGGGCGCTGGCGGAACGGGGAAACGTTGTGCTGATTGGACGGGGTTCGCAGCTTATCCTCGAGGATCATCCGACTGCTCTTCATGTCCATCTCTATGCGGCGCCGGAAGTCAGGGCCCGTCGCATCCAACGCCGCCGGAGTATGGCTGAAATCAGCACGGCCGAGCGCATCATTGGCCTGGCGGACGAGCAGCGCCGCAACTGGTACCAGAGATTCTTTACCAGTGCAGACTGGAAGAACAGCCGGCACTATCACTTGATGTTGGACACGGGCCGCATCCCCGAAGCAACGGCGGTAGCATTGATTGTACATGCGGCGCGAACAGCCCGGCCCGACTGAGAGGAGCCTTTATGAGCAAGAAACAGCTGCGCGGCCAGCCCCCAACTGCGTTTCAACTGACAGAGAGGGATGGGGGAAATGGCATGCAAAATTGCTTCTCGCGCACGGTGGTTCTTTGCGTCCTGGTATTGGGCATCGCGCTTCTTGGCGCGTGCGGCCAAGGAGAAGAGGAGGGACCCGCTCCTCAACCTGGGCCGACGAGTACGATCACTCCTCTCCCTGCGGTTGTTACATTTACGCCGATGCCGACGGAAACGATCCCGCCGCTCCCGGATCCAACCGAAACGGCGTTGGCCACACCAACTCCTGCAGTCACCGCTACGGACCCGGCGCCGACTGCGATTTCTGCGCCAACCAGCGATGCAAAGGTTACAGTCCTAGGGGAGATGAACATTCGCAGTGGTCCGAGCACAGAATATGAAGTCATCGGCGACGCCGATGCCGGCGAGGAGTTTGCAATTACCGGAAAGAATGCAGATGGTAATTGGTGGCAGATTGACTTTCGAGGCGAGACGGGGTGGATCTACGCGCCATTTGTGGTAGCTGCCGAAGCGGAGGATGTGCCTGTCGTTGGTGCTGCTATGACGGAGACACCGGTTCCAGAGGAGGAAACGGCAGAAGCAACGGTACCAACTGAGATCCCAATTGTGACCGTCGGCGGCGACATGAACGTCCGTAGCGGACCGGGCGAGGCGTATGACAGGATTGGGGGGGCCTACGCGGGTGAAGAGTTCGTCATTACCGGGAAGAGCGCGGACGGAGACTGGTGGCAGATTGAATTTGACGATCAGGACGGTTGGATCTATGCGCCATTTGTGACAGCTACTGATGCAGACAATGTCCCAATCGTCGACAGCTCGATGGAGGAGCAACCGGCGCCAACAGCCGGAAGCGACACAGCAGCGCCGGAAGCCGAAGGCGCGGTTGTTACCATTTACGGCGACATGAACATTCGCCAAGGACCAGGCACTGACTTTGCCAGAATTGGCGGGGCATTTGTAGGTGAGGAGTTCGACATCACCGGCAAGAGTGCGGACGGCGAATGGTGGCAGATCGATTTTGACGGTGAGGCTGGGTGGGTTTATGCGCCGCTTGTGACCGCTACGAATACAGAAGACGTGCCCTCAGTCGAGGCGCCCTCAGTGCAGACCCCGGTTACCGCGCCTGAGCCGGCGGGCGCCGGGCAGGCCCCGGCAGACGCTATTGCGACAGTCGGCGAAGATCTGAATGTACGCAGCGGACCGGGCACTGAATACGATCGTATCGGCGGCGCTACGGCCGGCGAGGCGTACACGATAACCGGGAAGAGTGCGGACGGAGCGTGGTGGCAGATCGACTTTGCAGGCCAGCCCGGCTGGATATATGGCCCCCTGGTGACGGCGACAGATGCTGAGGACGTACCTGTCGTTACACCGACGACGGGCGCGCAGGGCGCAGTTCCGGTGGAATCCAATCTGAGCACGGCGGTTGCCTTCAGGTCAGGCGGCAGTGCGCTGGGCGTGCAGTTCGAGGAAGAGTAGTCTACTTTCTGAAGTGAAGAGCCCGACCCGGTAAAGGCTGCTCCAGCCCCTCCACCGGAGTCCCGTGGCGAATAACGGGAACTCCGTTGACGATCACGTCGCCGACGCCGCTTGAAAGTCGATGCGGCTGGTCGAAAGTGGCGTGATCCTGGATTGACTCCGCGTCAAAGAGTACCAGATCGGCGAAGCGTCCTTGCTCTATCCTGCCCCTGTCTTTGAGTCCAAAGCGCGTTGCCGGGGCGCCGCTAAGCTTCCACACAGCGTCTTCCAGAGAAAACAGACCCTTGCGCACGCAAGTCCCCAAGAGCCGCGCCGCTGAACCGTACTGGCGAGGATGGACGACGCTGTCTTCATGGTAGACGCCGTCGGTGCCCATCATGTACTTTTCGTGGGCGAGAAATGGCTCGACGAAACGGTCGTCGCCCTGGAAAAAGACGAGAAGCACGGACAGGTTTTCCTCGATGAGGAGATCACACAGTGCGTCCACTGGCGACTTGCCCACTTCTTCCACGTATTCGGCGAGGGTCATCCCCTGGTACTCGCTATTCTCCTTACCCGGCAGCCAGGCTATTCTGATTGCATTGAGATCGGACGCATAGATTCCCAGGCCGCGGTCGACTTGCGCGCGAATCGCGGGATCGCGCAGTTTGGGCAAGGCGGCCAGTGGACCGTCGTTCCAGACTTCATAAGGAAGCAGATAGCTCAACGTTGTCGACCCGGGCAGATAGGGGTATACATCGAAGGAGAAGTCAACCTCATTGACGGCGACCTGATCCACGTAAGCGAGTATGGACTCGGTATCGGCTTCACTGGCGGCTTTGAGGTGCGAAATATGCACGGGAACGCCGGCGCGCCGCCCGATTTCGACGGCTTCCTTCAGGGCAGCGAGCGTGCCTATTTTGTAGCGCATATGGGTGACGTAGGGGCCCTGGGATGGGGCCATGGGGAGGCAGGCGGCCGCCAGCTCGGCGGTGGAGGCGAAGCATTGGGCCGGATAGTCCAGACCCGTCGAGAGTCCGCATGCGCCTTCATCCATGCACTGCTCGACCTGCATCTGAATCAGTTTCAACTGTAAGTCGTCCGGAGGCGTGGGACCCCAGCCGCAGATGAGTGTTCGCACGTTGGCGTATGGAATCTGGGTGATGACGTTCTGGACGTTGCGGCGGTCGAGGAGGGCCATGTAATCGGCCAGTGTCTCCCAGCCGGTGTAGTCTTCCATGCGGAGGGCATTCAGGCCGCGCATGTAGTAGATCCACTCATGGGCCGTCTGGGAGCTGACGGGCGCGTAGGAGATGCCGTCGGCCATGATGAGTTCGGTGGTAAAGCCCTGGGTGGTCTTGCTGACTTGGTGTTGCTTTCGCAGGAACCAGCCGTCGGAGTGATTGTGCAGATCGACGAAGCCGGGGGCAACGATTTTGCCGGCGGCGTCGATTACCTGGGCGGCCTCGGCACCGGCGAGATCGCCAACGGCAGCGATGCGATCGCCCTGGATGCCGACATCGCCGCGACGGCGCGGCGCGCGGTGCCCATCTATTACGATTCCACCTGCGATTACGATATCGAACAAGAGACTTTCCTCCGGTGAGCGCAGGCTGACGAAGTCTGGGAATGGGAGGCTAGGCGCTAGCCAGCCGCTCCACTCTTTCCAAAGTCCTCTGGTAACGGCGTTCCATTTCGGGCGTTTGCGCGGCGAGATAGTCCTGCTCGGCCTGGCGGGCCGTTGCCTCGCCGGGGGCGGCGGGGACTTCGATTACGGCGTGCGTAATCTGGTCGTTGCCCCACTGGTAGGCGCAGATTTCGCCTTTGCTGATGATCAGGTTCATGCCGACGTTGGCTTCGACGATGGGGACGCCGTTCTCCCTTGCCCTGGCGAGAACGGCCTGATTCTGGTCTTTGGTCTTGCTGCCATAGGAGGGGATGAGGATAATGCGGGCGCCGTCCAGGACGAGGGCGCGCACGATGTGGGGATTCCAGCGATCATTGCAGATGACGAAGCCGGCGCGGCCGATGGGCGTGTCGAAGGCGCGCAGCTTCTTGCCGATTCGATTGAAACTCCAGGAGGCGTGGGTGCCTTCGGCCAGCTGGACCTTGTGATAGCGGCCGCAGATGTCGCCCTGCTCGTCGAGGAAGATGGCGCAGTTGAATGCTTCATCGCCGATTCGTTCGGCGAACCCGAAGGCAAGGCAGGTGTTGAGGGAGCGGGCCAGTTTACGGAAGCGGCGGATATAGGGGCCGTCGATCGGTTCGGCTACTTCGAGCATGGATTCAGCGGGAGCACGACCCTCAACGATTTCCATCACAATGTAGCCTTCGAGTGCGCCCTCGGTGGTGAGGATCATGCGGGGGTTTTCCTGGGCGGCCTGGACGAACAGTTCCTCCATGCGGTCGGCGTTGGCGGCTTTGTCCCATTTGACCGGTCGATATGAGATGGCGGCGACTTCTACTTTTTCATACATATCTCTTTCCTTCCGGACGAATACCTGGACTCATAAAGTTGCGGTGTCGACTCAACCACGTACAGTGTTTATGTAGGCGGCGAAGAGCTTAATGTCCTCCGCACGAATGCCCGAGAAGTTGAGTCGGAGGCGTATGGGGCCGTCGTCATGTTGAATGGTGTCCCGTCCTTTCCAGGTGATCAGTTGCGAGAAACCGGAAGCACTGGGCGGGATGCAATCGGCGGCGCCATAGCCGGGTATTTGCTGCAGCTGTTCAGTAATGATTTCGGCGGTCACTTCGCCGTATTCGCCGAGGCCGTCGACGTTCAGAGCGAGTTGCGCGGGCTTGCCGTGCAGATCGATGGGTGCAGAGACGACGTGGGACCCTTGCCCTGAGCGCATGCGTGCGGCCGGGAATGGCTGTATGTAACCGAGGCGATCGCGGGGCCAGCTGGCGACGCGGACGCCGTCGCTGCTCTGTTCGGGCCAAGGGGCGTACCAGAAGAGCGTTTCGTCTCCGATCTGTTCGAAGCCCTGTCCCTGGATGAGGGCGGGGTAGTTGACGAGGGTGTTGCCGTGGGGCAGCTCCTGCCAGCCGTCTTCGGCGGCGGAGACAATGGGGTAGTCGGGGATTGGCTCGCGGTAGTGGAGGGCGTCGTTGCTGACGGCGAGGCCGAGGTCCATGGTGACGAGGCGGCGATCGTTTGAGGGGTGGCCGTTCCACATGCCGTAGAAGCCGACGATGACGTTGCCGCGGTTCCAGAGGCTGGCGCCGAGGTGAATCTGTTCACCTGCACTGCCGCCCGTTACCGGAGACCGGGGTGAAACGTTGGAGCGGCGCATGCCCATGCATGAAGCCTGCGACCAGTTCTCGAAGTCATAGGAGATGTGGGAGACCAACTGCCGAACGCCCCCGGCGTGCGAGCCACCCTGCCCGCACACATAGTAGCAGCCGTTGTGACGCGTTCCCCCTGCCATCTCCAGCCAGGAACCGACTGGATTGTTTGAAGACTCTCGCCATGTCAAACCGTCGGCGCTGAATGCGGCGGCGAAACTGCTGTCATACTTGCGCGATTGGAATAGCATTTTGAACTTGCGATCGGGGTCGGGATCGTCGGGATCGTGGAAGACCACGCAGCTTTGGACGTGGTGCGAACCTTGATTCAGGTCGACGAGGTTGTTGTTGCGGTTGCCCTTGTATTCGACTAGTCCTAGATTCGGCTTGTGCCAGTTGTAGCCGTCGGTGCTGGTGGCGAAGCAGACGCGCTCGAACCAGCCGGATTCCCGGCCCTGGCCGAGATACCACATCCAGAGCTCGTCGCCGACGCGGTGGACGGTGCCGTAGTAGACGACGCGCTCGCTGTCGGGGGCGCCTTCTTCGCCCAGGTCCACGGCGATGCGGGTGCGTCCACATGGGGTCATGTGGCCTTCGAGTTGGAGCTCGACGCCGCATTGGAGGGGGAGGCTGTGGTCGTCGAAGGGAAAGAGGACGATCTCGTCCAGCTGTAGCCGGGGACCGCCGTTGTGAAAGTACACTCAAGGCTCCTGGACTGACTTTTGGCGTGCCGGAAGACAACGCGAATGGGTCGAAGCCGCCCTTTTCACCGGCATTTCAGGCGATGCGGCAGGCGGCCCAAGAGATAGCAGGCCCTCGACCCAGTTGGTCGTTCAGACCAATTCAGGTTGCAGAGCGCCTTCTCCAAAGATAACGTTGAAAGTCTCCCCGTTTTCTGCCTTGGTTATCGCGTCCATGTAACAGGCGCTGAAGGCGCGCCTGGGAATGTCGGTGTTGTTGATATTGGAGCTGTGGGGCAGATGATTGTGAAGCAGGACGCTGTCGCCCGCCTCCATCTCCAGAAAGACAGTTTCGGCGTCGCGAGTAAGTTCCTCTGCCTGCTCAGGAGTCAGAAAGCCGGACCCGCTGGTCGGGTTTATCAGAGTGTGGTGAGCGCCGGGCACGATCTCAACGCAGCCGTTTGCGATGGTTGCGGGATCGAGGGCCGTCCAGATTGTGATCAGGGGGTCGCGATCGAGATATCTCCAACGGTCCTGGTGCCAGATGAGGGGTGTTCCCTCGCGGGCCGGCTTGTTCATGAACATGGCGCGGTAACAGGCTACGGTGGTCTCCTCTCCGTAGGCGCGCGCACAGATGTGGCGGAAGAGCGGCTTCTGCATGTAGGCGAGGAAAAGCGGGTCGTATTCGAGATCCTGGATCTTGCGGTAGCTGAGCGTGGCGCCTTTGTGGCCCTTTGTCTGAGGACCTGGCTTCCCTGTGCCCGGTTCGCGGTCGAGTTGCATAGCGATCCGGTCATAGTCGAGGGGGGCCCGCCCCAGCATGATGTCATCCATACGCAACTGGAGAGCGTTCAGTTCCTCGTGGGTCAGTATTTTACCCAGGCGCAAGAATCCTCGCGCTTCGAACTGTCGCCATTGTTCGTTTGAGAGTGTATCGGACATTCTGTTCTCCAATCTGTTCGAGCATCCGTCTGAACGGATTGCTCAAGCTCTTCTACTTTAGAACGGGGTGCTGTGCGGTTCCGGCAAGCCTTTTTTCCAAGATTGGTCTCATCAGTTGGTCCAAATCGTTAGGCCTAGTCGATGCGCGTCCTGAGTCTAACCAGCCATTCCGTCACTTCGGGCGGGTCTAGGGTGAGGGAGTACAGTTTGGTCCCCGGCGAAACGTAGAAGCGCAGTTTCACGTAGAACTCCGAATGGTTCAGCTGGGGAAGGCGTGCGATGCGGTCATCGCCGACTCCGGGCCAGCCTGGTTTGCCGTTCCAGGAGAGCGCGCTGTCGAGTGTGTCTTCGCGAATCGGGTCACAGTCGGCGACGGTGTATCCAGGAATTGGGTGGCCTGTGTCTTCGAGGAGCTCGTAGCGGAGCTCGCCGGCGCCGGCGTCGACATTGACTCTGATCTGGCCGCCCTGCTCCTGGCGGAACCGATGGGTTGTTAGAATGCCGGGGGCGTAGGACTCGGCTTCGACGCTGACGTAGCCGTCAGGGCGCAGGACGGCGACGCCTTTGCCGCGGCGGTTGGGCGTTGAGTACGGGCCCTGCCAAGGCTGCGCGCTGTAGCCGTTGTGGGTCAGGTTGCCGGCCATGTAGTAGAACCAGAGCTGGTTGTCGTGAAGGATGGGGCCGTCGGCGTAGACCATACCATAGTCCCAGGCACCCGGTTCGCCGCGGGCGATGAAGGGTTCGCGCCAGCGGGTCCAGGCGACGGTGTCGCGGCTGACTGCCAGTTGACTCTCGACGAAGCCGTCTACGCGGGCGGCCAAGGCGTTCCCGCCCTTCTCGTCGCCCCAGTAGCTGGCGGCATCTTCGATTTCGTAGGGTTCGGTCAGGTCGGTCTGAAAAGCCTGGAGCATGATAATGTGGAGGCCGCCGTTGGTGCAGGCGACGGGGTCGAAGCCGGCGGAATAGAATTCGGTTCCGGGGGGGTCCTGGAGGTCCTGTTCGATAACGGTGCGGAGGCCGGACCAGTTGAGGAAGTCCTGGCTGTCGCGGCGGCCGAGGACGCGGGTGCGGCGGTTCGAGCCGCGCTGGGAGTAGTAGACGTATGGCGCGTCCGGGTTGATGACGCCGCCGAAGGTCTCATGGGGGGAGCCGAAGTTGAACCGCATTTTTTGCAGGCTGTGCGGGCCCTCGGGGTAGAGATGCCAGTCGTAGCCGTCGGCGGAGTAACGGGCCAGCCAGCGCGGCTCGCCAGACTCGTTCGTGCCGCTGGGTTTGTTGTCGATCTGTTTCCAGCGGCGCGATTCGTCCTGTTCGCGGCTGTCCAGAATGGTTATGAGGTGATCAGCGCTGCCCGTGGTGATGTTGTTGCGGGTCGAGCCGTCGAATTCGACGAGCTCGAGGACTGGCCGTTCCCAGTTCAGCCCGTCGTCTGAATCAAGTGCGCAGAAAAAGGTCTGTTCTCCGGTCCAGGCGCGGTAGTACATGCGAAAGCGACCTGTGCTTTCGTCGTAGATGACGCGGCCGGGCTGGGCGTTGTTTGCGTCCAAGGGCTGGTCAAAGGGGATGGACAGAGGCGCGTCGGGGGTGAGTTTGCGGGGCCGGTTGAGGACGCGACGGGCGCCGGTCAGGGATTCTATGAAGTAGTCGTCGATGAAGAGCTGTTTTCCGGGAGAGTGTTCCATTGAGGATTTCCTGAGGCTGTGGTTCGGTAAGTGCTCTATGGTTGCCTTGAGATTCTGGGGCCTTGATACTTGTCTGAATCAGCCTGGAATTGCATCGAAAGTCGAAGCCCTGCGCCCTCCAGCTAAACAGTTCAAGGGCAAAGGTCCTTGGTAAGCAAGCGTCTATGGGATGCATCAATATAGATTCTGCCGTTAGCCAGCCTTTTGAAGTCCCTTTGCAGGGCTGTGTCTGCACCCCTAGCTCTCCGGCGTCCGCCCCTGAGTTGTTCGCCAGGTTGGCGTTGGACCACAAGGACCTTGATTCGTGCAACGATGGCCAACGCGATTACATGGGGATCATCCGACTCAAGGTCTTCCTGGATCTCGACTTGCTTGCTAAGGACTTCGTCTCTTGGTATCAGTTTTAGCTGCCCGGCACGATTCAGTTCCCGAAAGTCAAGACCACTGGCTTTCCACTCCTCCCGAAACCTCAAAGTATCGGTATACGCGATTTTTCCGTTCCTCTGTGCCAGCCATGTGCGAATGGGGTGCATGTCTTGATTTGCTCTGTCACGGAAACTTGCAAAGCAGTTGGCGTCCAAGATAATGCACACTTTCTAGTCCTCGAAGCCCATTAGTCGTTCTGACTCGAGAAGGAAAAACTCTCTAAAGTGGGGTGGAACGCCAATCATATTTCCCATTTTGTCGAAAGAGATGTTGTGCACTTTGACGACGTTTTTCTTGGGCTCCAAGTAGATGAGAGATACGTCTTCCGCTGTGATGTTTCCTCTCCTGATTTCGATGCGGGCGCGGTCGACCAAATAGTCGCTATGTGTTTCAACGATAAACGACTTTCCTCCTTGACTGGCAAGGCGGACCAGCAGTGATGAAAGTTCCGCTTGGGCTTTAGGGTGCAGATGGACTTCGGGCTGTTGCATTAGAAAATATCTCATTGCTGGATCAGTTTCGTTGCCGACGGGGGATAGAGGAGAGACCATTGCGTGTACAAGCAAAGGCAATACCTGGCTCACACCATAGCCGACATCAACTATGTTGGAATTTGGACCACGCACCCTTAATTTAAGCTGGAATGGCGCACCTGCCTCAGGTCCAAGCTTCCTAACTTCAATTTTTTCAAAAAGCCCTGAGGCTCTACCGAAATCGATTAGTTGCTGCCTGAGACTCTCCCACTCTGTTTGGCTCGTTGCCGCCAACCGCATCAGAAACATAGGAATGTCGCTTCCTTCAGGATCCAAAGACTCCCTTGTTGGATCGTAAGTCCTTCTCGGTCTTGACCTAACCGGGGAAGTACTGAAAGCAGACGTATTGCCTCTGACACCTAACCTAAACAGACCTTTGTTCTCGACATACTTGTCTCCCAAGAATTTCGCAAGTGACACTTCTTCTGAAATCTGACCATCAATTCTTCCACTAGCAAGTGCACCTAAGAAGGAAAATGGTGGGTGAACGTCAAACAGCGACGATCTCACGTTTATTCTTGTAGTTGCCGGCACTTCATCGTTGAAACCTGCCTTTGTCGTACCTTTCGATGTATCCCGATTCTGGAAAAGAATAACTCCGTCGTGAAACTTAATTGTCACAGTTCCAATGTCGGGTTCTAGTCCCTTTGCCTTTTCTACAAACTTTGCCACAAGCTCGACTGAATCACTTTCCCCTTGGAACGAAAACCCGAGAGCGAATTCTTTTTCGGGCTTCCTGCTTCTCCTGACAATATCGTCAAAGACTCCGAGTGAGTAAGGTTGTGAGTTGAAGTCAACTACACCTTTATCAATAAAATCCGCCAACACTTGGAAGCAGGCCAGTGCGGTAGTCTTGCCGGTGCTGTTTTCCCCTACCAGAAAGGTTAGGGGGCGAATGTTGAAATGCTGGCGGTTGGCAAAGCAGCGTACCTCCTCGATTGTGAATTGGGTGATATTCACTATTCAAACTCCAGATCAGGCGACGCCTATTCCCTGAGGGTCTGTGCGACCTTTACACAGTCAAGGAAGAGCCGGCAAATATATCAAGCCACTGAACACGCAGTTCTCTTGGTAGCTCATAGATGGTAGGACCAGCCCAGAGTACACCGTGCCGCCCAGAATTTCCTATGCCTTAATTCCAGTCAACGCGATTCCCTGGATGAAGTGCTTCTGGGCAAGGAAGAAGACGATAAGGATGGGGACGATCATCATTGTGGAGGCGGCCATGAGGGGGCCCCACATGGTGCGGCGCTCGAACATGAAGGCCTGGAGGCCGAGGGAGAGGGTGAATTTTTCGCGGGTGTTGAGGAAGATCAGGGGGCCGGTGAAGTCGTTCCAGGCGAACATGAAGCTGAAGATGGCGACGGTGGCGAGGGCGGGCTTGGCGAGGGGCAGGATGATGGTCCACCAGATGCGGAGGCGGGTGGCGCCGTCGATGATGGCGGCTTCTTCGAGCTCCATGGGGATGGTGAGGAAGAACTGTCGGAGCATGAAAATATAGAAGGGCGTGCCGAGCATGGCGGGGATGGTCAGGGGGTAGAAGGTGTCGATCCACGACAACTCGGCGAAGAGGAGATAGAGCGGGACGAGCATGACGATATAGGGGATCATCATCTGGCTGACCATGACCATGAAGATGAGATCGCGGCCGGGCGCGCGCAGCCGTGAAAAGGCGTAGGCGGCGAGCGAGCAGGTGAAGACGGCGCCGAATACGTGGGCGAGGGCGATTACCAGGGTGTTGAAGAAATAGAGGTGCATCGGGGCATAGATGAAGACGGCGGGAAAGTTGCCCCAGATGAAGGGGTCGGGCACCCAGATCGGCGGGAAGGCGAAGATCTGACGGTCGGCCTTGAGAGAGGTGCTGACCATCCAGACGAAGGGGAGTGCGAAAATCAGTGCGCCAAGTACAAGGAGCAGTTGGGTGCCGCCGCGTTCGAGCAGGCGACGAAGAGACTGGCCCCTGGCACTGGGATGGATTGCGCGGTTGGGTTGGGATTCGATGACCTGGTCGCGTAACATGGCGCTAACTCTGCTCCGCTTCGTAGTAGACCCAGCGGCTTGCCAGCTTGAACTGGACCAGGGTGAGGGCGAGAACGGCCACAAAGAGAATCCAGGCCATGCTGGCGGCATAGCCCATGTCCAGGAGGACGAAGGCGCGGCGGTATAGATAGAGCATGTAGAAGAGGGTGGATTCGGCCGGGCCGCCGCCGGTCATGACGTAGGCGGTGGTGAAGACCTGGAAGGAGGCGATAACGCTGAGAACGAGAATGAAGAAGAGGGTGGGGCTGAGCATGGGTATGGTGACGTGTTGGAAGCGCTGCCAGCGGTTGGCGCCGTCGATTTCGGCGGCCTCGTAGAGGTGTTGGGGAACGCCCTGGAGGCCGGCGAGGACGATGATCATGGCGGCGCCGGAGCCCCAGAGCGCCATGAGGATCAGGGCGGGTTTTGACCAGGTGAGCGACGCCAGCCAGAGGGGGCCTTCGATGCCGACGCTGCGCAGGGTCGAGTTGATGAGACCCCATTCGGGCTGCAGGATCCAGACCCAGAGGATGGCGCCGGCGACGATGGGCACGATCGAAGGCACGTAGAAGAGGGTGCGGTAGACGGCGATGCCTCGGGCTTTCTGGTTGAGCAGGAGGGCGAGAAGCGTGGCGACGACGATGTGGAGCGGCACGAAGACGAGGACGTAGTAGAGCGTGTTGCCCATCGACATGCCGAAACGGGCGTCGTCGGTAAAGAGCTCGATATAGTTGGCGAGACCGACCCAGCGGGCGGGGGTTACGATTTCGTAGTCCATGAAGCCCAACACGAAGGAGGCGGCGACGGGGCCGATGACGAAGGCGAGGAAGCCCAGTCCCCAGGGGAGGAGGAAGAGGTAGCAGGTGAGGGCCTCTCGGGCGGCGTTGGTGAACCGGGGTTTGGGTTGGGCAGCGGACATAGCGACCGACCTGTATGCTGACGGGGAAAGG
Organism: Caldilineaceae bacterium; assembly: GCA_026708085.1. Taxonomy (GTDB): domain Bacteria; phylum Chloroflexota; class Anaerolineae; order Caldilineales; family Caldilineaceae; genus Bin5. The sequence continues at coordinate 12,933 of JAPOVP010000112.1, forward strand.
CGATTTGGCAGAACCGGAACGACGAGAAGTCGACCGGTTCTGCCAGATTTTTGTTGAGCCTAGGCGGACTCGAGATTCTCCCAAGCGGCGTCCAGCGCTTTCTGGACGTCGGCGTGGGAGGCGTCGAGCGCTTCCTGGGGCGTCTGCTTCTTGGTGAGGGCGGACTCCCAGGCATTCTTGAAGCCGATCCAGAGCTCGGCGGCGGCGAGGCCGGCGATCTGGCCACAGCCCACAGAGAAGGTCTCGGAGTCGAGGTATCTCTGCATCATGATCTTCTGGCGTTCGGGCAGGACGGAGTAGTACTCGTCCAGCATGAACTGCATGGCCGGCTGGTAGACGGGCGGTGTGGGGGCGAAGATCGGTTCGCCGGGCAACTGCTGGCGGGCCCATTCGGCCTTCTCGAGCTCGAGGCCGACGGTGCCAGCGGCGCGCACATATTTCTCGCTGATTACCCACTTCAGGAATTCCCAACCCTGTTCGACGAGCTCGGTATTGGGATCGATGACGAAGGTCCAGCCGCAGGACCAGTTGACCTGCGCGCCTTCATTTGAGGGTGAGACAGGCATGAGGCCGGTGCCGTCGTAGTCGAGGTCGGGGAACTTGGCGTAGCGCCCAATCATCCAGTTGCCGTAGGAGCACATGGAAACCTGGCCCTGGGCGAAGGGGTCGACGGGCTGGCCGGCGAAGCCTTCCATGAAGGAGGAGGCTGCGGCGTTGCCGCCGCCGAACTCGTCGATCATGTGCACGCACCACTCGAGGGCTTCGACCCACGGATCGGTGTTGATGAGGTTGGTGCGCCCGTCTTCGGACTGGCTGACACCGCCGTTTTCCATGGCGTAGATGAGCAGCTGGTCGGAGAGGCCGGGCGGGAAGTGGGGCAGGAAGCCGTAGCGAACTATGCGGTCGCCTTCCATCTTGTTGAGCTGGGGAGCCATCTCCATGATGTCGTCCCAGGTTTCGGGGCCAACATCAGGGTCGAGGCCGGCTTCTTCGAAGTGTGTGCGGTTCCAGAAGAAGTAGCGTGTGCCGGCGGTATGGGGCAGGCCGTAGAGAGTGCCCTGCCAGGTGAGGTCGGCGATGGGGCCGGCCATGAAGTTGCCCTTGTCGAGGTTGTCCCGTTCCAGGAGGTCTTCGATGGGGCGGTAGAGGTTGCGGGAGGCGAACTGGCGGAAGGTGTGGCGGTTCTGGTAGGAGACGTCGGGGCCCTTACCGGCGGCGACAGCGGTGACGTACTTGGGCGTGCCGTAGACGGCTTCGCCGAGGTCGCCGAGGGAAATCGTGATGTCGGGGTGCTGCTCCTGGAAGACCTGGATAACGCCCTCGGTGGTGGGGTTGATACGCCACCAGATCTGGATGTTCACAGGCTCGTCTGCGGGCGCCGCCATGTCACTTGCGGCTTGCGGGCCGGGGGCGACGCAGGCGGCGAGGGTGAGGCCGGCCGCTGCGGCCGTGCCCTTCAGGAAGTTGCGGCGGCTGACGCCGGCCTGGACATTTGTGGATTCCTCGGTAGTTACTCTAGCCATGTTAGCTATCCTCTCCTTTGCGATGCAGATGGTTTGAGACTGTTGATCGTTGGGATAATTTCTCGTTTCGGTTCAGGCCATTGATCCTCCTGTGCTGGTGGGGACTGTAGGCTAAGAATTCAAGAGCTCTTTGAAGGATGCTTCGGACCTAGAATGGTGACAGCCGGCATGCACGAACAGGCAGGTATGGTCCTGTTGGTGGAGACAGCAACAGTTTGTCGTCTGCCAAGCAGTCGGAGGGAATATCATTTGGCCGGGCAGGGCTGTGGAAGAGTTCAGGGTCATTTCTGGCTGCACGGGACCTTCGGGAGTTGGCCCCCGGCGTCGCATACCCAAAGCGCGTGTAATTCTATCGGATGCGGCAGGGAAAAGCAACATTTTTGCAGTGTGCGTTGTGGGCTGGCGTGGTTGTCTGAATCAGGATTTGCTGGATTTTCAAGGATTTTCAGGATGGAGGATGTCTCCTGGCGCGGGATTGGTGGGGCAGGTGTTTGCGAGAGTTGTACGAGAGCTTTACAGATGTTTCCAGGTGTGTAGCCGTCTGTGCGCACTTGGAGAAGAAAAGTCGGGTCAAGTCGGGTCATGTAGGCACAAGTCGGGTCAAGTCGGGTGTTTTAATTTCCGTTCCGCCAGATTCAACGGTGCGATTTTGCATAGGTTTGACCGTTTCCGGGGTCGATTTACGGTTCCGGCAGCCTTTTTGGGGCCTTCGCAGACGCAGAATCACGTCGATTGCCCTGTCTTGGTGTGTCGTTTGTCGTGAATTGGCGGGTTTGGTCGATTCATGTCGGGTCTGGTGGGCCAAAGTCGGGTCATGGCGGGAAATGTCGGGTGCATGTCGGGTCGAGTCAGATGGTTTCCGAATTCCGGCTTTTGTTGCGGAGCGCATTTTGCGTCTGCCGCCCCTCATTGGTGGGCATTCCGGACAAGGTAGCCGCTGAAGAATTCACGGATGCAATGCTTGCGCAGACCACTGTGCCGAATGTCAGGACAGGCTTAGGTGGTCGACAAGCGGGTGCTGTGGGCGTGGAGTCAGCGGCGAGATCGTGTCTATTCTTGTAACTGCCGGTTGTCGCAGAGAGTTCCTTCCCGGGCCGTTCATTCAGTCACATTGTAACACAGAAAGGCTGCAATTCTGGCGGCAATTTTGCGTGAATTTTGTGTTCGAGTTTCGAAAGCCCGGGGGGGTTGTGGTTTCGGTGACCTGAGAATTGGGTGTATCCACGAGGGCACCCACAAGGGGTGCCCCTACGGGGCGATTCGGGGGAGGGACAAGCATCATGGGTTTCCTGTGGTTGGATTGCGGTGAAGGGGGGACTTTTGTCGAGACACTCTCCACGTTTTCGGTCTTGCGGTGGTATAATTGTCGTCGCTGGCACCGGGCTTGGATCATCTGACTTGCTGCCGGAACTCGGGGGCCAAACACCGCGATTCGAGCGAACCCTACCTTCTCAAAGAGGATAAAGCGATGCCACTGGACAAGACTCTTGAAGAGCAACTCCTGCATTTGAAGCTGGACGGGTGGTGCGTTGTGGAGGAGGTGATTCCCGGGGATGAGGTTGCGGCGGTGCGGGAGAGTGTGGCGGCGGCGACGCTGCGACACCAACGGCCGGACGCGCCTGCTAATATCGGCCATCGTTCGGGGTTGATCAATTACGATCAGTCTTTTGCGCCCTATTTGGTGAGACCCGGTTTCATCGAACTGATCAGGGCGGCGTTGGGTACGAACGTGCGCGTTTCTTATACGACAGCGATGATCAACTATCCGGGCAACGATCGGGGGGGCTTGCACTCAGACTGGCCGTTTAACCAGCGCAATGCAGGGCACATTCCGGCACCGTATCCGGATATCGTGGCCCATTTCACGACGTTGTGGATGCTGTCTCCGTTCAGCGTGGAAAACGGCGCGACGATCATCGTGCCGGGCAGCCACCGGATGGAAACGAATCCCAGCGCGGAAGGTTGCAGCCACGATGAGGACACGCCCTATCCGACCGAGATTCAGGCGACAGGGGAGGCGGGCAGCGTGCTGGTGATGGATAGCAGGATGTGGCACGCGGCGGGGGCAAACCGGACTGACAGCGCGCGGGTGGCGATTGCGATCCGGTTCGCGCCGTGGTGGCTGAACCTGAACGGGCTGAGGCCGGGGTCGAGAGAGCGGGCTAGACAGATGGAGGCAACGGGTCTGTCGGAGAATGAGGTCGCGGCGGTGAAGCCCGAAGTATTTGCGGGTTTGCCTACTGAAGTGCAGCCGCTCTTTGAACACTGGGTGGAGGGCTGAGTGAACACAGATCGTCTGGCGGCATCTCTGGCCGAGAAGGTAGATCCGCAGCGAATTCTGAAACTCACTTTGGACATGGTGCGTATTCCCAGTCCGCCGGGGGAGGAGCGGGCGGTTTCCGAATTTTATGCTGAAGAGTTGCGGGCGGCGGGACTGGACGTTGAGATGGACGATGAGTTTCCGGACAGCCCAAGCGTCGTAGCGCGGTTGCGGGGCAGGAACGGCGGACCTACGTTGCAGCTTGACGGGCATACGGATACGGTTGATCTGCCCGGGCCTGAGCCCCGATTTGAGGACGGCTATATCCACGGACGCGGGTCCGAGGACATGAAGGCATCGCTGGCGGCGATGGCGGAAGCGGCGCGTGTTCTATGCGAAGCGGGGGTTGCGCTGGAGGGGGATCTGCTGTTGACAGCGCATGGGCGTCACGAGAGCGCCACGAATGAGACGCTGATTTCGCTGATTGGAAAGGGCGTTCACGGCGACGCGGTGATCGTTACCGAGCTGGGCGGGAAGGACCTGCCGATTACGGGCATGGGCCTTGTTTTTTGGGAACTCAGGATTGCCGGGGACGAAGAGGGCATACACGAAACCGTGGCCGAGGCAGGGGCTCCTCATGCGGTGATGGCGGGGTACCGGGCTGTGCAGCTGTTGCAGGAGAAAGCGGCAGAGCTTGCCGAGATACGGCACCCATATTTGGGAGCGGAGTCGATCTTCATCGGGCGGTTTCAGGGTGGGGACTACTTTAACCGCATGCCGGCGGGGTGCGTTATCGGCGGCACGCGGCGGTTTGGCCCGGGGTGCAGTCTGGGCGAGATCCGGGAGGAGTTTCAACAACTGGCGGCCCGGGTGCAGGAGGAGAGCGGTGCGGAAGTCGAGGTGTGGCTGGACGGGATCGAGGGCTACAGTGTCGACGAAGGCGAGCGGTTGGCAAAGGCGTTGCTGCGCTCCCATCAGCAGGTGACCGGCCAGGAGCTGCCGCTGGCGGGCACAAGGGCTGCGGCGAACGTGCCTCACTTTGTGCATTTGGCGCATGTTCCCGCGCTGTACTACGGTGCCAGCTATCTGACGGCACATTCGGAACTCGAGCGGGTTGAACTGGCCCAGGTCGTTCGGGCCACCAAGGTCTACATTCATGCCATTCTCGCCTATTTGGGTGTTGCGGAGGGATCTGTATGAGCGAAAAGCGGAGGGTTGTGGTTACTGCCAATATCTTTCCGGGGTTGGAGGTTGAACGGGATGTGTTAGGGCAGCACAACGTCGAACTGGAGAAGATCCCGTGCCGGAGCCAGGATGAGCTGGCCACGGCCGGCAAGGATGCCACTGCTCTCATCGTTGGGAATGTACGGATCGATGCGGGCGTGCTGGCGAATTTGCCCCGCTGTCTGGCGATCGTCAAGCCGTCGGTGGGCGTGGACAACATTGATATCGAGGCAGCGACGGAGGCGGGCGTGTGTGTTGCGAATGTGCCGGACTATGGGACGGACGAGGTGGCTACTCATGCGATGGCGCTGCTGTTGAACGCGATTCGCTATGTTGATGCAGAGGCGGCCAAAGTGCGCGCTGGAAGCTGGCAGCCCAAACCGCCTTTTCCGATCCAGCGGAGCGCGGGGCGCACGCTGGGTATCATCGGATTTGGCCGCATCGGCCAGTCGGTTGCGAGAAAGGCGTCCGGTTTTGACTGGCGTCTGCTGGCGTGGGACCCGTACGTCAGTGACGAGGAGATACGAAGCAAGAACGCAGAACCTGCTGACTTTGAAACGCTGCTGGCACAGTCGGATATGGTCACATTGCATTTGCCGTTGACGGAAGAGACGCAGGGGATGATTGACGCGAGTGCGCTGGCGAAGATGAAGCAGACTGCGTTTCTGGTGAACACGGCGCGTGGAGGCATTGTCGATTCGGCGGCGCTGGTTCAGGCGGTCGAGTCGGGTCAGATTGCGGGGGCGGCGCTGGACGTGGTGGATGAGGAGCCGCCGGCGCCGGACCATCCGCTTTACTGTACGGAGCGGATTCTGGTGACGGCGCACGTGGCGTGGTATTCGGAGCAGGCCTTCCGGGACGTGCGGGTGAAGGCGGTGGAGGAGGTGGCAAGGGTGTTGCAGGGTGAGTTGCCGCTTAATTTGCTCAATCCGGGGGTGAGGCCGCGGTTTGATGTGGGCGGTGCGTAGTTTCCGCTGACACTTTGGGATGGGCTGCCGAGAACGGCTTGATCCGCGAAGGCACGCGAAGGGGCGCGAAGAACACCTTTTTGTCCACGAAGGGCTAATGATGGCTATACGAAAGGCATATGAGGCTGTCTTTCGTTTCGCTTCTTGTTCCCGCAGGAGAATCAGTTTATCGTTTCGGCCTTTAAGGTTCTGAAGAACTGTGTTAAGTTACCTCAGTGCAGGTCGGGATAGGGACCGGCGCAATAGGGCGGCTGCAAGAGGAAGAGCCGTTATGCCCCAAAAGAGATCCAGGATTCGTTGACGTTTGTCTGACCTGAAGTTTGCAGGCCTAAAATGTAGACAATCTACGGGGGACTGAGAGTTTGGTGAAGTCCCAAGAGGGTAGGGCACACTCGAGGGCACCCACAAGGGGTGCCCCTACGGTGGGACGGCCCGGGAGCCACAGTCAATGGCACGCCAGATCGAGATATCTTTCACTAAACGGAACGTCCGGGGGGTTGCGACATTGCTTGAGGAGGAGGCGCCGCTCACGTGCGATGCGGTGTGGAATGCGCTGCCATTGGAGGGGGACGCGTATCACGCGCGCTGGGCGGGCCGCGAGGTTTACACGCTGGTGCCGCCTCTGGGGGCGGACCCGGGCAAGGAGAACGCGACGATCATGCCGATTGGCGGAGACCTGCTGTATTTCGAGGTCGACGCAGCGTCGATCGACATTCCGCCGAAGAGGCGCACGGGTGAACCGTTTATTGACATCGCTTTGTTCTATGGGCGCAACAACTTTCTGCTGGGCCCGGCCGGATACATGCCGGGCAATTTGTTTGCCACTGTTACAGAAAACCTTGAAGGGCTGGCGGCGGCTTGTGAGAGCATATGGCGCGAGGGTTTCGTGGGCGAACGGATGGTGTTCAGACGCGTTGACAGTTCCGAGAGTCCATAGCAGTCAGGCTGCGGCGGGCGCAAGTTCACCTAAGGTTTGGATAGTGAACGGTCCAGCGGGGAATCCATGCCGGCGGTGGCTGGAATCGCTCACCAGGTCCGGGAGGGACGCAGGGCAGACGCCAAGCCGGGGCGTACGGTGGGGTCCGTCGTTTGGGAGGGGGCGAGGGCAGGCACAAGGGCTGCCCCTACAGGGAACTGACGGGGCTGAAGGCACGTAGTGCGGCGAACCCGTCTCTCGGGTAGGCACCCGTCCCGAATGTAGGCACCAGGTTCGGCGAGGCATGTTGTAGGAGAGGGGGCGTTGCGGGGGCGGAGCCCCCGCAC
>JAPOVP010000052.1 GCA_026708085.1 Caldilineaceae bacterium
ACTGACCACTGACTACTGACTACTGACCACTGACCACTGACCACTGACCACTGACCACTGCAGTTGGGCGGTCGGGCCTATTCGGCCCTCCCTTGTGCGGGGGCTCCGCCCCCGCAACGCCCCCTCTCCTACAACCTCGCGTCGTAGCCAGTATGTGGGCAATACGAAAATGCCGCCCCGTGTCGGCCCGCGCTACCCCCCGCCTCCTGGCACATTCCGAAAATGTGCCGGCGCGAGCAAGCCAGGCGAGGCCGCTCCCAAATATGCCCAACGTTCACCGCCATGACCATCGAGAGCCCGCTACAGAAATCCTGACGGTACATTCCCCCCAGGCAGACCGTACACAAAACATGGCTTAGTAGCTACCTCTTACCTTGAAACATTCAAAGGGGAAAGTCCGGGCGTGGGACAACTGCCCGAATACGAGCTGACACCCATTCGAGCAAAGCAAAGTTATCCGGCTCAATAGCTTGGTTAGCGCGTCGAGTGTCTCGACAAAACGGAGCGGCGCACAAAGTGCATCAGTCAGGCGCACGCTGAAGAATCCAGCGATGGTTTCGACCAAATGTAAGTCCCGTCTGATACCAGGACTTCTCACGCGGGTTACGCCATGGAATCGCGCCAGTTTGGCCTGCCTCTACGCAATACGAAATAATCGATTTCTCATTTTGAACGCAAATTAGATCGGTCGGCAACCATCCGTGGCCGCTATTTTGCCTTCGGGGCGTCCTGCCCTTCTTCCTCTGTATCGGGTTCCTCTTCCCCTAATCCGTCAAGCGCGCCCCGGATCTGGGTCCACGCCCGTTTCAATAGTGGGACAGCCGTTGCCTCTGTGCTCTGACGGGCAAATTCAATGTTCACAAAACCATCTGTCAGACGCGCCGCCGCCTCCGCGTCTTCGCTCTCGATCTGGGTCCCCAACCGCGCCTGAAAGCTGTACGGCGTCTCGCCCGGACGCCGCCGCACTCCGTGCTCCGCCGCGCTCTCCAGCGTCGAAACATAGAAATAGCGAACCTGCTCATCCGGTGGCAAACGGCCGAGCATCAGCTCATCCAGCCAGCGGCGCATACGTGAACGGCCCGACTTCTCCTTCAACACCTCCTCCGGGGCCAGTCTCCGCGAGCGCCACTCGTTAAACGCGTCCCCAATCTGCTTCCAGCCCTGCAGGAACTGCCGCAGCCAGGCCAATATCAGTTGGAAATTAACGCCCCGTCCTTGAAGATAGATATAGGTCGCATAGCCGAGCAAGAGCACGATGATAATCCAGAACACCGTGCCCCCCAGCCACGGCGGCGCCTCCGCCGGCTGCACCTGTTCGATCTGCGGCGCAGAGAACTCCGGCTGCTCGCGCGCCGGCTCCTCGACAATCTCCTCGTCGCCTCCGAATAGCATGGCGATCAATCCTATGATCAACCCCATGATCAGATAGATCGCCCCCGAAATAGCCCGCATTGCCAGCCCCATCAGCTGGGCCAGCCGGAACGTCCCGCCCAGCGGCATCAGAAAGGCCGCCGCCGCCACCACCAACAGCAGACCGAACGCATAGAACGGCCAGTTGCGTACGATTGTGGCTTCACTGGGCAGCTTCGCCAGCTGCCACCTCGCCCGCAGTGCCGCCAGGTGTCCGAACGTCAGCAGCAGCAGGCCCAGCACAAAATAGACGATCGCCGCCCCGATGACGCCCCCCGCTATATCCTGTCGCACCAGCGCAAAAAAGCCGTTCGAGCCCATCCCCACCTGGCTGGCCGCCGTCAGCACGATAAGCAGCATCCCACCGATCGCCCAGCGCTCGCTGAAACGCCGCACCAGCGCCCCTCGGTCGCTCTGTATGCGATGATCATCGCCGCTGATCGGTCTCGACGCCGCCTCCAGGTCGGCAAGTTCGTCCGCCTGCAGGCCCATCGCCAGAAAATCGTTGGTCACCAGTACCGCCATCCCCCAGGCGATCAGGATAAACAGTCCGTTGATGATGAACATCAGCGTGAGGAAAACCGCGAACGGCTGCAGTACCATCGCCGCCGGCGCCGGCCATCCCTCCACCGTCGCCCAAAGCGCGATGCGCGCCGTGAACAGGATCAACCCCAGCTCCGAGAGACGAAAGCTCACTGTACGCCGCTGTCGGTGCTCAGGACGCACCAGCATCGTCGTCGTATAACCACCAACCAGCGCCGCCCCGACCGACGTAATCCGCAGGACATTCAAGTAGGATTCCGGCAGCCCCGGCCCAATATGACGCACAAACGACGTCAACGCTACCACCAGGCAGCCGACCAGCGCCGCAATCACCGCCGGACGCAGCAAAGAGTCCTGCCACGCATGGTCAAACTCAGCCTGATGTCGGCCCCCCTCTGTCTCAGCCATCCGCCCTCAAACCCGTCCCAATTCAACCCACTAACCACTGACCACTAACCACTGACCACTGACCACTAACCCTGAAGTTTCAGCAAATCCGATTCCCAGATCGTCTGATGCGAAGTAATGCCCAGTGCCTCTGCCTGCTCCTGAATGCGCTTGAACTGCGGCTGCAATGTGCACACCAGCGCATACACATTCAGTCCCCGCTGGTACATGCCGTGCATCACCCACACCAGTTCTTCGGTCAGCCGCGGCGTCACCACCACCAGCGTCGAACCCCAGCTTAGATGCGCCACCCGTCCCGGCAGCCACGTCGGCAGCGCTATCGGAGATCTCCACGCCTCCTCCGATCTCCCGTCCGTCGCACCCTTGGGCGCTCTGCCATTTCGGTTCGACGACTCTTCCTCAGCTTTGCGCATGTCCCGCAGCTGAATGCGCGCCAGGATCTCGAGTATCCCCATCAGATGACCGCGCCCGTTCCGCGAGGGGACGGCCAGCACCTCCGCGCCCGTGCGCGGGTCCTCGCCGTTGCTGAGAAACCCAATCTCCTGCCTCTGCTCCGCCACGTGACTGGCCACCGACGCCGCCAGCACCACCGCCCACTCGCTCCCGCTGTACTCCTCCCGGTAGGGGAAGGCGCTGCGGTCCAGGTCGAGGACCACCGTCGTACTCAGCGCCATCGAAGGCTGGAACTTCTTCACCAGCAGCGTGTCCTCGTGCGCGCTCGCCCGCCAGTGAATGTTTCGCATGCTGTCGCCGCTCTCATACGGGCGCACGCCTGCCATGCGTGTCGGGTCCTGATATAGACGGTGGGGACTGCGCATATCGCCGAAGGGCAAAAGGCTTGGCAGACCCAGGTCCGCAAGGGAGTAGACTTTGGGATAGACCGTCAGCAGGTGCGCGCTGGTCTCTTGCCAGGCGGATTCCGCAAACCCGAACAGATCGCCCGTCTGCAGACTAAGCGGGCCGACCTCATAGTAGCCGCGGCGGTGGCAGTGCAATTCAAACTGGCGCTTGGTCAGCGACCGGCCGCCCACGCTGATCACCGTGCTGTACTGCTCGATCGCCCTCAGGTCGATCGGGACGTTTTCTTGCAGACGCAGCCAGGGGATAGGAAGTCGGCTTCGATTCAGAAAGTTGATATCGCTATGGATTCTTTCGCCCGCAAATGCTCTGGCCGGTACCCGCCGCGATACGTTCAGATTGCGCAGACTGCGCCGCGTCCACCAGTGGCTGATAAGCCAAACGCCGCCCACCACGTAGAAGACGTAATAGATCCAGTCCATTCGCAGGAAGACCGCGAATGCAAACAGAAAGAGAAGCAAAAAGAAGAGGTCGAACAACTGTCTATTCCTGTCCCTCTGTAGCGGGCACCACCTCCCACGCCTCCGTCTCGTCGCCCAAATTGAGTGCCGTCGCTTCCAGCAGCTCGGCGATGATCTGGTCCGCCGTGCGCCCTCGCAGCGCCGCGTCCGAGCGCACGATGCAGCGGTGCGGCAGGGCCAGCGGCGCCAGCGCCTGCACGTCGTCCGGCAGCGCATAGTCGCGGCCTCGCAACGCAGCCCGCGCCTGCGCCCCCCGGTAGAGGGCCAGCGAACCGCGCGGGCTCGCGCCCAGCGCCAGGTCCGAGTGGCTGCGCGTCGCCTGCACCAGCCCCACTATATAGTCGCGAATGCTGTCCGCCACCGTCACGTCCCATATCTGTTCCGCCAGCTCCGGCAGCCTGTGCCCGTCGACCACCGCCTCCAGCGTCTCGATCGGATGCTGGTGCCCCAAACTGACCAGCATCTCACCCTCCTCCTCACCCGACAGGTAACCCAGGTTCAGCTTGAAGAGGAACCGGTCCAGTTGCGCCTCGGGCAGCGGGAATGTGCCTTCGTATTCCACCGGGTTCTGCGTCGCAATCACCATGAACGGCCTCGGCAGCGGACGCGTCAGCCCGTCCGCCGTGATCTGCCGTTCACCCATACACTCCAGTAGCGCCGCCTGCGTCCGCGGCGTCGCCCGGTTGATCTCGTCCGCCAGCAGAACATGCGTAAACGCCGGGCCCGCAATGAACTGAAACTGCCGCGTCTCCTGGTTGAAGATGCTCGTGCCCGTAATGTCGCTTGGGAGCAGATCCGGTGTACACTGCAGCCGGCGAAAATCCACGCCCAGGCTCACAGAGAGCGCCCGCGCCATCATCGTCTTGCCGACGCCGGGCACATCCTCAAGCAGAACGTGGCCTTCACACAGCAACGCGATCAGCAGGTGCTCGATCACCTCCGCCTTGCCTACGATCACGTCGCCGACATTGTTCAATACGCCATGCGAAAAATCCTGTGCGGTCTCCATGCAGCCTCTCTATTTGTGGTACGGGCGGGGTCTCATCATCGCCACAGTCCGCCGCATCTTGCCCCGCCAAACAGGCGGAGAACACGCACATACGCGCATGCAAACAGCGCGCCGGTAGACTTGTGATGGGCATGCAATTTCCGCCGATTGTACATCACTCCACCAGATTCTGCGAACCTGCCCTCACACTCCCATACGCGGCGCCTCCTCCGTCCCCACCCAGAACTCCGGTAGGGGCAGGCCTAGTGCCTGCCCTCGTACACCCTCACACGCCGCCTTCACCTCCCCTCTCAAACCTCCGGTCGGGCCAGGCCACGCACCTGCCCTCACACTCCCGTGTGCGGCGCCTCCTCCGTCCCCACCCAGAACTCCGGTAGGGGCAGGCCTTGTGCCTGCCCTCGTACACCCTCACACGCCGCCTTCACCTCCCCCCTCAAATCTCCGGTCGGGCCAGGCCACGCACCTGCCCTCACACTCCCATACGCGGCGCCTCCTCCGTCCCCACCCAGAACTTCGGTAGGGGCAGGCCTTGTGCCTGCCCTCGTACACCCTCACACGCCGCCTTCATCTCCCCCTCAACCGACCGGTAGGGGCAGGCCCTGCACCTCCCCTCGCGCCGCCCAACACGTCACCTTCCCCTTCCCCAAACGACCCCCCCCCAGAGACCCACCACCAATTTCCCCCGTTTCCTTTGACCTGACCGCAGCTTTGTGCTATCGTCTCCTAGCGTGTGCAGCGTTTCCTGCCCCCGTAGCTCAGAGGATAGAGCAGAGGTTTCCTAAACCTTTGGCCGTAGGTTCGACTCCTACCGGGGGCGCTCTCCTCCGCATTTCCCCAGGGAAAGTGGCAGAAATAAAAAAGTGGGAGACGCCCCCGCGCCTCCCACCCTGTCCCTTCTTTCGCGTCTGTCCCCGCATGAGAACACTTACGCCCCCGTCGTGAACGGATACAGGTCGCGGCCGAGACGCCGGAATGGCAGATCGCGCAGACTGTGCACGCTCGGCTCGGCCACCACGTGGATCGCGCCCGCCCACGATTCAAACCCGGCGCGAAAATGCGTGCTCGATTTTACGCATATGTACCGCATCTGCCGCGGGTCCAGGTCCAGCGTCCGCGCCAAGGCCGTATCGAAAGGCTGTTCCCGCCCGCTCACCAGCAACACGTGAATCCCCTCCTGAACAACGTGCGCCGACAGGCCCAAATTCCCGCTCAGCCCTGCATACATCGGCCCGTCATAACGGAACACCCCGTCGGACAGCGCCGCAACCTCCACCTCCATCGACACCGGTTCCCCCTGCAACGGCGACGACTTGCCGCCCACCTCCAGGGCCAGCCGCGCGCCAACGCCCGCCTCGTGACAGATCGCCGCGGCTTCAGGGTCGACAATATAGAGCACGCACGCGTCCTCCAGCTGCATGTCGACAAAGGTCTGTAACACGCCCGTGCTGTCGCCCGGCGAACCGCCGCCCGTGTTGTCCTGCAAATCCGCCAGAATTATCGGGTAGCGCCCGGCCGTCTGCGCCCTTTCCAATGCCGTACGCGCCGGCAGCAGCTCCATCTGCCAGTCCTCCCGCCGCGCATAAATCCACTCTCCCAACTGGTCGGCCAGCTCCTGTGCCTGAGCCTGGTCATTGTCGGTCACAATGTACACTGATGCGCCCATATCCGGCACGTCAGCCAGGAAAAAGCAGGTGGCGATCGAGCCGCACACGACACCCGGCAAGGACTCGATCCTGTGCAGTTCAGCGATCGCACCCCGCATCGGCGGGTGCGCGGTCACCTGGTTGAGCCCCCAGACCATCGGAATCTGGTGCAAAGCCATCGTCGGCCGCAGGCCCTCGCGCACGATGCGCGCCAGCACGTCCGCGCACTCGCGGCCGCGCGCCGACATGTCAACCTCCGGATAGCTCTCCCGACCGATCAGGACATCCGCCATCGCCACCATCTGCTGCGATACATTCGAGTGAATGTCGAGCTGCGCCAGCACCGGCACCTCCGCACCGACCGTCTCCCGCACCGCCGCCAGCAGATGACCCTCCGCATCCCCCAGCCCGTCCGGCCCGTCCAGGTCCCCCACCGACATCGAGCCGTGCAGCTCCAGCAGAACGCCGTCCAACGGCATCGCCTTCGCGATCCCGTCCAGTATGCGCCCCAACAGCTCATCATACAGCGGCCGCGGCGTCGGCGCGCTCGGGTGAGGTTCGCCAAACAACGTCGGAATCAGCTCAAAGCCGTGCGCTCTTGCGCCGTCGATAAAACCGCCGATCGGCGTATTCGTCCCCGCAAACGTGCTCAGAATCTCCTCGCCCTCGAGCAGAAACCGCTCCCGATAGCTCTCAATAGTCGTCGGCACCGGCGTAAACGTACTGCTCTCATGACTCAGCCCACCCGTCGCAACCCTCATCCGACTCGCCCTCCCTCAACCCTGTCCACCCACGGGGCAGTTTCTGACCACTGTCCACTGACCACTACCCACTGGTTTCCTCAGGTTCCGGCAAAACTAGACCGTGCACAAACCCGCCGTCCACCCGCAGGATCGAGCCGGTCGCGTAGTCCGCATCGTCGCTGGCCAGATAGGCCGCCGCTTTGCCAATATCCTCCGGCACGCCAATCCGTCCCCAGGGAATCCGCTTTCCGCCTTCCGCTATCTCCGCCTCGCTGTAGAAGCTGCGTTCACCCGGCGTGTCGATCCATCCGGGATTGATCACGTTGACATTGATCCGGTCTCCGGCCAACTCCGCCGCCATCGTGCGCCCCAAATGATTGATCGCCGCCTTCGACATGTTGTAAGCGCCGCTGCTGGGGAACGCGATCTCCTCGTGCACTGAGCTGATGATCACAATCTTCCCCCGGCTGCGCCCCGTGAGCGGCTGCTTCAGCATCTGCTGCGCCGCCAGCTGGCACGTGTGAAACACGCCGAACTGCGTGACCTCAAACGTCCGCATCACGTTCTCCCACTTCGCCTCCACCACCGGCTCCCGGATAGACACCGCCGCATTCGCCACCGCCACGTCAATGCGCCCAAAGCGCTCAACCCCGCCCTGGATCATCGCTGCAATCGCATCCCGGTCCGAAACGTCCGCCTGCCACACCAGCGCCTCACTACCCATCCCCCGGATCTCCTCAGCCGCGCTGTGGGCTTCCGCCTCCGAAGTACGGTAGTTCACCACCACGTTCGCGCCCTCCTCCGCCAGGCACAACGCGATCCCGCGCCCGATGCCAAGCGACGCGCCCGTGACCAGAGCCGTCTTTCCTTCAAATCGTCTCATCGCAAAACTCCATTTCTAATGTACTATCTTTCAACCAACGAACCCGCTTGATCCCTGAAGGGTGTTCTTCTCGCCCCTTCGTGTCTCTTCGCGGATAGATAAGAGATGTTCTTCGTGGCCCTTCGCGGATAATCCTCAACTGAACCAATAGGAATACAACTCCGACTGCCACAGGTGGAAGCGCAAACGGACTGTCCTCCCCGCCAGTTCCTTCAGCTCGCGCCCGCCCCGCCACTCGACACGTTCGTCTATGCTGTCGACCATAGCCGCGATGCAATCATCCTTCGTGTAGCCATCAATAGGCTCCCCGCTCCCGGCGTCCATCACCTCGACCAATACCCGCCCACGCCACGAGTCGGCGTTCACATGCAGGTTGTCGCCGCTGACCTCGATCGGTTTCGTCAGCACCGAACCCCACTCAATGCCTCCCTTCAGCGAAACGAACCCGTCCATCCGCAGCCGCGCCATGCACATCGCGCTGCCATCGAGGTAATGCCTGTTCAGGAGGTCCTCAATCGAAAGATTACGCCACCGGAAGCCCATATAGTAGAACCACAGCTCGTTGTTCCGCTCCACAGGCCTGTTCAGAACTACGATCTGGCCCGTATCATACGTCTCGCCGTCGCTGACCGGCGACAGCTCCAAAAACGGCGCCCGACCCGCCACCCGCTCCCAATCCAGCAGATTACGGCTCGATGCCAGTTCCACCGACTTGCGGCTGTCAACGTTCTCATACATCGGCGGATGTTTTCCCGCCCAGTGGTGCATCACCGGCATCGCCAGGTAGAGCCCCTCGTAGGGAAATATGGGGAAGTTGTACACATCCGTACGCCACTCTTCCGGCCGGTTGTAAATCGGCGCTAGATAGGCCGGGTCATCGAAGAACTTCTGCAGCCGCTTAAAACCGTTCTCCTGGTCGGTCTGGTCCGCATGAAATATCAGACCGTGCGCCGTCCAGTCGGCGAAGTCCTCGCTCGTGTACAGCTGCCAGGAACGACCGTAAGGCCCGTTCCGTTTGGCCGCGGCAATAAACTGCCTGCGCGCCTCGTCGTACGTCAGGTGCGACTCATCATGGCTGTGAAGCGAGGGAACATCCAACTCCTCCCAGTGCAAGAAGTCTGCCGACACCATCGAGCGCAGTTCATTCCCTCCCCAGCGCAGCCCCTTGAACCGCCGGCTCGGGTCCGGATCATGCGGGTCGTGTACCGGCCCTTGCAGCATGCCTTGCGCGCTGGGCAGGATGTTGTTCTCTAAGCCAACCGGTGTGCCCCGCCAGGTCGGCGCAGGATAGTCGTACAGGCCCAGGAAGGGTTTCTCCCAGTTCACGCCGTCCTCCGAAGTGGCGTAACAGGCGTACCTCTCAACGACGGCCGCCGCGCCCGTGGAATCCAGCTTGACCTCGGGATCCAGCCCCTCCGCGCCGGTCAGGTAGATCATCTTGAAGATCCCCTCGTCCGGCAGCCACACCGGCGAAGTCCGTACCTGAATCGAGTTGTTCTCCCAGCGGTACTCCGGCCGGATCACGACATTCTCACGCGCCTTCTGCGGCTGGTGCAGCTTGCGCGCCAGATTGTCGATCGCCTCGACCTCGTGATCGTCAATAAAGAGATGTTTCATTTCGGACCCTCTTTCGTGGCAAAGACTCTCTTAGAAGTGCCCTTCGTCCCGCAACATGTACAACTGCGATGAACGGTCGGCCAGCGGCAGTTCCACCGGAACGTTCCCCTGCCGCTGCGACTCGTAGATGCCCATCACCATTTCCAGCGAGGCCACCCCGTCCTCACCGTTCGAGCTCGGTTCCCCTCCGTCCTCGATACAGCGCACCAGCTCCTCGACCGCCAGCTGGATCGAGCTCGCCTCCTCAACTGCCGGGAACGGCTGCGGCTCCAGCGTGTACCACTCGATGCGCGAATCCGGCTCATTCAGGTGGTCCGTCGTATCCACGCCCAGCAGCCACTGGTTCCCCGCATACTCCAGACTGATCACGCCATCAGTCCCCTGCAGCTCAAGTCCGAACCGCGCATACCGTGTCAGCTCATTCGCCATGCACACCGCGCTCACGCCCGAGTGGAAGCTGAAAATCGCATCGCTGATATCCTCCACCCGAAACTCATGCCGGTGCCGCCGGTGCGCCGTACCGACCACCGATTTGACATCCCCCGCATAAATTCTGAAAAGGTCCATCGTGTGTACCGCATCATGGATCAGCGGCCCCTCCTCGTCCGCCGTCCACGCCGGGAACGGCTTCACCCCCTGGCAGATGCCTAGCATCGAGATCAACTCGCCGATCGCGCCCTCATCCAGCATCTCCTTCGCCTTAATGAAAGCCGGGTTCCAGCGCCGCGAATGGTTCACCGACAGCACACACCCCGTACTCCGGCACGCCGCCACAATCGCGTCCCCGTCCTCCAAACTCAGCGCCAACGGCTTCTCACACAGAATTCCCTTCGCCCCGTTCTCGACCGCCGCCTCGACAATATCCCGGTGCAGCCCCGGATGCGTCGCCACGCACACAACATCCAGCTTCTCCTTCTCCAACATCTCCCGGTAGTCCAGGTAAAGCGCGTCCACATCCCACATCCGCCCGAACACCTGCAGATGCTCGTTCCCCCGGCTCGCCCCCGCCACCAGCTCCGTCTGCGCACACACCGCCACCCCGCCCGCATGCGTAAGCGGCGTCGGCGGGTCCGTCTCCCAAAGAGTCCCAATCCGGCCACATCCGACCAATCCGGCGCGATAGGTATTCATATGTTTCCTTTCTGTGGGTAGTCCGTGAGGCCTCATCAAAACCGGTCTTGGAAGATCGGGACTGATCTGACCTTTTGAGACTCTCAAGGCTAACGTTTAAGGGTCAGCAAAACCGCAAAAAGTCCCGGGTGCGCAGATCGAAGTGTTCAACTCTGACTAGCGATCTGAACGCAGAGGGCAATCAGCCTGGCACTTACTTTAATCTTTTCCAAGCCCCGAGCTGAAATGCTCTGAGATGAAAGTTACTATTCGCAGCCGGCTTTGACTGAATTTCGTCTGCTGCCCTAAAAATGACCCTAAGTACGATACTTGCCGTCTTACTATGAACTTGGAAGTCGGTTTGGATTCAAGGTGCAATACAGGTCGGTGGCAGTCAAGCGAATTGCTGTCATACGGCGCGAATTCCCGATCATGGCGTCCGCGGATTTTCTCGGTGACCTGTTACTCGAAAGTGGGGATGTTTAAGTCTGGGACCTCACAGCGACTGTGGGCTATTGTCGCCTATCCTGTGATTCAGTCTCTTTCGCCGTTACGCTAGCTAAAACGGGTTCCTCGAATTGAGTTCCGGGAACAAGGCAAAGTCCCTATCCCTGGTAAGCAACACTTCCGCCCCGTGAGCAAGGCAGATCGCAGCAACCCTGGCGTCATGGACGATGGCGCCCTGCACGCGGGGACGCTTCACCAGTTCCCCCATTATCTCAAAAAAACCGTCTGTCTCACCGATCAGGCGATTAGCCGGTGAGGCAGTCCAAACCTCGAGTTGCTGCCACGCCTGTGTGGTCGACGAGGCAGTTTCCCTCCAAATTCGACGGTTCGTCACAACGCCTAGAAATTCAAAACAGCAAGGCCAGGGAATCGCCCAGGCCTTGTCTCCTTTGGCTAGACCTCCTAAAATCTCTCGCGAAGCTTCATGCAGTTCAGATTCCCGGCGATGAGCGTAGACGAGTAAGTTTGTATCGACCGCTATCAATGCGACTCCGTTTCACCGTAAATCATCTCACGTAACTCTTCCCATGAAACCCCGGCGAGCGGGTCGGCCGCGTCCGGATCTCCAACACTCAAGTCGGGTAAGTTGTACGCTTCTTGTGGCTTAGGCGCGGAAAGTACCAAACGAATGCCTTCTTCGATAACAGCGCGCAGTGAGCGGCCGGTGGCTCTTGCGTGCTGTCGTGCCTGCCTTAGAAGCTCATCATGAATATCAATCGTAGTTTTCATGGCTGCAATCCTACCAATTCATTTAGGAAATGGCCAAGCCCACTGTCCGGCTTACAACTGAGACTCGCAAGAAGGAGTTTCTCTAACGGCTTCTCTCTGCTATAGGTTGCAACTTCTTGACCCCCCTCTTCCACTGCAAGTATCTGCTGCACTCTCCAACCCGGCCCAGGGCATCTACTCCCAATCTCCCCAATCATCATACCCGCGCAATCCGCCGCCTGAACGGCCACCGATACCGCAGCCTCTGCCGCTCACTGTACCCCTCATCCCCCGGTACCGGCGCCGTCACCCGCCCAAACATCACCCAACCCATCACCAGGAATACCACACTCAACAAAAACACCGCGCTGTGCGGCGCCCCCAGCCGCAGCAGCCCAACCGTCACCAGCGGCGCCACCAGTCCCCGCAGCCCCACCACCGTCGACTGGATCGCCGCATACTCCGTCACCCTCTCCGGGTCCGCCAGCTGTATCCCCGCGCTGATCCGCCCCAGCTCAAAACCCGCCATCCCCAGCCCTCTCGCAATAGCCGACGGCAGCAACATCCACAGGCTCTGCGCTGACATGTAAGTGAGCGGCGTCACGATCGAGAGCGCCGCGATAGCCCGTACGACGAAAAGGCCTCCCCGCTTGTCAATCGTCCGTCCCCACAGCAGATAGCTGAAAAACCAGGTTACTGACTCCACCAACCCCAGCAACCCAATCTCCGAATACGAGAGTTGCAAGCGGTCCACCTGCACAACCGGGTATAGCGGCCAGCTCAGCAGCCCACCAAGCCCGAACAGCGAGTAGCTTAGCAGATAAACGGCGAAATTCCTGTCGCTGCGCACGATCTGCCACAGATCGGCAAAAGTCTTCGTCTGGCGCGGCGGCAACTCCCCTTCGTCGAGGTCAATGCGCGTGAACAGATACGTGGCCAGAATGCCGAAAAGCGCGCCAATCGGGAAGAGTACCTGATACCCCACCCTGTCCAAAGCCCATCCGGCCAGCGGCGTGACCAGCAGAATCACCGATACGCGCCCCATCCGCACCGTCGACATCACCTTGCCCCGCCCGCTCTCCGGATAGATCTTCTGGATCACCCGCGTATAGGCCGGGATCACAAACGCTTCCAGCAGCCAGAACACGATCCCGATCGCCATCAGCTGCACCGCGCCGGTCACGAACGCCGTCAGCAAAAAGAGCGAACGCCCCAGCAGCCAGCAGAATACGATGATGTTGATCGTACGCCGCCGCCGCATCAACACGATGCTGAACGACGTGAACACCGACCCCATAAAGAGCAGCGCCGTATACAGCGCCAGCATATCAACGCTCGCGCCCAAACGGCGCAGCACGACCTGCGTGAATGGGATGATACAAGCATAAAAAACGCCGTAGGCCAGCGACATCGATAGCTCGATGTGCATGACCCGGCGCACGGAGGGCGAAAGTGAACCTGCCAGGGCCGTCTCGACCCAAATGACGGTTCGGCTCACCAATTCTTTTGTATTCATCTCTGCTCCAGCCTCAGGCACCACTGCCTGGCGTAATGCGTGCGACCTGTTCTCAACACTCTACTTTCGGGCCGGAGCGTCCAACAAGATGCAACGGGCGAACTCGTCCCAAAACTCAACAACCCGGCCCGCCTCCACGGCAGCGCCGGACCGTCCCACTACCGTATCATAGACCCACGGAGACGCCAACCGAACCGGACCCCATACGGACTATGGTTTTCCCACCTGCCCGGCCCAATCCTCCAGCCAGCCACCACCATCTCCGCAAACCATTCATTAACCACTGACCACTACAGTTCCTTGACATCCGGCGAATTTGCGATTAGCCTAGTCTCGGACTGCACAAATACCTGTGCGCCTACCGTTCGCAGAACGTGGATCGCGCTCTCATGTACCTACCCGCCCGCCACGCTCCACTTTCAACTCGTCACGCAACTCTATCAAGAGACCGGTGATGTCAGCCTCACACTCAATGAGTCCCTGCGCTCGCTTCCGCACTTCGTACAGCCTGATCCTGCTACTGCCTTTGCTTGCGTCCGCACTCGCCGGCTGCCTCACCCCCGTCCGCGCCGTGCCCACGCCAACACCCTGGCCGACGCCGGTGCCTTCAGAGCAGAAAAGGTATACCGTAACCCGCGGCACCATCGAGGATCGTTTCCAGATCATCGCCGAAGTCGCACCTTTACGTTGGGAACCGCTCGCCTTCGCCGTCGACGGCAAACTGGGCGCCGTCCTCGTCAATGAGGGCGAACAGGCCGAAGAGGGCCAGATCCTCGCCGAGCTCATTATGCCCGACCTGCTCGAACAGCTGGAACAGGCCCGCCTCGACCTCTCCCGCGCCGAAAGCGTCCTCTGGGTCTACGAAAACGAACTCACCTTCGATCTCGAAAGAGCCCAGCTGGAGGCCCGCCGCGCCGAGCTCCTCATGCAGCACGCCCGCGAGGCCGGTGACACCAACGAGATCGCCCTCCAGGAAGTAGCCCTGCAACTGGCGCAGGTCAACCTGCGCGAAATCGAAAGCCGTGTCGACCCGTCCCTGGAACAGGCTGTCGCACGCGCCAAACTGGCGGTCGCCGCCCTTGAACGCCAGGTCGAGGAACGCCGCATCCGCGCACCCTTCACCGGCCAGGTTGTCGCCGTAGGCATCGGCCTCAACAGCATGCGCGGCCCCCTGGAACCGCCTCAGCGCCGCGCCGACGTGCCCGCCTTCTCCCCTTTCATCGTCATCGTCGAGCCCGACCCTGTTGAGCTCATCGTCTCCAGCCAGGCCGCACGCGTCTCAGACCTTGTCATCGGCCAGGAAGTCACAGCCATCCATCGTTGGGCACAGGATGAGCCGTTTCCCGTACACGTCACCCAGTTGCCCACTATCTCCTCCGGCGATCGCTTCATCCCCGGCTTCCCCGGCTCCATCCACCTGTCCGTTGAAGGCGAAACGCCCCCGCTCGTCGCCGGCGAATTTATCAATATCGAAGTCGTCGCCGCCGTGCGCGATGATACGCTCCTGCTGCCCGACGCCGCCGTGCGCCGTTTCGGCGGCCGTACCTTTGTCGTCGTCCAGGATGGTGACCGCCAGCGCCGCATCGACATCCGTACCGGTCTCGAAAGCCGGGGTATGGTCGAAGTGCTGGAAGGTCTCGAAGAAGGCGACGTCATTCTAGGTCGATAGATGCCCAACCGTCTCCCCTTTCTCGGGCTCGCCTTCCGCCGCCTCTACAGCCGGCCTAGCCTGACCCTGCTTTCCCTCCTCAGTATCGTCCTGGCCGTCGGCATGGTCGCCAGCATCCCCGTCTTCTCGCAGGGGGTCAGCTATCTCCTGCTACAGGACGAACTCTCTCACATCGCCTCTATCTTCCACCGTCCGCCCCTCACGATGCGCTTCTACTTCATTGTGCCCAAGCGCAATGCCCTCCCGCTGGACAGTGCCCTGAGTCTGGAAAACGAATTCCGTCGCATCGTTGAAAGAGAGACCGGCCTCACCGTCGCCGATACCCTAACCTACGTGGCCAGCCCTGGAATGACCATCCAGCCCGTGGACGGTGACGCCTCCTACCCCGTACTCAAAGACAACATCATCGTCGAAAATGTCCAGTTTGCCGTCGTCACCAATATCCGCGACCGCATCGAAATCGTCGAGGGCCTTCCCTACGGGACCGAGACCGCCGACGGCACCGTAAACATCTGGTTGTATGAAGAAAAAGCGACCGAATTGGGCTTCCAGGTCGGCGAAACTTACAATATGATCGAAGGCGCCTCCGGCAACGCAATCCCTATCACCGTCGCCGGCATCTGGAAGCCGGCCGACCTCTCCGACTTCTACTGGTCCGCCACCACCATCTCCTGGCGCAAGCTCCTGCTCGTCACCGATAACGCCTATCGCCGTTCCGTCGAGCCTGCCGTCAGCCGCCGCACCGGCATCGCCGTCTGGTACCTCAGCCCTGACGAAGAGACGCTGAAACTCCATCAGGCCGATTCCGTCGCCCACGGCCTGCGCTCTGTGCCTGCCCGCGCCGACCTGCGCTTCCCCGGCACAAAGATGGATGTCTCGCCTGAGCTGCCTCTGAACCGCTACCTGCAACGCAGAGCCAGCCTGTCCGCGCTCCTGGTCGGCTTCAGCCTGCCCGCACTCGGTCTGCTCCTCTTCTTCCTGTGGATCCTCTCGCATGTGACCGCCCAGTTCCAACAGGAAGAGGTCGCCATTCTCGCCTCTCGCGGCGCCGGCCGCCGTTTCGTCGCCTTTCTCATCTTGCTCGAAACGCTGCTCCTGCTTGCCGTCGGCATTCCGCTCGGTCTGGGCGCCGGCTATTTCATGGCCCGCGCCATGGGGCTGGCCTCCGGCTTTCTCGCCTTTACCCCTCGCGCCGGCATTCCCGCCACCCTCTTCGAAGTCGACTGGCGTCTTATTGGCATTGCCGTGTTGCTGCTTGTGCTGGCTCGCGGCATCCCTGCCCTGCGCGCAGCACGCGGCGGCATCGTCCAGCACCTGCGCGCCCGCTCCCGTCCGCACGCCGCCATCACGACCCTTCTGCTAGCCGGTGACGGCGCTCTCATCGTCCTCTCCTGGTACGCCTACCGCCAGCTCAGCCAGCGCGGCACCCTCGGCATCATCGGCTGGGAGCCCAGCGGCGATCCCTTCCGCGACCCGCTCCTGCTCCTGACGCCCTCTCTGTTCGTCTTTACCTCGGCCCTCGTGCTGACCCATCTCTTCCCCCTCCTTATGGGCCCGGTCGATCGCCTCGGAAACCGCCTGCGCTCATTCGTCGCCTATATGGGCCTTACCCAACTGCACCGCCAGGGCCGGCACTACTCGGGCAGTCTCTTCCTGACAATGGTCTGCCTCAGCCTCGGCGCCTTCTACGCCTCAATGGCCCTCAGCCTCGACCAGTGGCTCGCCGACCGCATCCACTATCAGGTCGGCGCCGACTACCGCTTCCAGCAGGGCATCCCCCCTCCGGACATGGGCGGGCCGCTTCCCGGCGAGGAGGCCGACCCGGAGGTCGTCAGCGCATGGCTGCTTCCAATCGACGACTACCTTGGAATACCCGGCGTCGAAGACGCTACCCGCGTCGCCGTCTTTAAAACTAAGACCAGCGTTTCAAGGCAGATAGACGCCGTCTTTCTCGGTATCGACCGTTTCGACTTTCCCCGCATCGCCTTTCATCGTTCTGACTTCAACTATGCTTCCCTTGGCGAACTGATGAATCGACTCGGCATGTATCCCAACGGGATCCTCGTCTCGCGTAACTTCCTGAGCCGTAGCCGCCTCCTCGAAGGCCAGATGACCAAGCTGACCATCTCCATTAACTACGGCTCCTTCGAGCACGAATTCCTGATCGTCGGTTCGTACGACTACTTTCCTACCGCCTATCCCCAGGACACAGAGGTCTTTGTCGGCAACCTGGACTACGTCTTCGAACAGGTCGGCGATGAAAGTCTGCACCAGATATGGATGAAGACCAGCGCTGATGCCGTCCCCGAGTCCATTATAGAAAGCGTCGAAGGCCTTGGGGTCCATCCTATTCGCATTCGCGACGCCCGCGCCCTTCTCACACTCGACGAGGAAAGAGTCGAGCGCATCGGCCTCTACGGCATTCTCTCGGTCGGCTTTCTCGCCTCCACGCTTCTCGCCAGCCTCGGTCTTCTCGTCTATACCTACGCCTCACTCCAGGGGCGACTGCAGCAGATCAGCGTCATGCGCGCCGTCGGCCTCAAAACCAGGCTCGTACTCGCTATGGTCGGCGTCGAATATCTGGGCGTAATCCTTTTTGGCGTCCTCTGGGGCGTCGTTATCGGCATCGCCACCGCCTGGCTCTTCGTCCCCTTCTTCCGCGTCAGCGGCGATCCGATCTTCGCCTTGCCGCCCTTTGTGCGCCACATCGCCTGGGGCCAGATCGGCATTCTCGCCTTCATATTCGGCACCGCGCTCCTGGGGTCCCAGTCAATAATCCTCTACTGGAGCACGCGTCGCGATCTGTTCCAGGTACTGCGCATGGGGCAGAGGGAGTAGCGCCATGACCCGAACTGCGGCCGCAGATGGCACATCCCTGGTCGTCTGCGACAACCTGGTCAAAATCTATCAGATCGACGAGATCGAAGTCGTCGCTCTTCAGGGCCTCGATCTCGAAATCCGCCGCGGCGAGATGATGGCCATCATCGGCGCCAGCGGCAGCGGCAAGTCCTCCCTCCTCAACATCATCGGCGGCCTTGACCGCCCCTCCGCCGGCCAGATCACCGTCAACGGCCGCAACCTGCTCAAAGCGCCCGATAAGGAGCTCGAGGACTACCGCCTCAACGACGTTGGCTTCGTCTGGCAGCAGTCATCGCGCAACCTCATCCCCTACCTGACCGCCCAGGAAAACGTCGAGCTCCCCATGATCGCAGCCCGTGAACAGGTCGCGCCGCCGGCAGAACGCGCACGCGAGCTCCTCGACGCCGTCGGACTACTCAGCCACAGCCATCACCGTCTCGCGCAACTCTCCGGCGGACAGCAGCAGCGCGTCGCCATCGCCGTCGCCCTCGCCAACCAGCCCCAGATCCTCCTCGCCGATGAGCCCACCGGCGAGGTCGATTCGGTCACCGCCAACCAGATCTGGCAGCTCCTCCGCGACCTCAACCGCCGCTTCAACCTCACCAGTATCATCGTCAGCCACGACCGCGACATCGCTCGCGTCGTTGACCGTGTTATCGGCATCCGCGACGGCAAAATCAGCACCGAAATCGTGCGCCAATCTCACTCCGGACTGCTTGATGACCAGCTGTCCGCCGCGCTGGACGACTCGGAGACCGCCCCCCTCGCTGCCGATGAGCCCGTTGATGTAGCCGGCAGCGCTTCCCTCCAGCTCGAAGAGCGCGTCGTCCTCGATGCCGTCGGCCGGCTGCAGATGCCCCATGAGTATCTGGAACAGCGCGGCATCGGGCGCAGAGCAGTCGTTCAACTGGTCGAAGATGGCATCCTCATACGTCAGGCTCAAGAACAGTTCTCCTTTGCCGGCGATGCCAGCGCCTCAGGCACCCACCTCGGCGAAGAGGAAGACCCTTCCGCCTGGGAACAGGACCCGATGCCTCGCCGCAGACGCCCTTGGTGGCGGCGGCTCCTCCTGGGCGCCCCCCGCGAAGTTGACGATACTCCGGACGCCGAGCAGGCTGCCAGTCCTTGGGCCAGAGAGCTGACCTCCTCGGCAAAAGACGACGACTTTGCACCCGCCGGCACTTCACGCGATACACTCCAGTGGGACAATGACGCCGCCTCTCGCGCCGCCTTCGCTCCCCCTGACCCTACGCCCGAGCCCATCCCCGCCGAATCCGGCTCCTTGGTGATTTCGGAATTCTATAGAGGACCCCTCGTCGAGGTCAGCGATCTCCAGCGCGTCTACTCGGTGGGCGATCAGTCCGTCTATGCCCTTCGTGGCATCGATCTGACCGTTCCCCGGCGCTGCTTCGCTCTCTTCCGCGGCCGTTCCGGCTCCGGCAAGACGACACTTCTCAACCTGATTGGCAGCCTCGACACGCCAACCGCCGGCCGCGTCTCCCTCTTCGGCCAGGATATCGACAGGCTGACCGCCGATCAATGTGCCCAAATTCGGCAACACCATATCGGCTTTGTCTTCCAGGCCTTTTCCCTCATCCCGACCCTGTCGGCCCAGGAAAATGTCGAAATGACGCTCCGTATCCTCGGCCAGTCCGCCGCCGAGCGCCGTCGCCGGGCCGCCTACTGCCTGTCCTTGGTGGGGCTTGGCCGCTGGGCCGATCACAGACCCTTTGAAATGTCCGGTGGCCAGCAGCAGCGGCTTTCCATCGCCCGCGCCCTCGCCCACGGCCCCGCCATGCTCATCGCCGACGAACCCACCAGCGACCTCGACAGCGAAACCGGCCGCCAGATCCTGGAACTGTTCGCACAGCTCGTCGCCGAGGAAGGCATCACCGTCCTCATGGCCAGCCACGATCCCACCAGCGACGACTTTGCCACCGAAGTATACGAGCTCCAGGACGGCGAAATCGCCAACCACATCACCAACGGCCGCGCCAACTAAAATCCATCAACCATGACTCACGACAACCAAAGGCGTCCCCCTCCCCTTTCCCCTTTTATGCGTAAGCACCAATCAATCGCTACTATCACTGACCACTGACCACTAACCACTGCCCACTGCAGTTGTGCGGTCGGGCCTATTCGGCCCTCCCTTGTGCGGGGGCTCCGC
>JAPOVP010000118.1 GCA_026708085.1 Caldilineaceae bacterium
CAGGAGGCGGGGGGTAGCGTGGGCCGACACGGGGCGGCAATTTCGTATTGCCCACACACTGGCTACGACGCGAGGTTGTAGGAGAGGGGGCGTTGCGGGGGCGGAGCCCCCGCACAAGGGAGGGCCGAATAGGCCCGACCGCCCAGAACTGCAGTGGTCAGTGGCC
This sequence comes from Caldilineaceae bacterium, assembly GCA_026708085.1. GTDB lineage: Bacteria > Chloroflexota > Anaerolineae > Caldilineales > Caldilineaceae > Bin5. Next base: position 167 of record JAPOVP010000118.1, read on the forward strand.
AGTGGCCAGTGGTCAGTGGTCAGTGAAAGCGGCGAGTAGAGGAGGATAGGTGTAGAAGGGAGAAAGGAGAGAGACACCTTCGTCGACCTGAATCATGAGTGCCTTTGGGCAAGGACTTAGCAGTCACCGCAGTTTCATAATCAGGCTGCCGCGATGCCGGCAGAAGCGAGGATAGAATGATGGCGGCTGCCCCTCAACCCGCTCCACGCTACTACGACCTGGACGCTCTGCGCGCCGCGGCCATGTTTCTGCTCGTCTTGCTTCATGGCACCTATTTCGTGTTACCGGACCCGGCACACCGGTGGCCGGTGCTCGACCCGTCGGTGGTCGATGACCCGGCCTACGGCATCTTGCTGAACGTCAGTTCCGGCTTCCTGAGGCCGACATTCTTCCTGATCAGCGGGCTGTTCAGCGCGCTGTTATGGCAGAAACGGGGACTCCGCGGGCTAGGGATGCACCGTCTCAAGCGGTTGGGGGTCCCTTTTTTCTTTGGATGCGTCATCATAATTCCGCTCACCGGCCTGGCTATGGCCTTGACGTCAGGACCTCAGGAGCCGTTCGACTTCCCGTTTTGGATCCTCCCCTTTTTCTCTATTTGGGCCTTGATGCACCTGTGGTTTCTCTGGTATCTCCTGCTATTTGTAGGCCTCTTCATTCTTCTGGCACGACTGGGGCTGCAGTTCCGCAATCCGGCAGTCTGGTGGGCGGTCATTCCGCTTTCAGCGGCGCTGTCGCTGGTGATGAGCGAACCTGTTTTCGGACCGGACACTGTCAGAACCCTGCTTCCGGTACCTGCACCGTTTTTCCATTACGCCTGCTTCTTCTTTTTCGGAGCATTTATCTATCAACAAGGCGTATCAGTGCGCCGCTGGTGGGTGATCGCCCTGCTGCCCGCGGCCGCGGCTTTCTACATGGGCGACCGCCTTCTCCGGCAATACAGCTCCCCAGGGACTATCGGGGGCGATCTGGCCGAGCCCGCTTTCATGTTCAGCAACTCGCTGACCCTGGCCAGCGCGCTTTTCGAAACGGCCTATGCCTGGCTGATGTGTTTCGGTGCTATGGGATTGTTCAACTGGCTCTTTTCACGCCCTAATTTCACCGTGCGGTACCTCTCCGACGCCACTTACTGGACGTATCTGGTGCATTTGCCCTTGGTTATTCTGGCCCAGTGGCTGGTTGTAGCGTGGCCCATAAGCTATCACCTGAAGTTTGTCCTGGTGTGTGCCAGCGTTACGGCAGCGGCCCTGATAACGTATCAGTTGTTTGTCCGTTACACCTTCATAGGCAGCACGTTGAACGGCCCGCGGACGCGGCGAGTGCAGGACGCCGCCCCCGCAATTCTAGGTCAGAATGTTTCCGTATGACGGTCGCCCGTCGATTGCGGCAGGAACGTCAGAGGCAGACACTCTCATTGCTAACGTTGTAGCATAGGCTGCCACCGGAAATCGCGGCGGGCCTGCGGTTGACTGGATGAAAGAAAGGGCAATAACCGGACTGGGGCTTGGCAAGAGAGAGGTCAAGTGTTGCCCCCGATCCAGCGGTTGGGGGCGTCCACTGCGCCTGTTCGGGTAGCGTTTTGCCTGCCCTGTTCGTGGACAGACATCTGTATTCGCCGCCGCCACGCCGCGCCTCTGCACCGAGTCCGCCAGAGGGCGGGAGGCAGAACGCATCGGTCTGGATGCACCTTATTTCTCCCGTTTCGCGGTCCAAAGATCGGGGCTCACCATAAATCGTCTTGCTGCCCTCAAGCGCTTTCATCGCAACCCGGAAATTGTAGGCTGCGGTGTGTCTTCGTCGATTCCTGACCATTGAACCGGCGCTCCACGTGCCTGGTGTTCTGATCCATTGTGCACCTTAGCTCGTGGTCCAGTCTTTGGGGCCCACTTCACAATGCTACTGCCGATACTCTCCGTTCTGTAGCGCCTGCTGTCGCGCTTCTTCCAAAGTGGATTGGATTTCGGAAAAGTTAATTTCGGATCCGGGCGTCTCCAATTTTGTGTACATCCAGTCAAGGACCGATTCGAAACCGGCCTGCATACTTACGGGCAGGGCAAAAGAGAGAGGCGGCAGTACCTCGTCGGCCCCACGCACTATTTCCTCCCCCTTACGCGCGGCCTCTGGCAACAATGTCCGGTCTACGTCGCGATGCAATGGAACCCATCCCACGTTTGTGGGGTCCTCGCCGACACGGGCCAAAAGCATCGTTTGCGCTTCGGCTGACGCCATGTAACCGACAAACTCGCTTGCTTGGGCAGGATACATCGCCCCTGATGGGATTACGTAGCCGAATACTGAAGTGACCTCTCCGGCCGGCGAATCAGGGTTCATCCGGGGAAACTGAAAGAAATCGAGTTCAGAGGCAAATTCAGGAGACAGCTCGTTTGCGATGAAATGGTGGGCAAGCGCCATCACAGCCTTCTTGTCCGTGAGCGGGTTATTCACGTCCCCGCGAATCAGCGCGTTCATACTCCCTATATCAGAAGTCAGGCTCGGCGATTCAATAAAGTACCCCCGTCGAAAAAGAGAAATCCAGGTTTCCCAGACGGCGGCTAACCGTTCATCTTTGTAGCTCTCCTCCCCCTGTATCAAGCTGTTGTGAAACGATGGTCCATTCAAACGAATATTGAGGTAGCTAAACCACAAATGGCCGACTCTTCGGTCCTGTCCGGCCACAGAAAGAGGCGTCTCTCCGTTCGCCAGTAGCGTGTCACAAATGTATTCAAATTCCTCCCAGGTCGTGGGCGGAACCAAGCCATAGCGCTCGAAAACTTCCTTGTTGTAGTAGATGCCTGCCCAAGAAAACCCGGTAGGTATGAATCGCGAAGTACCATCGACACGACCGATTTCCCTGAATTGTCTTCCATATGCTTCGGCAAGGTCGTGCTCCGCCCAAATATCGGAGACATCGAACAACAAATTCTGTTGGGCAACGTTTCGCAGTTCATGGCCCTCTAACCACAGAGCTACTTCGGGAGGGGGGGATTCCGACAAATAATGGCTTAAGCCGTGCTCCTGCGACTGACGGTCAATCTCTATCCCCTGCACCTGCTCAAGGAATCGCTCAATCACCATTCTGTCAGCCTCAGACCATTCGCCCGGCGCCACATATCTGATTATCACGGGTTCGCCAGAGTCGTTATCCCTGTCCCCCTGAGCGCCGCAGCCGATGAGCAATAGCGCAGAAGTGAACAAAAGAAGGAGCGACACAATCCCAAACTTTGGCGGTGAAGGCCGTTGCTCTGAAGTTATGGTTGTCACTTCGTGTGCAGTGGCAAGAGACTGCATTAAGAACGTCTTCTCTGAACAGTCGATCGTTTTCATGGCTTCGCCTCCTCTAGCGTTCAATCAAGACCGGCTCGCTTGTAGCGTTCGCCTGAAGCGCCCACAGTTATGCTCCAATACGCACGCTCTCCTGGAGAGTTTCGCGTCAGAGCCGGATTGCGTTTCGGGCCGACAGGGCGAGGGTTTGGGGTTGGTAGGGAAGGGGCACTGAGAAGAGGCAATTTTAGACACTGGGGAGCATAGGCAACCCAGCTGTCCGGAGGGGGGCGCGTGAAAATGACCCTTGTGTTTCGACATCGCCGATCGATCCACCAGGCGGTCGTGCGTGTACCGGATGGGGTTTTGGGGCAGCGGGGCGAGACGTCACGTTCCGTGACGGCTTTGCCATTATGGCGATGGGCAGTTCAGCACGACTCTGGTGAGGGCCTGGAGGATGGTTTGGGTGCGGAGGGGGTTGCCGGTGTTGGCGACCGCGACGATTGCAGAGGCCTTGAAATGAAGCAGGGCGGTGGTCTCGCCTTCGGACAGTGTAGTGTCTGAGAATTCGGCTTTGAACTCACTGTTGGATTCCCCACTGTTTCATCTTTAACCTCAGAGCAGCAAACCATGGGCATAGCTAGATAAGTGAAGCGACAGGATCATTACTGCTAAAGCTGACAACTGAGATTCAATTCGCTTCACACGAAACGCCATCCATGCCTGTCAGATAGTCTTCGGCCAGGAACAGAACGGTCGAGTCCTGGTTGATGCCCGGAACATGAGCGGTCATGGTCAAGGTGTCGTTCTGGTGCGAGACTTCCAGGCCGACATGACCCGGCATTTCTTCGAAATAGATCGTGATTTCGTCTCTGTTGACAGTGTTCTTCCACAGCACGGCGTGCAGGATGTTTTGCAGCGGTTCTGACGAGGGATCCATGTTTCTTGCCTGGTGGTAGGCTCCGAGCGTGTAGTCGGACAGGTTGCTCTGATAGATGGGTCCGCCGTCGATACTGATGTTGACGGTATAGAAGTATTCGAATGTGGAGAACGGCATGCCTTCCCGATTCAGCCCCATCCTTTCCGGTATGTCCTTGAATTGGAAGGTGGCGGTAAGGGTTTCGCCATCGAGACCGGTTGCGGCTTTGACGATATCGACGTGGCCGGGCAGATCGCTGACAGTAGGATCGTGTGCGCTTTGCCCCGCTCGCATGACGACAAAACCCTCGCGGCATACGGCTTGGGACGGTTCCTGGGGAATCGGCACGCAAGCGGACAAGAAGAATGCGAACAGAGTGATGGCTGCTGTCTTGAACATGATGTCTCCTGACTGCATAGTATGGGGGACTGTAGAACCCATCACAGCGTGCGCTGGACGGGCCAAATGGACTGAAATTGGGATTATAGGGTCACTCGCCGCCGCCAGACCCGGACAGAACCTGGCAAGCCACCTGCTCGTAACCGTGCCAAAAGTCATGGGCCTCAAATACCAGCCGCGACTGTGACGTAATACCGGGAACATCTCCGACAAGCGTGATCGTGTTCTCCTCAGATGAAACAGCGATGCCTATACTGTCGAGAAGGGTGCCGGTGCCGTCCGCATCCATTTTCCAGGAGTCGGCCTGCACAGCTTCTTTTATGGACAGGTGAACACCCCCGTCAGTGGACGGGGAGAATACGAAATGACTGGCGGACAGCGAGTACTCGGCCCCCAGCAACCCCGTCGCCCGGTCATCGTCCACGTCTATTGACACCTCCCAACTGTACTCCAAGGCATTTTCCGGCACATTCTTCCTGTCAAATTCCAGCGTCTCCGGAACATCCCTGAGATGAAACACAACCGCAAGCTTCCCACTCGCTGTCAACTCTGAGCTGACCTCGGTAATGTCCATGTATGCAGGCAGCGTCTCCGAGACCGCATCGACGACGCTCTGGCCCGGCCTGATTACCGCACTGTCAGACTGGCACAAGTCGGGGGTTAAGTCCATGATCGACGGAACGTAGTCTCCCATCTCTACCGAACCGTCAAAGTAGTCGTACGCTCTGTACTTGAGCGGCGATTCCGCCGTGATCCCGGGGATCTCTCCCGAAAGCGTTATCGTGTTGTCTTCGGCAGACACTTCGACAGCGGCCTCCGCCAGAACTCTGTTCCCCTCTCCGTCCAGCCCCAGGGTGGCGGCCGTGACAAAGCCCGGGTCCGTTATCTTTGCCGCGGTATTGCTGTCCTTGACAAGGGGATGCACGAAATAGCCGGCCGAGAGCATGAAGTCGAACCCGCCGGCGCCTGTCTCCGGAGCGCCGTCCACGTCGATCGACACCTCCCAACTGTACTCCAGGGCATGTTCCGGCACGCCCGTTCTGTCGAATGTCAACATCTCCGGAACATCTCTGAGCAGAAGAGTGACCGTCAGGGTCTCCCCATCGACCGCTGTCGTGACGCCGCGGATATCGATGTGCCCGGCCAGTTCGTGGGAGTCATCACCGGAGACAGACAGGCCCGGTGTTGCGGAAGAGCTGTCCGACGGATCCTGAAAGGCGGACGGACGGCCCAAACCGAACGGAGTAAGACAGCCGACCTCCTCCGCACCGCCCAGATAGTCATACACGCCGAATGCAAGCTGTGACTCTGCCGTGATTCCAGGGATCTCTCCCGAAAGCGTCACCGTGTCCTCTTCCGCCGACACCTCGATGCGCGCCCATCCGAGAAAATCGATATCGGAAAACGCGCTTCCACCTGGATCCAGATGCCATGTGTTGGTCTGCAGATCGTCCGCTGCGCTCGCCGCGCTGCGCTCGCGGTCGCTGGAGCCGCCGTTGGACACGGATATCGAGGACAGGATGTATTCGAATCCGTTAAGACCTGTTTCCTGGTCGGCGTCCACGTCGATCGACACCTCCCAACTGTACTCGGTTACATTGGCCGGCACGCCCGTTCTGTCGAACGTCAACGTCTCCGGCAGGTCGCGGAAGTGAAACACGACCGTCAGGGTCTCCTCGGCAAGGGAGGTGCTGATCTCCGTCACGTCCACGTGCGCGGCCAGGGCGTCCGTCGCATCGTCAGTGATGCTTTGGCCCGGCCTGACCGCTTCGTCGTTATCACACTGGTTGGCGGATGGGGCCGGCCAAGCGTGCCAACCCATGCTGAATGGATCATGGCATTCGATCCAGTCCTCTTCACTGGGGTACCCGGCATCATAGGCCTCAAATGCCAGTCTCGATTCGGGGGTGATGCCGGGAATGATGCCAGTGATCGTTATCGTGTCTGATTCGGCAGAAACCGCTGGGACGTTAGCACGGATGGCACTGATGGTGCCATCGGCGTGTGTATCAGAGAAGTGTGTTGCAGTAGTGGTGGTCGTGGAGCCATCGGGGTTAATTTCCCATACGCTGGACTCCAGCCTATCCTCGATAGGAGCCCTGATGTCAGCGTCTAACAGGTCCTCGATAGGAGTTCCCTTTTTGGCGTCAGGACTCGTGTGTGACAGAAAGGCAATATGGTAGGCGGTCAGCAGCATATCGAAACCGCCAGGACCGGTGCTGCGGTCGTTGTCCACGTCGATTGCGACCTCCCACTCATACTCCTTTGTGCCCTCGCGAAGTTCCGTACGATTGAATCTCAAGGTCTCCGGCAGGTCTCTGACATGAAAGACAACCGTCAATCTCTCGCCCGACAGTGAAGTTTCAACTTCAGTAATGTCGACGTGCGCGACCGATACGTCTGAGACGGCATCGGTTACCGTATCGCCCGGCCTGACCGGCTCTACCGAACTGCATTGATCGGGCGTTTGGGCGAGAACAGGGGTTGACGCTGAGATCAGCAGGAGGATTGCCAGAAGAAAGTGGACGCAGTTCGTGATCTTCATTGTTCTATCTCCCAATAGATAAGGGGTTCCCAACCCTTACATCAGAGGTTTCCAGAACCGGGAAGCGCGCAGCGACAAAAGTGCGCCGGACTGACGCCTGCCAGCCCGGGTCGAGCCGGCGGCCGTGCTGTGTGGTTTCAGCAGCGCTCTTCGCTGCTCGGCATCAAGGGAGTGAAGCGGCCAATGGATTCGAGCCAGTCGCGACACTTCCCGTTGTTCCGGATGTTCAGATATGCCTTCGTCCCATTCCATTTGGATGACGGACAGGACAGAAGGGCGCTGTTTTGCGTCAAACGAGCAGTTTGCAAGCAGAGTTCCAGAAGGTATGTGAGTTTGGCCTCAGCTGTGGGCCCGCGAACCATAGTGCATGTCGGAACTGTAAAGATGCGCAATCTCTCCAAACTCAATCACCGAAACTACCTCTCAATGGCGAATGAAACCCTCAGCATCGCTCCTGCCTCTACCTCGGCAACATTGTTCTCGAGCGTAAAGGTCGTCCGGCTTATGAAGTCGGTCCAGGAGGAAGCTCTGCATTGAGGAGCGATTGTCTCCTCGGAAACAGCGATGACCTCCTCGCCCAGAGTCAGGCCCAACAGACGCGAAAGGCGGCCTGCCCGCATCCTGGCATCGGCGAACGCATCCAGAATCGCTTCCTCCTCCAGAGCGTGGCAGTCTTCCACGATGAACGTGACCTGCGTGGACAGCAGGGCCGGTGCCTGCTGCCCTTGCAACGCCCTATGCAACTCCTGCAGGAATTCCTGCAGGACGCCCGGGTCGTCATGGATAAAGGCGATTTCACTCGTCGGGTTCGTAGGGGTGAAGAGGCTGTAGACAAGGTGTTTGGTCTCCACCGTCTCCTTTCTTATCCCTCTTTCCAGCAACAGGTCAAGGACATTTTCAACGTCCTCAGGTCCGACGATGAGCATGTCACTTCCAACGCCTGGAAAACCGGGTTGGGAACCCAGCGTCAAGTAGACCCGTGCTGCATCAGGTGGTGCGGAAGCGTATCCAAAGCCGGTGACGGTAATGCCGGGCCGGCCGGCCACCGGTGTTCGGCCATCAACTTCCTCGTCCAATGCAGGGGCCGCGTAGGCATTTACGGGCGCAAAGAAGCAGGCCAGCACGATGAGCGAGTTGATCAGGACCTTGTTCATCAGTTTCTCCTCTCAGCATTCGGCGTACATCTGACCAAATGCGATGAACTCCAGTGTAAACGGGAAGGCCGAAACTGTATGGTTCGACCACGGAGGCTGCGCCAGCTTCTCTGCCAGCGCCAGCAGCACACCTGTCCCGGAAGCGTTGTCGTTGGCGCCCACGGAATCCGGCGTCGTGTTGTAGTGTGCTCCCAGGATGATTACACACTCACCGCGATCTGGAAGTTCAAGGATTATGTTGCGGGACGGCCCTGGGGGTGGCCCTAAGACTTCCTCTTTCGTTATTGACTCCCCAAAGTTCTGTACCTCCAGGCTGAAGCCAAACTCGGTAAGCCGCTATTGCCAGACTGTGCCAGCGCGAAGGGCACTAAACAGTTGTGGGGAACAGAATACGCCCCTTCAACGGGGTCTGGCTAGCGCAAATACACCCCATTTCAGCAGGGCGACGTACCCAAATCGGTATCTCGCTTGACGAAAGCTCGTTTGGTGGAGGAATCAGCGGCTCGTGCGCGGTTTCGAAGCTGATTCGAGACCGCTGGACTCCAACTGTGTGGAGCGTTCGTCGACACGGTCCACATAGTTGCAGGAACGGTTCTACGTTGTCCGCGTGCAACTGGAGGATTACGCGCTTCGCTTCGGCGAGGTCATCCCGCAGATTGGTGGCAAGGCTTCACCGCTCCTCCCGGACCGAGTAGGCCATTTCTTGCCTCCCATTGCACTCTGTCCATTCTCACTGAGAAATACATTGAGTTGTGCTATACATACGGAGGTAGACGAGGCATTAAAACGACGTAGGCGTCAATTGTGGCGAGCCTGCCCGCCGTACCTCTTAAACCAATACAGGCTGGTACGCCCCAGACCCTCATCCATCGTTGGCATGAGATCCCCGTATGATCATCCCCACCCGGAATCTGGCCTGCACCCAAATTGGTGGGTTCGGCCTTCAAGTTAGATAACGGATCTCGGTTTGCTGGTGTAGTGATGGATGGAGCAGGGATCATTCATGCGTTTCGGGCCAGCAATTCAGGTTGGCGGCACTAACCAAAAGTGAGTGCGGCGCAGTGGGGTCAGTGAGTTCTTCCCTTTGAACTGCAAGCTGTTTCGCCATAGCTTTCTGGCCCATGACCTGTTCGTTGGCGTCTCCCCCGAAACAGAATGTACGCACTTTTGGAAAATCCGACAGGGACGCCAGGTAGTCATGACAACTGCCGACGTTTTGTGTTTCGTCCATCTGTGTCAGGCGCGTGGCGAGTTCGTGAACGACGGTCAGATAGGGAAACTGAATGTTGGGCAGGGCGGATGCCTGGTTGGCATAGGTCTGAATCAGTGCCTCCAGTTCTTCCCGGTTTTCGGCGCAATGTTGTTCAGCGGCGGCGAATGCATTCATGTAGATTACGGCAATGTTATGAGCGGGCAAGGCGACACTCTGTGTTTTTGCGATCGAATGTGCGAACTCCAAGGAGCCGTCATCCTCCATGGCGGACATCGCCCACAGCTGCAACCATCTGTCTGATTTCATCTGGTCTACGTCCAAGGCCGTGACGGGCTCGCCTTGGTGGTTTATGAGGATGGCGGGTACGCCATCCAAGTATTTCAGGGAGTTCAGATGTTGGGCATATCGCGGGGGGATCATGACACGCTCAGATACGGAGATGGGCGCAAGGGATTCGGGTGCGATGTCGGCGGCTTGACCTGTAATCGACGGAGCATGGCTGCTCATCTCGACGGAACCGCCAAAGAAGTCATACGCCCTGAACTTGAGCCGCGACTCTGACGTGATCCCGGGAATCTCTCCAGTGAGCGTTATCGTGTTGTCGTCGACGGACACCTCGACCTCGACATCGGCCTCTGCCAGAACCCTGTACCCCTTCCGGTCCAGCCCCCAAAGGCCGGCTTTGACGAAGCCCGGCTGGGTTATCTCCGCCACGGTATTGCTGCCCTGGGCGAGACGGGGCACGAAATAGCCGGCCGACAGCATGTAATCGAACCCGCCGCTGCCCGTTGCCGGGTCGTTGTCTACGTCTATCGACACCTCCCAGCTGTACTCCAGGGCATCCTCCGGCACCCCCGTTCTGGCGAAAGTCAACGTCTCCGGCAGATTCCTGAGCTGAAAGGTGACGCTCAGGGTCTCCCCTTCCAGCGCTGTCGTGACATCACGGATATCGATGTGACCAACCAGTTCGTGTGGCACATCATCGCCTACAGAATGCCCCTGAACTGCTGCATGCTCTTCAGACGAACTCTGAAAGATCGATTGGCCAAGACCAAACCGAGTAAGACAACCAACCTCCTCGGCGCCTTCCAAATCGTCATTCACTCCGAATGCAAGCCGTGAATCGGCCGTGATTCCGGGGATTTTCCCGGAAAGCGTTATCGTGTTCTCTCCAGCCGACACCTCAATGCGCGCGTTGTTTAGGTATACGAGATCGGGGAATGCCTTTCCCGTTGACTTCAAAGCCCAGGAGTTGACTTGCACATCGTCCGTTGTAATGGCCGCACTCCGGTTGCGGCCGCTGGCCCCGGGGGACGCGACATGTATAGCAGACAGGATATATTCGAACCCCTCAAAGCCTGTCTCCTGGTCACTATCCACATCGATCGATACCTCCCAGCTGTACTCAACCGCATCTTCGGGCACGCCGGTTCTGTCGAATGTAAGCGTCTCCGGAACGTCCCGGAATTGAAACACCACCGTCAGAGTCTCCCCCGAAAGGGACGTGCTGATCTCCGTCACATCCACATGCGCGGCCAGAGTGTCCGAGGCATCATCGATGACGCCTTCCCCCGGTGTAACTGTTCCATCGATATCACACTGGCTGGAGGACTTGAGGATGACTGGCGGTTCCCGGCATCCAGCCTCATCGGATTCGCTTCGATGCTCGTGCGTCAGGAACGAAAGGCGCGAGTCCGGCGTGATACCAGGAATCCGGCCGCTGAGCGTCATCATGTCCGTCTCTGCCGACACCTCAAGGCTGGCGTCCCTTAGCCCCTCGATGATCCCCCCTGGTTTCATCTCCCAAACATCGGCCTTTGCCACCTCCTCAATCGGCGCCTCCGTGTTGTCCCCCGCATGCCCAGGCCACACGATGTGATGCGCGGACAGAAGGTAATCAAAGCCGCCGTCGCCGGTCTCCGGGTCGGCGTCTGCGTCGACCAAAACCCCCCAACTGTATTCCATCGAGTTTGTCGAGGTACTCTTACGGTTGAAAGTCAGCGTCTCCGGAATATCCTTGAAACGGAATGCAACGGTCAGGGTTTCGCCCGAAAGGGACGTGCTGACTTCGACAATGTCCAGATACGCGGTAGACACCTCAGAGACCTCGTCAGTTGCGGTCTGCCCCGGCCTTATCAGGACCGCGCCGGAACCGCACCCCCAGGATCCCACACTCTTCCTGTACGAGTCATGGCACGCTATCTGATCGGTCCCTCCGGCGAACTGCACGTCGTAGGCCTCGAAGGCCAGCCGCGATTCGGAGGTAATGCCGGGAATGACGACAGCGATCGTTATCGTGTCGGCCTCGACATGAACCGCCGGGCCGCCATCCCTGTGCGTAGTGGTCGAGCCGCCGGCGTGTTGTGCAATGGTATGTGTTACAGTGTTGATGGAGCCGTCGGAGTCTATCTCCCAGAGAGCGGCCTCCACCATCGCCCCGATTGGCGCGAGCAGGTCTGCGCCAGTACCTTTGCGCGACCTGTCCGTAATATGGTAGGCAGACAGCAGCATATCGAACCCGCCGGGACCAGTGCTGCGGTCATTGTCCACGTCGATTGCGACCTCCCATGCATACTCCATTGTGCCCTGCATAAACTCCGTTCGATTGAACCGCAAGGTCTCCGGCAGGTCCCTGAGATTGAAGACAACAGTCAATCTTTCCCCGGACAGAGAAGTCTCGACTTCAGTAATGTCGACATGCGCGGCCGGCACGTCCGAAACGGCATCGGTTACCCTGTCGCCCGGCCTGATCGGCTCCACCGAACCGCACTGATCGGGCGTTTGCGCGAGAACAGGGATTGACCCTGAGACCAGCAGGAGGATTGCCAGAAGAAAGTGGACGCAGTTCGTGATCTTCATTGTTCGTTCTCCTAGGAGATGAGGGGTTCCCAACCCAGACATCAGAGGCTTCCAAGGCCGGAAGGCGCGCGCAGCAATGAAAAAACACCGGACAGACGCCTGCCGGCCCGGGTCAATCTGGTGCTCGCGATCCGCTTCTGAAATGCTTCTCTTTCCCTATGCATGAACGGTCAGTCAAAGATTGACGGTTCCAATTCGGTCACAATATCGGCTGTTGTACCGGAACTCGCTTACCAATTCTTTCAAGACATACTGCACGGGTATTCCCACCACAGATCGGAATGTTTTTGAAAATGGTGATTTCTCCCTGGGAAATGAAGGCAAGGCTTGGGTTTCGTCTGACCCGGCCGCCCTCTGTGATGCATGAGACATGAGCCGGGCGGGCTGAATCAACCGGGACGGCAGGAGACGCCGTCCTGACCGAGCAGAATGTCATAGGTCGAGAACAGGAGGGTCGACTCGGATGTGATGCCCGGGACCTCGCTGATAAGCGTGAGCGTGTCCTCTTCGTGAGAGACGAGCATGCGGACATGGACGGGTACGTTTATCAGGAAAGTCACGTCCTGTTCATGATCATGTTTGGCCTTCCACAAGGTGCTTCGCACAGCCTCCTGGAAAGGACGCGTGGCGGCCGGCGTGTCTGCCAGGACCCTTCTGGCGGAGTAGACGGCGCCCAGCATGTATTCGATCTGTTCAGACTCGGACGCCTGGCCGTTCTCCACGAAGATTTCAACCGTCCACATGTATTCGGAGTGAAGGTCCTTGACACCTGCGCGGTTGAACGCCATCTCTTCGGGGATCTCCCGCAGATGGAAGACTGCCGTCAGCGTTTCATCATCCAGGCTGGACGCCGCGCCGACAATGTCGATATATGCCGGTATGTCCTCTGCAACGGGGTCGGATGCACTCTGTCCGGGCAGCATCCTGAGATAGCCGCCGGGACAGTCAGCCGGCTCGGCGGACACGGTGAGCGCTGCCTGCCCCTGCGCCGCTCCAGACACGGCCAATGGTGTTGACCCTTGCTCCGGTTCCAGCACAGCCAGTAATCTTGACTCCTGCACCGATCTTGTCGCAACGGAAGGTGCAGCCGGTGCAACTGTGCAGGCCGCGGCAAGAAGAACGAGCCCGGCGAGCAGAATTCCTTTGAACATGATTTGTCTCCTTACTCCTGCAGCGGGAGATCGATGCGCACGGTCGTGCCGCGGCCGAGGCCATCGCTGGAAACGGAAACTGTGCCCCCGTGCGCTTCGACGACTGCGCGCGTAATGGCCAGCCCCAGGCCTGCGCCTCCCGTACGGCGGCTGCGCGACCGGTCGGCGCGGTAGAAGCGGTCCACAACGTGGGGCAGATCGGCGGAGCTGATCCCGGCGCCGTCGTCGGTTACCAGAATCGTGAGTTGCCGGCCCGCGTCGATGGTGGCGGCAACCTCAACCTGTCCACCGGCCTGCGTGTGCCGGAGGGCGTTGTCAATCACATTGCCGAGCGCCTGACTCATGCGCATCGGGTCCAGACTGAAATCCGGCGGGTCGGGGGGCAGCTGCAGCGAGAGCGTGATCCGGTCCATCTCCGCCTGTTGCTGCCAGCGCGCCAGTTCAGCGGTGAGAAGCTGCTCGATGGAGCAGGGTTCAACGGTGAGCTGCAGCTCGTCCGACTCGGTTTCGGCGAGCCAGCCCAGATCGCGCACGAGGTTGCCCAGCATATCGACCTCCTGAACAATGCGGTCGGCGGCCTGTGACGGGGACTGCAGGCCTTTGCGCAGGGCGTGGGCCTCCAGGCGGATGATGCTCAGGGGCGTGCTCAGCTCGTGGGAAACATCGTTGAGAAGGCGGTTGCGCAGATCGCGTTGCGTCTGCAGAGCGGTCGTCATCCTGTTGAAAGCGCTGCTCATCTGCCCCAGTTCGTCAGAGGAGGTAACCGGCAACAAGGCGGTATCGCCGCGTTGCGCAACGGTGCGGAAGGCTTGGGTCAGGGTGGTAACCGGAGTGGAGATGCGTTTGGAGAGCCAGGCCGCGAGCAGGAGGGCAATGGCGACGGTCAGCAGTCCGCCAGTGACGGTGGTGTAAAGCAGGCCTCGGACAAAGTTGCGTGATTCAGTTGCGCCGAACTCCTGATAGAAGTCCAGGATGGCATAACCCACCGACCGGCGAGCGCTATCGCCGGATACATTGACAACTTGCTCATTAACGATCTGTTCATTCAATTCGGATGCGACTCGGTCTTGAAGCAAGTCGGAGAGGTCGTCGTACAGGGCATATTCATCGCCAACGTCGACGAATACAAGTATCTCATCTCCGTTTACCCTTTTATGGAACAGTACATAGTGCTCCTCTTGCACATTGTCTTCGTTGCGTTGCTCGTTTTCCCGCCTTGAACCGATGAGACTCCCCAGGCTTGCATCGGACACTGTGACGACCAACGTTTCCCAGCCTTCTGAGTAAGTATAGGATTGGCCCAGTTTCCGGGCGACAAGATTAGCTGCCTTGCTGCTGAGCTCGCCGCCATAGGTGTCCAATCGGTCCAGCGTCGCATAGTATCCGATTCCGACACTAAGCGAAACGGAAAAGAGTATCAACAGGACAAAGGCCCCCAGGAAACGCCAGTATAACGACATCACTCATCCTTGGTTACAAGTCGGTAGCCGGACCCATAGACGGTCTGTATCGGCTGGAACCCATCTGCGGCAATCTGTTTGCGGAGGCGAAAGATATAGTTGTCAATGGACCGATCATAGGCATCGAAATCGTCATCGAAGGCGAGGGCGATCAGCTGGTCCCGTGTGAGTACCTGGTTCGGATGACGCATGAAAGTCGCGAGCAGGAGGTACAGTGTCCGGCTCAGATTGACCGGCTTTTCGTCAACCGTGACGCGGCGCGTTGTTTCATCGATCGTGATGCGGCCGTGGCTCAACCGCTGCTGAACCTTGTCGTGGACGCGGCGCAAGACCGCTTTGGCGCGTGCGACAACCTCCTCGGGATCGAAGGGTTTGACGACATAGTCGTCGGCGCCGGTATCCAGGCCGCGGGTACGGTCTGCCAGCCCTGCCCTGGCTGTGAGCATGATGATCGGGACATCCGATTCGCGGCGCAGAATACGACAGAGTTCCATGCCGTCGAGGAGAGGGAGCATCAGATCAAGCACAATCAGGTCGGGGCCAAGACTGCGTGCAAGGTTGAGACCCGTCCTGCCGTCATTGGCAACTTCGACTGTAAATCCCTCTTCCTCCAGAAATACCCTCAACCAGTTGGCGATGGTTGTGTCATCTTCAACGATCAAAATCAGGTGACTCACTGTTCACTCTCACACAGAACGCAAGCAGACAAGATATTCTTGCGGAGCGCTGCGTCCGATTTTATCTTTCTTGCTGTCCATCTGACAGAGCCGCGTCTGCGCGCCGCGATTCGTTCAGGTTATATCGAAGGGAACTCTCTCTTTCACTGTCAATAATAAAGGCGAGATGTCGCCAAAATATCTCAAATTGGTGCAGATTCGCGCAGTAGTCCCGAGACCGGGCTCACATTGCGGGCGATGCCTGCTCCCGCGGACGATGCGAGAATACAGAGACGATCATGCCTGTGGAGAAATTCATTCAGGCCAGGTGTGTACTGCATTTCGCAAGGGTGTGGACCCATGTCAGGAACGGCAGGCGACCGGGTACACCTCCTGAACGCGCACACCGGGCAAGGACTATCGAGTTGTTCCTGATGTGATGATATGCTAGGCTGAGCACCACCAAAGTACGGGAGGGTGGCTCGTGGCATATTCGGTGCGGGAAGAGCGGAAGAGTCTTGCTACCATCTTGCGAGACAGACTGGACGAGGCAGAGCGCGCAGTTCTGCAGTTGCGTCGAGATAACGCTGAATCTTTCCTTGTGCTCCTTGACAGCATAGAAGATTGCTTTTCGCAACTGGAGTCCAGCGGCCTGGACCTTCGACCGGAGCAGACCAGATGGTTGAGTCTGCAGGGAAAGCTGCGAAGCGATGCCGGGCGCATTGTGCGAGTTTTTGACAGTGCCGGCGGTTTGCGGCAGTTGCGAACAGCCAATTCTGCGGCGCAAGGGATGTGGTGGCGGCTCGACGAGGTGGTGGCGGCCAACCGCCGCAGTTTCATTCGGAAGATGAGCGTGACCTTTGGAAGCGTAGTGTTGGTCGCGGCGATGGTTTGGGCCCTGTTCGAATTCATTCCCGTCGATGCCAATACCGTCATAGCGTCCGAAGCAGTTACGTCGGTACGACAACTGACGCTTGAGGAGAATTGGGGCGACGCGCTGGCAGTCATCGAAGAGGCAAAACATGAATTAACGCAGCCGGACGCCGAGCTTCTGATCTGGGAGGCAGTGGTCCGGGACAAACTGGGGCAGGGTGAGATTGTTGACGACACACTGGCAGAGGCGATTGCGCTCATCGATCCCGATCAGAAAACTTCCTACTGGTGGACCTTGGGTTCTGCCTATCTGACGGTTGGTGAACTTGAGAAGGCGCGAAAAATCGGTGAGGATGCGATCCGCCTATACCCTCTTGACCCACAGGGATATTTTCTGCTCGGCACTGTGTCGGAAATGGAGGGAGATACTGGCGCTGCACTTGAACTCTTTGAAAAGACTTTTGAACTCGCCCTGGACAGCAACACACAGCTAGCGGTTATTGCCCGCGTACGCATGGGCACCTTGTTGCAGCAGCCTGTCAACATGTTTCCCGCTGGTGAGAACCAGCCCGTTAATGAGAGCAAGAGGGATGGAGATTGAGTCACGGGACGGGGTGAAGTTTCGAGTGTAGGGTAAAACCGTCACGGTAGGTGGCGGTTTTTGATTTCCGGTTGGGACGGGATGCCCGACAGGTCTCGTTTCAGCGGAATGGGCGGATTCGTGGTTGTGTCCAACCATATACACGGGGCAACAACGGGGGCACCCACAAGGGGTGCCCCTACCATATAGATTGTCAACGATCTCTTGCGGTTTCTCGCCGCTATCTGCTAACTGTGGTGGTTGAAGACGAGGCGGTAGTCTTCGGGCAGGTCGATGTCGAAGAGGAGGGAGTCGGATTGGACGACGTGGACGGGGATGCCGGCTTGGGCGGCGAGGCGCTGGTGGCGGAGGAAGCTTTCGCGGCCGAAGGCGAAGGGGATGGCCTGGGCCGGCTGGAGCATGAGGGCGTTGGTGCCGCCGTCGCGGCTGGGGGCGATGGTGATCTGGGGTTCGGGACCGTGGGAGGCGGCCATTGTGCGGACGTCGGCGGCTGTGAGGTTGGGCATGTCGGTGGGGAGGACGAGGAGTTTGGTTGCGCCGTGTGCGGCGGCGTAGCGGGCGGCCTGGGTCAGGGCGGCGTTGAGCTGTGGCTCTGACTCGGTGTCATTGGGGGTGCAGGCGGATGGCTGGGCAGTGCAGAGCTGATCTTCTTCGGTCAGGGTGCGGCTGCCGGCGCGTTTGGCCGCGGCGAGCGCGTGGGTGTCACGGCTGATGACGAGGATTTCGGCGTCGAGGTGGGCCCGGTTGATGACTGTGAGGGTGCGGGAGAGGAGTTCGCGGTTGAGGGCCTGGCGCTGTTGGGGAGTGATGTGGCCGGCGAGGCGGCTTTTGCCCTCGTTGAAGGGTTTGACGGGGACGACAACCCAGGGGCCCGGTCCGTTCTGCGCGTTATTCGTCATTTTGGTGCCTGGGTCGATTTGCCGTGCGGTTGCCGCCTGGCAGGCTGTGGCCGAACTGCAGGACCTCTGCGGCCAAGCGGCGCTTGGAGGGCAGGTCGGTCATGATGGTGTCGGTTGTGAGGGCCGGGAGGGGCAGCTGGGATTGCTCGGCGCGGTCCTGTTGGTCGAGGACGAAGCCGTCGAGGAGGCCGGCGTAGTGCTCGACGATGGTCAGCGGCAGGTGTTTGAGATGGCCCATTTCGCGCATCATTTTGGCTACGGGGCCCTTGACGGCGCGTCCGCCGACGATGGGGCTGACGGCGACCACGGGGGCGTCGCTTTCCTGTATCAGCTGGCGCAGTCCGGGTACTGAAAGGATTGGGTCGACGCTGAGGTAGGGGTTGCTGGGGCAGATGATGATCTGGGATGCGGCCTGGAGCGACGCGGCGACCTCGGGGGTGAGGGTTGCTTTGGCGGCGCCGACGAAGGTGAGGCCGCGGAAGGTGGGTTCGCAGCGGCGGCGTACAAAGTAGTCCTGGAAGGGGAGGTCGCCCTCGTCGGTGTGCACGAGGGTGCGTACGGGTTGGTTGCACATGGGCAGGATGCGGGAGGGTACGTCAAGCTTGCGGCGCAGGCGGTCGGTTCCTTCGGTCAGGTTGAGGCCGGCTTTGAGCCACTGGTTGCGGAGGAGATGGAGGGCGAGGTCCTTGTCGCCGAGTCGGAACCAGTCCTCGCCGCCGAGGCGTTCGGTCTCGGTGAGCACGTTCCAGGTTTCGCCGGCGCGGCCCCAGCCGGTGTGGGGGTTGTTGACGCCGGCGAGGCCGTAGAGGACGGTGTCGACGTCGGGGCAGATGGTGAGGCCCCAGTGTTCGAAGTCGTCGCCGGTGTTGACGATGACGGTCAGCGCGGCGGGGGGCAGGGTTGCCTGCAGGCCGGCCGCGAATTTGGCCCCGCCGACACCGCCGGCAAGGGCCACGACAGGGGAATGGTTATCCGGTTTTGGGGCCATTGGATGCGTGTGTCTTATTGCGTAGTTCGTATTGCGTATTGTGCGGCTCAGCGCCAGGTTACCCGTTCAGCGAGTGGCAGGCGCTCTCGGTGCTTTTCTTCGGCGGCGTAGCCGAGGGTGATCAGGGCCTGGGGATGCCAGGTGTCCGGCAGGTCGAGGACATCCCGCACCAGGTCGGGCACGAAGAGGGGCGCGCACATCCAGCAGGCGGCGAGGCCGTAGTTGTGGGCGGCCAGGAGCAGGTTCTGGCAGGCGAGGGCAGTGCTTTGCACGGCCATGAGCCATTCGGCCTCCTGGCGGCGCGGGTCCGGGTAGTCGTCCATGCCGTCGAGGGAGAGGGAGGCGGCGATGAGGGCAGGTGCGCCGGTGATGCGGGCGTGGCTGATGCGGACGCGGTGCTCGATGATTTCCGGGTCGACGCCGTCGGCGCTGAGGTCGGCGCGCCAGCGGGCGCCCATGCGGTCGCTCAACTCCTGTTTGACCGGGTCGGTGGTGACGACGCAGAAGCGCCAGGGCTGGCGGTTGTGGGCTGAAGGCGCCCAGATTGCGGCGGTCAGCAGCATTTCGAGCAGCGCCTTTTCGACCGGTTCGGGCAGGTAGCGGCGGACGGATCTGCGTCCGCGGATAAGTTGCCAGAACCAGCCGTCGTCGAAATCGGTGGCCCAGTCTGATTGGCGCCAGTCTGATGGGCGCCAGCCGATGTCGTCGTCGCTCGGATCCGCTGACGCGATTCGCTGTTTTTGCATGGGACGGCATTATAGCATGGAGTGGGGGAAAGGGCAGTAGGCAGTGGTCAGTGGTCAGGGCATACGCATCTTATTGGGAGAGAACTTTCAAGAGATAGTCAGTTTTCCAA
>JAPOVP010000097.1 GCA_026708085.1 Caldilineaceae bacterium
CTCCCTTGTGCGGGGGCTCCGCCCCCGCAACGCCCCCTCTCCTACAACATCCCTCGCCGACCGGGTGTCGATATTGGTAACAGGTCCCCAATCTAAGGTGCTTAGCCAGAAAACGTCCCGCCAGCCCCATCATAGGCCACACGCAACCAAAACTGTTTCGTACACCTTCCAATGACCATCCATTCACAATATCCTCCCACCAACCACCGCTCTCTGGTGTCATGCTGATCCACTAAGGTTGACCTGTCACTCAAATAAGTCTCGCGGACGTAAGTCACCGCCGCGGTCTGCAGGAGCAACGTGTTGATCCGACCACTCCTGAACCGTCACCCAAAGAAAACTCGAAGCAAACGCAGTCTTCTTCGCGTGACTTCGCGGTTCAAAGAAAGAAGAACTTCGCGGCTCCTTATGGCTCTTCGTGGAAAAGACGGTTTACTTCGCGCCCCTTCGCGTGACTTCGCGGATAAAGTAGGGGGACCTTCGCGGCCCTTAGTGGCCCTTCGTGGATAAAGGATGTTGTTCTTCGCGCCCCTTCGCGTTTCTTCGCGGATCAAATAAGGGGTTCTTCGCGGCCCCAAACAGGCCCTTCGCGGATGACCCTGTCTACCAAACGTAGGTACGACAACCCAAAGTGTCCTTTGAAGGCCTCTTGACGACAATCGACCGATTAAGTAAAATGCCGCTGCCTCTCGCAATTCTCTGTCTACGCAGAACGACGACAAAAGGAGAACCTGTCATGAAGAAACTGGATCAGCGATCCTCCGACATCACCCGACGGCGATTCCTCCAACTGGGGGCAATCGGCACTGCCGGAATCGTTGCCGCCGCCTGTGCTGCCGGCGGAGGTGAACCAGCCGCGCAGGATATGCCGGCAACCGCCGCCGACGCCGAGACCGAAGCCCCTGCAGAGGTCCCGGCCTCTCCCGGCGGCTATAGAGAAGCCCCCATGCTGGCCGAAATGGTCGCCGCCGGAGAACTCCCCCCCATCGATGAACGGCTTCCCGCCAATCCCCTCGTCCTCGAAGGCATGGAAGGCATCGGCAACTACGGCGGTACCATGCGCCGCGGCTTCAAAGGCGTCTCCGACCGCTGGGGACCCACCAAGCTCGCCCGCCAGGGGCTGACCTGGTATACACCGGAACTCTCCCTCCGCCCCAACATCGCCGAGTCCTGGGAAAGCAACGACGACGCCACCGTCTGGACTTTCCATCTGCGGCAAGGAATGAAGTGGTCGGACGGCAACGCGTTTGACACCGACAACTTCGCCTGGTGGCAGGAAAACGTCATGCTCAACCAGGACGTCACGCCCGCAATAGGCCGCCACTGGGTGACCGGTTCCGAACGAACGCCGATGACCATGGAGTTTCCCGACAAACACACCGTCGTCTTTACCTTCGCCCACCCGAACCCGATGTTCCTTGACCGCGTCGCCCCGCTGACGAGAGACCTCTTTGCCCCCCATCACTACCTCTCCCAGTTCCATATGGAGACGACTGACGACAAGGAAGCTCTGGAAGCAGCCGTAGAAGAAAGTGGCCTCGATACCTGGGTGGCCCTCTTCTCCGACCGCAACTGGTGGTACCTCAACCCCGATCTGCCCAGCCTCTACTCCTGGACAGCCAGTAACCCCCTGTCCGAGGAGCTCTTCGTCATGGGGCGGAATCCCTACTTCTGGCAGGTGGACCCCGAAGGGAACCAGATGCCCTATATCGACTCCATAAGGCACCGGCTCTTCGACACCAACGACGTCTTCGACCTCCGTATCATCAACGGCGAGGTCGACTACCAGCAGCGCCACGTCACCGCCGCCAACTTCACCCTGTACAAGGAAAGTGAGGACAGCGGCGGCTATCGCGTCCAGCTTGGCGCTGGCGACCAGCACGTCTGCCTCACCCCGAACCAGACTGTCCAAAAGCCCCGCCTGCGCGAGTTCTTCCAGACCCGCGATGTGCGTATCGCCATGTCTCTCGCCGTGGACCGCGAAGAGCTCAACGAACTCGCATTCGAGGGTCTCTACACGCCGCGCCAGTACAGCCCCCTTGAACAATCGCCCCAGTACTATCCCACACAGGCCTACGCCCACATCGGGTACGATCCCGACCGTGCCAATCAGCTTCTCGATGACGCAGGCTACGCCGAAAAAGACAGCGACGGATTCCGCGTCTACCCCGACGGTAGCGGCGATACCATCAGCTTCGTCGTCGAAGGCACCGCACAGCCCGGCTCGCCCGATGAGGACGCCATCCAAATCATCATCCGCTACCTGGAAGATGTCGGCATCAAGGCCACCTACAAGGGCATGGAGCGCTCTCTGTACACAGAGCACTGGGCCGCCAACGAGATCGATGCCGCCTTCTGGGGCAGCGGACGCTCCCTCCTGCCCCTCGTCGACCCCGCCTTCTTCCTCGGCACCGGCCTTGACCGGCCCTGGGGCGAGGCCTGGGGCCGCTGGCGCCTCGACCCCAACCACGCCGTCGCTGAAGAACCCCCCCAAGGCCATTGGATCCGCACCATGTGGAACATTTGGGACGAGATTCTGGTTGAACCGGACGAGGCCAGGCGCAACGAGCTTTTCACCCAGATCCTTGACGTCTGGGCTGAAGAGCTGCCGCAGATCGGCTTCCTGGGCCAGATCCCCAATCCCCTGATCGTGCTCAACGGCCTGCGCGGGCTTGACCCCGAGTATGTCTACCCGCTCAGCAACCCGACCTCCCACGGAGGCCTTGTGCAGGTACATACCTTCTACTGGGACGATCCGGAGAGCCAGAGTTAGGCAGTTAGCCGCCCTTCCGGTTTTGGGAAACAAGCGCCTGTTCCCCGTAAGTGGGCATTCGCTGACGGTCAACTCTGATCCAATCGCGGGGCGTTCTCCATCACGAGGACGCCCCGCCCAATCTGCACGCAGCTACTGTGCCGCTCTGCAGAGACGAACCACGCCAGGCCCATCACTGGACGAAAATACTGCCTGCTGCAGCGCCCCAAGTTCCACCAGAGGACCAATCCAATGACCTCATACCTCAGATGCCAACCCGAACACAGCACCTACGAGGACCAGCACACCGGCCGCACAATCGAGCAACTGACCAGCAGCCCAATGTCCGATCTCCACACCTACTACGACATTTCACCCTGGTCGCCCGACGGTCGTTACATGGTCTTCTCTGCCGCTAACCCTAACGATGTAACTGACGTCCACCGTGATACCTTTGCCACCAACAACGGCCAGGTCTATCTGATGGACCTGGAGACCTACGAGCTCCGCCTCCTCGCCGAAAACGCCTTCTACAACACCCACACCGGAGCCTTCCCCGTCTGGCATCCAACCAAGTGTGAAGTCTTCTTCTACACCGCGCCCGAGGAAGTCACCGTCGTCGACGCCGAGTGGTCGCGACTGGGTCAGCGCGGTGGCAAAGTCCTGCGTAAATTGAAAGGGGGCATCCGCCAGATCAGCCCCGACGGCAAGCTCCTCAGCTGGACGACCAACGACATCCGCACTGACCTGCCCAGGGGCGTTTACACCATGCCCTCAGAGTCCGACTCGAACGCTGAGGATGGCTCCGAACTTGCACTGATCGCCTCCACCGAATCTCTCTACGAAATGACGCCAAACAACGATCTCTTCCACATCGACCAGATGACCGTCGGCAACACCAAGTGGACGCCCGACGCCCGGCACATGCTCGTCGCCATGTGGATCAAGTCCAGACCCGACGACCTCTCCCCCTGGAAGAGCCCTTTCCGCCGCAGCATTTACATCGTCAGCCGCGACGGCAGCGAACGCCGCTGGCTCACATTCTTCGGCCACCACCACAGCTGGACCGCCAACGGCACTAAGGTGCTTTATTCGGGTTATCTCACCCACACCGATGAGGGACAGCAGGACGAACCGCGCCTCCACATGATCGATTTCGACGGAAAAAACAAGGAAGTCGTCATCGACCATCCCTTGGGCGGCCATCCCATCGCCAGCCCCGACGGCAGTAAAATCACTACCTGGGATCGAGAAGGCGTCATCCTCGTCGATCTGAAATCACAATCTGTCGACCATATCGCCGCCTTCGGCCCCCACTGCGATCACAACTCCCATCGCGGCACCCACCCCCACTGCCTCTGGAGCCTGGACGGCAGCCGCATCCTGTATAATTCAGCCCAGTCCGGTCGCAGCCACCTCTACCGCGTTGAAGCCCAATGATGCATAGGACCCCAAACTTTCTTTTCAGCTTCTTGCTGTCAAATGGTGGAGCCCTTGATGAAAATTGAGAAAATCACACCTTTCCTGGTAGACAGATTTCTCCTCGTGCGTGTCTACACCGACCAGGGCATCGTCGGCAACGGCGAGGCCGGCCTCTGGGCACACCACGGCGTAGTCAATCGCGCCATCCTCGAACTGAGCGACTACTTCGTCGGCAAGGACGCCACCCGCATCGAACATCACTATCAGACCGTCAGCCGCGATGCCCACTTCATGGGCGCCGCCCTCAGCGCCGCCCTCAGCGCCATCGACATCGCCCTCTGGGACATCGCCGGCCAGGCCGTCGACCAGCCCGTCCATCAGCTCCTGGGCGGCCGCGTGCGCGACAAGATCAAGGTCTTCGCCAACGTCGGCGGCGCAACCGTCCCCGAATGTGCCGCCAGCGCCCACCAGCAGGTCTCTGCCGGCTACCTCTCCCTGCGCATGTCTCCCTTCCTTCCCGGCTTCGAGCGCAAAACGCCCTCCCAGGTGATCGGCGAGGCCGTCGCCATGGTCGCAGCCGTGCGCGACGCCGTCGGCTTCAACATCGATCTCGGCCTCGAAATCCATCGCAACCTGCGCCCCGAGGAAGCCATCATCCTCGCCCGCGAACTGCTGCCCTTCCGTATCCTCTACTACGAAGACCCGCTCGCCCCTGAAACCCTGGAACCGATGGAGTACATAGCCAGGACCGTACCCCTGCCCATGGCCACCGGCGAACGCTTCTACAACATCTTCCAGTTCAAAGACCTCATCGACCGCAAAATCGTCAGCCTCATCCGGCCCGATCTCTCACTCGCCGGCGGCTTCACCCAGTGCAAGAAAATAGCCGCCATCGCCGAGTCTGCCTTCGTCGGCATCTTCCCTCACCTCATGGGCAGCCCCGTCAACATCGCCGCATTCTCTCAGCTCGACGCCGCCATCCCCAACTACGTGCTCATGGAAAGCCATCCCTCCGCCGACGCCTTCAATGAGATCGTAGACCATCCTGTCGAACGCCAGGGAGGATATCTCCTCGTCTCCGATCGACCCGGCATCGGCCTCGAAATCGACGAGAGCAAGCTGGACCGCTTTCCCTACCAACCCAAAAAGATCCTCGGCAACTTCCACGCCGACGGCTCTGTGGCCCACTAGCCCCGCCGTCAGGAGCCAGCCCTATGACCACGACGCGTACCGGCGGCGAAGCGCTAGTCCACGCCCTCCTTTCACACGGCATCGACACCATCTTCGGTCTCCCCGGCGTCCAGAACGACTACTTCTACGCCGCCGTCTACGACGCCCGCGACCGCATGCGCGTCATCCACACGCGCCACGAGCAGGGCGCCGCCTACATGGCCCTCGGTTACGCCCAGGCCTCCGGCAAGACCGGCGTCTTTGTGGTCGTCCCCGGCCCTGGATTCCTCAACGCCACCGCCGCACTCTCAACCGCCTACGCCACCAACGCCCCCGTCCTCTGCCTTACCGGCCAGCTCCACAGCGATCACATCGGCCGCGGCTACGGCATGCTCCACGAAATCCCAGACCAGCTCGGAATCCTGCGCTCCCTGACCAAGTGGGCCCGCCGCGTCGATTCTCCAGCAGACGTGCCCCGTCTCGTCGACGAAGCGCTCAGCGCCATGCATTCTGACCGGCCCCGACCCGCTGGCCTCGAGGTGCCGCTCAACGTCTTCTCCCGCAAAGAAGAATTCGACGACGAGACCCTTTCCGTTGCCCGCAGCCGTCCCGAACTGGATCGCCGTGCCGTGGAAAGTGCCGCCGATCTCTTGAGCGAGGCGCAAAGCCCCGCGATCTTCATTGGCGGTGGCGCGGTTGACGCCGGTGAAGAGATCGGCAGGTTGGCCGAAGCGCTGCAGGCGCCTGTCATCGCCAGCTCATCAGGGCGGGGCATTCTGTCCAACCGCAACCCTTACAGCCATTCATACGGACCCGGCCGCCGCCTCTGGGAACAGGCCGACTTGGTCATAGCGATCGGGACGCGCCTTTCAACCCCCATGATGCGTTGGGGCAAACCGGCCAACCTGCGCGTCGTTCGCATAGACATCGACCCCCAGGAGCACGATCGCCACGAACCCCCTGCAGTGTCTCTGGTGGCCGATAGCCGCGAGGCCTTGCAGGCGCTGCTGCCTGCCCTCGCAGACCGCGCACGCGCCCGGCCCTCCCGTCGCCTTGAAATGCTGGCGCTGCAGGACGAAATGGACGCAATCTATGAGTCAGTTCAACCGCAAATGGGGTTTGTACGCGCCATCCGTGAGGCCCTGCCCGATGACGGCATCTGTGTCGAGGACATCACCCAGATAGGCTATGTCAGCCGCGAGACCATGCCGGTCTACCAGCCGCGAACCTATCTCACATCAAACTATCAGGTTACCCTGGGCTGGAGTTTTCCCGCCGCGCTCGGAGCCAAAGTGGTCGCCCCCGACCGGCCAGTCCTCTGCATCACCGGCGATGGAGGATTCCTTTTCGCCGCAACCGAACTGGCGACAGCCGTCCAGCACGGCATCAACACCGTCACGGTCGTATTCAACGACTCCGCGTACGGAAACGTACTCAGAATGCAAAAGCAGAACTACGGCGGACGCGTCGTCGCCAGCGAGCTGCACAATCCCGATTTCGTCACCTTCGCAGAGTCCTTCGGCGCCCGTGGCCTTCGCGTCCATTCCCCGGCTGAACTTCGCCAAGCCCTGGTTGGCGCCTTCGCCGCCAACGCACCGGTCCTCATCGAAGTGCCCGTTGGCGAGATGCCCTCGCCCTGGGAGAAAATGTCCGCCCCCACGGCACGTAGCAAGAGCGACTGATCCTTGCCGGCCGCCGTCCGCCGTGCTGGGACGGCAACTATCCTGCAGTCAGCCTCTCGACAAATTCCCTGTGTTCCAGCGAAGCAATGCCCTCTTCCACCAGTTCAATCAGTTCCGCCACCCTACCTTCCCAGAACCAGTCCGCCCGGAACCAGAACCCCGGCAATATCCGGCTTCGCAGTACACCGTCCTCGTCAGGCCTGACAAGCTCGTACACGCCGTCCGCCAGCCGGAAGAGACGTACTTCACGCTCATACGCCAGGATTACGAAATACTCTCCTACACCACTGCGCCTGTATAGCTCCAATTTGCTGTGCAGGTCGTAAGCGGCGCTGCTTGCCGCCACCTCAACGACAAATTCAGGTGGTCCACAATACAATCCCTCTTCCGTTCTTTCGACTCTGCTACCACCGGGCACATCAAATCGCACACAAAGATCAGGCTGAATCTCATTCTGATCGTCGAATACTACCGACTGATTGTCGGCCACACGCAATCCAGATGTATGGGCGCGGTAAATCCCAAGAAGCGTACTGAAATCTGCATGAAATTCGCTGTGCTGGGCGTAAACGGGGGAACCCACAATCACAACTCCTTCGACGAGCTCTGCCTTCTTGATCTCGGGGTACAAAGAATAGCGGCGATGAAACTCGGCGCGGCTGAGCTGGTCGCCGCTCTCCAGCGGCGGCCTCCCCCGCGGCGAGGATTCTCCGGTTTCTGGCTTCGTTGGAGCTTGTGTAACCACAACACCCTCCCTTGCCACTTTCCACCTGCTCCATAACTGGCGCACTATATCACGAGCACGACTTCAATCTACGCGATTCTAGCGAATCGCTCGCCCATCTGCGACCGTCCCCTGCCCCTTCGCGCATTCCGAACTTGAGGGCAACTCTCGCTCGCTTCTAGCAGCTACAATACCATGGCCAGTCCACTATCAACTCTGATGCAGGAGAATCGCCGTGCCTGACCACTGACCACCAACCACTCCAGTAGTAGGGTTTCCCCCCTCCCCCACGCGCCGCCCCCCCCGAAACCCTGTCATCTCACCCAAAACCCGCGTAGAGGCACCCCTTGTGGGTGCCCGCCTCCGCCCCCCTAGACCTCTCGTACAAACAAAACCACCGAAGGGGCACGCCTCGTGGATGGACGACATGATGCGGCCTCGGATTCCCAGGTCAAATAAGCGTCATCGACTCCCGGAATTCGCCCCTCCCAGGAAGAAAACAAAACACCGACAGGCGCGAAAGCATACCCTGTCACGCAGGGGAACTCTGGAACTGTGTTTTTGTTCTTAGGGATGAAAGCTAACTTCGTTGAGAAGTTTCCTGTGGAGGTCTGAACCTCAAGTCACCCTCCACCATCTCTTGCGTGGCCGTCGTGGTTGTTTCGCCCGCTCTATGCCTGGAGTTGCTCCGCACGCCTGTCGTTGTACTCTCCTGCTCGATCTGGTCAGCCCCGCAGTTCACGCAAATGTCCCATTCGTGCCGCATTGCCTTCCCGCAGTTCGAGCAGGCATAGCGCAGCTGACTGTGGCAGTTTGAGCAGAAGTTCCAGTTTTCCTGAACGGGCAAACCGCAGCGATAGCAGGAAAGCGTCGACTCCAGCTCCCTGAGAAGAGATTCCTCTTCAAGTGCACGGTCGAATACGTCGGCCAGAGTCTCCCTGGGGCGGACCATCATGTAGAGTACGAGCCCAACCAGCGGGAATACCAGTACCAGAAGACTGGCAAGTGCAATCGCGAGCCAGTCCCGCGTCCGGCTGCGAATGTCGTTGAATGTCCAAATCCCCATCGCGATCCAGAAGGCAAAGATAAACGCGCCCAGGAGAGCCACGAATATCCCAATGAGGGTTGCTATGGTGTTGGACAGTTCCGCCAGCATTCAGTTCTCCAGTCGTTACGCGGGGACCAACCAGCTCGCTATCAGTGAAATCGGCGCCAGACTGAGCGCTTCAAGAAAAATCTACATTCATCGATTATAGCCCACCCAGACCGTTTACTCAAAAGAAAAATGAATATCGGCCAAAGCACAAGGCAAACCTTTCTCAAATCGCCCGAGGAATCTTGTGCCCGTCACCCGTTTCCCACAGCTTCAAAAAGTCTCCCAAACCAATGCGGAGCGATGAAGGTTCCTTGGCAGCGCACACGACGATTCTTCTCGAAACGTTGCGTCACCGACACCGGTTCCAGGCTCCTGCGACATTCTCCTTAATGCTCGTTTCACACAGTCAGGTCCAAAAACAGCCCAATCCGAGGAAATCGAGGAAATCTGACTCTGTTGTGATACATATGGTATTGTATTATACTTGAGTAGGACCTTCCTTTGCAGAAGTTTCTCAGGGAGGACCGGCCGAATGAGGCATCTTACGCGTCTGCGGGGGGCGTCGCCTTGCTTGGCTGAAATCTTTTTTCCGTCCAGTCAATTACTGGCAACTTAAGAGTGTTACTTTCTCACCATTCACCAAAAGGAGCGTTGTATGAAAAGCATGAGGAAATTGAACAAAGCCGGTATGATTCTGTCGATGGTGATCGGCATGATCATCGCGGCCTGCATGAGCCCCGCAGCAGGCCCCGAAGTCGTCGAGTCCGACGAGGCGGCAGCGCCGGCAATGCAGGAAGTGCAGTCCACGCTAAGTATCGTACAGGAACGCGGCAAACTGGTCTGCATCGGCAATGCCCAGCTGCCAGGCTTCGGCTTCCTCGATTCCGAAGGCAACTTCTCCGGCTTTGACGTCGACTACTGCCGCGCCATCGCTGCGGCCATCTTCGGCGACGCCAATGCTCTGGAAGTTCGGCCTGCCACCGCCAAAGAACGCTTTACTATCCTCTCCAGCGGTGAGGGCGATGTCATCATCCGCAATACCACTTGGACGATGTCTCGCGACACCGATCTGGGCATGAACTTCGGACCCACCACCTTCTACGATGGCCAGGGCCTGATGGTACGTAAGGAAAGCGGTGTCGCTACACTGCAGGACCTGCAGGGCGCCTCCGTCTGCGTCGTCACCGGTACGACCACCGAGCTTAACCTCGCCGACCAGTTCGCCGCGGCAGGGGTTGACTACGAAGCCGTCGTATACGAAGACTTTGACCAGTCCTTCACCGCCTACGACGAAGGCCGCTGCGACGCAGTCACCACCGACAAGTCCAGCCTCGTCTCACGCCAGACCACGCTAACGGTCCCCGGCGATCACGTTATCATCAACGTGACACTCTCCAAGGAGCCTCTGGGCCCGGCCGTTCGCCATGGCGATGACCAGTGGTTCGACATCGTCAACTGGGTCGTTTACTCCACCATGCTGGCTGAAGAACACGGCATCACCTCCCAGAACGTCGACAGCTTCATGGACAGCAACGACCCCAACATCCGCAAACTGCTCGGCCTGGAAGGTGACTTCTGCGCCAAGATCGGCCTCTCCAACTCCGGTTGCTTCGTGGATGTGATCAAGCAACTCGGCAACTACGCCGAGATCTATGATCGAAATCTCGGCCCGGACACGGTCTTTGACCTGCCCCGCGGTCTTAACAGCCTCTACACCGACGGCGGCATCCTGTACGCGCCCCCGATCCGCTAATTCACTTGCAATGCCATGCGGCCAGTCTCACGGCCGGCCGCATGGCTGCAATGACCCCTGAGTCAGCCTATGCAGGAGATCCACGCCAGTCAGGTTCGCCCGCCCTTCTACCGCGATGAACGCGTGCTCGGCATCTTCAGTCAACTCCTTGTTGTCTTGATTGTGGTTGGGCTGGGACTCTTCTTCTACAGCAACATGATCACCGGGCTGCGCGAAAAGCACAACGTCGCCATCAGCTTCAGCTTCCTCAGCCAGGCCGCCGGCTTCGATATTGGCGAAAGCCTGATCGAATACTCACGCGAAAAAACCTACCTCAGGGCCTTCGTTGTCGGTCTCCTCAATACATTTCAGGTCGCCTTCCTCGGCATTATCTTTGCCACCGCTCTCGGAATCGTCATCGGCGTCATGCGACTTTCAACCAACTTTCTTGTCAACCGCATCGCCGCCATCTATATCGATATCTTCCGCAACATTCCCCTGCTCGTCCTGCTCATCTTCTGGGCGCAGGCCGTCTTCTTCAAGCTGCCGCGCGTGGCCGAAGCCATCATCCTGCCCGGCCCCATATTCCTCAGCAACCGCGGCGTCGCCATTCCCTGGGGTATCCCTACCGACTCCTGGGGCACCTTTCTGATTGTCTTGGGCGCTGGCATCGTCCTTGGCGCCGTCGTTTCATACTTCCTTCGTGAACAGGGCAAACGCACTGGGCGTATGCCGCTCATCACCCTCTGGTTCATTGTAACCGTAGCCGCAGTCGGCCTCGTTGGCTGGATAGTTCTGCCGCAGCCCGTGACCCTCGACCAACCCTTTCTGGAGGGCTTCAACACCAAGGGGGGGAAGATTCTGAGCCAGCAGTTCATGGCACTGCTTTCCGGACTCATCATCTATACCGCAGCCTTTATCGCCGAAGTCGTGCGCGCTGGAATCCAGTCCGTTTCCAAGGGCCAGCGTGAAGCCGCTACCTCCCTGGGACTCAACCCGGCACAGACCCTGCGCCTTATCATTTTCCCCCAGGCCTTGCGCGTCATCATCCCGCCGCTCACCAGCCAGTACCTGAACCTGACCAAAAACTCCTCCCTGGCCATCGCAATCGGCTATCCCGATCTGTTCGCCGTCGCCGGCAATACCATCCTGAACCAGACGGGCCGCGAGATTGAAATGTTTACCTTGATCATGGGCACCTACCTGTCTCTGAGCCTGCTGACATCCCTGCTCATGAACATCTACAACCGCCGTATTCGTCTCGTCGAACGCTAGAGGCGCCATTCCTAAGTCTCACTCCGAACCCGCAATCAGGGACCCGCAAAGCAAATCGCAAGGAACGACCGACAGATGACCACCGCGGCTGGCACCCCATCGGACCGCTCAGTCCTTCCAGTGACCGAACGCTACACCCTCCTCGGTTGGGTGCGGCGCAACCTCTTCAGCGACCTGTTCAACTCGCTCCTTACGATTGTCGCCCTGGCCTTCATTGTTTTCGTTGCCCGCCTCCTATTGCGCTGGGCTTTCGGTTCCGCCGAATGGGGCGTCATTCCCGCCAACTTTAATCTCATCATGCGCGGCCAGTACCCGGCCGTCGAAGCCTGGCGCCTCTGGCTCGTCATCTATCTGCTCGGCGTCGTCGTCGGCGTCTCGTGGAAGCTGATCAGTGGCCAATTCAGCGGCGCCGCCCGCGTTCTCATTGCCATTCCCTTCGCTCTCATGTTCGTCCCATTCTTCTCGATGGGGACCCGCCTGTACCTGCTCATCACCGTCGTCGCCGCCAGCACCGGATACCTCGTCGCGGGCTTCCTGCCGATCCAACGTCGCGGCCGCGCCGTAGCCTACCTTGTCCTCGCCTATCTCGTCGTCATGCTCATCCTCTTGCGCGGCGTTGGTGCTGAGGAAGGCCCCTTGCCCCCGGTCCAGCCCATCCTTTGGGGCGGCCTTCTCCTCTCCCTCCTGCTCGCATTCTTCGGCATCACCCTCTCTTTCCCGCTTGGTGTCCTGCTTGCGCTCGGCCGCCAGTCAAAGTTGCCCGCCATTCGCGTCATCAGCGTGATCTACATCGAATTCATCCGCGGCGTCCCTCTCATCAGCCTGCTCTTCATGGGCCAGGTCATGCTGCAGCTGTTCCTGCCCGACGGCTTCCCGCTCGTAGACCGCGTCCTGCGCGCCCTCGTCGCCATCACCCTCTTTTCCGCAGCCTACACCGCCGAAAACGTGCGCGGCGGCCTGCAGTCAATCTCTCGCGGCCAGTATGAGGCCGCCCAGGCCCTCGGCCTCAGCACCTTCCAGTCCACCATGCACATCATCCTGCCCCAGGCGCTGCGCGCCGTCATCCCCGTTCTCGTGGGGCAGTTCATCAGCCTCTTCAAAGACACAACCCTTGTCGCGCTCGTCGGTATCTTCGACCTGCTCGGCATAGCCCGTACAATCATTGCCAATCCCGACTGGCTCGGTACACACCCAGAGGTCTATGCCTTCGTCGCCGTCCTTTTCTGGATCTTCAGCTACAGCATGTCCTACGCCAGCCGCCGTATCGAGCAGCGGCTGGGCGTCGGCGAACGCTAGCCCAGGGAACGGTAAGCCAGAATTCTCTACAGTCTGAGCAATACGCAATACCCGTTTCGAGGTGCCCAAAATGACCGAAAACAACACCGCCGACGAAATCATAATCTGCCAGGACGTCTGCAAATGGTTCGGCGACTTCCAGGCGCTCAAAAACTGTACCCTGCGCGTCCAGGCCCAGGAAGTGGTTGTCATCATCGGTCCATCAGGATCCGGCAAATCCACCTTCATTCGCTGCATCAACCGCCTGGAAGAGCATCAGGCCGGCGACATCATCGTCGACGGCATCCCCCTCACCCGCGACGTCCGCAACATCGAGCAGATCCGCTCCGAAGCCGGCATGGTCTTCCAGCAGTTCAACCTCTTTCCTCATCTGACGGTATTGGAAAACATCACCCTGGCCCCGATCCAGGTTCGTAAGATGAAAAAAGACGAAGCCATGGATACCGCTATGGGCCTGCTCAACCGCGTCGGCATCCCCGAACAGGCCGACAAGTATCCCGGCCAGCTCTCCGGCGGCCAGCAGCAGCGCGTCGCTATCGCCCGCTCGCTCGCCATGTCCCCAAAGATCATGCTCTTCGACGAACCCACGTCGGCACTCGACCCCGAAATGATCAAAGAGGTGCTCGACGTAATGCAGGAGCTGGCCGAAACCGGCATGACCATGCTCGTCGTTACCCACGAAATGGGTTTCGCCCGCGAGGTCGCCGACCGCATCGTCTTTATGGATGGCGGTGAAATCATGGAAGTTGGCACCCCCGAACACTTTTTCACCAACGCTCAGCACGAGCGAACCAAACTCTTCCTCAGCCAGATCCTTTGACATAGGCTTAGAACCACTTGCCGCCGGGTTCCTTGATAGCAAAGCATCTCAACGTTCCTGACAGGTGCGGAGGGCTTGGAGGCCCCCAGAGGAAGCGACTAGGGATTGGACCTGTTGCCATCCCCACATTTCGTATAGGTAACCTGAAAGAAACTGGGCAGCTGATTGGCCTTCTGATGATTTGACAGTTCGGCGGCGCCACATTTTTCGGTCTTGACAAGCTCAGACCTGAGAAGGCGGCGCCCCAAAATCTGCGTTCCGGCACAGGCGAATGACCTGGATAGCCGGCAATGGACCGGATGGCCTGATGACTTCCAGCCCAACAAAATGGCACAAACGCAGTGCCACACACCGGCTCCCCCAATTCACACTTGAGATGTCCAAAGATCGGGAATGAGGATGAAAAAGACACGATTGGTATTGCTGATAGTGGTAGCTCTCCTCGGTATCACTGTGCCTCTCTACGCACAGGAAGCCGGCCTGACCCTCGAAAATCTGGCGGCCCGGGTTGAAGCCATGGTGGAACTGGTCTCCTCCATGTCCGACCGCTTGGCCACCTACGAAGACCGGCTGGCAGCCTTGGAAGCGACCGCGACACCGACGGTGACGCCTACTGCTTCGCCGACCCCACCGCCCACGCCGACGCCAACGGCTACCTCCGCGTCTCCCACAGTGAGCATCAACCGCATCATGAACGTGCGCGCCGGCCCGGGAACCAACTATCCCGTCGTTGGACAGGCCTCGCCCGGAGAACGATTCCCGATCTCCGGCAAGAACCCTGCCGGTGGCTGGTGGCAGATCATTTTCGGTGGCCAGTACGCCTGGGTCTACAGCCCGCTGGTGACAGCAACCTATCCGGAGCTCGTACAGGTAGCGCCCGTCATTCCCACACCGCCGCCGACCCCTATCCCGACCGCCACGCCCATCCCGCCTACGCCCGTGCCGCCGACTCCCGTGCCGCAACCTGTGACCGACCCCTGCGCAGGCATTGGCGGTGACGGCTGCAAATTCAGGTTGCGAAACACGGATCTCAGAAACAACGGCGGCGGCGAGCTGAAGCTCTTTATTGGTTTCGTCCATGAAGGACGCGGCGACGAGATTCAGGGCATCGGCGGCAGCTACTATGTGGAGTTGCACAAGGATGGCGTTCACGTTTCCGCCGTGAACAACTCCACGCGCGGTGGAAACTCAACCCACCAGGGTCCCCAGGGAAATAAGTACAACTATCTGAAAGCGGTCCCGTTAAGCCAGGTTCCCGGCGGAAACGTTGCCGGCAACTACACGATCTTCGTCAGAGACGGCAACGGCGAACGCGACAGCCAGAACTATTACTTTTCTGTGTCGGGAGGTAACGGCGAAGTGTGGCTCATCTTCGCCCAGAACAATTGAGAGTCCCACACGCGGAGATTTCGGTGAAGATCCAGTCTCAAAAGAGTACCGGAACGAACCAGCCAAGAGCACTGAAGGCGAACCGAACATCTCCGCCTGCTTCAATCCCTCAGGACCTCTGCAAAGCGGCGCCCTGACATTGCGAGGACCATCTCTCAGAGCTTGTTGGAAAGGATTGTAAAGGCTTTGGCCACCGAAACAACCTACATAGCCGCCCCCGAACTGTCCGTCACCCGCTGGTTCAACACCAAGGCCAACCTGACTCTCGCCAACCTCCGCGGTGAGGTCGTCGTTATCGAAGCATTCCAGATGCTCTGCCCCGGCTGCGTCTCCCACGGGATCCCGCAAGCCCAGCGCATCCAGCAGAACTTCGGAGACGATGTCACCTTGCTCGGACTTCACACCGTCTTCGAACATCACGAAGCCATGACGCCCGTCTCTCTCGAGGCCTTTCTTCACGAGTACAAGATCACATTTCCTGTCGGCGTGGACGCCCACACGCCTGGCGAACCCACGCCCGTCACCATGGGCCGCTACCGCCTTCGCGGCACCCCCAGCCTCGTCGTCATCGACCGCGCCGGCCAGCTCCGCGTCAACGCCTTCGGCCACATCGATGACCTCCCCCTCGGCGCCGCCCTCGCCCGCCTCATCGACCAGCCCCGCCCCAACTAGCCCGCAGACCTCGTTTTCCCCCCAAGCGCCCCCGTAGGGGCAGGCCTCGTGACTGCCCTGGCCCGCCCACCCTTGGCACCATTCCCTTCCTCCCCTACCGCATCGGTAGGGGCAGGCCTTGTGCCTGCCCTCGCACCGCAACCCGCCCCGCCTCCCCCCTCCCCCAAAGCGCTCCCGTAGGGGCAGGCCTTGTGCCTGCCCAAGCACCTCGGCGGGCGCCGCTCTCCCCAATCCCCCCAAAGCGCTCCCGTAGGGGCAGGCCTTGTGCCTGCCCTTGGGCCGCAACCCGCCACGCCTCCCCCAATCCCCCAAAGCGCTCCCGTAGGGGCAGGCCTTGTGCCTGCCCAAGCACGTCGGCACGCGCCGCTCTCCCCAATCCTCCCCAAGCGCTCCCGTAGGGGCAGGCCTTATGCCTGCCCAAGCCCACCGGTCCGCCCAATCTCCCCATACCCCCAAAGCGCTCCCGTAGGTGCAGGCCTTGTGCCTGCCCAAGCACCTCGGCACGCGCCGCTCTCCCCAATCCTCCCCAAGCGATCCCGCGGTGGCAGGCCTTGTGCCTGCCCAAGCACTTCGGCACGCGCCGCTCTCCCCAATCCTCCCCAAGCGCTCCCGCGGTGGCAGGCCTTGTGCCTGCCCAAGTATCCCCCAAAACACCCACTTTCTACCTGACCATTCTCGCCCCAAAAAACCGACTGCACCCCCCGCAGCCCCATAGTCCCCCCACATCATCACCTGTAGTATAATGCCCTCACCTCAACTGTGACGGGGGAAACGCCATGACTGTAACAACTGAGAAGCTGCTCACTGCCGAAGACCTGCACCACCTTAGCAGCCAAGGTGTTCGCGGCGAACTGCTTAGAGGAGTGCTTTGCGAGACGATGCCAGCGGGAATAAGACACGGCAAGACCGTGGCTAATCTGACAATTCTATTGGGTGCATTTGTCAAACCTCATGGAATGGGGACAATCGTTGCCTCCGACGCAGGATTCCTCCTCGAAAAAGAACCTGACACCGTCAGAGAACCCGATGTCGCCTTCATCTCTGCCCACAGACTGCCGCCGGACCAGGATGTCCCCGGATACTTCGAAGGTCCCCCGGATCTCGCAGTCGAAATCGCCTCCCCAAGCGACAGCCCTCGACAACTCTTCGACAAGGCCCGCATGTGGATCAGCTTCGGTGTCCCCCTCGTCTGGACCGTCGATCCCGAAGCGCGCACTCTCGATGTACACCAACCCAACCAACCCCTGGTCAGGCTCTCTGCAGACGACACGCTTGACGGCGGCCAGGTCTTGCCCGGCTTCAGCTGCAATGTCCGCGATATCTTCTGAATGTAAGGCAATGTGAAGCAACCTCTCCAAAAAGGAACCCCAAAGTGGCCCCTCCAGAACTCTTCCGCACACCAGCAACCAACCTCACCGCCGCCATCCGCGCCAAGCAGCTCTCCCCAGTCGAACTGACCGAAGCCTTCCTCGCCCGCATCGAGGAAGTCAACCCTTCCATCAACGCCTTCCTCTCCGTTGACGCCGACCTCGCCCTCGACGCCGCCCGCGCCGCCGAAGACGCAGTCATGCGCGGCCAGGAACTCCGCCCCCTTCACGGCCTCCCCGTCCCCATCAAAGACCTCGAACCCAGCGCCGGCCTCCGCCACACCAGCGGCACCATCCTCCAGAAGGACCAGGTCGCCGGCTTCGACGGCATAATCACCGGCCGCGTCCGCGCCGCCGGCGGTATCATCCTCGGCAAGACCAACACGCCCCACCTCGGCCACAAGGACATGTGCGACAACCTGCTCGGCGAGCCGGGCCGCAACCCCTGGAACACCGAGCGCACGCCCGGCGGCTCCAGCGGTGGCGCAGCCGCAGCCGTCGCCGCCGGCCTCTGCCCGCTCGCCCATGGCTCCGACGGTGCCGGCTCAATTCGCATTCCCGCCGCCCTCTGCGGCGTCTTTGGCCATAAGCCCTCATTCGGACGCCTGCCCTACTGGCCCAACCTCGACATCTGGTCCGCCCGCTCCCACAACGGTCCCATCTCCCGCACCGTAGCCGACGCCGCCCTCTTCACCCAGGCCATTGCCGGCCCCGACCCCCGCGATCCCACCGCCATCGCCAGCCGCCCCGACGACTACCTCGCCGCCGTAACCGACCCCCTGCCCGCGCTGCAGGGCCTGCGCGTCGCCTGGAGCGAAGACTTCGGCTACGCCGCCGTCGACCCCGACGTGCGTCGCCTCGCCGGCGAGGCCGCCCAGCGCTTCTCCGACCTCGGCTGCAACGTGGAGGCCGTTGATCCCGGTTGGGACAACCCCCGCCCCGGTGCCGAAGTCTGCTGGTTCGCCTCCATGGCCGCCCGCGTCGGCGAGGCCTACGACGAGAATCCACAAGCCTTCGAACCGAGCCTCGTCGACATGATCCGGCAGGGCCGCCATTACTCAGCCGAAGAACTGGGCCGCGCCGAGATGTCCCGAACGGTCTTCTATCACCAGGCTCGCGAGTTCTTCGAAGACTACGACCTCCTGCTCACACCCCAGATGCCGCTAACGGCCTGGCGCGTTGACGACTGGCCCGCCCAGATCGAAGGCGCGCCCACCCCGTCGATCTTCGACCGCCTACCCTTCACCTACCCCTTCAATCTCACCGGCCAGCCCGCCGCCAGCGTCCCCTGCGGCTTCGCCTCCGACGGCCTGCCTGTCGCCCTCCAGATCGTAGGCCGCTACCACGCCGACACGCTTGTCCTCCAGGCCGCCGCCGCATACGAAAAAATCGCGCCTTGGACTTCCGCCTGGCCTGATGTATCATAGGCCCGGTAGGTCCAATGACTGGACACTACGTTCGCTGCAATCTCGTCTTTCGTAGGTTGCAAACCTAAAACTCCATAGCCCCTAGGGGCCCGTTAAGACAAGGACGTCTTAATCATGTTAAACTGGCAACGGCGCCAAAACCATGCATGCTCCCCCCAGGCCGGCACGAAACCCGTTCGAGTCGGCTGCGTAAACTACCTCAACGCCCGCCCTCTCTGGCACGGTCTCGGCAAACGCCCCGACCTCTTCTCACTCAAGTACGCAGTGCCCTCCAGAGTTTCCGCCTGGCTGCACAATGGAGAAGTCGACCTCGCGCTCGTCTCGCCCATCGAGTACGGACCCCGCTACCGCGTCGTGCCCGGAGCCGCCGTCACCTCGATAGGACCGGTCGCCTCGGTCGCCTCCTTCTCCCGCAAGCCGCTCACAAGAGCCAGGTCTGTCGCCCTCGACTCCAGCTCCCGGACCTCCGCCGCCCTCATGCGCATCCTCTGCGCCGAATGGTTCGACATCGAGCCCGAATTCGTGACCATGGAACCAAACCTTCCCGCCATGCTCCAGCGTTGCGACGCCGCCCTCCTTATCGGCGACCGTGCCCTCTTCGTCGACCACGTCGGCATGGGCCTGCGCAAACATGACCTTTGCGAAGAATGGCGCGGCATGACACGCCTCCCTTTCGTTTTCGCCTTCTGGACCGGCCGGCCCGACGCCCTGACCCCTGCCCACTTGCAGGCCGTGCGCGACTCTCGCCGGGCCGGCGTCACCGCTCTCGACGACATCGCCTGCGCCCACTATCCCAACAACGAGTCCCTCGCCGCCACCGGCCGCGCCTATCTGCACAAAAACATCCAATACCGCTTCGACGTCGACTGCTTCGCCAGCCTCCAGAGGTTCTACACATCCGCCTCCAAGCTCGGCATCATCCAACAGGCCCAGCCCGTCCTTTTCTACGATTCCTGACGCACAAGCCATTACTTAGCCACAGTCCCTTCGCTACCCTGAGCGCGTCAAGCGAAGTTCTCAATCTCCTCTTCACACATGTATGCCATCAGTCGCCGCCTTCACAGCCCACTGACCACTAACCACTGACCACTAACCACTGCAGTTCCGGCCCTCCCTTGTGCGGGGGCTCCGCCCCCGCAACGCCCCCTCTCCTACAAC
>JAPOVP010000032.1 GCA_026708085.1 Caldilineaceae bacterium
GGCGTTGCGGGGGCGGAGCCCCCGCACAAGGGAGGCCGCTTGCGGCCGACCGCCCAGAACTGCAGTGGTCAGTAGTCAGTGGTCAGTGAAAGCAGCGATTGATGTTTTATAGGCTTGGAAAGGAACACCTTTCGCTGTGCTGGATTATGATCGCCATTTGGTAGGGACTTAGCGGTCGCTTTTTCGGACAGATCTTGCAGGGGGCCGGGGGTGGCAGCTTATTGTCCCATGAAGGTAGCGGTCGTGCCTAACACTTCGTCATCGTTCTTGAGGTTTACGGAGCGGACTATGGTCCACTCTCCATGAAGGCCCTCCGGGGTGACGGTAACCGGCAGGTGCTCCTGGCCGCGTACGACCGTGACGACGGTTTCGCCGTTCACCTCCTGAATGGCGGAGGAGGGGACGAGCCAGAGGTCATCTTCCGGTTCGTCTCTCAGGGTCGCTACAGCTGACATTCCCGGAAGTACCGGGGCCAGGTCGTTGTCGAGAAGTCGAATGGTGACCGGATAGTTGATAGCACCACTTTGGATATTGTTGAAGGGATCGATGCGGCTGATCTCACCGGCAAAGGTCTGGTCGGGAAAGGCGTCGATGACGATGTCCACGGGACGGCCTCTTTCGATCCTGGGAATGTCTACTTCAGCCACCTGTACGGTCAGCTCGAGGCGGCTGGGATCGGCAAGCGTAGCGACTACGGTACCGGACGAAACTTTCGTCCCCGGAGCGGCATCGAGGGTGAGAACGGAGCCGGTAATGGGAGCGATTATCTGAGTTGCGGCGAGGTCCTGCAGCGCTTTCTGCTGGTCCAGTTCCGCTTGTGCGACGTTCAGTTTTCCCAATTCCAGCTCGATTTCGTCGGCGCTGGTCAGCAGCCGCCTGAGTCTGAGCTGGGAGGAGGCGAGGTCGATGCGGGCCTGCTCGGCTGCGCGCTGCAGGTCTTCCTGGTGCAGAGAGAGGAGGAGGTCGCCGGCGTTGACGGTGTCGCCGACTTCGACGCGTACCTCTTTGACGAAGCCGTCGATGTGTGCGACTACCTGAGTTTCGTTGATGAGGTTGATGTTGCCGGCGGCCTTCAGCTGGCCGATGGAGGCGTCCGCGGGCCGGATGCGAGTGGTTTCTGCGCTCCCTTCCAGTGCGGACAGATTTCCGGGCCGGGTTGCATCCGAGGCTTGAAAGAAGAGAAGATAGGCGGCGACGGCAGCGGCCGCAGCAATGAGAGCAATTACAATGAGCAAGAGATACCTGCGGTTCATTGGGATGCTCCTATCGAAGGAAGGCGCATAGCGGCCTGCTGCTTACGGGCCGGATCATGGGCAATCCACTCTGTATTGCAAGGCGGCGGGCCCTGAAATTCTGGGGCATGTCGCGCAGAGCACGGATGGGGGCTACCTTGAAGTCACTCATGGCGCAAGGCCTCGATGGGGTCCAGACGGGTGGCGCGTATGGCGGGGTAGAGGCCGAAGAGAAGGCCGCAGGCGGCGCTGACGCTGACGGCGGCGGCCAGAGAGCCGGGCTCGATGAGGACGACCAGAGGGAAGTCCGGGGTTGAGAAGCTTTCGACGACTTCTGCGAGGCCGAAGCTGATGGCGATCCCGATGAGGCCGCCAACGAGAGTCAACATGAGCGCTTCGGCCAGGAATTGAAGGAGTATATCGCGGTTGTGTGCGCCGACGGCTTTGCGCAGGCCGATTTCTCTTGTGCGTTCGGTAACGGAGACGAGCATGATGTTCATAATGCCGATGCCGCCGACCAGGAGGCTAATGGCGCCGATGCCGGCGAGGAAGGCGGTCAGGGTGGCGGCAACGGAGTTGACCCTTTCGAGCAGCCAGGCCTGATTGTCGATGGAGAAGTCGTTGGGCTCGTCTGCGGTGAGGGCACGGCGCAGGCGCAGGGTCTGTTCGATCTGTCTGGCGGCGGCGTTCGCGCGTTCGATGCTTGCGGCGTTGACGTGGATCTCGCTGACGGTGTATTCACCGCGATGGCGGTGGGCGGTGAAGGCGGGCCGCAGGCGATCCTGCGCCACTGTTAAAGGGATGATTGCACTGCCGTCCAAGTTGCCGAACCTGCCCCAGCCTTGTTTCTTGAGCACGCCAACGACGGTAAAGGGCTGGCGATCGATGCGCAGGCTTTGTCCGACTGCGTTGGTTCCCGCCAACAGCCTTTGGACCACATCGGCGCCGATGACAACGGATTTTGTACTTTGCGCAATTTCGGTCTCGGTGAGAAAGCGTCCCTGGGCCAGTTCCAGACTGTGAATCGCGGCATAGGTGGCGGTCGTTCCCACTACCTCGAGGAAACCGGTGTCATTGCCAGTCCCCGGAAAAATATATTGTCTGTAGAGAGGGACGGCCTGGACTATGTCGGGATGGAGGGAGCGGTCGGAAAGGGCGGCCACGTCGGCCATCGTGAGCGGCCGATCGGATGTCCTGATTTCGTCGAACATCGAGCCGGATTGGACGATGAGAAGGGTAAGGCCCTCGCTGCCGATCTGTTGCATGATGTCGGCCGACGCGCCACGGCCGATGCCCAAGGTCGTGAGAACGGAGGCCACGCCGATGATGACGCCCAACATTGTGAGGATGGAGCGCAGTTTGCGGACGGCGATATTTTCGACAGCCAGGGAGAAGTATCTCAGCAGCCTCACGTCGGGTCTCCTCCGGCCTGGTTGCTGGCAGCCATGTGAGAATGTTTATTCACGACGCTACCGGGGCTGGTCGACGCTCGTCGGATATGACGGCACCGTCGCGCAGGGTGATTATGCGCCGGGCCCTGGCCGCGATCTCCCGATCGTGGGTGACGACCACCAGTGTCAGTCCTTCCATGTGCCGCTGCTCGAAGAGAGTCATGACCTCTTCACCGGTTTGTGTATCGATTGCGCCGGTTGGCTCGTCGGCGAGAAGGAGAGAGGGGCGGTTGACGAGGGCGCGGGCGATGGCAACCCGCTGGCGCTGTCCTCCTGACAGCTCTTCCGGTCTGTGATTGACTCGATCGGCCAGGCCAACTTGGGCGAGGGCGTCAAGGGCGCGGCGGCGAGACTCTTTAGGGGAGATACCGGCATAGAAGAGGGGCAGTTCCGCCTGGCGTTGGGCGGTGGCACGCGCCAGAAGATTGAACTCCTGGAAGACGAATCCAATCTCCCTGTTTCTCAGGGTCGTGCGCTGTCTGTCGGTCAGCTCGACAGCGTCCTGCTGGCGGATGCGATATGTACCCTCGGTGGGCCGGTCGAGCAGGCCGAGGATATTGAGAAGGGTGCTCTTGCCGGAGCCGCTGGTGCCCACGACGGCCACGTACTCACCCGGTTCGATGGTGAGAGAGACGTTATTGAGCGCGTGCAGCGCGGTGCGTCCGATGTGGTAGGTCCTGGTCAGGTTGTGAATTTCGATGAGGGGCGATTGGCCGGTCATGGGCCGAGGCTCTATTTTTTGGCGATACGGCGCGGGCGAAGGCTGGGCCTGGGAGCACGGGACGGAACGGCGGTGCCGGGGGTATTCACTATTTCCTTTTGTTGACCTATACGAAGGAGGCAGGGGAGAGTTTCGCGCTGTTTTTCAGACGGGAGAGATGCTGGCCGAGCAGGAGGGAAGGGAGGTGTGCCTGGGGATGGAACGGGCTGTTCAATGGGCACTTCCAGAGGCTGGGCGGAGCTTTTGGCGGGGCGCGAAATTTGCAGGCGGCCCTGGGTCACAACTGGCACCTGACCGTTGAAGAGACCCCAGCGGCCGATGGCGAGCAAGACACCGTGTTCCACTGGTGTCATAGATCGCTAAGCGGTGGAAAGCGGCCGCAGTGGTTCAGATATTCTCGTCGAGCAGTTTGATACGTTTACTGCCTATGATGGAAATGGATTCGCGGTCGAGAAGTTTGATGCGCTTGCGGCCGATTTCGATGAGGCCGCGCGCTTTGAGGTCGTTGAGGACCTGCGTGGCGGTTTCGCGGTAGGTGCCGATGCTTTCGGCCAGGTCCTGGTGGGTGAGGCCGGTTACTTCGTCGGACTGCTGCTCGTCGGAGAGGCGCAGGAGCAGATTGGCCAGGCGGGCGGGGATGCCTTTGAAGGCCATGTTTTCGAGGCTTTCTTCGGCCTCCTGC
The DNA here is from genome assembly GCA_026708085.1 of Caldilineaceae bacterium. Taxonomy (GTDB): domain Bacteria; phylum Chloroflexota; class Anaerolineae; order Caldilineales; family Caldilineaceae; genus Bin5. The sequence continues at coordinate 4,087 of JAPOVP010000032.1, forward strand.
AGGCGCTTGCCGGTGCTCTCGAGAATGCGCAGGGCGACCTGGGGCTTGCTGAGGATAAGCCGTTCGAGGTCGTTGCGGCTCATGACGCAGATGAGGCAGTCATCGATGGCTTCGGCAAAGGTGTTGTGCATTTTGGTGCCGAGCAGGGCCATTTCGCCGAAGAGAGTGTGGGGGCCGAGGGTTGTGATGACGAGCTTTTTGCCTTCAGGGCTGATGCGATAGAGCTGTACGCGGCCTTCCTTGAGGATGAAAAGGACTTCGCCGGGCTCCTCGGGGCGGTAGAAGACGCGTCCTTTGCGCACGGTGCTCATGGTGGTGATGCGATTCAGCTCTTCCATTTCTCTGGAGGTCAGGTCCTGAAAGACCATGAGTTCAGAGAGAAACTTCATCTTTTCCGCGGGTTGCAGCGCGGCGGACATTTTCATGATCGTCATGTTGGGTTTCTCCTGGCACGCCGCGGGTCCGGCATAGGCGGCGGCCCCGGTTCCTCGCTTTCAGCTTTTGGCCCAACCATATTATACGCGTCGGGGCGAAATTATCAACCTTTTTTGGCGCTCTCATGCCCGATTTGTTAGAATGCGGGCATGAATTTGCGCTTTCCCCGGCTGTCTAATCGTTACTCCGTTTCCGATGCGCCCCTCGCAAACAGGGGCGCATTTCATGCTGACATCCAAAGCAGGAGAGTACGCAGATCTGTCTTTTCGCGTCGCTCGATCCAGTCATATGGCGGCCTCAGCATCCTATCCATTCTGGCGCCGGTCGTGATTCTGATGTCGTGGAATCGTGTCACCATGCCGGAGCCGGCGGCCCCCCAAGTGGCCGTGGCCGTTGAAGCAGCGGCAGCGGGTGAGGGCGCCAATTTGGCGCGGAACGAGCAGGCATTGTCGGTGCGCTCCAACACCGTCAGCCCCGATCGCGTTGCAGTCTCCGGGCCTGCGGTCAGAGCAGTGGCCGCGGGGGACGGGCAGTCGAGTGTGACGCCGGTGGCGACGGCTACGCCGCCATCCGCGGTTCTGCAGGGGCAGATCGTGGGCGGCGAAAAGGCGGCGCCGGGGGACTGGCCGTGGATGGTCGCGATCCAGGCTTTCACCGAACCGGGCTACCACACGTTCTGCGGCGCGTCGCTCGTGGCTCCCAGCTGGGCGCTGACGGCAGCCCACTGCGTAGTGAACGCGTCGCCGGACGATATTGTGGCGACGGTTGGCCCTCACAGGCTGGACAGCGGGCAGGGGCAGAAAAGGTCGGTTGACCGTATTGTCCTGCATCCTCGCTACGGATTCGACTTTGCCCACGACTTCGCACATGACCTGGCGCTGCTGCATCTGACGGAGCCGGCGGACGCCGAGCTGGTCACGCTGCTGGGCGCTGACGACCTGGCGCTGGCCGGGCCGGGCACGCTGGGGACAGTGATTGGCTGGGGGGCGCTTTCGGAGGACGGCAGTGCAGGTCTGGTGTCCTATGACCTGCAGCAGGTGGAGTTGCCGATCGTGTCGGAGGAGGAGTGCACCAGCTCGATGGGCAGGATGATCACGGAGAACATGCTGTGCGCGGGATTCAAGGAGGGGGGCAAGGACGCGTGCCACGGTGACAGCGGCGGCCCGCTGGTGGTGCCGGACGGCGAGGGCGGCTGGCAGCTGGCGGGGCTGGTGAGCTTTGGCATTGGCTGCGCGCGGCCGGCGTTTTACGGTGTTTATACGCGTGTGAGCCAGTACCACGACTGGATACTGGCGCAGATCATCCGGGAGGAGACGGCCAAGGAGCGTGAGGAGTTTGAGATCATGCTGCCGGCAGTGCACAGCGGTGCGGCCGTTCTGATGCTGCCGGCGGTTCATCACGGGCCGGAAGAGCAGCCGAAGTCGCTTGTGTCGCCGAAACCGCCGCCGATTCCCGACGGATGGATACGGCAGGTGCAGGTGCCGATTCTGATGTATCACTATGTGAGCGTGCCGCCGCCCGGGTCGGATGTGTACCGGCGGGATTTGTCGGTATCGCCGGACCTGTTCCGGAGCCACCTGCAGGCGCTGGCCGATGGCGGGTATACGCCGATCAGTATGTATGATCTGGTGGGCCATCTGAACCAGGGCACGCCGCTGCCGGAAAAGCCGGTGATCCTCACCTTTGACGACGGTTATCGCGACAACTACGAGAACGCGTTTCCGTTGCTACAGGAGTTCGGCATGACGGGGATGTTTTTCGTGGTATCGGACTACATGGATGAGGGGAACCCGCTGTATCTGTCGTGGGATATGGCGCGGGAGATGAAGGCGGCGGGGATGTTCATCGAATCGCACGGTCGTAATCACGCCAGTTTGCGGAATCGAAACGATGACTTCCTGGTGTGGCAGGCGCTGGGGAGCGCGGAGACGATTGAGCATGAGCTGGGGGTGCGGCCGCGTTTTATTACGTATCCTTTTGGGCATTATGACAGCAATACGATCCGGATATTTGAGAGTGCGGGTTTCTGGGGGGGTGTGACGATCAATGCGGGAGCCACGCATTCGACGGATAATCTTTTCCAGTTGCGGCGGGTGCGGGTGCGGGGGACGACGAGTGCGGGGGAGTTGGTGAGGTTGTTGGAGGTGGATTGGTGAACTGCAGTTTTTAGTGGTTAGTTTTTAGTTTTTAGTGGGTGGGTAAGTGCCGGGTTTCGTTGGCGTTTTGGGGAGGTCGTTCTGAACTCAATGAGAACGGAACGGCTGCAGGTCTGTTTGGGATGTTTTCGGTTGGATCTTGTGACAGATGAAACCGATCGATCCGCGAAGTTACGCGAAGGGGCGCGAAGGACGGTAGAGGCGTGTCGGGATTTCTTTGCGGGACTGCGCGGAACGGTCGGTATTCGCTTCCACTATTGGCTGTTATGGCAAACGTAGATTGAAATGCCAGCGGCCGACGCTGTCGATACCGACAGTTTCCTCGAGCGCGGTCGTGCGGATGTCGTAGCCGGCGGCCAGTGCGTGGCAGGTGTCGAGAGAGACGCCGACGCGGTCTATTCCTCGATCAGTTGGATGATGTGGGCAGCGTGAAGGTGGGGTGTGAGATAAGTTTCACGCGCTTTTTCTACTGGTCCCAGCCGCTGCGTGGGCCTGTCCAGGGGGTGACACCTTGACTGAAGACATCGCGATACTTGAAAGGAAGTTCATTGACAAGAAGGCAGCAGAGTACCGCAGCAGAGGCTATGAAGTAGAGGAAAACTGCCGGCGGGATTTCCTGCCCGGCTACCGTGCTGACCTGGTCGTGCGTAAAGGTGAGGAAACCCGAGTGATTGAAGTCAAGGCCAGGACTTCGTTGGCAAGGTCACCCAGAATGACAGAGCTGGCGGAAACTCTGTATGAGAAGCCTGGCTGGAGCTATGACCTGCTGCTGGTAGGCGAGCCGGAGAAACTGGAGTCTCCTGAGGGTGCGAAGCCTTTTGCCGAAGAGGAGATCCGCCGGCGTCTGGCCGAGGCGGCAGTGGTTCTTGAGAAGGGTTCGGGCGAAGCCGCCTACCTGTTGGTCTGGTCGACTTGTGAGGCCGCCATCCGGAATCTGATCGAGACCGCGGAGATTTCCATCACGCGCGTCACCACGGCGTCTTACGTCCTCGACATGGCGGTCATGCACGGCATCATTTCGCGCGAGGACAACGATTATCTGACCGACATGATGAAGTATAGGAACGCAATTGCTCATGGTCTTGATGTCAGCGGATTCAGCGACGAGAAGGTGACGGAGTTGATCGAGGTTGTTGTGCGGCTGCTGGATTCGGAGCCTGAGTTGGTGTGAAGGCGGGCGAGAGGCGGCTCGGAGCGGCGTAGTTCTCGCGCTGTTGAGGTTTCGCGGCCTCAACTTTAGTAGGGCACCCCACTGTTCAAGCAAGTTTCATCATGGTTGTCATCCTTGCCGCGCGGTGAATTCGGCGGCGTTTAACTTCGCGCGCGGGAAGGAAGGCAGTGCGGGAGCGGCTATATTAACGGTAGCTTTTAATATGGCCGGAAACTGCCTCCATATTAAAGGTAGCCTTTAATATGGAAGTAAAAGTGTGTTATATTAAAGGTAGCCTTTAATATAAGCTTGCTACATAGTCACGCAGAAGCGATGGAATCCTATGTATAACGATCAAGCGTCCTCTACCCGGGCCGGAAGATACGTCAGACAGCCAAGCGGATACAGGGCGTTTCTTCCAGAAGCATTGCCGCCAGAGCCGCCGGTGCACTTTACGAACGAACTCCAGCAGCTGTTGTCCGAAGCCGACCGCGCATTGGGCAGGCTGGACGGTTCGATCCAGATCCTGCCCGACCCTGAAATGTTCGTCTATATGTATGTGCGCAATGAGGCGGTGTTATCGAGCCAGATCGAAGGGACGCAAAGTTCGTTGCAAGACCTGCTGGCAGCCGAGGCGGAAATTCTGACGCCGAACCGTCCGAAGGATGCAGTTGAAGTAATCAACTATGTCGGCGCCATGAATTACGGCCTAGAGCGGCTGTCTACGCTGCCAGTATCGACGCGACTGATCTGTGAAATCCACGGCGAGCTTCTACGAGGCGTTCGCGGTTCCCATCTAACGCCCGGCGAACTGCGCACTTCGCAGAACTGGATCGGACCCGAGGACTGCACGCTGCTTGAGGCCAGCTTCGTCCCACCTCCACCCTCTGAGTTGGCTGAGGCGATGTCGTCCCTAGAGCGGTTCATCCATTACGACACCGAGCTACCGCCGCTAATCAAAATCGGATTAGTGCATGCTCAATTTGAGACGATTCATCCGTTTCAGGACGGCAATGGCCGTGTCGGGCGGTTGCTTATCACATTCCTTCTCTGCCAGCAACAGATATTGACGAAACCGGTTCTCTATCTGTCCTACTTTTTCAAGCGGTACCGCCAACAGTATTACGACGAACTGCAAGCAGTGCGTGATGCCGGATCATGGGAGAAATGGCTTGTGTTCTTCCTGCGGGGCGTAGTGGCGGTGAGCGAGCAGTCGACCGACACGGTCCAGAGAATACTCGCTCTGCGCGAAAGGCACCGCCGGGTAATTAACGACAACTTCGGCCGCGCTGCCGGCAACGGACATCGCGTTCTAGAGCATATCTTTTCCCATCCGGTTGCCTCGGTGGACGACGTCCAGGAGCTTATCGGCACAACCTACCCGACAGCCAACAGCCTAGTTGCACGACTAGTAGAGTACGGAATTCTGCGCGAGTTCACAGGCCAAGCCCGCAACCGGGCTTTCATCTATCAAAGTTATCTAGAACTGTTTCACGAGGCTGAGCCGGAGGATGCGGTGTGAAAGACGCTTCCAAGCCGTGCCGGCAGAGGAGAATATCCTGACGGAAGGACTGCCTAACGGAGCATTATGCCAGTTGGAAAGGCCAGTTCCTTGATTTGAAGGTAGTCAAGTTTGCACAACAGGCAGTTGAAAAATGCAGAGAGCATGTGCAGCCAACTTGCTGTAAAGGTGTGCACATTGTCTACCGACTGCCGTGGCCGAACCGGGCTTCGTCATCCTGTGCGTCGAGTGCTCTCGGTCGGTAGAGATCGATGCCTGGGCGGGGGTGAACGCCGCGTACGGTCACCAGCCGGAAGGGCGGCGGCTCGGACGGTTCGCGACGCTTCAGAGCGTCGTCCAACGTTTTGGCGATGAAGGCGCTGACGCTGATGCCGCGGGCTTCGGCTGCGCGACGCATCTGCTTTGCAAGCTGGTCGTCAAGGGAGATAGTGGTTCTCATGATGCATTAGCATAACTCTACTTCATCGATGCATCAATAGTGCGAGCACAGAGGGAGACATGCCGGTTTTTGGTGGGAACAGTCTGGCGGGGAATCCATGCCAGCGGTGGCTGGAGGTGTTTACCGATATTGGGCGAGGCATAGGGCAGGCACCTGCGGGGATTTGACGGGGCCGGCGGGACGTGGTTTGGCGAGGTTCATTCGATTAGGCACTTGTCGCGAATGTCGACACCAGGTCGAAGAGGCATGTTGTTGAAGGGGGGCGTTGCGGGGGGAGTCCCCCCGCACAAGGGAGGCCGCTTGCGGCCGACCGCCCGGAACTGCAGTAGTCAGAGACCCCAGCCGAAGGGGATGACCGCGGTAGATGATGGGCGGTGATTGTAGCCCGCTGGCGTCAACCGCTGGGGCGCAGGCCTTGGGGGAGGCGGGTGGGGTCGGTTACGAGGGCGGCGAGGGCGCGGAGGTTTTGCTCGTCTTTGCCGTCGCCGTCTTCTTTTTTGGGGGTCTCGAGGAGCATGGGAACGCCGTCCCAGCGGAGGTCGTTGAGGATGTGGCGGAAGCCTTCTACGCCGACAAAGCCTTCGCCGATGTGCTCGTGGCGGTCTTTGCGGCTGCCGTGATCATTTGAGCTGTCGTTGAAGTGCCAGCAGCCGACGCTGTCGATGCCGATTGTCTCTTCGAGCTCGGTCATCATGGCCTCGTAGCCCTCGGCGGTGCGGAAGTCGTAGCCGGCGGCGAGGGCGTGGCAGGTGTCGAGACAGACGCCGACGCGCTCTTTGTCCTCGACCAGTTCGATGATGCGGGCCAGCTGGGCGAAGGTGTAGCCCAGGGTGGTGCCCTGCCCGGCCATGAGTTCGAGGAGGGTGATGACGCCGCTGCATTGGGGGAGCTGGGCGTGGATGTGGTTGAGGGCGTCGGCGATGCGCTGCAGGCCGGCTTCTTCGCCGCTGCCGACGTGGGCGCCGGGATGGAGGACGACGTGGCGGATGTCGTAGGCGTGGGCGCGCTCCAACTCATCGGCAAAGGCGGCGACGCTTTTTTCCCACAGGTCATCTTTGGGCGAGGCGAGGTTGATGAGATAGGAGGCGTGGCTGACGGCATAGGCGACGCCCAAGGCGGGCATCTGCTCGTTCCAACGGGAGACGTCCTCTTCCTTTATCTGCGGACCTTTCCACTGGCGGTTGCTCTTCATAAAGACCTGGACGGCGTTGCTCTGTACGTCCGCGGCCGCGTCGAGGGCGTTGCTGACGCCGCCTGCGATCGACATGTGCGCGCCGAGTTTGAGTCCTGACATGGAATGCCTCCGGGAGGGGTACTTGGTAGCGGATTGCTGGTTCTTGAGCGGCGCCGAAAGGGTCCAGCGCCGATACGAAACCTGAAAACCGAAAACGGATCTTTCACTCTCATCTGGTTTCTGCTATTCTACCGGATGCGTTCAAACGCGGTCAAAACTGGTGGTCCCTGTTCCGTTGCGACTGTGTTTTCGCCAGCAGTCAGGCCCCCTGTTTGAAATTACACGAGAGGAACAGCTGTGATACATGAATCGGTCTACGAACTGCGCCGGAATCTGAAGGGCGCGGTGGGCATTGATGACGGCGGGCGCGTGGAGCTGCTGGACGCGGAGAGGGTGCGCGCCGAGCTGATCGATACGCTGGTGCGGGATGCGGTTTTCGGGACGTTTCCGGTGAAGACGTTCAGCCGGTGGCTGATCTGGGAGCTGGGCCAGTTGATGGGCGCGTGCCCGGCCAGCATTCACGAGTTCTACATGGCCAGGGCGGACAATGCGTGGACGAACCGCACGGTGCCGGCGATGAACATGCGTTTTTCCACGTACGAGGCGGGGCGGGCTGCGTACCGGGCGGCTCAGCGTACGCAGACGGGGGCGTTCATTTTTGAGATCGCGCGCAGCGAGATGGGTTACACGTTCCAGGAGCCGGCCGAGTTTTCGGCTGTGCTGATCGCCGGCGCGATCAAAGAGGGATACCGGGGGCCGATCTTCATCCAGGGCGACCATTTTCAGGTGGACGGAAAGAAATACAGGTCGGACCCGGACGGCGCGGTGAACGAAGTTAAAGCGCTGGCAAAGAAGGCGGTGGCGGCCGGTTACTGGAACATCGACATCGATACGAGCACGCTGGTGACGCTGGAGCCGGCGTCTCTGGACGAGCAGCAGCGGGACAACTATCTGCGCTCGGCGATGCTGACCAAGTTCATCCGCGATCTGGAGCCGGAGGGCGTCACGATCAGCCTGGGCGGCGAGATCGGCGAGGTGGGCGAAAAGAACTCGACGGTGCCGGAATTGGACGCGTATATCCACGGCTATAAGGCTGCGCTGGGCGAGCTGGGCGACTACGCGGGGCTGAGCAAGATCAGTGTGGCCACGGGCACGGCCCACGGCGGGATTCTGCTGCCGGACGGCACGCAGGCCGATGTGGCGGTGGATTTCGATACGCTTGAAGACCTGGGCGAGCGCGCCCGGTTCCACGGTTCGGGCGGGGCGGTGCAGCATGGGGCGAGTACGCTGCCGGATGAGTTGTTCAGCAAGTTTCCGGAGACACAGACGATCGAGATTCACCTGGCCACGGGTTTTTCGAACACATTCCTGGATCATCCCAGTCTGCCTGAATCGTTGCGCCAGGAGATGTACGCGCATCTGGACGCGCATCACGCGGACGAGCGCGGGGCGAATGATTCCGACCTCGTTTTTCATCTCAAGACGCGCAAGAAGGCCTTTGGGCCGTTCAAGCCGGAGCTGTGGGCGCTGCCGCGTGAGCGGGTGGAGGCGATCTTTGCCGGTGTGGAAGAGCACTATGCTTTCTTCTATGAAAAGCTGAATGTCGCCGGCACGCGTGAACTGGTTGACGGGATCGTTACGCCTGTTGCCCACCACAGGCCGATGCCGGTTTTGGCGCGGGGCGCGGGGGACGATCAGGGACTTGCCGATTGAGAAACTGCAGTGGTCAGTGGTCAGTGGTTAGTGGTCAGTAAACCCCGCCGGTTGGCCAGCGGCGACGAACCCCTAGCATATGCTGCTTGCTCTTGATGTTGCTTCTTCGGCCTGTACGGTTGTGTTGTTTGACCCGGCTGGGGGCGCAGTGCTGGTTGAGAAGGTGTGGCGGTCGCGGCGGCGGCAGACGGAGGAGACGTTGCCGGCGGTGGCGGAGGTGCTTGCGCAGGCCGGCGCGGTTATGGACGACGTCGGTATTTTGGCGGTTACGACGGGGCCGGGCAGTTTTACGGGCGTGCGGATTGGTATCAGCGTTGTGAAGGGGATTGCGCTGGGGCTGCCGGAGCCGCCGCGGTTGGTCGGTCTGCCGGTGTTGAGCGTGACCGCGGCGCGGTTCATGCCGCTGGCGGCGCCGGGCGCGGATGTGTGGCCTGTTCTGCAGGCGGGGCGGGGACGCTTCAATTGGGCCGAGGCGCCGGATGATGATCCGCTGTGGCTGCCGGCTGCGGCGGACCATTGCGCCGGGCAAGCGGCGGCGCTGGTTGCGGCGCTGCGGGCGGCGGGACGTCCTGTGTGGCTGGTGGGCGAGTTGAGCAGTGCCCTGCGGCAGGAATTGGAGGGGCTGGCCCATGTCCGCTGCATCGATCCGGCTGCGGATTTCGATCTGCCGGTGCAGGGCAAGAGCGCGGCCCGGCCCCCAAGCGGCGCGGGGGATGACCTGCCCGGCCGCGAACCGGTCGCTTTATTCCAGACGCGGGGCGAGGGGTTGGCGCGACTGGCGATGCGTCACCTGCGCGCCGGCTCCCCTGCGATGACCGCGCCGCTGCAGCCCCTCTATCTGCGCCCACCTCAGTAGGCAAAACCAATGGGAAGCAACCGGTCGCCGGGTACGCTCAGGCGGTACCGGTGTGCTTTGGTGTCCGATGGCTAGCTTTCTGAACCGTCGAAAACGGCACTCCGACTCACGTGCTCGGGTTGCCCCACCCCGCTGCCAGCTGGCGATTGGGCCTCTGACGCTGACCGATCTGGAGAGTGTGATGGAGCTGGAGAAGGTCAGCTTTCCCAGCCCGTGGACGCTGGCTACCTACCATAGTGAACTGACGCGCAGCAGCCGCAGCCGCTATCTGAAGGTTGGGCCGGCGCCGGGCCAGGGGGTTCGGGCGACGGGGGCTGCAGTACCGTCTCTGATCGCGCAAGGGGGCTTCATGCTGTTCGGCGCGGAGATGCACATTGTCACGATTGCAGTGCAGCCGGCGTGGCGCGGGCGGTCGATCGGCGAGTGGCTGTTGCTGGCGCTGCTGGCGCTAGGGCGGGAGGAGGGCGCGCATACGGCGACGCTGGAGGTGCGGGTCAGCAACGGGATTGCGCTGCGTCTCTACCGCAGGGCCGGTTTCGAGGCGGTCGGGTATCGGCGGCGCTATTACCCGGACAAGGAGGACGCGCGCATCCTGGCGCTGGCGGAGCTGCACAGGGAGCGCGTGTGGGGACCGCTGCGGGAGCGGTTTGAGGTGCTGTCGGTGTTGATGGGGCGGGGGGTGGAGGCGCCGGGGTAGGGGGATGGGGCGGAGAATTGGGATTACAGTCCTATTGTGCGTTTAGTTCGAAGACCCGCTATTGGCGTGTTACGTATTGCGTAAAGGCAAACATGGCAGGCGCGATACCACTGCGTGATGCGCGCGAAGAGTCTTGGTGTCATACGGGATTTACATTCGCTTTGTTTTCGTGCTGTTGTCGACAGGCGGCCACCAAGTGTGGCGCAACCTCGGATGCTAGGCGCATGTTCTCAAAGTCTTCAGTAGAGAGTTCCCGAGTGTCGGGATCGTGTGCGATGGCGCGACGAATCTCACTATCTTCAGATGTTGAAGGCCAAACCGTTTCCGGTTTAAGTTTTGGCATATTTTCTAATCTCTTCTCTTGTTGCCTTACGCTAGCCGATGACATGAATTCTGCCGCTATCTTGTTCAGTATACACTGCAACACATACCCGAAAACAAAGGAAGCTTGCTGCAATTGAGGCGATCTTCGTATTCATTACCGGGAACCATCGTAACCAGTACCCAATCAGGAGATTACATATCGGGAGAATCAGTTCTCTTCTCACTTCATCCCTTGTATTCTCTTTTCCTCGCATTCACCATTCGTTGCCTCGCCCTGGATCGCATCGACTCCGTTCTTTCGAGTATCTCACGAAATCCGAGTAATCTTTGGTGTGGCCGCTTTGAGGTTTGCCTTGGAGGCGGCGCGCTATCGTCCGGGCCACGTTTGCCGGAGGCTTGAAGTTTCCTTCCGGCACACCGGAAACATGATTCAGAGAAGGCGGAACATACGAAATATACAGTGTTGACCCCACAGACGAGGACAGACGCTCGCAGAGGTAAGATGGTTTGTACAGCAGTGACCTGGGACTGATTCGGAGAGACAGCCGTTGAAACTTATCAGAAATATCATCTTGGTAGTGGCGCTCATACTGCTCGTTGTGGTCATTGGCTTCGCGCTCGGCGGGCCGGGGGACGGCGGCGGGGATGGGCAGACGCCGTCGTCTGCTTCCACGGCCGCGACGAGTACGCGAGCGGTTGCGGCTACGGCGACGAGGGTATCCGGCTCGGAGGGGACAAGCGCCCCTACGGCTGTGCCGACGGCGACGGAGGGTTCCGGCGAGGAGAGCGGTGGGGAATGGGGTGTCGTGGTGCAGGTGGCGGACGGGGATACGTTGACGGTGCGGTTCGGTAGTGGGGAGGAGGAGACGCTGCGGTTGTTGGACATAGATACGCCGGAGACGGTGCATCCGAGCCGGCCGGAGGAGTGCTTTGGCGCGCAGGCTTCGGACTATACGAAGGCACTGATGAGACAGCGCGTGCGGGTTGAACCGATGGGGCGGGACAGGTACGGGCGTTTGCTGGCCTATGTGTGGGTTGAGGGTGACGAGGGCAGCGTGTTGTGGAATGTGCGGTTGTTGGAGGAGGGGCTGGCCGTTTACAACGATTATGGCAACCCGGGCCGGTACGCGGACAGGTCGCGGGCAGCGGCCGAGGAGGCGATGCTGGCGGGGGAGGGACTGTGGTCGGCATGTGAAATCGGGGAAAGGCCCACGGTCGTTGCGACGCAGGCGGTTGGCGCGGGTTGCCCGCAGGGGTGTGTCAGCCAGCCGGATCCGTCATGCAGCATCAAGGGGAATGTAAACACGAGAAGGGATACGAAGATCTATCATGTGGAGGGGGAGTCGTCATCCTACGCGCGGGTGAACATGAGGGAGGGAGAAGGCGATCTCTGGTTTTGTACGCGGGCGGAGGCGGAGGCGAATGGTTTTAGGGCGCCGAGACAGTAGAAGGTTACGTAGTGCGAAGTGCGTGACTGTCGTTGTGGGGAAGAGTTTCTGTGCTGACCACGCGGTGGCGACTGCAGAGGCGCAGGATGCTTGCTTGATGAAATGAAAGTCACCGAGGCTTGGCAGTGAAGGACGGGGCCTGCTCACTGGATGTTGCCCTGGTCTTCTTGCGAGAATCGCATTCAATTTGGAGTCCGTGCCAGAATTCTTCTGACTGCCCGAAGAAGGCGCCGAAACGAATCGACATGGCAGGTGTAATTGAACGCTTGCCATGGACAATTTCGTTGATCGCCTGCGAGGAAACTCCGATGGCGCGAGCCATTGCGTTTTGAGAGATCCCCATTGGTTTGAGGTACTCCTCCAAGAGAATTTCACCGGGTGTAATAGGTGTATTCATAGGACTTTGGGCTGGAGCTCAGTCTGGTTTCTGGTTTTCAGTGAGCCGCTGTGTTGACAGCAAGTTCTGACTCCTGACAACTGCATTGGCAGCACAACGAAACGAACTTCCTTATGGATATCATACCAGACATTGACCAAGCCTCGTTGAAGTTTGTCTGACCTAGAATTTACAGGTCCATAATGTGAACATTCCACGAAGGACATAGAGTTTCACGTAGCGTCCAAGAGTAACCATCAGGGCACCCACAAGGGGTGCCCCTACGGGGTGTGGTGGGAAGATGCGTTTGCACGGCGTCGGGGAGATGGGCACCCGGGTCTGGGATGAGTTGTCTGACTGGTTTCGATTCGTAGGTTTGGACGAACTCGTGATAGTCGAGTGTTAGGCGGGGGAGCGCGAGGCTTTTTCTTGAGCGATCTCTTATCCCATTATGCGCCCCCTGAAACGCGACTTTCGCCGATTTGCGGCACCTGATATGATAGATACATAGTGCCAAATCTGTCCGCTATCCCTACGGGGTGGCGGAATGTTCGCTTTGTAAGGAGAGTTTTGTGCCGATGCGAGTGAAATTGAATTTTGAGCGACCTGTTCCCCCTGTCAGTTTAAGGAGATCGGTCTTGCGTGTGCTGGCGCTGTGTGCGGGCGCGCTGTTTGTGGCCGGTTGCGGACTTTTGTCCGGTACGGAGGCAACGGCCACACCAACGCGGGCGATGGTGGCGGTTGTTCCCACGTTTACATCGACGCCGGAAGGGGCGATGGCGGCGCAAACGTCAGGCGGCGGCGGGACGACACAGCAGGCCGCGCCGGCAGCGCAGCAGCAACAGGCGCCGGCGGCGACCGATACGCCGGCGCCGACGGATACGCCTGTGCCCACGGTGGCGCGCTTTACGGTCAAGACGGACCTGACCGCGGCGAACGTCAACGTGCGCACGGGGCCGAGTACGGCGTTCGCCATCATCGGCACGGTGGCGAGGGGTGCGCAGTTCGATATCAGCGGCAGGAACCAGGAGTACACATGGTTTCAGTTTTGCTGCGTGTCCGGACAGACGGGTTGGATTTTCTCCAACCTGGTCAATGTGGAGAACGCGCATCTGATCACGGTGGCGCAGAATATTCCGCCGACGCCGGTCCCGCCAACCGCTACGCCGGTCCCGCCCACACCGGTCCCCGCACCAGTCCATGTAGACCACTGTGCGGGCATTGGCGGCGATGGCTGCAAGTTCAGGTTGCGGGATGTCGATCCTGCCGACAATGGTGGACATGAATTGAAGCTTCAGATCGGCTTTGTGCATGGGGGGCGCGGCGACGAGGTCCAGAAGTACGGTAGCTACTATGTAGAATTGCAGAAGGACGGAGTGCAGGTACATGGAGTAGATCACAACACTCGCGCGGGGACGAGTACCTGGGGGGGACCTAAGGGCAACAAATACCACTACGGCAAGAGCATTCCCGCCAGCCAGCTGCCGGGCGGAAACGTGGCCGGCACCTATACGATCTGGGTAATGGACGGGAATCGAGAGCGGGACAGCCAGAACCAGACATTCACTCTACACGGCAACCAGGGCCTGGTCTGGCTGATTTTCGACCAGAACTAAGATAGGGAGGCGGGGCGATTACGGCAGAGGTTGCGCGACAGCGGCTGCCCACCTTTACCAAGGTGATCTATGGGTTGGGCGATTGGGGCGCGGCCTCGGCCTCGACGGCGCGGACCCTTTTCTGGCTCTACTTCACCGTCAGCGTGGTGGGGGTTGACGTGGGGCTGGCCGGTGTTGCCTTCATCATCGGCCGGTTCTGGGACGGTATCAACGACCCACTGATCGGCATCATCAGCGATCGCTTCCGCAGCCGCTGGGGGCGGCGGCGTCCGTTCATGCTGCTGGGGGCGCTGCCCTTCGGGGTTGGCTTTTTCCTCATGTTCAGCCCGCCGCCGTTCGAGGGGAACGTGGCGGCGGCCCTCTACTACGCGTTCATTTTCATCCTCTACGACACGGCCTTCACGATCGTCAACGCGCCGTACGCCGCTCTCACCGCGGAACTGACCGAGGACTATGACGAACGGGCCAGCCTGGCCGGTTGGCGCATGGGGAACTCGATCTTCGTTTCGCTGCTGACGGCCGGGCTGTTCAAGCTGCTGGCGGAAAGCGTATTTGCGGGCTGGTTCAGCGGGCCGGATGCGCTGCGGAGCGGTTATGCGGTGGCGGGCGCGCTGTGGGGGTTGGTCGTCGTGGCGTCGCCGCTGCTGGTGGTGGCTTTCGTGCGCGAGCCGGAGCGGGAGTTGCCGAAGGAGGAGGGCCGGCCCGACTTCATTCAGATCACCAAAGAGGTGTTCTCGAACCGGCCATTCCGCATCGGCGCGGCGATCTACGTGCTGGCGTTCAGCGCGGTCGACATCATCACTTCGGTGTTCGTCTGGTTCCTGGTGTACTACATGCAGCTGGAGGCGCCGATCGACAGTTTGGTGCTGGCGGCTGTGCTGGGCGTGGCGTTCCTGTCTATGCCGCTGACGGTGCGGTTGATGCAGCGGTACGGGAAGAGCAAGACGTATATACGTATGATGATCTTTTGGGCGGCGGTGATGGCGGTGATCAGCCTGCTGCCGCCGGGGAATGCGCCGCTGGTGCTGATCGCGGCGGCGGTTGCGGGCATCGGGTACGGTGCGGCCAATGCAACCCCGTGGGCGATTGTGGCGGACATCATCGAAGAGGACGAGTGGCACAGCGGTCAACGCCGCGAGGGGGTGTACTCGGCCTACCTAGTGACGTTCCGGAAGATCGCCACGGCATTCGCGGTGGGGTTTATCGTGCCGCAGGTCCTGGCCGCTACGGGCTTCATCGAGGGTGCGGCGGAGACGCAGCCGGCGGCGGCGGTACTGGCATTGCGGATCTTCATGGGCGCGGTGCCGGCGGTGCTGCTGGTTCTGTCGATGTTTGCGGCGGCGCGGTATCCGCTGGACCGGGAGGCGCATGACGAGCTGCGGCGCAAGCTGGCTTTGCGGCGGGCGGGGGAACTGCAGTGATCAGTGGTCAGTGGTTAGTGGTCAGTGGGGACCCTATTGGCCTCGAACAGCGAGCGAAACAGCAGTTCGACGACTGAGTCACCCTCACGGAGTGGCTTAACATCCGTTTCCAAAATAACCAGACCGTTGCTCACTATGCTGCACTGTCTTGCCTGAGCTTGCAGTCGCACAGACGCGAGCATAGTGCGGGGCAGGTCAGTTTGCGAACCATGTTCCTTTTCTCTTGCCCATATTGGTAACTACTAAGCCATGTTCTGTGTGTACTGTGTGCGGTCTGCCTGGGGGGAATGTACCGTCAGTATTTCTGTAGCGGGCTCTCGATGGTCATGGCGGTGAACGTTGGGCATATATGGGA
>JAPOVP010000119.1 GCA_026708085.1 Caldilineaceae bacterium
GGGGCGGAGCCCCCGCACAAGGGAGGGCCGAATAGGCCCGACCGCCCAGAACGGCGGTGGTCAGTGGTCAGTGGTCAGTTGTTAGTGACTGCGACGACTGATCGAGGATTGGAGGGAAGAGGAGAGAGAAGCATCCTCGCTTGCACTTGACGGGGTCTCCATTTGGCAAGGACATAGTAGTCATCATTTTTTGAAAGATATTCTGCAGTTTGGAGGGATGGAGAGATGCGTGAGTTCCGGCGGGTAGGTGAGCAGATGGCTGTATTGATGCGGGGGGTGGAGTTTGGCGATGATCGGACCCGCAGCAATATGGAAGCGGAGCTGCGTCAGAGGCTAGAGGAGAGTTACGAGAACGGCCGGCCGCTGCGCGTCTACTGCGGTTTCGATCCCACGTCGAGCGATCTTCATCTGGGGCATACTGTTCCTCTGCGAAAGCTGAGGCAGTTCCAAGATCTTGGCCATACTGTAGTTTTTTTGATCGGTACATTCACGGGAACGATTGGGGACCCCAGCGACAAGGAGAGCGCGCGTACGCAACAGAGCCTGGAAGAGGCGATGGAAAATGCGAGGAGTTTCACGCAGCAGGCGCACAGGGTGCTGGACCCGGAGAAGACGGTTGTTGACTACAATCACAAGTGGCTGGGCGAGCTGGACTTTGGCGGTGTCATTCAGCTGGCGAGTAGCTTCACAGTGCAGCAGTTTCTGGCCAGGGACAATTTCAGCAAGCGGCATGCCAAGGGCGAGCCGATTTGGCTACACGAATTCTTCTATGCGCTGATGCAGGGATATGATGCCATCATGCTGGACACGGACGTGCAGATCGGCGGGACGGACCAGCTGTTCAATCTGATGGCCGGGCGCACCTTGATGAGCGCACGGGAGATGCGACCACAGGTCGTGTTGACGTTCCCGATTCTGGTTGGAACAGACGGCCACCTGCGAATGAGCAAGTCGACCGGCAATCACATTGGAATCGACGAAGCTCCGGGCGTAATCTTCACAAAGGTAGTTAACCTCCCGGACCATACAATCCGGAACTTCGCCGAGCTGGTGACGCGCTGGAGCCAAGAAGAGATCGATAGCATGATGGGTCAGATAGAGAGCGGAGAGTTGGCGCCGCAGTCTGCGAAACGGGCCCTGGCGAAAGAGATTGTCAGCATCTTTCACGGCGAGGAAAGGGCGGAGCAGGCGGCCGTGGACGCCGTACGCATGCACGAGGGGGCGGCGCCGAGCGACGCTCCACAGTTCAGGTTGTCTCAGGAGATGAATCTGCTGGACTTGATGAGTGCATCGGGACTGGTGCGCAGCAAAGGTGAGGCGCGGCGTCTCATTCAGCAAGGCGGGGTGCGGCTGAACGGGGAGGCGGTATCGGACGGAGTGCAAACCTCTGTCACACCTAACGGGGGGGACAGCGTACTTCAGGTAGGGAAGAGGAGATTCCTGCGGGTCGTTTCCGCCGAATAGCAGCGGCCGGTTCTCCCGGTAAGTTGGGGGGTCTATTGCTTACCAATAGAAAAAGGAACCGGATGCCACGCTTCCCCCGATAGTGGCTTCCAACCACAACGTGACAACTCGGTCCCTCATAAAATATTATAGCACGCTTTTATTTGCTTGTAAAGGGGTAATTTGGTGAAAATTCAGGTTTTTTCAGTTTTTTTCGCCAAATCATTCATGTTTTCGCCCTTTTCCAAAGACCTGGCGACGCCTGGACGCGGTTGTGCGGTTGTTCGGTTGCCTGTCTGAGTTAATGCGGGGGAAAGCCCTGGGGGCGGGGGGCTGCGACGGGGCAGGAAAATCAGTGGAGTTGAGCAAGGATTAAACGTAAGGAGCGAGTGATGGGGACATTTGATGGGAAGCGCGGCCTCATTTTTGGCGTTGCGAACAAGAATTCAATCGCCTGGGGTATAGCGCAGGCGCTGGCAGAGGAGGGCGCGGAGATTGGCTTCAGCTATGCGGGCGACTTTCTGGAGAAGCGGGTGAGGCCCCTGGCAGAAGAGGTGGGCAGCCGCTTCTTCGAGGAGTGCGATGTCACCGACGACGCGGCGATTGACGAGCTCTTTGTCAAGGCAGGGGATCACTTCGGGGGACTTGATTTTCTGGTCCACTCAATTGCATTTGCGCCGCGGGAGGACCTGGGGGGACGTTTCGTGGACACAAGCCGCGAGGGTTTTCGGGTCGCACTCGATGTCAGTTGCTACAGCCTGGTGGCGCTGGCCAAGCGTGCGATCCCGTTGATGCCAGAGGGCGGCAGCATGCTGGCGATGACGTACTACGGGGCAGAGAAGGTGACGCCGAACTACAATGTTATGGGCGTAGCGAAGGCGGCGTTGGAGGCTACGATTCGCTATCTTGCCTGGGACCTGGGTAAGGACCAGGTGCGGGTCAATGCGATTAGCGCGGGTCCGATAAAAACGCTAGCGTCGGCGGGGGTCAGCGGGTTCCGGAAGAGTCTAGGCTACGTTGGCACAGTGGCGCCGATGGGGAACGTAACCCAGGCCGACGTGGGGAATGCGGCGCGCTTTCTGCTGGGAGACTGGGCGCAAAAGGTCACCGGCGAGGTCGTCTATGTGGATGGGGGTTACAACATAATGGGCGCCCCTGAGATGGACACCGTCTAATGGCATAGGGCAGGCGCCGGCGGATTTGGAAATGTAAACAGGTCAACCCATCAGCGGGTTGACCTGTTTTTTCATGTCTATGTGCGGGAGGGAGGGCACTGCCCGGTTACTCACTTCCTCCGATTCCCCCATGGTTTGGCATCTTTACCGCCGAGGCGGGAGCGACGGGATTTGAACCCGCGACCTCCGGCTTGACAGGCCGACATGCTAACCGCTACACCACGCCCCCATCAGGAAATCAAGACATGTAACGCGAATGGTATCACGGACGCTTGCGGCTGTCAAATGAAAGCGGTTGGAAATTGATGGATTTGCAAGCCGGGGGGAAGGCGGCAACGGATGCCGCTTCAGCCTCTGCGGGAGGGCAGGCGAGGTAAACGTTTGCCCACGCGGCGCAAGAGCCGAGAGGAAACGGCCTGGGTTTGGGAGGGCAACTTTTTGGCGGAGGACGGACGCGGCCGGCGGGCTTTGTCGACAATTCGCTGGGCGGCCTGGCGGCCATGTTCCAAGGCCTCACGATAGTGGCCGGACATCAGCTCCGGGGTGATTTTCTGTCCTTCGGTTGCCCACACGGTGACGGCCCTGCCGATGGCCCAGGTGCCGGCGTAGGAGACGGCGACCTTTGGCACGATGCCCCATACCGGGATAAGGCCGCTCATCTGACGGGCGAGCTGGCGGAAGAGAAAGCCGCCGCCGAGAACGCCGACGATCTCGCCCAAGAGCTGCTGAGGGGAGCCGGTCTTTCCGGAGACCAGAGCGATCTTGTATGCCATCATCAGCTGATTCTTGGTGAGGACGATGGCGTCTCCGGCGCCGAGGACGAAGTTCAGGCCGGGAACAGTTTCGCCCAGGCCAGTAGTGAAGGAGTAGCTGGCGTTTACCTGCGACGTTTCCTGGATCAGCATGTTGAGGGCGGCTGGTCGCAGGGGGGGCAGGCGGCGGGCAAAAGGCAGCCGGAGAGCGGGGGGAACGATTTGTATCAGCGTGCCAGCTACCATGGCAACAGCTCGATCCGACCATTCCGGAATCGCCACGCGCACGTGTTCGTCGCGGCGGGCGATGGCGCTATCGGGATGTTTGGCCTCGGGTCCGACCACAACGATCAGAGAGGGGATAGACTGCGAGTTCAACGCTTGCTGGAGAGAGTGCAGGGCTGAACTGAGTTCGAGCTGGGTAGAAATGAGCAGGGCGCAGTCCGGGGATGTGCGCGACGGTTGTGGTGAGGAGGCCTGGGTAGCAGGGGAGCGAGGTACAATTTCAGTGCTTTGTGGGAGCATGCCAGAGCCGCTGCTGTCGGTGACCGTGATCCAGGGGTGGACGAAGTCGGCAGCGGAGGAGCTGAGGTGGCGGGCAGCTTGCTCGGCGTCAGTTTCTTCGTCGGCTGCGATCAGCAGATGAACGGGTGCGTCGATCTCGCGTTGAATCTCAGCAAGATTGATCTCGCTGACGATCTGCCAGATGGACCGTAGAGGCAGTGACCGCATTGCGCGTTTCGCCTATCCGTAAACGAGCACGTCATCGCCGTTGGCACCGCCATTCGACTCAAGGACGCGGGCAAAGGCGTCGAGGGTACGGTCAATGTCTGAAGAGGAAACAGACAGATTCGTGACCGCCCTCAGGAGGTTGCTTCCAGTCGGATTGAGGAGGACATCCAACTCTTTCAAGCCGGCGGAGAGCTGGGCCGGGGTGATGTCGTCGCGCCGCAACTCGAAGTAGACTATGTCGGTCTCCACCGTCTCCGGGTCGATGATGATCCCGTCCAGTTTGGAGAGGCCTTCGGCCAGCTTGCGGGCATTGGCGTGGTCGTCGGCCAGTCTTTCGATCATTTCGGTGATGGCAACGATGCCGGCTGCGGCGATGATGCCGGCCTGTCGAGTGCCGCCGCCGAGAACCTTGCGCATGCGCCGGGCGCGCCCGATGAAATCGGTATCGCCGACGATGACGGAGCCGACCGGTGCACCGAGGCCTTTGCTCAGACAGACGCTGGCGCTGTCGGCCTCCTGGAGAAGACGGGCGGGGGCGACGTTGAGCGCGACTGCGGCGTTCCAGAGGCGCGCACCGTCCACGTGCAGTTTGAGATCGTGGCTGTGCGCCACTTTGCCGGCGGCATCCATGTATTCGACCGGCAGACAGCGCCCGCCGCTGCGGTTGTGTGTGTTCTCGATAGCCAGCAGCCGGGTGCGAGGGTAGTGCTCGTTGTCGGGGCGGATCGATTCCACAACCAGGTCCAGGTCCAAGGTCCCATCAGGGGAAGTAGGCAGAGGGCGAGGGAAAACTCCTCCAAGCGCGGCAGTTCCGCCTTGCTCGGAAGTAAAGATGTGGGAATGATCTCCCAGGATCATTTCGTCTCCGCGACCGCAGTGGCTGAGTACGGAGGCAAGATTGCCCATCGTGCCGCTGGACACAAATAGTGCTGCCTCTTTGCCCAGAAGGTCTGCCGTCATTGCCTCAAGGCGATTCACGGTGGGGTCTTCGCCGTAGACGTCATCGCCGACGGGTGCGGAGGCCATTGCCTTCCGCATTTCCTCCGTGGGGTGAGTCACGGTATCGGAGCGTAGATCGATCGCTTTTTCAGTCAAAACAGTTACCTTTCGTCTCGCGAGTGAAACGCGTTTCTGCAATGGCGAAGTATTGTGGCTACCCTGCCATTCTCAGGTGGCGTCAGTCTGTTGATGCTGACCAATATAGCCGATGACGACGGCTTGCCGGGCTTTGTCCCAGTCGAAAGCAATGCGAATTGTGTAGCGAGAGTCCTTGTTGCTGCCGGTGCCGACGTGCCTTTTCAGCCAGAGTTTTTCGCCCTCAAAACTGGTCGTATACCAAGGCTCATACTTCTTCATCGTGTTCCAGCTTTGACGTCCCGTATAACTCCAGCCACAGACCTTCTTAATAGACTTATTCAGGTCGGTTACTTTCACTTCCCCCATTTTGGAACGGTAGAAGGTCGTTGCAAGCCATTCGAGCGCGGCTAGCACGTTCGTGGGCTTCTCATATGGATTGTCTTCGATTTCAGATTTCGAGTTGGGTAGAAAAATCAGCTCGCCAGAGTATTTTTCTTTAGCAAGCGCCACTGCGGTTCTCACGTCTTCTATGGGCAGGAATGCGTCTTTACTCGGCGGTTTCGCGGATTGCCCCATCCGCTTGCTGGCCTTTTCGTAAGCGATCCGCCAGAGCCTGACGACATCCTGCGACGTCTTGAGTTCGCCGCGAATCTCGTGAAGATCTTGTTTCAGTAAACTAATCTCTGCCTTCAGAGAGGCGTTTACAGTATCCGAATCATAGTGTGCTTCTGCACCGGGTTGAAGAAGAGTTTCATCGCTTCGAACATGAATGGATGTATGTGCGGAATCCGGTTCATCGTCTTCCGAGTCTGATGTGTCCGAGAGCGACACTTCAGCGGCGGGGGTGTCAGTCGAATCAGGTGGTCTGACCGGTACCCCGGCTGAAGAAGATTGGTCGTGGGACTGCGACCTATCGATGTGAGCATGCCCGCCCAGCGCTTCGTAAGCTGGAACCGCCGATTCGGGGTCAAGGGAGCCGTGCCCATTGCCTGTCGCTACCAGTTCATCGTCATCTTTGCCAGAGTTGGAAAAAAGTAGATAGATTTGACTGAGGCAGCGAAGAATCTGCTGCTGAAGTTCTCCACGCTGCGGCCAAAGGGCTACTTCCTCATTGATAGTCGGAGCAATGTCGTGAAGCGGCTTGTAGTCGGTCAGCAAGACCTTCAGTGACTCGGTCTGGCGTAGTAGCTCCGCCATTTCATCAGGCGTTGCAAGGCAGTTGCCTGCCTGCCGGTTGGACAGCCGCTCTACTGACCAGGAATCGGGATCGATCTGAAAGAAGGCCAGTTCACGTCCGACCTCTTGCTTCATCCCGGCCAAGATTGCATCGTATTTCAGTGTATAGCTACGTACTTTGGTTTTGTGTTCAATGATTTCGGCGGCGGATGCCAGGAAGTCGCTCGCTTGTTGCCATTGGGGGGCGTCTGCCGGCAGCTCGCGCAGTTCTTCGAGCCATTGGGGGAAAGACGCGTCACTATGGGATTCTGCCAGATCGTCTAGGTCACCATCATCAGAGACCGGCATATTCCCCGATACACAGCATAGCATGAGGGCGACATCGTCTTCACTGAATTGAGTGTGCGAGGCAACGATCTTTTTCTTTTCCTGTTGCCAAAAGTCGAAGCTCCAACTGCCGGCGAAGCGATTGTCGGAGAGGTCCAGACCAGGGGTTGGAATTTTCAGTTCGAACAGGTGTCCGCATACCTCGTCATAGAGTTCCGAATGGGAGTCCATCCAGATTTGAAGTACGGGGCAAACGAGGTCAGCTGAGTAGGGCAGACGACGAAGTATTTCAGTAAGGAGAAGCGGGTTGCCCGCCTTATGGGGGTTTCGAAATCCATCGATTTTTACGTTATCGCGCAGTGCTGTTTGGAACTGTTTCCTCAGGTTTCCGCCAGCTTTCTTCCTCCACTCCAGAGCGCGCTGAACCACTTCGGCGCGGAAATCGGTTGACATCAGTCCGACAATAAAGTTCAGATCCAGAGCTGCGTCACGCGTGCGGGTCACCAATACACCTCCAGGCAGGGCATGGTGAACATGCAATTCTTATATCGACAGATGAAAACGAGAAGAGAAAAGCTGGGGACCGGTGCAGAACGCAACGCAATCCCCTGGCTTCTCTCTCCTCGATTCCGGGTCCACTCAGTATAGACTATTCGGGTCGGAAGGTACCGACAATTGCTTTGATCTCGTTCGCCCGATTCTGGACCTGGTTTTGGGGTACGGCTACAACCAGGATGTAGGCTGTATCGTTTGCCCGCAATGCAGTAATCGTAATATGGGCATCGAACAGACCCTGACTGGCCAGATCGGCGGTGGCAACGCCACTAATCGAGGGCAGGTTGTTGGTCGTGCCAGCCTCCAGGCTCTTCACTTCCACGGGTATTGGCAAG
The DNA here is from genome assembly GCA_026708085.1 of Caldilineaceae bacterium. Lineage (GTDB taxonomy): Bacteria > Chloroflexota > Anaerolineae > Caldilineales > Caldilineaceae > Bin5. The sequence goes on from JAPOVP010000119.1 coordinate 7,573, forward strand.
GGTAGACCTTCCAGCTGCTTCTCCAGCCATTCCACCAATCTTTCGGACGAGATGTCGTCGTCGAGGCCGGGGAAGATGCCGACGCCGGCCATGGCAGCGATGGGCGGCCTGGAGAAGATGGCCAGTTGTACTGCGAGGTGGCCGGCGTTCTCACCGCCGGGGCCTGTGAGGGCGTCATCCACCTGTTTGGCCGCGTCGGGGCTGACGAAGCGCATGATCTGGCTCAGCTGTCCGCTCTGAAGGTCGAAGACGGACCAGCCGCGCGGGACGGCAAAGGAGTAGCCGAGGCGATCATTTTTGACCGCTGCCCAGCCGCTGGGAATGCTTACCTTAGGTTCGGGGGCAGGTGTAGCGGTTGGCGCGGGTGTGTCGGTGGGTTCGGGCTCGGGCTCGGGTGTAGCGGTCGGCTCCGGCTCAGGTGTGTCGGTCGGCGGGACCGGTGTAGGTGTATCGGTCGGCGGGACCGGTGTATCCGTAGGCGGCACGGGCGTGTCGGTGGGCGGCGGCGAGGTCGCTGTAGGTTCGGCCTGCTGCCTTCTGTTACAGCCGGCCAGTGCCAGGGCTGCCACCAGAACGATAAGAACGACCATGTAGGATGATTTCGCCGAAGAGAACCGGCTCCACCACCTGGCTCGTTCAACTGTAGAGTTCTGCATCATAGTCCTCCATTGTGGATAGTTAGAGCCGCAACTGCGACTTCAGGAAACTGATTGTGTCTTGTAAATCACTATTGTATATCAGCAACCCCCCTTCAAACGATTGTAGAATACCGTTAGCCTTTACCGGCTGGCCGGAAGCCCAGCCCAACGCCTGTCTCACAAACAGGCTTTCGGCCCATATCTGCCCAATACCGCGTACGGGCTGATAGAGGTCTTCTGCCGGCGACAGAAGGTCTGGGGAGTCGACTACTTCCTGCATCCCCTGGCGCCAGGCATGTTCTCGCTGTTCCCACTCATCGTTGCTGAAATAACGCAGGTAGACGATGGGCTTGTCCAGGCGGCCAAGGGCCATGCCGGTCTGGAAGAACTGCGTCTCGAACGCCAGGAGGACGGGCACACCTCTCGGGCATCCGAGCTCCTGGGCAATCGACTCATTTTCGCCGAGATAATTTTCAAACTCAGCTGCCGTCTGGTACTGGCAGGAACCGGCGGCATCTTTAACGGGTACGGCGTCTGGGGCGGAGGCGACTGGCGAATCAGTATCGGTGAATGAGGAAGCAGGACTGTCTGCTGTCGCCTCAGCTGCGACGTCTTGTCCTGCATTGGGCGCCGATTCGGCAGCAGGCACGGCGAGGGCAGGCGCGTCAGAACTGGACTGATTCTGTACGGCATCTGACGCTGCTCCTCCCAGCAGTGCATCTCTGGCGAGATTTCCTACTGCCAGCAAACCAAGAACAATGACGACACCCAGGAAGGCGGCGATCAGCGGCTTTCGCGAACGCCTGGAATCGGCAGTTGGGGCATTTCGGGAGTCCAGCCCGCTGGGCCGTTGCGGGATGATGTTCTCCGGCACCGCGCCACCGAGCGGGCTCTCGGCGCCGGCAACGATCACAGTGTCCGTCGTATTCGAGGGAGAGGGAGGCGGTCCGACCGATGGCAGGGAAACAAGCGTGAGTGTAGAGGTCTGCTCGGCGAGCGAATTTTCCAGGGAAGCAAGCAGGCCTGCAGTTGCCGTTAAATCGTCGGCCATTTCACGGGCGACGGGGTAGCGGTCGTACGGATTCTTGGCGAGGCTGCGGCGGAGAACTTCGACGAGTCCTGGTGGGAGTGAGGCGAGCAGATCGTCGGGTAAGGAAAGAGACGCGTATACGTGGGCATGCAGGATCTGTGTTGTCGAGCCGGTGAAGGGTGGGCGGCCGACCAAGCATCGGTAGAGAACGGCCCCTAAAGCATAGATGTCGGCGCGTCCGGTCACTTCGCGGCTGCCTGCACACTGTTCGGGAGCCATGTAGGCAGGTGTGCCGATTGTGCGGCCCTCATTGGTTAGCTCCGGCATATCGAGGGCGCGAGCGATTCCAAAGTCGGACAGAAGGGGCGCTACCGGCAACTCTACTGCGGACTGACCGAGGGGATACTCTCCAATTGACGGCGAGCCAATCAGGATTTTTTCCGCTTCGTGGACAGCTGAGGCAGAAAGAGAATCGGGGTGTTCGCTACCGAGTGCGGCAGGGTCAACGGGGCGCAGAAGGATGTTACTGGGTTTTACGTCCCGATGGATGATTTCGTGCTGGTGGGCGAAGTCCAGGGCACGGGCGATTGGGGCCAAGAGGTTGCAACATTCGGCCACGCTGAGCCGTCCGCGGCGCTTGAGAAGCTGATCCAGACTATCGCCATCGACCAGCTCCATGGCGATATAGGCGGTGCTATCGCCCGATGAATCGCCCACTTGCAGGGTTTTGACGATGTGCGGGTGCCTCAAGCTGGCGACAGTGCGGGCCTCATGCTGAAAGCGGCTACGTACGGCGTCATCGGCACCGGGCGACAGGATTTTGAGGGCGACTGTGCGCTCCTGGATTTGATCGTAGCCGCGGTAAACGCTGGCGGCGCCGCCGGACCCCAGCCGATCGCCCACCAGATATCTGCCGATCTGGTGGCCGGTCAGGGTACCGCTCGACACTTTAGGGGCAGCCGGGCCTGGGTCAGCAGGCATCTCGGTGCGATTCTCGCCCGTTACGTTTTCTTCTAGCGGTTCTGACCTAACGGCGGCGCCGACAGGTTCCTTCTGTTCAGGTACCATAATTGATCAGTAGAATCACGCGCGTTCTCGATCCGAACATCGCTTACGCTGTGCACCGGTGCTGGTGCAGATAAGCTTGGCTCCGCCTGGCTTTGGATGACTTGGATCGAGGCTAGAGTGTATAGTTGCGGGTTCGCTACCCGAAGGCGGCGCCCTGAAGATTCACATCTTAACCAGTCCGGCGCGTCAACAGTGACGCGATCCTTACAGGGCGCGAAGGTTGAAAATCTACTTTTCGCGCACTATAATACCAGAGAAACTGGATTAGGGAAACAAGAAACCAAAAGCGCGAAGTTTACAGGGGTTCGTTGCCAAAGGGCTTAAGACCATGGGGGGCCGACATTCTCAGGTCGAGCGGGCTGATCCGGTATTGATGAAGAGGCGGCCTGATCTTCCGTCAGCGGTCTCTCATTGATGTACCGGAACCTACGAGCTCTTACCCGGGCTTTTGGCGTTCTTACAGAGCAATTGGAGTACTGATGCGCGCAAGTCAGAACGCGAGACTGGTCTGCCTCAGCGGGCCGGATGCAGGGACGGAATACGAACTATCCAAGGAGCAGATGGTGATTGGGCGTTCTGCGAACGCGTCAGTCGTTGTGAACGATGGATTTGCGAGCCGGCTGCACGCTGAACTTCACTTTATTGAGAATGCCTACCGGCTGCACGACCTGGAAAGCAAGAACGGTGTTTTTGTCAACGGGAACCGGTTGTCGCCGGGCGCGACGGCATGGCTTGAGGATGGCGACGAGCTTCAGTTTGCGGCTACGCGATATCGATTCCACGATCCGTCGGCTACGATTACTGCGCCCTATCTCGAAGCCCTTCCGGAGCCGGGCATTCGAGTTGACTCGGCGACACGGCAGGTCTTCATTGACGGGGAGGTGCTGTTGCCCCCTCTCAGCGTGAAGCAGTTCGATCTCCTGTGGTACCTCTACCAGAATCGGGGGCGTGTGGTCAGCAAAGATGAGCTGGCGACCCAAATCTGGTCGGAGGTTGACGGGGACGTTTTTGACGCCAGCATCGACCGCATGGTCAGCAGGGTGCGAAGCCGCATTGAGAAGGCCTCTGATGCGCAAGGGGCGTCCGAGTCCCGATTCATTGTAACGGTGCGGGGTTTCGGGTATCAGCTGACCGAAGGATAGCGGGCCGGCGCCCGCCGGAATCGCCTGCGGAAACGCGCCACTCCTCGCAAAGGCACTGAAATAGCGGTGGGACGCTCCTCGGACGCGAATTGCAGTCGACGCGCCTTTTCTCTCACTTTTCTCCTCATTTCCCACTTGTACCTATCAAAATCGTAACTACCAGGCCATGTTCTGTGTACGGTCTGCGTGGGGGGTATGTACCGTCAGCGTTTCTGTCGCGGGCTCTCGATGGTCATGGCGGTGATCGTTGGGCATATATGGGCGTGGCCTCGCCTGTCTTGCTCGCGCCGGCACATTTTCGGAATCTGCCAGCTGGCGGGGGGTAGCGTGGGCCGACACGGGTCGGCATTTTCGTATTGCCCACCTACTGGCTACGACGCGAGGTTGTAGGAGAGGGGGCGTTGCGGGGGCGGAGCCCCCGCACAAGGGAGGGCCGAATAGGCCCGACCGCCCAACTGCAGTGGTCAGTAGTCAGTAGTCAGTGGTCAGTGAAAGCAACCATTGAAGGGCGATAGGATTGATAGGGAAAGAGAAACATCTTTCGCCATGCTGAATCGTGAGCGCCTTGGGGCAAGGACTCAGCAGTTACACCAAATCAGACGAGTCCTGGCAAGGACAGGTGTCCCGTGATGCGGAGGCACGCTGCCGTAAGCAAATGGTCCGAGTTGCGTTGCGGAAGGTTCAGGATTGAAAGGGCCAAGCGGGCATATCCTAATTGCAGAGCCGGATGGAGATAGAATCATAGGCGCGCCCGGCATGTAATTCGGTAGTTTTCAATAGGGAAAGGATATGCTGATGTCAACGATACAGAGCGAACTGGTCCTGAGAGAAACCGGAATTGATGCGGTGCGCAGGCGGGGAGAGGGCACACAATCGGAGTCAGATTCCGGCAGAGGTTTTGCGGCCACTGATGTCAGAGACCGGGGAGGATGGCCGCAGAGCCTGATCTCGGCCGCCCGGGATGGGGACGGGCTGGCGTTCCAGGGCCTGGTTGAGGGAAACTGGGGCTCGGCAGTGCGACTGGCGCGCAGCATATTGCAGACGGAGGAGGCCGCGGCCGATGCGGTACAGGAGGCGTTGATCAAGGTCCACCGGGCGATGCCTCGCTTCAAAGACGGCAACTTCAGGGCGTGGCTACTGCGGATCGTGTCCAACACATGTTACGACCATCTGAGGAGCCAGAAGCGGCGGGGCGCCCTGAGTCTCGACCAGATGATCGAGGAGTCTGACTATGAAGCTGCGGCGTCGAGCTGCGAACAGAACCCGGAGCGATACGCGCTGCGGCGCGAGCAGCTAGCAGGTCTTGGGAGGTTGATCGAAGGGCTCCCCTCCTGGTACCGGGACGTGGTGGTCCTCGTGGACGTTCACGGCTACGACTATGGGGAGGCTGCGGCCCATCTGCGGCTGCCGCGGGGCACGGTCAAGTCGAGGTTGAGCCGCGCCCGCGCACATTTGCGAGATCAACTGGCGACGGCGGACCTGCTGTCCTGACCGCCGGTTGGCCTTCGGAAGGGACTGGGGATCAGGGTCCAATCAGGCGCCGTCACCGTTCAGGCCTTCGATACCGGCCCGCAGTCTGTCGATGTCGTCCTCATCGTTAAAGAAGTGGCAGGAGACCCTTATCAGGTCCGGATCGGGTACGGAGCGGATGAGTACGCCGGTCTCGGCCAGTTGCTCGACAGCGGCTGACGGGGAGATGCCATCGATGGTGAAGCTGGTCAGCCCGGCATGCGTTGGGGTATGAATGAGGCGGACGGCTGGTATGGCGGAAAGGACCTCGCGGGTGAAGCGGGTCATCTTCTGTGTGCGCTCATACACCCAATCCAGGCCCAACTCCTCCAGCCATTGCAATCCGCTCCACATGCCGGCTATGGCAGGACCGTAGGTTGTGCCGACCTCATAGCGTCTGGCCCCGGCAGGGGGCAGGAAGATTCCAGTTTCGTCGTAGGCGCCGCCGTCGCGCAGGCTGGGGTAGCCCACGTAGGTCTGCAGCAGGTCGCCGATTCGCTCCTGGTTGACGTAGAGAGCGCCGATGCCCTCGGGCCCGCATAACCACTTCTGGCCGGGAATGGCGTAGAAGTCTGCCCCTGACGAAGCCATATCGAGGCGCATAGCGCCGCCGGACTGGGCGCCATCGACGGCGAGGAGGCCGTCATAGCGGTGGACAAGGTCGGCGAGGCGGTCGATGGGTAGGACGGTCCCGGTTTTCCACGAGACATGGGCGATCGAAACCAGTTTGGTGCGCGGGCCGATGATGCGGTCGAACTTGGTGAGAATGGTGTCTTCGTCGTCGTCTTTGTCGAGGGCGACCATGCGCACCTTGAGGTCAAAGCGCCTGGCGGCGGCATAGACGGGCAGGAGCCCACCGGGATGCTCCCATGAGTTGGTGACGATCTCGTCGCCCGGCCGGTATTGAACACCCCAGGTTGCGATATTCATGCCATCGGTCGTGTGGTGGGTGAGGGCAACTTCAGCGGCTTCACAACCAAAGACGCGGGCGAAGCCGGCGCGCAGGGAGGCTGGAATCGACTGGGCAGACGGGCCCATTCTTGTCAGGCGTCCGGCCTGCAACTGCTGGCGGTTTTCTTCCTCGATGGCTGTTGCCGCAGCGCGACTGAGAGGGCCATAGCTTCCTGTGTTGAGGTAGGCCGAGGCCTGGACGGCGGGGAGCTCGTTTCTGACATCTGATAGATTTGGTGACATTCTCTTTTGTCTCGTTTGAATGACTGTTACGCGTTACCGGGTGCCTCAGGCCATTATATGTTCTTTATGGCGGGGAAGCTCAAAGTCGACCTGGCGGAATGGGAAGTTCAGCCGAGGAATGCCCATTGGTTGGGGCCGTGGGACTGCAAGTAGAGTTCGACGGCAGTTTCGGGGTCGCTGCGCACAGCGTGGGGTTGGTTGCGCACCCACTGCTGGTAGTCGCTGGCCCAGGGCTGGCCGTCTTTGATCGTACGCAGATTGAGCGCGGCGATCGCTCCGCTGGATTCAAGGAGGCCGCTGGAGCGGAAGGCGCTGGCGACGCGATCAAAGTCATAGTCCAGTCTTTGGAAATGGGGTTGCCAGGCCAGTTTGCCGTCTTCCTGAACGAGGTCCAAGAGGAGATATTGGGCGCGGGGATCGCCGTTGTAGGGCATGCCGACGCTACCGGGGTTGAGAATTCGCTGCTCGACGTGACAGGAGGAGCCGTTGTACGCTTCCGTTGATCGGGTGGTGATGGTGCGGTCCAGCGGCTGGTGGGTGTGTCCGCAGATCAGTACGGGCTCGTCGTAAATTGCGATCTGGCTGGATACCGACTCTTCATCGGCGTCAGGTACGATACCGGCAAAGGGGTTGTCCGGGATTCCGTGGAAGAGTCGCAGCGGCGGCGCGTCCGCGGTCTCTATGAGGAAATCGTGTGGGAGGAGGAGAAGGTAGCGAAGGTCCTCGGGACGCAACTGCTCCCAGGTCCAGTGGACATTGGGGAAACGATTTCGGTTCTTGAATGGGGGAGAACTTTCCGGCGTATTGAGTTGGGCGAGAACCAGGTCGTGGTTGCCCTGGACTGACGGCCAGTTTCGTTGACGCAGGATGTCGATAACGTCGCGGGTCCAGGGGCAGCGGTTGATCAGATCGCCGAGCAGAAAGACGGCATCAGGAGCCTGTTGGTCTATATCGTTCAGCACGGCTTCGAGAGCCGGCAGATTGCCGTGGATGTCGCCCAGGAATGCGAGTCGCAGAGAACAGTTCATGTGGTCCGGGACGCTTTCAGCGGGTCGCGCTCGTCAACGTAGCGCTCGCGTCCGGTCGCTTCGCTGTAGGCGATAAAGGAGTAGCGGATGTCTTCGGCGTCGGGGTCATGTCCGTTGGACCAGCACCAGCGGAAGTAGTTGATGATCTCCGGTTCGGCTGTGACCAGTTCCCAATAGAAGAGCTGGGCGATTACGCCGCCGGCATCCAGCAATCCTGAGGTAGAAAAGGCCTCGAGGACGGGGCAACGGTCGTAATGTACACGGTGGTGCTGCACGCGCCAGCCGCCGGGTTGTTCGCTATCGGGTACAGATTCCATGACGGCGAACTGGGCTGCGGGGTCGCCGTTGAGGGGGAGACCGATGCTGCCGGGATTCATCAGGTGCCAGTGGCGGCAGGACTCGCCGGTTGGGGTCGAATCCTGGAAGGGGCTGGCACCACTGAAGAGGGCGCTGCTTTCGTGCGGGTGGGTCATGGGATCATCCGAATCGGGCTTGTAGAGATGTCTGTCGACCTGTACGTGGGTATGGGCAGAGATGACGTTGCGCTCTTTGATCGGGTCGATTTCGGCGATGACTTTCTCGTCCGGCATGTGTTGGTAGAAGCCGACGCGATTGCGGCCGGGCACTCCGTGCGCCACGCGGATGGGCTGGGCGCCGGGGAATTGAAGTCGCAGTTCATCTGGCAGTGCGGCCAGGTAGTTGGCCTGCCGGGTTCCGACTCGTTTGACAAGCCAGTGAAGGCTGCCCCAGCGTTCGGAGTCGTCGGCGCCCTGGGGTGCACGATCGGTGCCAAAGTCGAGCAGGTAGAATTCGTGATTGCCACGCACGACGGCCCAGTCGGAGGCACGGACGAGGTCGACGACGCCGTTGTTGAAGGGCATGGGATTGATCAGGTCGCCGTTGAGGACGACGAAATCGGGCTGGAGCCTTTCCAGTTCGGTCAGGACGGCTTGCAGCGCGGGCAGGTTTCCGTGGATGTCGGCGAGGACGGCGAGTCGCATGGGCTTAGGGCTAATTCGCAGGTTCCGGTCTGCGGCACACTGCCCGCTATGCTACCCGGTGGACGGAGAACCGTCAAACGGGGACGGCAGTGGTCAGTGGATAGTGGATAGTGGATAGTGATTAGTGGTAAGGAGTGGGGCGTCTTGAAGGTAGGGCGGGGGGCGATTGGAGGGGGCGTTTGTTGACAGGGGAGGGGAGGTGTGGCTAAGATCGATAGGGGATTCGGCAGGAGTTTATGGCGCGCGGATTAACGGGGAGGTAGCGATGTGCGGTCGATTTGTATTGCGGGCTTCGCCGCAGAATTTGCAGATGTTGTTTGAGTTGGATGAGGCACCGCAGACGGGGCCGCGGTACAACATTGCGCCGACTCAGCCTGTGCTGGCAGTGCGGACGAATCCCCACGGGGGAATGCGGGAGGCGACGTACCTGAATTGGGGGCTGGTTCCTTTCTGGGCGAAAGACCCGAAGATCGGGAGCCGGATGATCAATGCCCGTTCGGAGACGGCGGCGGAGAAGCCCTCGTTTCGGGCGGCATACAAGTACCGGCGCTGTATTGTGCCGGCGGATGGGTTCTATGAGTGGAAGAAGGTGCAGGGCGGCAAGCAGCCCTACCTGATCGGTCTGGCGTCGGGCGAGGTTTTCGGGATTGCGGGGCTGTGGGAACACTGGGAGAAGGACGGCTCGGTGATCGAGTCGTGCACTCTGTTGACGACGGATGCGAACGAGTTCATGGGGCCGCTTCATCATCGTATGCCGGTTATTCTCGACCGGGAGGACTACGACGAGTGGCTGGATGCAAGCGTGCAGAAGGCGGATACGCTGCTACACCTGATGCGGCCGTACGAGGGCGAAGATATGGAGGCCGCGGCGGTGAGCAGGACGGTGAATAACCCGCGCAACGACGAGCCGGGGTGCGTGGAGCCGGTGGAGGCGTAAGGCAGATACCTTTGCCGCCTGGCATGCGGTTGAGGGCGGGCGCCGGACAGTTGCCGGCCGGTCTACTATTTCCGTTGTGGCGAGTCCACTACTGCAGAGGAAACTGAATTCGATGACTGCGACAGTTCGTAACACTGAGGCCCTTGACGGCACTTCGAAGGCTGGGTGGGAGAGGGCCGATTTTGTGACGCCGGCGGATAAGCCGCCGCAGAGGCTGTTCGTGCCGGGACCGACCGACGTGCATCCGGCGACGCTGGCGGCGCAGGGTGCGCCGATGATCGGTCACCGCAGCGATGAGCTGGAGTCGCTTTTCGGGAAGTGCAGCGAGCAGTTGCAGGCGCTGTATTGTACGGAGGCGCGGGTCTTCACGGTTGCGGCGTCGGGCTCCGGGCTGCAGGAGGCGGCTATCCGGAACGCTGTGGGCGGGCGGGTGATCAATTTTGTGAACGGGGCGTTCAGTCAGCGATGGCATGACGTTTCGGTTGGATGCGGGAAGGAGGCGATCGCGGTCGAAGTGCCGTGGTGTACGGCGGTCAAACCGGAGCAGGTTGAAGGGGCTCTGCAGGGGGCGCTTGCGGACGGCCCGGTGGACGCGATCACGGTCGTTCACAATGAGACGAGCACGGGCGCGGCGAGCCCGATCGATGCGATCGCGGCGAGTGTGCGGGTAGTCAGCCCGGAGACGCTGGTGCTGGTGGATGCGGTGTCTTCTTTCAGCGGAGTGAAACTGCCTTTTGACGAGTGGGGGCTGGATTTGCTGCTGACTTCGTCGCAGAAGGCGCTGGCGGTGCCGCCAGGGCTGGCGTTTGCGGCGGTGAGCGACCGGTTGATGGATCGTGCGGCATCGGTTCCCCATCGCGGCTGGTATTTTGATTTTCTGCAGTTGGACAAGTACCGGCAGCGGAGCACGACTCCGGCCACGCCGGCCATTTCTCTGATGCGTGCGTTGAGCGTGCAGCTTGACCGCATTTTTGCCGAGGGGCTGGAGGCGCGCTATGCCCGTCACGCTTTCTGCGGGCAGATGAGTCGCGAATGGGCGGTGGCGAACGGGTTCGGGCTGATGGCGGAGCGCGGGTACGAGTCGGACACGGTGACGACCGTGGAGAACGGCAGGGGACTGGATATCGGCAAGCTCAACGGGTTCCTGGGTAGCCAAGAGATGCAGGTCGCTAACGGGTACGGTCCGTACGGGGGAAAGGCATTCCGAATCGGGCACATGGGCGAGGTGTGGCCTTCCGATCTGGAGCGTCTATTCGCGGCAATTGAAGCGTTTGCGAGTGGAGCGGGGCAGTGAGGTCCAGGTTTTTCGAAGGGGCGTACCGGGACTGCGGCGGCCAAGCACGCACATTGAAGGGCCCTGCCTGGAGTGATTGCAAGCCAAGCAATTGACGGGCCGCCATGCTCTATCTTGTCGCCACGCCAATTGGTAACCTCGGTGATATTTCCTTGCGAGCCCTGGAAACGCTACGGTCAGTGGATCTGATTGCAGCGGAGGACACGCGCAAGACGGGCCGGTTGCTAAAGCACCACGGAATCGACACACCCCAGTTTTCTTACCACGAGCACAATGAAGGGCAGGCTGTCGAGCGGATCGTAGGCGCGCTGCGGGGCGGGCGTTCGGTAGCGGTCGTCACGAACGCGGGTACGCCGGGCATCTCCGATCCGGGCTTTACGGCGGTGCGGCGGGCGCTGGAGGCGGGGCTGCCGGTCACTGCGGTACCGGGGCCGACGGGCCTGGTCACGGCGCTGGTGCTTTCGGGGCTGCCGCTGCACAGTTTCACATTTCGCGGCTTTGCGCCGAGAAGGCCGGCGGCGCGACGGCGCTTTTTGGAGGTGGACGTCGACTCGCCGCACACGCTGGTCTTTTACGAGAGCCAGCACCGGCTGGGGGCGTTTCTGGCCGATGCACTGGCGGTGTACGGGGACCGTCCGGCCGCTGTGGCGAACGATTTGACGAAGCTGCACGAGCGGGTGCAGCGGGGAACAGTCGGGTCCCTGTTGGAGGCGGTTGCGGACAGGAAGTTGCTGGGCGAGTTTATCGTTGTAATCGGCGGCTGCCGTTGAAGGCGTTGTGCCGTATGCGCAGGGCACTCTTGCTGCTTTCAGGTAGCCGCTTCTCTTCAAGGCAGCACTCCCACTGAACAGAATGCTCCTATAGACGAACCAGTCCGCGAGAGGGACTTTCGGATCTCGGCGGTCCCCCTTTCGCCGGAGAGAGACTTTCGAACTGTCTTATGAATCGGTCTGTCCGGACTGGGGATTGCCGGATGGTGGGTACTCCTGTAGCGGCTCACGATGGACTCGGCGACGTCTGAAGGGCCCGACTGGGGCTTTCCTCGTCCGAAAGGCCGGACGCCGGCCATGCCCGGAGCGCTGGCGGGTACTCGTCCGGTCGCAGTGGCACCCGCTGGCTGGACGGCACCAGGTCGAGTAGGCATGTTGTAGGAGAGGGGGCGTTGCGGGGGCGGAGCCCCCGCACAAGGGAGG
>JAPOVP010000179.1 GCA_026708085.1 Caldilineaceae bacterium
TTCAGACTCCTGCCTTACCTCGTGCAGAATATTCTGAATTTCCTCTTTAAGGACCATTACCTCCGCGCGACTGAACAGGTTGGGGACGACGACAAACCCATCGCGCGCGAAAGATTGGGCGATTTCAGCTATGGTTGCGTACATTGACTTTCCCTTCTTTATCACACTTCAAAACAGATGAACTGTTGCCGTTTGGACGAGCACCTCTACTATACTTCATAAAGAAAAAAAATTTAATCGCCAGAATTCTCGCATGTGGCTCACATCCCGGTGTATAAGAAGTCAGATGAGATAGCTGGAGGCGACTCGGCGAAAGGTTTCGGCCCGCTCCGCCACGACGTCCAGATCGTCGTTGATTGTCACGCCAAAGGCGGAACCCAGGCCAGCGTCGGAGACGCCAATGCTGATATTGATCGAACGGGCCAGCAGGTCGTCGGTGCGCGGCAACATCCCTTTTCCGTATTGCATCGAACGGCCAGCTTCGGCGTAGTGGGGACAACTGAACGAGCAGGACAGCGGGGTGGGCATGCGTTGTTCGAGCAGGTGCTCCATGTTGTTGTAGACATGCCAACCGGCTTCGGCCACGACCTTGCTGTCCAGCTCTGCGGCGATCTTTGCGGCCACATCTGCGTCCGGGAGGACAACCGTAAGTATGGTGGCGACCTCCTCTTCCTCATCCAAGACTTCGCGGAACTCCAGGCCGGGCAGATTGGAAATCGCGGCCTTGAAGTGCCGTTTACTGGTCTGCAGGCGGTCGATCAAGGCGGGCAGTTTGCGCAGCTGGGCCAGCAGCACGGCGGCCTGCAGCTCGGTACAGCGAAAGTCGAGGCCGAGGAAGGGTCGTCTGCCGATTTCTACGCCGGTGCGCAAAGGGGAATGTCCCTGGTCGTGAAAGGCGAAGGCCCGCCTGTACAGGTCTTCGTCGTCGGTGATGACCATGCCGCCGTCGCCCGAGGTGATGGTCTTGTAAATGTTGAAGCTGAAGGCGCCCACATGGCCGATTGAGCCTATGGGTCGGCCGCGGTAAGCAGCGCCGAAGGCCTGGCAGCAGTCTTCGATAAGGTACAGGTTGTTAATGTCTGCGACTCGCCTGAGCTCCTCCAAACGGGCCGGGTTACCCATCATGTGGACAGCCATTATCGCTTTGGTACGGGGGCTGATCTTCGTTTTCACGTCCTCCGGGTCAAGGTTAAAGGTGCGATCGATCTCTGCCAAGACTGGCACGGCACCGGAAAAGACGATTGCCGAGATGCTGGCGACGAAGGTGAAACCGGGGACGATCACCTCATCGCCGGGGCCGATGCCCAGCGCCGCCAGCGACGCCAGAAGCGCCGATGTTCCAGAGTTGACCGCCACCGCGTAGCGCACCTGCGACATGGCCGCGATTTCCTGCTCCAGCTGATACACCTTGCCCTGGAAGCGCGGGTCGGTTCCCTCAGGGGTCTGAATTCCGTAGCGGTAGAGATAGCCGGCCCGCAGCACCTGCAGAACTTCCTCTATCTCTTCTTCACCTACCAGTTCCATGCCGGGTCCGGCCATTCTTGTTCTCCTTGATTTCAGGGAACCTGGCGCCCAGTGGCCACTTCCGACATTAATCCACTGCACGCTGCAATGTCAGCCAGTCTCTTCATTACGAATTCAGGCGCCGTATCCTGCGACATTCGAGATCACGGGGGACCAGGTGAACTCTTCGTCCAAGGGGAAGATCGGACGGGTTACGTATCTGTAGGGCAAACGCGTGAAATCCAGATCGGAGTAACCCTGGGTGAGGGCCAAGATTTCCCGCGGCGCAGCGTCGCGCAGTTCAGGCATGAGATAGCCGAGTTTCACGACAACGATTTTATGGTCCAGAGGCTCGACGCCGGCCATTCGGAAGTCGTTGAGAGATGAGAAGTAGGTGCGCCTGTCGGTGATGAGGACACGAACGCCGCCCACCTGTACCGTAGCGATCGCGACTTCCTTCGAATCTTGATCGGGTTGGCAGAGATGCTCCACAGTGCCCTTGACTTCCAAGGGAGCGCCGTACTCGGTATCCAGCTTTCCACCGAGGCTGAACGAAACGGTGGCTCCGACACCGGCTTCGAAACAGGTGCGGGCGGCCTCGCTGTCGGGAATCCCGGCCAAAATGGCGTCGGGGACGTTCTTGGCGAGGAGACGGGACAGAAAGTGGGGCACGTCGCCGGGTGTGCCCGCGGTGGGGTTGTCGCCGGAATCTGCAATGAAGACGCAGCTTTCCTCAGCAGCCAGAGCGAGGTCGATGGCTTCGTCGGCGGAGGCGGCGACCTCCTGGTCGAAGGTGAAGTTGTTGCGCTGGTCCCACATGGCCTGCGCCAGGCGTTTGGCTTGCCGCCTTGCATGGGGCAGGTGCGCCTCGTCCTCGGCGATCACCACGACGCTGCTAGTCGAATAGGGTGCGTCGGCCCAGCCGAAGCCGACCAGGATTTCGGCGGTGAGGATGCCGGGCTGCTGTCCGATTTCGATTGCCAGTTCCAGCAGCGACTTCATCGGGTCGACATCGGTGGTGGCCCTCTCTCCGGGCAGAATCATGGGTACGCGGACAAAGACTGGGCGCGGGCGGTGGCCGCCGCGAATGCAGTGGGCAAGCAATGTCATCGCTCTTTCCAGCGTTTGCGGGGCGTCGCGATGGGGGGCGGTGCGGTAGACGGTCCAGATGTCGGTCTTGTTGGCGAACTCTTCGGTGAGGTTGCCGTGCAGGTCAAACCGGGCTGAGATGAGGACGTCGTTGCCGACTGCGGCTCTGATTGAGCGCACGAGATCTGTTTCACCGCTCCAGATGTGTTCGACTAGTAGGGCGCCGTGGAGGATCAGGCAGATGCCGTCCAGTTGCCCGGCCTGTTGGATGCCTTCGATGATCTCATCTCGCAGCCGGAGGTAGGTGTCCTGTTCTACCGTTCCTGACGGGGACAGGCCATTTGCGTGCAGAATGGGGACCGGTTCCGCGCCTAAGTCGTCCATCATTTCGGCAAGCGAGGCGTATTTGGGTCCGGCCACAGACCCCACCGGGTAGGGCGAAAACAGCGTTTCCCCATGCAGGAGCTCCTGGCCGCGCCAGACTTGAAAATGGTCGAGTGTGGTCGGAATCGGGGATGTATTCAAGGCTTCATGGCTGATGCCAGCAATTGCTATGCGCACTTCGTTTCTCTCCCTGTGAATTAGAGACTTGGATCCGGTGACTGTCGGGGACAGGCGGTCCAGATCGTAGACTGGTTGGGCATGGTCTGAGCAGAGAAGGCCTTCGCAAACTTGCCCGCAATTCAGTCGACCAACTGCGACAGTTTCACCTTTGGTTTACAGAGCGTGGCTAAGGAAGTGTGAATAGCATCTGTAGTTCTGAATCGGACAACAGGAATAAAGGGCTATTTGACAGCGCCGCTTGTCATGCCTTGCACAACCCAACGCTGAAAGAGGACAAAGATGATCATGAGCGGGATGCTGGTGATGGTCGAGAGTGCCATGATGGAGTTCCAGTCCCTGACGAACTGGCCGAAGAAGGCGGCCAGGCCGATCGTGAGGGGCTGGGATCCGGGCGAGTCTGTGAGTGTAACGGCAAGCAGGAATTCGTTCCAGGCAAATACGAAAACGAAGGTGCCTGTGCCCACGATTCCCGGTACGGCCAAGGGCACCAGAATCTTCTGCATGGCCTGGAGCCGTGTGCAGCCGTCTATCATAGCCGCCTCTTCAAGGTCAACAGGAATGGCATCCATGTATCCCTTCAGGAGCCAGATACAGATGGGCAGAATAAATGCAGAGTTTACGACGATGAGTCCAAAAAGAGTGTCGTAGAGCCCGACAAGGTGGGCCAACCGGAAATAGGGAACGATCAGGGTTACGGTAGGCAGCATGAGCAGTGCCATGATACCCAGCAGCATGTACCGCCCGCCAACCATTTTAAACCGCGAAAAGCCATAGGCTGCGAGCAGGCCAAGAACGAGAACGATTGCGAGCGTGGACAGAGAGATGATCGTACTGTTTACGAAATACCCACGATACAGTTCATTTTCGATCAAGGAAGCCATGTATTCGAAGGTGAGCTGGCTGGGATCGAGCCGGGGAGGATATGTGAGAACCTCCTTTATTGGCCGCATAGCGGCATTAATCATCCAGACCACCGGCGTAAGGATTATTATTGCCGAGAGAGTCGTGAGTGATACGACAAAGACTTGATGTATCAGATAACCGTACCTGAATCTGAGATCAGAAGCTCGTTTCACCTGATTCGCTCCCTCGAGACACCAGCCTCAAATAGACGATGATAAGGATAGCCACCATGATCAGCATCAGGGTGCTGACCGCGGCGCCGTAGCCAAGGTTGCCGTCCAGTAAGGCGGTCTTATAGATATAGTAGGCCACGGTCTCGGTGCTGCGGAGGGGACCACCCCGGGTCAGCATTCTGATCAGATCGACGTGGCCCACAGTCGTAATGATGTCGATGGTGGAAATGGCGATCAAAATGGGACGCAGTTGGGGCAAAGTGACATGCCAGAAGCGTCTGCCTGCGTTGGCCCCATCAACCTTGGCAGCCTCGTAGAGTTCGGGCGGGATCGCCTGTAGTCCGCCAAGAATGATGATCATATAGAAGGGATAGGCTTTCCAAGTGTTGACCGCGACAACCGAGGCCATTGCCAGACCCGGCTTTGCAAGAAACTCAATCGGCATTTCCTGACCCAATAGACCGACCCAGAGATAGTTGAGGAGGCCGAATGGATGATAGAGGAGAGTCCACATGAGTCCTGCAGATGCCGTGGAGAATACCCAAGGCAGGATCAGCAGGCCGCGCATAATGTTTCTCAATGTCGTGCTGAACCAGGTCTCATTCAACAGTATTGCCAGCACCATGCCGATGAAGATGTGCAAAATCACCGAGGCAACCGTAAAGACAAATGCATTGGTCAGACTACTCCAGAACCACGGGTCTTGCACCAATTCGGCATAGTGTTGAATGCCGACAAAGAGGGGTATGCCGGCCTCTACATCGATCAGGCTCATTTGAAATGTGCGCAGAAGGGGAAAGATGCTGACAAGGACAAAAAAGAGGATTGCGGGGCCCACGAACAAGAAGCCATACATTTCGCGGGGCAGGACCCTTCGCGTCGAGGGAGGCCCTTGTCGGGCCGATTGGGCTTCGGTGATCTTTACAGTCATCTCCGGGGAAGGCGCTTGATGCGCGCCCTTTTCACCCATACTTAAACTCTCAAGGGTTGTGCTGAAGTCAGGGGGTTGGTGAGTTGTGAACCAGGGCCTTACGGGCTGTTTGTGCCCGTAAGGCCCCTATCTTTCCCAAGGTACGCAGGGACCGCAGCAGCCAAACTTTAGCTTGAGAGAACGCCTACAAAGTCCTCCCTGGTTCGTTGCGGTTACTTGGCGGCGTCCAGCTCGGCCTGCCAGATGGCGGCGGCCTCATCCAATGCTGTCTGGGAATCCTTTTCGCCGGCAAGTACCTGCTGGAAAGCCTGTTGGAAAGCATCGATGAGTTTCGAGGCTTCGGGAAGGGGGGCAAAAAGGATATTGCTCTCGGGATCCTGATTTGCGAATGCGGGTACCTGGCTCAACATTGGATCATCTGAGTCGGCCAGCGATTCGACGGCCGCATTCGTCGCCCACAACAGGCTGACCGTTTCGGTCATCTTGAGGGAGACTTCGTCCGAGTAGATATACTTGAAGAATTCCCAAGCCTCTTCTTTGTGGGGCGAGTTGGCTGCGATCCCCATGCCGCTGCAAGCCCAGGAGTAGCCGCCCGTTTTGTGCGTCCACGCGGGGGCGTAGGCCATGCGGATTTCAGGATCGATCTGCTTGGCCTTCGTCCAGATAAACGGGCCGTCAATGATGGCGGAAGTCTGGCCGCTGGCCACGAATTCCAGCATCAGCGCCTGATCCTCGCCGAAGGAACCGGGTACGACCAGGCCCATATCGTAGAACTCTTTCCACCAATCCATTGCCGCCACGCCTTCGGCGGAGTTGAAGGCAACGTTGCCGTTCTCGTCAAGCATCTGGCCACCTTCCTGGGCGAGGCGGAAGTTGAAGTAGCGCAGCAGGAGGAAACCGCCGTCCTGCAAGGGCATACTCATACCGTATGAGTTGGTATCCTCGTCGCGCAGTGCCTGCAGCACTTCCAAAAACTCGTCCCAGTTTGTGGGCGGCTCAAGACCCTTTTCCTCGAAGACATCTACGTTGTAGGCGAACTGGTAGGGAATGAGATATAGGCAGAGTCCCCTGGTCTCGCCCAGCAGGTTCATGGGCGTTGTCGGGGTAAGCTTGGCAGCGAATTCAGGGTCGTTTTCGAGCCAAGGGCCGAGATCTTCAATGAACCCCTGTTTGGTCAGACCGGCAATCCATGTCGACTCTGTACCGAACAGGTCATAGGTTTCGCTGCCGCCAGCGGCCGCGGCCTGGAGTTTGCCGGCCATTTCGGGCCAGGGCACGTCGACCACAGTAACCTTAATGTTGGGATTTTGGGCTTCAAAGTCGGCGATCAACTGAGCATGGTTGTCCGGCCCCCATTCATTGACCCACCACTGGAGCCAGGTAATTTCGACTACTTCCTCCTCCATTGCTTCACCGCCGTCGGCAGCTGCTCCTCCGGCCGGAGCCGCCGGCGCTGCGCATGCTGAGAGGAGAAAGGCCAGAATCAGTACAACGGCCAGCACAGTGGTGCGAGTAATTCTTTGCATGAGTTTCCTCCTGAGGAATCCAGAAAACGGAAAAGTAATCCGCCCAGCGGTCATCCTTCACGCGTAATGCTGATCCAGAGAGGAACTGTGCGGCTCGAACGCACGCGAAGACTTTCGGGGCGGTTGAAACCGGTTACGAGCACTAAGAGCGTAAGAGGAATTGCTCTGGTCGGGCTCATCTGATGCTGCAGGCAAGAAAGCGGTTCTTGGAGTAGAGGCAGCCATCATGTTCGCGCTCCACTAGAGCATCGGGTTGCTAACGGGAAGCGTAGGCAAGAGCAATTGTTGCGATCGGCCCTTGTATACTACATTTGGTATGGGCTGTCAAGCAGGTTTGGAATGCGCCGTCCCAGACATCTGGGCAGGCAGGCGCACCGATTTCATGGAGAACAGTGGGGATGGTGCGGAGGTCTGCTGACAAGTCTTGTGGAGATCAGACCGGGCGGATCCCGCAGGATAGGCGACAGATGAGATTTGCAGCTCAAGGCCTGTCGGCTGTAATTGTCCCAATTCTATAGAATCAATTGACAGACAGCGAGCATCAAGTTCCTTAGATTTCCCAGATCTCCTCAATGGAGTTCGTTCTGGAATCTGATCTGGACGGGTCAATCGAACCGAGACCACATGGAATATCAAGCAAACTCACGCCTCTTGTTCCTGCCTGTGACGTCAGAGCGGCTTCCAGACCTGGAAGAGTTCTCGAATTGTCACGGCAAGTTTCGATACTGCTCCTGTATGCGGTGGCGGTTGACCAGCTCGGCGTTTCGCCGTTCAACCAAAGAAGACCGTGTTGCCGCCCTGGAAGAACTGGTGCGGGCGGGCACGCCCGTCGGGATCCTTGCCTACAGCGGTACGACACCGGTTGGGTGGTGTTCGGTGGCGCCGCGCGAAAGTTACGCGGCGTTGGAGCGATCCCGGGTGCTGCCGCGCGTTGACGACACGCCGGTCTGGTCGGTGGTGTGTCTGTTCGTGGACCGTCATTTCCGCCGGCAAGGGTTGACGGGCAGGCTGTTGAAGGCCGCGGTTGATTATGCCCGCGATCAGGGCGCACCTGCTGTCGAAGGGTACCCGGTGGTGCCTGATGCGCCGTCGTACACGTATATGGGGACGCCTGAGACGTACCGCCGGGCTGGCTTCGTGGACGTGACACCGGCTGGACAGAAGAGGTTGGTGATGCGGTACACGACGCTTACCGAGTTTCACCAGAGAAATTGACTTATACCGGAGCATGTAATATTCTCATTCGCATGAAAACATCAATCAATTTAGACGACGACCTATTGACGAAAGCGAAAGTATACGCAGCCACAACGGGCAAGACACTTACTGCTGTCGTCGAGGAGGCGCTGCGCGAAATGCTTGCACTTCGCGTTGTGCAAGCGGATCGCCCTCGGGTGTCTTTGACAACTGTCAGAGGCAATGGTGTACGCCCTGGAATTAATCTTGACGATTCTGCCTCCCTGCTAGATAAGATGGAAGAATTGGATGTTTCTTCCTGATGTAAATGTGTTGGTCTACGCCCACAGAGAAGAATTCCCAAATCATTTCGCCTATTTGCATTGGTTGGAGAACCTGATAAACGGAACTCAAGTTTACGGCACTGCAGATGTGATTCTTAGCGGGTTCTTGAGAATTGTTACGCATCCACGAATTCTGGATCCTCCCAGTTCTCTTGAAGACGCCTTGGCATTTGTTGAGGAGATCCGAAGACAGACCAACTGCAAGATTGTTCGGCCGGGTGGAAGACATTGGGATATTTTCTGTCGCCTTTGTCAGGAATCCGACGCCAAAGGAAATCTAGTCCCCGACGCTTATCTGGCGGCCCTTGCCATTGAGTCCGGTTGTACTTGGATTTCTACCGACCGCCATTTCGGTCGTTTCAAGGGTTTGACCTGGCAGCATCCTCTCGAACTTCCCACGTAGCCACTAACCCACTCCTACTGGGAGCAGTTTCCATGAACCTTTCTGACTTAACGCATGTCTGGAGCGAAGCGCCCCAGCTTTCGGACGCATTGTCCAAATTCCCCGAGACGGTTACGCGCTTGATTGCTGACCCAGATGACCCGGTGGGCAGCGCGGAGCCGGCGCAGGCGATTCTGGCGGCCTCGGCAATCCGTTACAACGATGATGTCTTCGACCGGTTGCCCAATTTGCGGATTCTGGTGCGGACCGGGATTGGCATCGATAACGTCGATCTGGACGCGGCCACGCGGCATCGGGTCGTCTTCTGCAATACACCGGACGGGCCCACGGAGTCGACTGCCGAGCACACGGTGGCTCTGATGCTGGCCGTGGCCAAGCAGGTCAAGCCGGGGGTGGAGCAGCTGGCCGCCGGCGACTTTGCGCCGCGGGCTGTGCCGATGGGCACGGAATTGGTGGGCAAGACGCTCGGGCTGATCGGGCTGGGCCGGATCGGCGGGCGCGTGGCCCACATCTGCGGGCGGGGACTCGACATGCGTGTACTGGCGTTCGACCCCTACATCACAGCGGAGCGGGCCGCGGAGATTGGCGTAGAGCTCGCTGATCTGGACACGGTTATCGGCAGCGCCGACATTCTCAGTCTGCACGCACCTTCCACGCCGGAAACGCGCCACTTGATGAATGCAGACCGCTTCAAGCAGATGAAGGATGAGGCTATCCTGCTCAATCTGGCGCGCGGCCCGCTGGTCGACCAGGACGCACTTCTGGAGGCGCTGGACGGCGGACAGATCCGCGGGGCGGGGTTGGACGTGTTTGACCCGGAGCCGCCCCCGGTCTCGTCGCGGCTGCGCACGCATCCCAAGATCGTGGCAACCCCGCACTCGGCTTCAACTACAGTTGAAGGGCGCGAACGCATTGAGAATATGGCTGTGGATGCGATACTCGACTTCTTCAACGACCGGCAGCCAAAGGATATCCGCAACCCGGCGGTGCTGGAGTATGTGCAGTTCGGGAAAGGCTGACAAGCAGATTCCTGCCCATAGGTGAACTGGTCGAAGCCAGCGCGAAGTTTTCCTCTGTGCCGGTCGGCGCTTCCTCGCCGGCCGGCCGTTGATTGGTTTCCATTTCTTCCTCGCCAGAAACTGCCTGAACGACTCAGAAACGGTCAGGTTACGACTAGCCAACGGGCCAGAACGCCGCCGAAAGCGGCGGTCCGATTCTGAGACTCTCTGATATCACTCGACAGCGATCAGCGCGTGCGCCCGCAGTGGCGGAGCTTGCACGACCAGGTTGCTTCCATCTACCCGGTAGGAGAGGTCGCTTTGCGGAGGCGCATAGACCCGCTGCACGCTGTCCAGTCCCAGCCGTCTCAAATCCAGTTGAATTTCCAGGTTATCCAGGACCAGCCCGTTTTCTTGGTCGAATGACGGCCTGTCAGGTGAGCCGACGTGGTGGTTGACGAGGTGGACGACATGGCGTCCGTCCTGGCGGTTCAGCACTACTTCGACACCGGCCGGCGCGGTGGTTGTGAGCACTGGCTGGGTCACCACGTCGCTGACAAGCTCTTTGATCAGACGTTTTATCCAGACATTAGACAGGCCGCCCGTCCGCAGCGGCCAGGCGGCGTACCAGCACACCCCCTCGCCGTATTCGTTGCGGCACAGCCCGGGGTGGGCCTGGTCCTCGTCCGGCGGTGCATTTCCCCACATTACCGTCGTGCCGCTGGTGCGGTTTGCCTCTTGATAGACCAGGTCTCCGAGCGCGGTGGCGCCGTTCAGGCTTACTTCGACGGGGGGCGCGTCTTCCGCGAACATGGGGAAGGAAGTGACACCGTCGACAAGGGCCTGGTCGCGCAGGCGGATGCTCACGTAGGGCAGGCCGGGATCGCGGCGGAAGGAAACGCCGAAGAGGTCGGCCAGGCCGAAGTCGTCACGGCGGCGGCCGTTTTCGTCCCACAGGGAGCTGTAGCCGCTTGCCAGCAGCTTGCCTCCGCCAGCCACATAGCCACGGAGCCGGTCGATCTCGGCATCGGAGAGCGCGGCCTGGTCGGCCAGGACGATGAGCCGGTAGGACTCCAGGTCGTCAAGGCTGCGCAGGATGTCGTATTGGTAGTGGTAGTCGAGCAGAGCCTGGTGGATGTTTTCGACGCCTTCGGTCTTCAGATACCAGAAGAGCGAGGCGGTGCGCGGCTTGGTCAGGAGAGGTATGCCGATATCGCTGACCGGCTGGGGCTGGCGCAGCCAGGGCTCAATCTCCTGGGTGGGTCGGAATATCTGTTCATAGCCGCGATACTGGGCCGGGTCGGTCGAGCCGTCGGGGTAGGGGAACTGCCCGAGGACGCTGCTGCCGCCGTGCGCCAGGCTGATGGCGTTCTCCATCCGGAGGAGAGGAGGGGGCTTGTGATCGTAGCGGCACCAAAGGCCACCCAGCGGGCCGCCGGGCAGACCTGCGGAGACGAGGATCTCGAACGGTTTGCCGGTCGCTCTGCCCCAGCGGGCGATGAAACTCTGGCGTGTGTAGAGCGGGGCGTGGCCTTCGATAGAGACCAGGTCGGCATAATCGAAAGGGTCTCCGGGACTGTTGGCGCCGTTGTAAGTGATCAGTGCCTGGGGATTGTTGGTACGCAGGATGT
Source organism: Caldilineaceae bacterium (assembly GCA_026708085.1). Taxonomy (GTDB): domain Bacteria; phylum Chloroflexota; class Anaerolineae; order Caldilineales; family Caldilineaceae; genus Bin5. Next base: position 11,242 of record JAPOVP010000179.1, read on the forward strand.
CGATTGCCTGCGTAAGGAAGGCTTCGCCCTTGCCGAGCAGAAACTGGTAGGCCTGGTCGGCGTGGTGGGCCAGGAAGGGCTGGCCGACGATATGTTGCAGCGACAGATCTCCGAACAGAGGATTCCCCACCTGTGAATCGGGCGTTTCGAGCAGGGGCAGCCGCTCTCCGGTCTCCTCTTCATACCCCTTTTGGCAGCTGAAGCAGAAACAGGGCGAAGGCAGCGAGTTGGACATCCATTCGGTCTGGGGGACGTTCCTGACGTAGGGCATGATATCCAGCCAGTAGCCGTCGACCGCGTAGCCTTGCGCCAGCTCGCGAATCTGCTGCAGGGCAAAGTCCATATAGCCTGAACTCCAGCAGGCCATGTAGAAGGGCCCGACCTTGCAGGGATCGCCCCAGACGTTGACGGCGCGCCACTCCGGGTGCAGGCCGAGCGCGTAGTTGTCGAAGCAGACGCTGAAGTAGGCGATGAGGCGGATATTGCGTTTGCGGAAGGCGGCGAGCATCTCGCCGACAACGTCGTGGGGATAGGAGAGACCGAGCGAACAGGGAAAGTAGCAGATGCCGTGATGGTCCTTGGTATAGAGTTCCACGCAGTCGACGCCGGCCGCGGCAAGGGAATCTGCATACTCTTCGGCATTGAATGCCGTTCCCCGATTCTTCGCCCAAAGGGGCGAGGCGTAAATGATATGTACCTTGCGAAAAGTCTGGGCAAACCAGTTCATCACTTTTGCCGCCTTTCCAGTGTGCATTTGGTTTCGGGAAGGGGAATCGGCCGCATCTCCGGCTCACTCAGCAAACTTGCTCTCTTGCCAGGCTGAGGCCGAGAATAACTCAGATACACTGCTCGGAGAACATGAACGCAGTTCCGCTCAGCGGATGGCGCCCATCGTCATGCCCTTGGTAATCTGTCGCTGGAAGAGGAAATAGACGAGGATCAGGGGCATCGCGGCGGTGACCATGGCTGCGAATTGGGGGCCGATCGTGGATTCGCCCATCATCGCCTTGGGCGCGTAGGCGATGACGGCCAGGGGCATCGTTTGGGCTTCCGAGCGGTCCATGAGGACGAGAGCAAAGAAGAGTTCGCTCCAGACCCAACTGACGTTGATGATGGCCATGCTGGCGATGGCGTTGCGTGAGACGGGGACTACGACGCGCCAGAATACGCCGAAGCGCGAACAGCCGTCGATCTGCGCGGCTTCCTCCATTTCGACGGGGAAGCTCAGGAAGTAGGCCCGCATCAGCAGCACTGTGAAGGGGACGCCCATTGTCGTATACATAAGCGAGAGGCCGATCAGATCGTTGCGCAAACCAAACCGGTCCATCATGAAAAAGACGGGAATGATGAGGACGTGGACGGGTACGGCAAGGCAGAGCAGAAAGGTCTGCTGGGTGGCAGCGCTGCCAGGGAAGCGGCCGCGCGCCAGGGCATATCCGGCCAGGGAGGAGACTGCAAGGAGCAGCGCCAAGGTGGCGACCGTCACGACAATGCTGTTGCGCAGGTAGAGCGCGATGGGCTTATTGTTTGCGCCCTCGCCCACCCAGACGCGCACGTAGTTGAGGAAGTTGAAAGCGGCGGGTAAGGCAAAGGGCGTGCTCAGAATCTCAGCATCGGTCTTCAGCGAGGTATTGATCAGAAAGATGACCGGGTAGAGTTCGACGATAAACCAGACGGCCAGAGCGACCATCATGACGCGCGAGAGGATGCGCGCTGCCACCGGCGACCCCTTTGACGCCTGCCAATCGGTTACCTCCAAGTCGTCGGTCTCAGAACTCAACCGCATCGAACTTCACCAGGCGCTGGTACAGGTAGGTCAACGTGAATACGATCAGGAACATCACCACGGCCACAGCCGATGCGTAGCCGTACTTCTGCGTTTCGAAGCCCTGCCGGAAGAGGAAGGTCCCCAATACGGCAGTGCTGTTGCCCGGACTCCCCTTGGTCATCACCCAGACCAGATCGAACACTTTGAGTGAGAAGATGATCTGCAGGATGCTGATCGAGGCGACCACAGGGCGAACGAGGGGAAAGATAAGACTCCAGGTACGCTGCCATTCGCTGACGCCGTCGATGGTGGCGGCATCGTGCAGGTCCTGTGGTATGCCCTCGATGGCGGCGAGCGTGACGATCATGGGGAAGCCGGCATACTGCCAGATGGGGACGACAATCACAGCGGCCAGCGCGTACTTGACATCGGCCAGCCAGGGGAGGGCAAGAACATCCAGCCCGACGGCGCGCAAGAAAGTATTGAGCAGGCCCCAGTTGTACTCATAGATGCGTACCCACAGAGCCGCGACGACGACGACTGAGAGCATGACCGGCAGGTAGAATCCTACACGGTAGACGCTCGAACCGAATACACGGCGTGAGATTACCGTCGCCAGAAGATAGCCGATGCCGACGGTTCCCAGGGTTACGACCAATGCGAATACAAGTGTGTGCCAAGTGGCGCCCCAGAAGAAGCGGTCGTCGAGCAGGTCTTCGAAGTTGGCAAGGCCGACGAATTTGCGTGCGCCCAACCCCTTCCATTTGTAGAAGCTCAGCATCAGCGAGTCGGCCAAGGGGTAGGCAAAAAAGATGAGCAGGAGAAGGATGGCGGGCGTGAGAAACAGGTACCAGATTCCCACCCGGTTCCACCATCTGGCCAGGCGCGGACCAAGGCGAGGCGGGAGGGGCGAGGAGGGAGGAGTGAGAGGCGTATTGTCTCTCATCTCTTCTCCTCTCCCGTTTCCACCTTCGAGGGCAGCGTTTCCTCGCGCCACGCTATACGTCTCCTGCGTGTTCATTTCAAAGATGCGGCCGAACTACGTGAGCCATCTTGGCTTCACTACTGGTCGGCAAGTTCTGCACGCACTTTTTCGGTCTCCTCCTGCTGCATGGCCGCTGCCTCTTCAGGCGTGAGGCTGCCGGTCAGCATGAGGTCGATAGAGGCCTTCAGAGAGGCCAGCAGCTCAGGCGGTACGACGCCTTCATAGAGCGTAGGCGCTCCGGCGGCGGCGATCTCCTGCAGCATGCCGGCCATCACGGGACCAAGCACCTCGGTAACCTGCTCGGTGGGCAGGTCGGTCCGCCCGGGCGGGCCGCCCAGCTTTTCGGCCCACAGCACCATATTTTCCGGCTGCAGGATGTAGGCGACCACGTCCTTGGCAGCGTCGACGTTTTCACGGTCCTCGAAGACGATCAGGCAGTTGGCGACGAAGGAGCCCATTTCACCGTAGTTGTCCTGATCCAGGCGCGGGTAGTAGAAATAGCCCCAGTCGAAGGTGGCCTCTTCGGGCAGGGAGGTAGCGCCGGTCGACCAGCTACCGTCCTGGAACATGGCGGCTTTGCCGGAGAGGAAAAGTCCCTTGGACTGGCCGTAGTCGGTGATGCCGGCGTAGCCCTCCATCAGCAGCCCGCTGTCGGCCATATCCATAATGTACTGGTAGATGCGGACGCCGTTGGGGTCGGTCCACTTGTGTTCGAGGGACCATTCGGGCGCGTCGGGCATCCAGTTGAGGAGGAAGGCCTGGTACTCCTGCTCGGTCCAGGAGCGCAGCATGAGGCCGTCGGGGAGGTGGCTGCGAACGCCCATTTCGTAGGGCGTTGTGAGCGTCTCATAGCCGGCGGCGCGGATCTTGTCGCCGAGGGCGTAGAACTCATCCCAGGTCGTGGGCGGCTCGACTCCCACTTCGGCGAAGATCTCCTTGTTGTAATAGACCATCGGCGTCCAGACAGCGTCCAGGTTGACGCCGTAGCGGCTGCCGTCGGTGTGGGTGAAGTAGTCGAGCGTGCCCTGTGGGAAGGAGTCGTTCCAGCCTTCGCTCTCGTAGAGGTCATCGAGCGAGGCCAGCAGTCCGGCGTCCATCATGTCATTGAACTGGGCGAAGCGGCCGCACCACCACCAGGAAAGATCGGGGCCGTCGGAGGCGGCGAACATGGTTGTGGGCGCGGTCTTTTGCCAGCTCATATCGTCGCCCTGCACGTCGACGATGATCTCCACGTTAGGATGTTCCTCCATGTAGTTGTCGGTGAGCGCGGCGACGGCTTCGGCGACGATGCCGCCCAGGGCGGTCATGCGCAGGGTCACCTGCTCGTCAGCCGGCGCTTCGGCGGCGGTGTCGCCTGCGGGTGCAGCGGGCGCGGCACAGGCGGCCAGTATCATTGCAGCGATGACGACAAGCATCAGCGGGTTGAGTCTACGAAGGGTTCTCATCGACGGTTCTCCTCTGTGTGATTTGAACGGGTGGCTCTTACAAGAAGAATGTCAGTCATGCGACAGTTGAGCTGAAGTCCCTTTTCACGAAGTACGTCGTACTGTGGAAGCGCGGCGGCTCCAACCACAGGGCTATTCTCGCAGTTCTGGCTCATAACGGCAACCGTCGTTTTTCAGGCGGCGGAAGAGTCATCTTGAGCACGGGGGAGGCAGCTCATCGCTGCGCGGGCAACTCGAAGTGCACGTCCACCGCGGTGACGCGGGGAGTGCCGCATGCGTTGCGGGCGCCGAGGGCGAGTCTGTACTGTACCCATGGGCCGGGCTGGCTCAGCGGGCCGACGGCCTGGGGTCTTTCGAACCAGGTTGCTTCTCCGTCGGGACCCTGCCAGGCCGCTTCCTCCAGATCTTCTTCCGAGCTGCCGAATCGCAGTTGGGCCTTGACCCAAGTGCGCGGCGGCGTTTCCGCTTCCCATTCAATTTCGGTTACGCGGGCCCCGTCGGGCAGTTCGTGGGGGGCCGAGAGATAGAATTCCTCCGGACCGCGGTCGGCGATGCTGTGCGGGCTGACGGCGGTCATGCCGTGCGGGCCGGATGTCGGCAGCCGGGTAATGCGCTCGGGGCTGAAGCCTTCGGGACCGTTCCACCAGACAGCTGAATGGCCGATGTGGTCGCCCTCGACTTTGTGGTTGGCGACGGCCAGATCTGTCCAGCCGTTGCCGTTGAAGTCGGCGGCGACACAGCCGGATGCGGAGTGCGTGAAGAGGCGCGTGCGGTCGTTGGCAGAGAAGCCGCGCCCGGCGCGGTTCCAGTAGAGGTAGGAGTCGATGTCGCGTTCGCGGCCGTTGTGGTAGGAGCAGATGAAGAGGTCGAGGAGGCCGTCGTTGTTGAAGTCGGCCACGGCCATTGAGTTGACTGCGCTGGCGGGGAGAAGCGTGCGGCGGTCCTCGCGCAGGCCGCCGGGCCCGTTCCAGTAGATGTAGGCAAAGGAGTCGTGCGGGCCGTCCTGGGAGGTGATGTGGCCGCCGATGATGAGGTCGAGGTAGCCGTTGCCGGTGAGGTCGGCGGCGCGGGCGCAGGCGCCGCGGACGACGGAGAGAGGCTGGCAGCGGTCCATGCTGAAGCCTTCGGGTCCGCCCCAGAGAATGAAGCTGCGGTCGTAGGCGATCTGGGGGACGACCAGGTCCAGCCAGCCGTTGTTGTTGAGATCGGCGAGGTAGATCCAGCGCGGTTCGTTGTAGAGCTTGCCTTCGTGCTCCAGGCGGATGCGTTGCGGGTTGGCAGTGTCGAAGCAGAGGCCGGTCGGCGTGTCGGGGGCAGTTCCGTGGAAAATGAGGAGATCGGGATTGTCGAAGCCGCAGAAGATCAGATCGAGATGGCCGTTGCGATTGATGTCGGCGACACAGGCGCCGTGCGCCCGGTTGGTGGGCAGGATCCAGGTTGGTTCAGCGGCAAAGCCCTGGGGGCCGTTGAGCAGCAGATAGGAGCCCGGATCGCGGTCGACGGAGTTTTCCGAGGCGTTGGCGAGGACGATGTCGACGCGGCCGTCGTCGTTGAAATCGCAGCAGAGGGCTTCGACCGCGCCCCAGCCCGGCAACTCCTGCCGTCTTTCGGGGGAGAATCCGTCAGGTTGGCCGAAGTAGATGTAGGGATTGATGTTACCGAGACGGTTGCGGCCGAAGTGATTGACAAAGATCACGTGCGGCCGCGCGTTTGGTCCGGCGCGCGCCAGCAGGACGCGGCGGGCATCCTCGCAGGGAAGCCGGACCGGCTCGGGGTCGATGCCGGTGCGAGCGGCGCGGTAGATGAGGGAGTCGGCGCTGTAGGAGTCGGGGGTATGGGTCTGGCACAGGAGGACATCGGCGCAGCCGTTCCCGGACAGGTCGGCGACGGCGACATCGCAAGCTTGATGGCTGTTGAGGGGCGTGCGGCGGGTCTCGTCAAATCCATCCTGGCCTCCCCAATAGATCCAGGAACATTCTCGCTCATTGTCGAGATCGCGGCAGGCAAAAACCAGGTCGTCGCTTCCGTCGCCGTTTACGTCGCCAACGGCCACGGCCAAAGCCTGGGTGCAGAACAGTTCCAAGGGAGGGCCTGGGCGCCTATCCTTGCCAACTGGCAAGAGGGTGACGCTCTGCGAACGGGGCAGGAAGAGGTGGGGGAGGCCTTCCAAGTGGACGATGCCGGCCAGGGGCTTCGCCTCCTCGACGTGTTCAGCGTATTGGACTGCCCCCTCTGACGGGCGGGGCCGCTCCGGACCAGGTTCGAATAAGACGGTAGCGCGGTCCGGGTTGATGCCACCTGCGCCGCCCCAATACACGGTTACACCGCCCGCTGCCGAACGTACGACGAGGTCGTCGAAGCCGTCGCCGTCGAGGTCTGCGGCGGCCAGTTGGTCGGCGGCGATGTCTAGGTCTACGAACCTTTGCGGCTCGAAACCCAAATCGGATTGAAAAAAGATGCGGAGGGCGCCCTGGCATGCGAAGGCAAGGTCAGGGCGACCGTCTCCATTAAAGTCCCCGGCTGCCACCGACTCGCACTGGGGAACGGGCAGCTGCTGGTGGCGGCGTTCGCTCATGCCGTCGGGCGCGCCGTAGTAGACAGTGGCGTTGAGGTCGGGCCGGATGCCATTGTTGCGCATGCCCAGGATCAGGTCGTCGTAGCCGTCGCCGTTGAGGTCGGCGACGGCGCCGGTCCAGGCGCCTTCGGCTGGCAGGTCGGTGCGCGTGGCAGCGCCCAAGGGGTCATCGTACAAGTAGGCGGGCGGGCGCTCGTAGTGGTTCTGGCTGTTGCAGAAGACCAGGTCGAGGTGGCTGTTGCCGTTGAGGTCGTACTGGTGGATGCGTTGGAGGACGCCGGCGCGGGAGACGTAGAGGTTCTGGCCGGCGTTGCCGAAGTGGCCTTGGCGAAAGTTTTCGAAGCCGCGGGTTGTCCAGGTGATGGTCATGGGTTGAGACCGTGGGTTGTCTGAATCAGGATTTGCTGGATTTTGTTGGCTTTGCAGGATGGCGCGTGTCTCCAGGCACGGGTGGGGTCGTATGAGAGTTTACGAGCGTTTACGAGAGTTTGCATGAGTTCACGAGCGTTTGCGGCTTGGGGCGGTGCGCTGATTGTCTGAATCAGGATTTGCTGGATTTTGGTTGGATTTGCA
>JAPOVP010000168.1 GCA_026708085.1 Caldilineaceae bacterium
TGCGGGGGCGGAGCCCCCGCACAAGGGAGGGCCGAATAGGCCCGACCGCCCAGAAAATGCAAGGAGAGAGTAAAGAAGAGTTAGGGGAGAGAAACATCTTTCGCGATGCTGAATCATGAGCGCCATTGGGCAAGGACTCGGCAATTACCAACAGAGATTCAATACAACGAGGAAGAAACTATGCAAGAGAAGGGTCTCGTAAACAAGACACGTTCCACGGGGCGCGGGCCAACGATCTGGCTGGCCGGGCCGCCGGCGGATTTGGAGGAGTTCATGCCCCTGGGCATCGAGGGCATCGTCACCAACACGGTGGTGCTCAATCAATATGCCAAGCCGTATGGAAGCGTCATCGCGCTGATTGAGGCTTATCTGGCGATGACCGACAAGCCGGTCGTCATGGAGATCGACGGCCACACGGTCGAGGAGCTGCTGGCGGTGGGTAAGGTCTTCACAGACATGTCACCGCAGATAATTCTCAAAATCCCCTGTACGCTCAATGGGCTCAAAGCGTTCAGCATACTCAGGCAGGAAGGGGTCGAGACCTATTGCACAACGGTCTTCTCACTTACGCAGGCCGCGGCAGTCGCCCAGGCCGGCGTTGACCACATTCTTCCATTTTGCGACCCGGTGCGAGAGATGGGGGGCGACCCGACGAAGCTGATCCGGGAATGTGCGGCCATGTTCAGAGGATGGGACGACAGGCCCTACATCATGGCCGCGCTTGTGCGCTCAGTGGAGACTGCGTACGCAGCATTCCGCGACGGCGCGGACGAGCTGGTCACGATGTGGACGGTTTACCGCGATATGCTCGACCATCCATTGACCGACCACTGGAACAAAGTCTTTCTGGACGAGTGGATTGACATGCATCGCAGCGGTTTGCTGGCTGGCGTGCCGGTGGAGGAGCATGACTGAGACGCGTGCAGCCGATCAGGCTGCTGTCATTGCAGAAAGACACCAATTATGTAGAATATAGCTGAATACAATTTATGGCGATGGAAGAGACTAAGCCACTGTCACGTGCGAGGACAAGACTCCAGGAGGGAGATCATGGCACAAGTCGCCGCGGAGAGAGAAGGGCTGGTTGACGGCATGCCGCGCGATCAGCGCGGCTATTGGCAGCCGGAAGGAATCAAGTTGCCAAATCCTATATTCGCGTGGCCGCCAAAGCCGGTTGAGGTCGCGAAGTGGTTATTCAACTATATGTTTCCGTGGAATCTCATTTATATGGCCATCGCCGCGCTGACAGTGATATTCCTACAGCCGGAAATGGCACGCATGAAGACGTTCAGCGCCGACTGGGTCCTCTACATCTTCTTCCGCAACCAGATCATGCTCATCCTCATCGTCAGCGCCTGGCACGTCTGGCTATGGGGACGCAAAAAGCAGGGCTTCAAGCTGAAGTACACACCGGACTGGATGGCAAAGGGGAAGAAACAGTTCCTCTTTGGCAACCAACTGTACGACAACATCTTCTGGAGCTGTATCAGCGGCGGCACGATCTGGACGGCATACGAGGTCTTTACGCTTTGGCTCTACGCCAATGAGTACATTCCCTACCTGGACCCGCGTGTGCACCCGGTCTGGTTCGTGATTGTGCTGTGTTCCATCAGCATTTGGCGGACCTTCCACTTTTACTGGGCGCATCGGATACTGCACTGGCCGCCTCTATACAAGGCCGGACACTATCTGCACCACCGCAACATCAACGTAGGACCCTGGTCCGGGCTGTCGATGCACCCGATCGAGCATATTTTCTACTTCAGCTGCGCGGCGATTCACTGGATCATCCCGTCGCACCCGATTCATGTAGTCATGAACCTGCAGCACGCCGCCTTCACGCCGGCGCAGGGACATGTCGGCTTTGAAGCGGTAATCGTCAACGGCAAGTACAACTTGTCGGCTGCTTCCTACTTCCACCAGCTGCATCATCGTTACTTTGAATGCAACTATGGTGAGCAGGACATGCCCTTCGATTACTGGTTCGGCACGAGTCACGACGGATCCGCCGAAGGGCACGAAAAGATGCGGGCGAAGCGACTCGCCGAGCACAACATCCGGACGTCGGCGGTTTGAATCCGGCCAAAAGAGTTCTGAATGTCGCCGATTTCCACACTCAGGTCGTACGGCGGCATTCAGAATTGAAGAACCCGTCAGGCATTAGACTTGACTGCCATCGTCTGAGAGATAACAAAGTCGATGGCCACCCGGTTGAGGAGCTGCCGGCGGCAGGCAGAGCCTTCACCGGTATGTCGCCGCAGTTCATCCCCAAGTATTCCTGAACGCTCAACGGCCTTCAGGCCGTCAGCGGGCCCTGCCGGGAAGGCTTCGAGACCATCTAGCCACTGTCTCCTTTGTGCCCGAAGGAAATGCGGTTGCCCGATTCGGGATAGACCAAGTTCTGCCCGCCCGCGGCCCTCTCTGCGAGATTGGCGCAGACCGATCCAGGCCAGTTTGCGATCGTGTGCACAGATTCGAAGGCTGGGGCCAGTGGCAATACGTCACCGTTGCTCAGTTGCGTTGAGTGGATAGTGCTTTTGAAGGCGACGATGGCCCAGACACAATGTGGAGGGTCAACCGTGTAGTGCTTGACTCTCCTCGGTCGGACCACTGGAAAATCTTCTTGCTGGGCGAGTGGATTTATATACACAGAGGCAGCCCGCTGGCCGGCGTTCGGTTCAGGGACCATCAAGGGTGGGACTGACGCTGAACATGAATTCACCATTGCACAAATACAGTATTTCAGTACAATTGTGCGTGACGACACTAAGTGCACAAGGAAGCTCTCAAGCTAGAGCGGAACCCGTTGACAAGACTAAAGGAGGAAAGTCGTGGCAGACATTAGCGCTGAACGAGAGGGCTTGATGGATGGCATGCCGCGCGACGAGCGCGGGTACTGGCAACCGGAAGGTCAAAAGTTGCCCAACCCGGTTTTCGCCTGGCCGCCCGAGCCGATGAAGGTGGCGAAGTGGCTTTGGAATTACCTGTTTCCCTGGCATCTGATTTACATGGTCCTGGCGGCGTTGACGGTCATCTACCTGCAGCCGGAGATGTCGCGCATGACCACGTTCAAGGCGGACTGGATCGCGTACATCTTCGTGCGCAACCAGATCATGTTGATCGTATTTGTCAGTGCGTGGCACGTTTGGCTGTGGGCGCGGAAGAAGCAGGGATTCCAGTTCAAGTACACTCCGGACTGGATGGCGAAGGGTAAGAAGCAGTTCCTGGGCGGCAACCAGCTGTTCGACAACATATTCTGGAGCTGTGTCAGCGGCGGCACGATATGGACCGCGTACGAAGTGGTAACGCTGTGGCTATATGCAAATCAGTACATACCCTATCTGGATCCGCGCGTGCATCCGGTCTGGTTTGTCCTCATCATGCTGGCGATACCGATGTGGAGGCTGTTTCACTTCTACTGGGTACATCGTTTCCTGCACTGGCCGCCGCTCTACAAGGCGGGGCATTATCTGCACCACCGCAATATCAATGTAGGGCCGTGGTCCGGACTGTCGATGCACCCGATCGAGCACATTCTCTACTTCAGCTGTGCCGCGATACACTGGATCATCCCGTCGCATCCGATTCACGTGGTATTCAACCTGCAGCACGCAGGGTTGACGCCGGCGCAGGGACATGCGGGATTTGAGGCGGTCATCGTCAACGGCAAGTACAACCTGGCCGGGGCGTCTTACTTCCATCAGTTGCACCATCGCTACTTTGAGTGCAACTACGGTGAGCCGGACATGCCGTTCGACTACTGGTTCGGGACCAGCCACGACGGCTCGGAAGAGGCGCACGTGGCAATGCGCGAGAAGCGATTCGCCCGCCACAAGATCCGGACGTCGGCCGCTTAGTCGATCAGCTGTCAGAGATATTTCTCGAACTGCTTGCTGCAGTAAACCAGCTGGCGAAGAGTTCAGGATTCAAAACAGGAGATGCAATCGATGACCGAAGCCATACGCATCGGGATCGTTGGCTGCGGCAGCGTGATGCAGCGCCCCTATATGAGGCTTATCCAGCCGATGCGGGCGACAGGCACTGTCGACGTTACCATTGCCTGCGACATCAGGGAGGAAATCCGGCCGGTTGTTCGGGAACGGCTTGGCATAGAACGTTTTACGACCGACTATGAAGAGGTGATCGACTCGGACGTCGACGTTGTGATGGTGCTGACTTCGATGCTCGAGCATGGCCCGATCACGCGGGCGGCACTGGCGGCGGGGAAGCATGTCCTGGTAGAAAAGCCGATGGCGGTGACGCTGGAGGAAGCGGCAGAGATCGTGGAAATGGCCCGGAGGAGTCCGGGCCTTCTCGTATGCGCCCCCCATGTTGTCCTGAGTAACACCTATCAGACGATGTGGCGTCACATTCACCGGGGAGATATCGGCAAGGTGCTGATGGCGCGCGCCCGCTACGGTCATTCAGGGCCGGATTGGAGGCCGTGGTTCTACCTCGAAGGCGGTGGCGCGCTGTTCGACCTCGGTGTGTACAACATCACTTGCCTTACGGGCTGGCTTGGGCCCGCCAAGCGGGTGATGGCAATGACTGGCGTGGCGATTCCAGAGCGGGTGGTCGGAGGCAAGATGATGCAGGTGGAGGCCGAAGATAACGCCCATGTGTTGATCGATTGGGGCGAGAATGTATTCGGGGTTGTGACGACAGGATTCACGATGCAGAAGTACAGAAGCCCCGCCGTCGAAGTTTATGGCAGCCAGGGAACAATCCAGATGACGGGCGACGACTGGGCGCCAACTGGATATGAACTGTGGCGCAACGACGTCGGCGCGTGGCAGATTCATGAAGGCACGGACCGGACCTGGACGTGGACGGACGGCATACGTCATTTGATTGAGTGCATACAAGAGGGCACGACGCCGATTGTGCAGCCGGAGCACGCCTACCATGTGTTGGAGATCATGCTCAAGGCGCAGGAGTCTGGCCGCGACGGGCAGTCTAAGGATATAGAGAGCACGTTCACGCCGCCTACTTTCGAGGAAGTGGAGGAAGAGGAAATAGCGGAGCACCTTGTCCACGACTGGACGCAGCGCTGATGAGCTATTCGGCCTCGCCGCGACCCACGTTCGACGGCCCGTCGCATATCCCCTATGAAACGGTGACGCGTCACTTGTGGGGCGACGAGGATTCGGGGGAGGTGGCCGACTGGATATACGTCTCCAGCAGTAAGATTCACCAACTGGTCTTTGGCCTTCCTCCCGGTGGCGCGTTTCGACACTCGGACAACTACCGTACAATCTTCGCGGCGGACGAAGTGTTGTACGTGCTCAGCGGGGTGATGGTGCTGAGCAATCCAGAGACAGGTGAAGTGCATCGTGTGGGGCAGGGCGAAGCGGCCTTTTTTCGCCGTGACACGTGGCATCACGCCTTCAACTTCAGCGCTGAACCGCTTCGAGTCATCGAGTTCTTCGCGCCGCCGCCTTCTCAGGGCACGTCGGGGTCATACGCGCAGACGAAGCCGAATCTGACATCGCCAAAGTATTCTCAGGACCAGTGGATGGGCCGCTGGCCAAAAGCACAAGCGCAAGCCGCAGAGAGTTTCACGATCCGGCCGGTACGCGACGGGGATCTTCTGTGGCGACTGGAGGGGGCGGAGCAGCAGTTACTTGTTGGAATTCTGGCGGCGACAGAACATCTGACGGTTGGGAAGATGCAGTTGCTGGCGGGGCAGCGCAGCGACTTGGAGGTACATGGCGGTGATGAGAGCCTCTACCTTCTTGAGGGCGCGTTGAACGTGCGCGTGCCCGAAAACGATGGGCCACGCTGGTTTGAACTCACGCCGGGCGACGGCTTTTTTGTCCCGGAAGGCACACCGCACCAGTACTACAACATGTCGGACGCGTCGGCGACTTTTCTCTGCGGAATCGCTCCAAAGTACTCACCTGATATTCCGGACCTGTTCTCCAATGGACGAGAACCCTGATTCTGCGGCCTGCGCCGTCGGCCTGGATGTAGGGGGTACAAAGATCGCGGCCGGACTTGTCGCCCATCCTTCCGGTGCTGTCCTTGCCCGCCGGATCGTCCCGACGCTACCGCAGCGAGGAGGCGAGGCGGTCCTCAGGGATACGCTGGCCCTCGCCGAAAGGATGACGGAGGAAGCGGGTAAAAGGAACCTAGATCTGCTCGGCATCGGTGTAGGCGTGCCTGAACTGGTCGATCCGATGGGAAACATCACCAGTTCCCATTCGCTTGCCTGGCAGGAGATGCCTGTGCAAACGGCGTTTTCCCGCATTGCGCCTGCCGTTGTCGAATCGGACGTGAGGGCAGGGGCTCTGGCTGAGGCGATGTACGGCGCCGGGAGGGAGTACAGGCTCTTTGTCTATGTCACGGTGGGAACGGGCATTTCGAGTACGCTGGTCCAGGATGGGCTACCCTTTGCCGGCGCACGAGGCAATGCCCTGATCATGGCCAGTAGTCCATTCACGACGGAATGCAGCAGTTGCGGCACGGTTCTGAATCCTGTTCTGGAGGCGTTCGCCAGCGGGCCAGCCCTGGTTGCGAGATACAATTGCTGCGCATCAAGGGCAGCGGAACGGGGCGAGGAGGTGACGGCGGCCGCTGAGGCAGGCGACGCCTCGGCGGCTAAAGTAGTGAAGAGTGCCGGGGAGGCTCTCGGCAACAGTGTGGGGTTTCTGGTCAACGTATTGGACCCCGAGGCGATTGTCGTGGGCGGCGGGCTTGGATCGGCGGGTGGGCTGTATTGGGACAGCTTTGTCGCCGGTACGCGGGACCACATCTGGGCAGAGAACAGCAGGGCGCTGCCGATTGTGCCAGCAGCCATGGGCGTGGATTCGGGGATGATTGGCGCTGCGGCAACCGTCTTTCACAATGTGCCGGCCACTGTGGGTGAGTGGTGAGTTGCCGAGTTCAACGGTAGGTCCGAGAGGTGACTATGGCAATAGCTGTGACGCGTAACTCTTTCAATCCTTCTGCAACTGAATCGTGATAAAACAGAAACCAAAGGAGCAATTGATGGCGAAGCGAATGAATAGACGAGATTTCTTGCGCCTGTCGGCAACGACGGCCGGGACCGGTCTGATCGCGGCTTGCGTCGCGCCGGCGGCTGCTCCGGCTGACTCGGGGGCCTCGATGGATGAAGAGCCGATCGAGATCAGACTGGCAGAGGGAAGTTGGGTCGGTCCTGAAGGGATCGCGTTCTGGACCGACGAGATAATCCCGGCATTCGAAGAAGAGCAACCCACCATCAACGTGACTTTCGAGAACGCCGAGTCGCCTGATTACGCGGACAAGCTCTACACGCAGTCGGTCGCTGGCGACGCGCCCGATGTGATGTTCATTTGGGGAGGCATCAACTATAACCTGATGCAAAAGGGCCAGCTGCTGCAGCTAGATGACTACTTTGACAGCGAAGACCTGGAGGACTTTTACCCAGCCAAACTCGATGCCCACCTGCTGGACGGGAAGCTGTACGGGATGCCCAAGTATGTGTCGACTGCGGCAGTGGCCTACAACAAGGACCTCCTCGACGAGGCCGGCGTAGACTATCCCGATGGCACGTGGACCTGGGTCGATTACCTGGCAGCCTATGAGGCGGCGACAGTGCCCGACGACGACGGCAACATCGTCTCGTGGGGCAACTACATGAACTACAGAATACTTGAGCACTACGTCTGGATGAACGGCGGCGAGTGGATGAACGCTCCCCTCTTCGGCACCAAATGCCTGCTGGACAGCTCAGAGGCCCTGGAGGCGCTCCAGTTCAACTACGACCAGATATTCGGCAGCAACCCGGTCTCCCCGATCGCCGGGACGATTCCCGAAGTGGGCTGGCACAACATCTTCTCAACCGGCAAAGTGGCGTTTGCGGAATCCCACAGCTGGACGGTTACGAACTACATCCGCGAGAATGACTTCAATTGGGACTTCACCGACCTGCCGCTGTCCCCAACTGGCGGCAAAGCCGGAATCACATTCGCCGACGGCTATGGCGTCGCCAAGTTGACGAAGGAGCCGGACGCCGCGGTTGAGTTGGTGAGATTCCTGACCGGCCCGAAAGCACAGAGGGCGATGGCGCTCAGCATCGTTGGGTTGCAGCCGACCCGTCGCAGCGTGGCAGGAGAAGCCTGGGACGTGGAATCGATGGGCGCGCAGGAGGGCTTTGATGTCGCCGCATTCTCGCGCATCATGGATGACGCGCGGCTCGACCCGGCCTTCCAGGAGAATGAGAAGGTCAACTCGGAAATCTTCTCGCCGATCTGGGAACAGATCTGGGTAACAAATGAGCTCGGCCTGGAAGAAGGCGTCAATCTAATCGTACAGCGAATCGACGAGCTTTTTGCCTGATCGCAAAACGGCCTAAGAGGTGGAAAACGTATAGACCCGACAGATTGAGCAAGTCCCGATCCAGTAAAGGGTTTGGGCCAAGCCGGCGTTTTGCCTGCTGCAAACGGAAAGCCAAGAAACCAGGTGGACAACAGGTTGGCCTGGCCTGAACGAAGCGCATGAACGCAGCCCTAGGCTGCGAAAGGTTGCATCGCTTTTCTCTCGGCCTCGGAGAATTATGTTGGGCGAAATGCCGCCACTATTCCTCCTGGAAAGTGGATAGACGCCACCAGGAAGAGGACCTGAGGCATGAGCGCGAATTGAACTGCGGCAGCAGAGCGCCAATGAGGTGAGTAAGGGCGGACAGCCTACGATTCTAACGGCAGTTTCCAATGAATGCACCTGTAGGAGAAAATGACCATGCGAATGACTCGACGTAGTTTTCTGCAACTGTCGGCGATGACTGCCGGCGGCGGGCTGCTTGCGGCCTGCGTTGCTCCTGCCCCGGCCACGGATGATGCGGGGGCCGGCATGGCCGAGGAGGCAGTGGAGATTAGACTGGCGGAGGGAAGTTGGGTGGGTCCTGAAGGGATTGCATTCTGGACCGATGAGATCATCCCGGCGTTTGAAGAAGGTCATCCAGGCATCAATGTGACCTTTGAGAACGCGGAGTCGCCCGACTATGCCGATAAGCTGTATACGCAGTCGGTGGCAGGTGACGCGCCGGATGTCATGTTCGTCTGGGGCGGTGTCAACTATAACCTGATGCAGAAGGGCCAGTTCCTCCAGTTGGACGACTATTTCGCCCCGGCGGACCTGGAGGACTTCTATCCGGCCAAACTGGACGCTCATCTGCTGGACGGGAAGTTGTACGGTATGCCCAAGTATGTGTCTACAGTGGCGATGGCCTATAACAAGGACATCCTCGACGAGGCCGGTGTCGAAAATCCTGACGGCACATGGACGTGGGACGACTACGTGATCGCCTACGAGGCGACGACCAAGCGTGATGACAGCGGCGAAATCGTCCAATGGGGCAGATATGTAGCACAGCAATATATGGAGCATTACGTCTGGATGAACGGGGGCGAATGGATGAACGCGCCGCTGTTCGGTACAAAGTGCCTTCTTGACGGCGAAGAAGCCATTGCGGCCCTAAAGTATAACTACGACCTGATCTACGGTAGCAACCAGGTTGCACCAATTGCAGGTTCAGTTCCGGAAGTCGGCTGGCACAACATCTTCTCCACAGGGAAGATCGCGTTTGCTGAGTCCCACAGTTGGACTGTGACCAACTATGTACGCGAAAACGATTTCAACTGGGACTTCACCGATCTGCCGGTTTCCAATGACGGTGGGAAGGCCGGCCTGACTTTTGCCGACGGCTATGGCGTCGCAAGGGCGACGCAGGAGCCGGACGCGGCGGTGGCGATGGTAAGGTTCCTCACGGGGCCCGAAGCGCAAAAGGCGATGGCGCTGAGCATTGTGGGGCTGCAGCCGACGCGGCGCAGTGTTGCAGGCGAGGTCTGGGATGTAGATTCAATGGGGGCGCAGGCCGGTTATGATGTGGCTGCATTCTCTCGCATCATGGACGATGCCCGTCTTGACCCGGCGTTCCAGGAGAATGAGAAGGTTAACTCTGAGGTCTTCAGCCCAATCTGGGACCAGATCTGGATTACTGCTGAGATTGGCCTGGAAGAAGGCGTTAACCTGATCGTTGAACGCATCGACGAGATTTTCGCCTGATAGTTGTGCAGATGGTCAGCCCGGACGGACGTTGAATCCGGGCGCATTGGACCCTGTCAAGGCTTGAACCTCAAAGGCGCCAGGCCGGCGTGCTTCCTGCTGCGTTCTTGTTCGAAAGATACGCGAAAGAAAGCACGCTGGCCTGATCTGAGGAATCGGGGGCGGGCTGATAGGGATTCCTTTGCAGCCGTCAAAAAGCTGTCCTAATTCTGAATCAGGAGGAACCATGGCAAATCGAATGAACCGACGCGATTTTCTGAGCCTGTCCGTGGCGACGGCAGGCGGCGGGCTGCTCGCGGCCTGCGTTGCCCCGGCGGCCGCCCCTGAAGATTCGGGGGCGTCGATGGCCGAGGAGCCTATCGAGATCAGACTGGCGGAGGGTAGTTGGGTTGGTCCTGAGGGGATCGCATTCTGGACGGATGAAATCATTCCCAGTTTTGAGGAAGGAAATCCCGGTATCAACGTCACCTTTGAGAATGCCGAATCGCCCGACTATGCCGACAAGCTCTATACGCAGGCGGTGGCCGGCGATTCACCTGATGTTATGTTCGTTTGGGACAACATCAATTATAACCTGTTGCAGAAGGGACAGCTGCTGCAGCTGGACGATTATTTCGAGAGCGAATATCTGGAGGACTTCTATCCAGCTCTGGTCAATGCCCATCTGTTGGACGGGCAGTTGTTCGGTATGCCCAAGTACGTATCAACGGTCGTGATGGCCTATAACAAGGACCTCCTGGATGAGGCTGGAGTCAACCATCCGGACGGTAGCTGGAATTGGGACGACTACCTGGCGGCATACGAGGCAACGACCAAACGCGATGACAGCGGAAACATCGTCCAGTGGGGTAATTACGTTGCACAGGGGTACATTCAACACTACGTCTGGATGAACGGCGGCGAGTGGATGAATACAGAGATCTTCGGTACGAAGTGCCTACTGGACAGTGAAGAGGCGGTGGAGGCTCTCAAATTCAACCACAGTCAGATCTATGGTGACAATCCTGTGGCGCCGATAGCCGGGTCGATTCCAGAAGTCGGATGGTGGAACGTCTTTTCGACCGGCAAGGTGGCGTTCATGGAATCTCACAGTTGGACCGTGACCAACTACATTCGTGAGAACGACTTCGCGTGGGATTTCATAGATCTACCCGTGGCACGTGACGGCACCAAGGCAGGTCTTACCTTCTGCAATGGGTACGTGATAGCAAAGAAGACGAAGGAGCCTGACGCGTCCGTTCAGCTGGTGAGATTCCTGACCTCGCCGCAGGCTGAGGAGGTCATGGCGTTAAGTATTGTCGGACTGCAGCCGGCGCGGCGCAGCGTGGCCGGTGATGCCTGGGACGTTCGCTCAATGGGAGCGGAGGCGGGCTACGACGTGGCTGCCTTCTCACGTATCATGGAGCATACACGGTTGAACCCGGCATTCCAGGAGAACGACAAGGTCAACTCCGAGGCGTTCGGTCCGATCTGGGACCAGATCTGGGTGACCGGTGAAATTGGCCTCGAAGAGGGCGTCAATCTGATTGTGGAGCGCATAGACGAGATTTTCGCCTGAGAAAGTTGGATTTAAGGGGATGAAGAAGAGGAGTAGGTGAGGCCCCGAGACGAGGCAGAATCGTGCCATTCCTTCTCCTTGTCTTCTTCTCACTACCCGCTCCTTTCTTGTAACTCGGGATTGGAAGGCAGGCGCAAAACATGAGTGCCGAAATTCAGAGCAGCCAGACTCCATGGGCAAGATTGCTCGCATCGAATGCCTGGTCGCGCCGCACATTGCGGCAGCGGGAGGAGTTGATCGCCTATCTCCTGGTCTCACCGTGGGTGATAGGATTTCTGGCGTTCATACTTGGTCCGATGCTGACTTCGCTGGGCCTGAGCTTTACTGAGACCGACCTGTTCACGCTGGAGTTTGTGGGGTTGGAGAACTACACCAAACTCCTCTCCTTTGACACGACGCGAACGCTCTTCTGGACGACGCTTTACAACACGGCCTATTACGTTTTCCTCAGCATCCCTCTGACTATCAGCGTCGGGTTCTTCATCGCGATGCTGCTCAACCAGAACATTTCCGGGCAGCCCACCTACCGGGTCGTTTACTATCTGCCTGCAGTTATTCCCGGCATTGCCACTTCGTTGCTGTGGCTGTGGCTGTTTCAGCCTGAATTCGGTCTAATCAACTGGGCGCTGTCGCTGGTGGGAATCGAGGGTCCGCGCTGGTTGTTCGACAGGAGTACGGCGAAGATGGCCCTGGTTCTCATGAGTGTGTGGGGCGCGGGTTCCAATATGCTCATCTTCCTGGCCGGGCTGCAGGGCATTCCCACCGAATTGTACGAAGCCGCGACCATTGACGGGGCCGGCATTTGGCGGCGCTTCCGCAGCATTACGATCCCGATGATCAGCCCGACCTTGTTCTTTGTGGTGGTCACGCAGATTATCTGGTCATCGCAGGTATTCACCAACGTTTACGTGATGACTGAGGGCAAGGGCGGCCCTGCGAACGCCACGCTCATGATGGTACTGTATCTGTATCAAGTGGCCTTCCGGCAGTACCGGATGGGGTATGCCAGCGCCTACGCCTGGATCTTTTTCCTTATACTCCTGGTCTTTACGTTAATACTCTTCCGATCGTCCAAGGCCTGGGTCTACTATGAGACAGAGATCGGAGGTCAAAGGTCATGAGCGGCGCGGCAGTCGGTATCGGAACTTCGCGTGCGAGCATAGAGCGAAGCCGGAGAACTCAAACATTCATTATCCATGCCGTACTTATTGCCGGCGGGATCATTGTTATGATTCCGCTGGCGTGGATGCTCTCCACATCGCTCAAGCCGCCACACCAGATCACCAAGTTTCCGCCGATATGGATTCCGGACCCGTTCGTGTGGTCGAATTACGTTCGGGCGGTGACGATCTTTCCGGTTTCGTTCGTGGTGTTTGTACGCAACTCGATGTACATGAGCCTCATGATCACGCTGGGGACGGTTCTTTCCAATGCTGTCGTTGCCTTCGCGTTTGCCCGCCTGACCTTTCGAGGAAGCCGTGTCCTCTTCATTATTGTACTGAGTACGATGATGCTGCCGCAGCAGGTAACGATGATCCCTCTCTTTATCCTGTTTTCCAAGTTCGGCTGGATAAACACGTACAACCCACTGATTGTTCCCCACTTTTTTGCCAACGCCTACTTTGTTTTTCTACTTCGTCAGTTCTATACCACCATCCCACGCGAGCTGGACGACGCGGCGCGAATCGACGGCTGCGGCGTAATTGGGTTGTTCCTTCGGATTATGCTGCCGTTGAGCAAGCCGGCCCTGGGCATTACCGCCATCTTCGCCTTTACCTGGGCGTGGAATGAGTTTCTGGGCCCGTTGATCTATTTGAGCAGGATGGAGACCTTTCCGCTGGCGATCGCGCTCTCATTCCTGCGGGCTGCGCATGGCGTGCTGTGGTCGGAACTGATGGTGGTCTCCTTCATTGCGATGCTGCCGCCGGTACTCCTTTTCTTCGTTGCGCAGAAGCATTACATTCAGGGCATCGTGATAACGGGCGTTAAGGGGTAGAACTCCAGTCCTTCAGCTTGTACATCTCCGACCCGAAAGGAAGCGAAAATGATCTTTAAACCCAGCATTGTCGCGCGCATGTGGGATACCTGGCTCTACTACCACGAGGGCAAGCATTACCTTTTTTACCTGAGCAACTCGCTCGCCGACGTGCGCTGGGACGGGATGAGCGTGGCAGTATCGGAGGACGGCGTCCATTTTGACGACCACGGCGAAATCATTCACAAGGCGGATGACGCGGTCTGGATGGGCACCGGCATGGTCTGGCGGGTGGGGGAGAAGTTCATGCTCAACTTTTCCGAGGAGCGGGCCGGCATACAGGAGATCTTCTTTGCCGAATCAGACGACCTGCTGCAGTGGACGCGCTTGCCGGATGAGGAGTACATCTGCCGGGCCGATTCTCGTTGGTACCACGAAGACCCTACTTTTACCAGGCCGCGTTGGGACTGCATTTGGGCGCTGCCGCGCGAGGAGGGTGAGGGTTACATCGGCTTTCTGACGGCCGTGGCGCGGCACGGACCCGCCGGGTTGTGCGGGACGGCCGGGTGTGTCGTCTCTGACGATGGCCGGCACTTTCGCGCGGCGCCGCCGGTGATCGAGACCGGCGTGTGGGGAGATCGCGTCGAGGTGGGGGCGGTTGAGAAGTTCGGCGACCGTTATTACATGCTGCTGGGGGTAGGGTCCTCGCCGCTAGGCGCACGCCAGCGTTCGCGGCTGCCCGCTGGCGAGGGTGGGATGTACGTGTTGAATTCGGAAGACCAGGCGGGACCATACGTGCTCGACCCTGGGCAGGCGCCGTTTCTGGGCGGCAGCCCCATTCTCTACACATATTTTGCCCGCTTTTACCGCTGCGGGGACGAACTGTTGCTTAATCACCACACGGTTCCGCGCAGTGGGCACGCCGGGCCGGAGGACATTTACTTTTCGCCATTGAAGTCGGTGCAGCGAGACGACGCCGGTCTCCTGAGTCTGCACTGGTGGACGGGCAACGGGGCGTTGAAGGGAAGGGAACTGCCTGTCATCTTGGAAGGAAGCCAACTGTACGCTCTGCAAGAGGAGGCATGTTCTCTTGAGGCCGGACAGGCGCAGCTCAGTGCGGTAACTGGGGGCCTGGCCATCCTGCCGGCGAAGTATGACACTGCGCGAGGCGTCATACTGGAGGCAGAGGTGACGGTGCACGCTTCCGATGCCGCGCTTTCCGGGGCGGGGCTGTTTGTGGAAGGTGAGACGGTCAACGAGGGGACCCTGTTGTTCGCGCAGAGCGACGGGCGTGTGGCGGTCGGGCGCTACGACGGCTATTCGTTCAAGATGCAGGATGCCAAGCCGTATACATTCACGCCCGACGAACCGGCGCGCTGGCGGCTCCTGCTGCGCGATGCGCACGTGGAACTCTACATTGACGACGAGCACATCCAGTGCTTCACGATGGACCACAGACCGGGCGGGCGGCTGGGCTTCGCGGTCGAGGCCGGCAGCGCGACGGTCAGCAATGTCCAGGCCTGGGAGATGTCACTCTGAGAATCGCTAAGGGTTAGACTTCGCGTCAGTCTGTCTTCAGGACTACGCAACTGAACGCCCAGCAGCGCCACTCGACGTTGTCAAAGTTGCTCAGCTTCAGCCGCAGCCGGTTTTCGCCGCGTCTCAGCCTGACCGGTACTTCGCTGGTTGCGAAGCCTCTATCGTGCTTCATTGTCGCAACCTGCTCGTCGTTAACCCATACCTTCATCCAGTCGTCAAAGCCGAGACGCAGCGTCACTTGCCTGTCTGAAGCCTCCAGCAGCACGGTTTCGGCGTAGGCGGCGACGCCGGCAGGCTGCGTGCCCGTGTTGCCGGTGGCGTCGCGGCGAAACCAGCGGGTGAAGTCGATCCAGGTCAACTCCGGCGCTGTTTTCACCGCTGTCAAGGGCCGCTCGCCCCATTCCCACTCAGACGGCCACTCATCTACGGGGTTCTCCGGGAATTCCGCGCGCTCGAAATCATCGAATGTCTGGCAGTCAAACGGCCCCGAGAGCGTCCATGGGCCCGGCGTCTCGACTTTGGGGGCGTCGCTCCCCGCTTCCCTGTAGTAATACAGGACGCTTTCCATGTCGTTGGCACGCGTGCCGAAGCGCAGCGATAGCGAAGAGTTGAAGGTTACGCTGTCGGCGCCGAAGAAGCGATAGGCGACGACTTCTGAACAGTCGGCGTTCAGGCCAACTACATGCGGCGCCCCCGTCCAATCGCTCATTTCCGGGTACATGCCGAAGGAGTGGCCGAAGACGTCCTCACTGCCGATGCCGCGCAGGACATGGGTACCGGTTTCGCCGTCGATTAGCCAGGTGTCCCCACCGGTATGCCAGATCATGTCCCGGTAGTCCTTGCGCTGGACAGCGTGAAACAGTCTGGCAACGAAGCCCTTGCCACGGACCGCGCCGAGCAGAGTCGAACCCAGAGGCTCTGCGGGCTTTTCTTCGCTGAAGCGCGCGTGCAGCCTGTAAGGGGTGACCGTGACGCCGCTGTCGTATTTTTGCCAGTTGACCATCGACCAGACTGAGGTCGATTCCGCTCCCGTGTTGTGCAAGCTGATGCGGCACGAATGCTGGAAGGGGACAGGGAGGTAGGCGTTGTAGCCGTTCAGGGGCATCAGCTTTATCGGAGTCGACTCGATGCGATAGGGGGCCTTTCCCAGTAGTACGCCGAAGAACTGGTGTAGCGTCATCCTGACCTGAGGCTTACCGCCGTCGCAGGCGATCTCGATACGAAGGTTTTGCGGCGATTTGGCGGTTATCCAGAAATGCCGGACGCAGCCGGGGCCTTGGGAGCTTATCAGGTCGCAGGACTGCCCCGGGTCCAGATCGACACGCCTGGTTGTGCGATGGGTTCGATATTCGGCGGGAAGTTGAATCAGGGGGAAGATCGGATCGGGTAGCAAGTCAGCCCTTTCATCCCTTTCAGGCAGGCAAGTCCTGTCGCAAAGCGGATACCTTTAGTGCTGGAAGGTGGTCTCGCAGCTACTGTTGCGCCGGCGCCGTCCGCAAGCCTTTTTCCAGGAGCAGCGCTTCCAGCCACTCTTCTTCAGCCTTGCTCAACGAGACCGGCGGAGGCTTGCTGTAGTCAAGCAACAGGTGATAGGCACCCACGTCGTAACAACGAGCGAGAACAGCATTCAGGTCCACGACAGCATCATCATCTTCGGGCAACAATGGAATCTTGCAGCGAGGGAGTCGGTCCCCCAGAGGTATCGCGTAGACTTCCACGCTTGTACGCCTTTGGGGACGACTGATGCATATGTTGTAGCGCCAATCGTGGGGTGAGTGCAGTTCGAAAAAGCGAGCATATGTTGCAGTGGGCTTCGACAGGAGATCGATCTCAACCAAGTTGACGGGCGTACCGAGAATTATGTCCTGCTTTTCGAAATACTGGTCTCTCCCGCGTCCAATCTTATTGGCGGGGCTCAGCACTTCGATCAGTGTTACAACCTCTCCTGACGCGACATTGACGACCTGGATGTAAGGAACACGTCGCTCGTCATCTAAGAATCTGATCGTTTGTGGCTCATCAGCTACCAGCGAGCCGTAAGCGACCTGGGTCTCCGACAGTTGGTGCGGAGGCTCAACAACCATGACATCGGGTATGACTTCCTTGCCATAGGGCTTCAACTCAATCCTTTCGTCAATGCGAGCTACGTATTTGGGAAGCAGTTGCGGTTGAAGTATCTCTGATGAGTAAGCGATGAGGCGCTGGTGCAGATCCGGCCAGCGTGCGCCGTGTTCCAGATATGGGTCCATGCCAGGGAATGGGCTGGGCATACCGACTCCTTATCACAAGTGCAGGGAATGATCTCATTTATACCGCGTAAATCAGCCCTGGTCAATGAAACAGGGAAAACGCGTTTGTTCGACAGTTTTTTGGGGTGCATTCCAGATTTGGGGTGGGATTAGCCTAGCGGGGAAGTCATGCCAGCGGGGGCTGGAATTGTCTATCGCCTGTTGGAGAGACAGAGAGCAGGCGCCAAAGCCTGACCCTACCGGGAGGTCAGTTGATTTTGGGGCCCAGGGCAGGCACAAGACCTGTCCCTTGGGGGGCTTGTTGGGACTGGCGGGACGTGGAAAGGCGAAACTCCTTCGATTGGGCACCTGTTACAAATATCGACACCAGGTCGACGAGGCATGTTGTTGGAGAGGGGGCGTTGCGGGGGCGGAGCCCCCGCACAAGGGAGGGCCGAA
>JAPOVP010000125.1 GCA_026708085.1 Caldilineaceae bacterium
ACTGCAGTTCTGGGCGGTCGGGCCTATTCGGCCCTCCCTTGTGCGGGGGCTCCGCCCCCGCAACGCCCCCTCTCCTACAACCTCGCGTCGTAGCCAGTATGTGGGCAATACGAAATTGCCGCCCCGTGTCGGCCCACGATTCCCCCCACCAACTGGCAGATTCCCAAAAAAAAGTGCCAGCGCAGGTAAGACAGGAGAGGCCACTCCCCAAAATCCCCATCGTTCACCGCCATGACCGTCGAGAGCCCGCTACAGAAATACGAACGGTACATCCCCCCGGACAGACTGCACACAGAACATGGCTTAGAAGTTACCTGAAAACCGGAAACTAAATCTTGACTTGCCGCAAAATCTGCACTACGATCTCCAACTGACGAGCGCGCAAAAGAAGGCGGCCGTCCGCCGCCTTCCGCCAGTGCACCGCTATCGATACTGTGAGATGAAAAATGCAGGCGCTTGAAGAACTACAATCCCGCGCACAAGAAGAACTGGCCGCAGCCGGCACCGTCGAGGCTACCGAGGCCTGGTTCCGCGACTACCTCGGCCGCAACGGCGCCCTCACCAACTTCCTGCGCGGCCTCAGCGACCTGCCCCGCGAAGAGCGCCCCGCCGCCGGCCGTGCCGGCAACCAGCTCAAAAACCGCCTCGAAGAGGCCCTCCACACCCGCCAGGAGGCCATTCGCCACCAGGAGATGGAGCAGACCCTCGCCGCCGAAGGCGTCGACGTCACCATGCCCGGCCGCCGCCCCACACTCGGCAAAATCCATCCCAGCAACCAGACCCTGCGCGAAATCGCCCAAATCTTCGGCCAAATGGGCTTCCAGGTCTACGACTCCCCCGAAGTCGAGACCGACGACTACAACTTCGGCCTCCTCAACATCCCGCCCGGCCACCCCGCACGTGACATGTGGGACACCTTCTATACCACCACCCCCGGCGTCATCCTCCGCACGCACACAAGCCCCGGCCAGATCCACGCCATGCGCGAATACTGCCCGGAGCCTATCCGCGTCATATTACCCGGCAAATGTTACCGCCACGAGGATGTCAGCGCCCGCTACGACATGATGTTCCACCAGGTCGAAGGCCTCGTCGTCGGCCACAACGTCACCTTTAGCGACCTCAAGGGCACACTCGTCAACTTCGCCAACCAGATGTTCGGCGAAGGCTGCGCCCTGCGCTTCCGCAAAAGCTACTTCCCCTTCACCGAGCCCAGCGTCGAAGTCGACGCCGGCTGTGTCCTCTGCGAAGCCAAGGGCTGCCGCATCTGCAAACAGACCGGCTGGCTCGAAATCCTCGGCGCCGGCATGGTCCACCCCATCGTCCTCCACAACGGCGGCTACGACCCCGCCGTCTTCAGTGGCTTCGCCTTCGGCATGGGCCCCGAGCGCATCGCCATGCTCAAATACGGCGTCGACGACATCCGTTACTTCTTCACCAACGACGTGCGCTTCCTCGAACGCGTAGGCTGATTCCGTCACGAACCGCCAACAACGAAATACCAACCCCCGCCTATACCGCGCGACACTGGCGTCGTCCCTCCTGACGCTCTTCGTCGCCCTTCTCACCTGCGCCAGCGTTGCCCAGGCCCAACAATCTTCCCCGGCATCCAAACTCTCTGTCCCCCAACTGACCGCGCAACGCCAAGAGGGCGCCATTGAACTGCGCTGGCCGGCCGTGCCCGGCGCACTCCGCTACGAACTCTGGTCCTGGACCTCCGCCGGCGGCTGGCTACAGCTCGGCGGCGACGACCTCACCGACACCAGCTTCACGCACTCACCAATCTCGACCGGCACCGACTACTACTACCAGATTCGCGCCGTCGGTGCGTTCGGTGACGTCAGCGAATGGTCCCAACCCGTCCTCGTTGCCGTGCCCGGAAATCTGCCCGCACCGGCGCTCTCCGCACAGGCACGGCCCGTCCCGACTCCGCTTTCAGGCGCACCGTCCCGGCCCGTAGATGCACCGCCCCCGTACAACGACTACGGCACCGCGGAGCTGACCTGGGACGCAGTAACCGGCGCCGCACGCTACGAGCTCTGGACTTGGTGGGACCATACCCCTGGCTGGCAAAACCTCGGCGGCGATACCCTGACCGCAACCAGCTACACCCACATCTTTCCCTTTCCAAACACGACCTTCTACTACCAGGCTCGTGCCGTCTCCGCCTCCGGCGAAACAAGCCCTTGGTCGCAGCTGATATCCGCCGCATCATTTGATGTGTTAACTCCGACGCCAACGCCAACGTCCACGCCCACTGCAACCCCAACACCGCCAAACACGACCCCCGCATCCACTCCAACGCCTACCTGGACGCCTGCTTCGACACCAACACCAACTCCGACACCAACACCGGCACTGACGCCAACGCAGACACCGACGCCGGCACCGACGTCAACCCCAACCCCGACATCAACTTCGACGCCTGCACTCACGTCCACGCCGACAGAGACGGTTACGCCAACCAATTCCCCCACAGTGACACCGACGTCGACGACATCGGCGACATCGGCACTGGCCGTTCCCGCCCTGACCGCACAGCCGGCAGCCAACGCAGTGATTCTGAGCTGGAAAACCGTGGCCGCCGCAAACCGCTACGAACTGTGGTCGTGGACTTCTGAAGGAGGATGGATTCAGATCGGACCCGACAACCTGACCGGCACGAGTTTCACCCACACCGGACTCTCCGCGGGCACCACATACTACTATTCGATACGCGCCCTCGGCGGCTCCGGCGAAGCAAGTGCCTGGTCCGAACCCATCCCCGCCACCGTATCCGACACACAGTCGTCAACATCGACGCCAACCACTACACCGGACCCGTCCACAACGCCCACTGCTACGCCGACCACTACGCCTCCCACGCTGCCCGCGCTTCCCGCGCCCGCCCTGACCGCACAGCCAGTCGCCGGCGCAGTTGACCTGAGCTGGGACGCCGTGACCGGCGCCGTCCGCTACGAGCTCTGGGTCTGGACCGAAGCCGACGACTGGCAGGAAATCGGCGGCAACAACCTGACAGGCACCACCTTCCGGCACGACGACCTCCAGGCTGGCGGAACCTTCTACTACGCAGTGCGTGCCCTCAACGCTGACGGCGTTGCCAGCCCCTGGTCACAGTATGCTTCCGCAACACTGGCTCCGTCTCTGATTGCCTTCGTCTCCAACCGCGACGGTAACGATGAAATCTACGTCATGAACGCCGATGGCTCGAATGTCACCCGCATTACCAACCATCCAGAAGCGGATAACGATCCCGCCTGGGCGCCCGACGGCAACAGAATCGCCTTTCATTCCGCCCGCGATAGAAACTCTGAGATCTACGTCATGAACGCCGATGGGTCCGGACCGGTCAACCTCACCAACAATCTGAGTAGCGACCTGGAACCCGCCTGGTCGCCTGACGGTAACAGGATCGCCTTTCGTTCCAATCGCTCCGGGAACTATGAGATCTATCTGATGAATGCCGACGCTTCCGGCGTCGTTCAGCTCACCAACCATGCCGCAGAGGATAGTTCTCCCTCCTGGTCGCCCGACGGCAACAGAATCGCCTTCTCATCCGGTCGCGATGGGCACCCCGAAATCTACGTGATCAACATCGACGGTTCCGGCCTTACCCGACTCACCCACCATCCTGAACCGGTCTTCCAACCCGTCTGGTCGCCCGACGGCAGCAAGATCGCCTTTGTGTCGCCCCGCGACGGCTTCCCTGCCGTCTTTGTGATGAATGCCGATGGCTCCGGCAGCACACGTCTCACCGACCCGCTTGAACACGCGCACCTCCCCTCTCCCGCCTGGTCGCCCCACAGCAACAGAGTCGCCTTCAACGCCTTCAGTGATGGTGACCTGGATATCTTCGTCATCAACACCGATGGCTCCGGCCTCACCCGCCTTACCGAAAACACAGCCAGGGATTCCAACCCATCTTGGAGACATTCCTCTGCCCCCATCGAGACGAGGCCCATTCCCACGATCCCGACCCTGTCGGCCGCTGCCGAACAGGGAGGCATCCAACTCAATTGGACCCCCGTCACCGGCGCCGCGCGCTATGAACTTAGAGTCCGCACCAGTGCCGGCAGCTGGCGTCAAATCGGCGGCAATAACCTGTCCGGCACCAGAATCAAGCATTTCGGACTTGAGGCCGGTACCGCCTACCAATACCAGATTCGAAAGGTGGATGCCGCCGGCGCCGGAGGCGACTGGTCGCAGACCGTCTCCGCAACGCTGTCCGCCGCCCAATCCCGCATTCCCCCCCGGATCGCCTTCTCCTCCTACCGCGGCGGAAACGCCGCCATCTACGTTATGAATGCCGATGGCACCGGCCTCACCCGTCTGACCGACCATCCGGCAGACGAGTGGTTTCCCGCCTGGTCGCCCGATGGCGCCAGAATTGCATTCGTTCTGTATCGTGCCTTCAATCTCGAAATCTACGTCATGAACGCCGATGGCACCGGCATTACCCCCGTTACCGACCCGCTTTCATCGCGCTACCGACTTTCATGGAACTACCATCCCTCTTGGTCGCCCGACGGCACTAGAATTGCCTTTGCCACCACCCGCCATGGCGACGGTGAAATCTATCTCATGAATGCTGATGGCTCCGACCCCCTGCGCCTCACCAACGATATCGGCTACGCTGGTTTCCCCGCCTGGTCGCCCGATGGGCGTACGATCGCCTTCCACGCCCAACGCGACGGACACCATGATATCTACCTGATGAACACCGACGGTTCAGGCCTCACCCGGCTTACCTACGATCCTCCCAGCCACTGGTTCGCCTCCTGGTCCCCCGACGGCAACAGGCTCGCCTTTCAATCTGGCACCATCGGTAGACATGATATCTTCGTGATGAACAAAGACGGCTCCGGGCTGTCACGCCTTACCTACCATCCCGCAGACGACCGGTATCCCACATGGTCGGAAGACGGCACGCGCATCGCCTTCGCCTCCTTCCGTAATGGCAACTGGGAACTCTATTCGGTTAACGCCAACGGGTCTGGCCTCACTCGCCTTACGCAGAATCGTGCCACTGATGACGATCCAGCCTGGAGCCCCTCTCCTCGCGACCGGTCGCAAACACCTCCTCCCCCTGCTCCACAGCTTAAGGCCCACGCGGCTGGCACCGAGGTTCAACTCAATTGGGCGCCCGTCACCGGCGCAGCACGCTATGAACTATGGTCCAGGAATGGCTTCGGGGATAACTACTCTGACTGGCTCCAGATCGGCGGATACTACCTTACCGGCACAGCATTCAACCATCAGGGACTCTATCTGGAGCAAACCTACCAGTACAGGGTCCGCGCCGTGAATTTTGCCGGCGATTATGGCCCTTGGTCGCAGACCATTACCGTCACCATAACCTCCCCCTCCGTCAAGACGTACTCGCCGATCGCCTTTCACTCAAACCGTAGCGGCCTCTGGGATATCTATATCCAGGGCAGCGGCAGCGCAGGCTTGGACGGAAGACTTACCAAACATCCTGCCGAAGACCGCTATCCCGACTGGTCGCCCGATGGCAGCAGAATCGCATTTCATTCCTTCCGCGACGGCAATTACGAGATCTACCTGATAAATGTCGACGGTTCCGGCCTGACCCGTCTCACCGACCACGCCGAATCCGATCAGTTTCCCGCCTGGTCCCCCGACGGCAGCAAGATCGCCTTTCAGTCCCACCGCGACGGCAACTGGGAAATCTACCTGGTAAACGTCGATGGTTCCGGCCTGACCCGTCTCACCGACCATGCTGAATCTGACCAGTTTCCCGCCTGGTCGCCCGACGGCACCAGGATTGCATTCCAGTCGGTCCGCGACAACAATGCAGACATCTACCTGATGAACGCCGACGGTACCGGCCTCTCTCGCCTTACCACCCATCCTGATCCCGATGGCCATCCTTCCTGGTCGCCCGACGGCACACGAATCGCCTTTAACTCCGGGCTCGCCTTTAGCTCTGGCCTCGACCCGCTAGCCGATATCTACACGATCAATATCGACGGTTCAGGCCGCACACGTCTCACCCGCTACCCCGGCTGGGACGCCCACCCAACTTGGTCGCCCGACGGTAGCAGAATCGCCTTCGAGTCGCGTCGCGGCAGCCTCTATGATATCTTCTCGATCAACGCCGACGGATCCAACCTCTCCCGCCTGACCCAACATGCTGCGGAGGACAGCGGCCCATCCTGGGGCCCGACCCTCTCCCAATGACCTCATGGCAGCACCAATTTCGTCAACATGCTGTCCCCTTCCCGCTCCCTCACCCCTCGTCGTTGCCCTGCTCTTCTCTCCTCGCCCTTTGAGGAGACCGCAATCCCAATCTGCGGCCCAAAAGCCTTGATCCTCGCATGCCTGCAACTGCAGCCCATCCCGCAAATCCCTTGGATCATCGTCCAGACAATCACGCCTGCCAGTCGACAAGCGCGCAAAAGGCGGCAGTCACCTGCCGCCTTCGACCAATTCTTTGATTCCAAATTGTGATATCGATGATATCCGCGGATGAAGACCGCCAGACCCGTGTCCACGAAGAACTGGTCCCAACCGCAGCCCTATTCAGAAACGCCTGATTGGCGCCAACCCCGTTTCCAACGTCTTGCACGGCCAAAGCGAGTTAATCCGCTCCGGCCCTACAAACTATTCATCCAATGCCTTCCGCATCCCCTCACCCTCCTTCTGCCACCACTGGTGAAGGATCGCGATATCCGTCCCGATACAAAAGTGTCGCGCCCCCATATCCAGGAATCGCTTCGCTTCGTCCGCGCTTCCTATCTCAATGCGAGGATGAACGCCTGCCGCCAGGCAGCCTTCGATTACACGTTTCTGGCCTGCCTGCACTTCCGGATCATCTCGCTGTCCCATCTTGCCGATACTCATCGAAAAATCGGACGGCCCCCACTGCAGCATCTCCACCCCGTCCACCGCCAGAATCCCGTCCAGCTCATCCAGCGCCGGCTTCTTCTCCAGCATCAGCGCCACCACAATATCGTCCAGCGCCTGCACATACGCCTCATTGCCCCCATACCTCATGTACGAAAACCGCCGCGTCGCCACGCCGAACGTGCCGCCTGCGTGCGGCGTATCCGCCCGCACATAGCTCACACAGTCCGCCGCCCCCGCCGCCGAACGCACGTCCGAATACAGCACGCTGTTGAACCCGGACCCGACCGCCCGCTGCGCAACAAACTCGTTGTTCGCCCAGTCGATCTTGATCATCGAACCCAGCCCATGCAGCTCCGCCGCCCGGCAGATGTTGTCCAAATCGTGCAGCGTATACGTTCCATACTCAGCCACAAACTCCACATAATCGTAAAGACCCGTATGCCCCAGTGCCTCGACCACATTCGGCCACACACTGTGAATATGGGTCGCCAGCGTCGGTTTGCCCGCATCGAGCAACTTGCGAATCGGATTCGCGCGCATTGTTCAATTCTCCGGTTGGGATGGCGAACTGGCCTTGCCGCCGCCGCGGAAGCCAGCCTTGATGAGAAGAAAGAAGGGAGAGAGGTGTTCTCTCCCCAACAAAATCCAGTATAGCACAGCAGAAAGTGGAGCAACAGGCCCGCACCCGGATCGCTTCGAAGAAAGAAAGCCACAAGACCCCTCCCCGGATCAAAGGGAATAAGCCGTTCTCCGCGTCCTCCGTGGACAATAAGTGTTAAAAATCTCTCCGCAGACCCTCTCAGTCATTTGGGGCCAAAAGATCCTCCGTCTGCCCACTGTGAATCAGCAACACCGTCCCCACCGCACTGAGCCAGCCGTTGAGCTGGTTCCCGTAACTCGCCCGCTCCTCCCCCTCCGGCCGGTTCATGCCCAATAGCGTCAGGTCGGTCTCCCTGCTCCACGTCTTCACCGTCTCCGGGAACAGTTCGCCTCGCGGCGGAACCACCACCACCGGCTCGGCATTGACGCGTACTCGGTCCAACAGCTCCCGCAAATGCGCCTCCACCTGCGCCCGACCTTCACCGCGCGGCAGCGTCTGCAGCAGCCGGATCGACGCCCCGTCCCACGTCGGACTCTGCGAAATAATATGTGCCAGCAGCAGCATCAGGTCCCCGTTCCCGCTGCGCCCGCGCCACCACACGTCGATCACCTTGCGGTTGCCGAAACCCCGCTTCTCATCGTGATGCAGGAACAACACCGATTTGCCCAGCTCGAACAGCGTCGACAACAGGCGCAACGACAGCGTGCGCCCTCCCTCCGTATCGCTCCAACCCATCAGCACCGCGTTCGGCTCCAGTCCGCCCACCCCATGGGACTGGCACACCGTCACCGCGCCGGCATAAAAGTTCTCCACTATGTCCGCCTCCGCAAAGGCCGTCATATTCTGTTCTTGGATGAACGTGCGGATCTGCCGCCGCGCAATGCTGCGCAGCCTTCTCTTCGCCAGCTGATCGATATCCCCCACCAGCAACTGATAGAAGGAAACAATTCCATACCCCCGGCTCAGCAGGTTGGCGATCTCCACCAGCGGCGCCCGGTTATGCGGCTGCCCCGTGAACACCAGAATGTTGGGCCGCCAGTTCTTTGCATGAAAGACCGAACGCTCCAGATTCAACAGCGACCGTCGCGCCAGTGCAAACCAGATCCCGTTGCGCACGTCACCCCACGTGCGAATCGTCGAACGCCGCTCAAGATAAAAGTAGATCCCATAGCTGATCAGGATTGCTACGACCGTCGCCGCGGGATTTATCACGAACATCGCCCCGTAGCAACCGGCCGCCCCCAGTAACGAGAAACTGAAATGGATCTTCGCCCGCGGCCGGAAACTGGGATTGCCTACCAGCTTCTCTATTCCCGCCACCAGGTTCGTCATCCCGTATGTGTTCAGGAAAAACATCGTGATGATCGGCGCCACCACATTCAGATCGCCGGCCCAGATCACCGCAAACGCAATGCCCGCCGTGATCAGCACCCCCACCCGCGGCTCAGTCCTGCTCCCCAGCCGCGAGCCAAGCACCCGCGGCACAATTCCGTCATTCGCCATCGCCTGCAGCGTCCGCGGCGCCGCCACAATGCTCCCCAGCGCCGATGACAGCGTCGCCGCCCACACACCGATCAGGATCAGCGGCGGAAACAGCGCGATATCCCGCATGATTAGCGTGTTGCTCTTCAATTCATCCGGCGACCCATGCAACGACAGCCAGATGACCGAGAGAAAATAAACGACAGCCGTAAACATCACCGAAAAAAGCGTGCCCTTGTGAATGCTCCGTCCCGGGTCCTTCAGATCGCCCGACATGCTCGCGCCCACCGCAATGCCCGTCACCGCCGGAAAGAACACAGCGAAAACGCTCCAGAAACTCATCCCCTCGCCGTAGTTGGCCGTCAACGTCGGAGCCTGGATCGACAACCAGCCCCCGCCAAAGAAAGATAGCAGCGCCGCCATCAGCGCCGCCAGAATGAAGTACTGTATCTTGATCGCAAAGTCCGCGCCGATGAACGCCACCACCGCGAACACAATCGCAATCAATGTCGAAAGCACTCGCGCATCGATCTGGCTGAAGAAGGCGATGCCCTCCAACGACTCGGTGAACCCAATGATGTAAAAGGCAACCGAAATCGCCTGCGACAGATAGAGCGGCACCCCGATCGCCCCACCAATTTCACGGCCAAGCGTCCTCGAAATCAGGTAATACTTGCCGCCCGCCCGCACGTTCATCGACGTCGCGATCGCCGACAGCGACAACCCCGTCAGGAAGCTGATCGAATTGGCGATCAGCACGATCAACAGCGCCCCCATCAGGCCGGCCTGGCCCACTACCCAGCCCGCACGCAAAAACAGGATTAACCCCAATATCGTCAGCACGTTCGGCGTAAACACGCCGCCAAACGTTCCGAAACGGGCCGACGCATTCGTCGTTTGCCCTGAAGCCGCCTGTGAAGATGCAGTCATAAGCCTTAGGTGACCTCCTTCTCCAGTGCGTCGCGCCAGGCCGCAGGGATCCGTTTACCCAGCTCGACGCCTTTCGCGCCGATGAACTGGGCCAGCTCCACCAACGTCTCCGCAACTGCCGCCCCCGTCTGCGCGTCAATGCGCGCCCCTTCCTCAGCATAAAGTGCGTGAATATGGTAGATTCCCGTCTTACGATCGATCTGCGAGTCCATTCTCCCCAAAAAGCGATCGCCGTGCAGTAGCGGCAACACATAGTAGCCGTACTCCCGCTTGGCTTTCGGCACGTAAATCTCGATGCGATAATGAAAATCGAAAAACCGTTCCGTCCGTTCCCGGTCACAGATCAGATTGTCAAATGGCGACAGAAACACCGTGCGCGGCGCCCAACCGCCCTCTCGGATCGACGCCAGCAACGGCACTGAATCCCGGTGGATATACCACTCGCCCTCCCAGGGCCCTTCCTCCCCAACGATCTGCGCCGGCAACACGGTCCCTTCATCCATCAGCTCCGTTAGCCGCCGCCCTAGTTTAGGGTACTTGTTGCGGATGAAATGGCGGTTGATCTGCCGCCGGTTGGCCACACCCAGCGCCTTCAGCGCGCGCTGGCACGTAAGACCTACGACCTCCTCTTCCGTCAGCAGCGCCTGCCCCGCCCACTCCGGCAGCCACGCATCCCGCAAGTGCCACAACCGCTGACTTCCCTTCCGGCCCACGCACATCACAACGCCCTGCCAGCTCAAGAGACTCAGCATCATGGATGCCGGTTTGCCGCTGAACCATCTCGAAGGGAACCACGGCACTGCTTCCAGGTCGTCGAAAACAGTTGAAGTCAAAGGGCCCTCTTTACCGAGCCGTCCGATAATCTCTACTCGAAGCGATTCGTTTGCCTCCATCCACTCGCGCGCCCTCTCAATCCCCGCGCCCTTCCTCTCAAATAGACTCCCGATCCAGCGCCGAAAGAGCGGATAGTCTTCCGTCAGAACGTAGGAGGCGCGGTGCGCGTCGTCCTCAATGATCAGGCGCTCCTGCTGTAGTTCTTCCAGCCACGCTGGGTCAAATACCCCCATCCTGCTCCACAACACCAGCAGTTGCGTCCGCTCCACCGCCCGGATCGGATCGATCTGCAGACAGTTGATCTGCCTCATTAGCTTGAGGATGCCCGCCTTGCTGGCCTCAACGCGCGGCCCCTCCAGCCGCTGCACCGCAATGGCAAGGCGTCTGGCTTCAGTCTCGGTAAGCGTGATCTTTTCCATTTGATCGGTCGACGGTGATGTCAAAATCTGTTGTCCGGCTGATAAGATGGTAAATCCTCCAGCGGTGCCTGTTCCTTCTGCGGCGCTGGACGCCCTTTAGGTTTGCTTCCGGCAGGAGACGAAGCGCAGTAAGCTTTCCTTAAACGCACCTGAAATACTCACGATCGTCAGGCACACCATACGCTTCCTTTCTGCAATCTCCTGCCAACCGCAAAAGGAAAGCATCATTGGCGCCGCCGCGCCAATTTGGCGCGCAGCCAGTCGCAGCCGCGTTACAAGAGGCCGCTACCTATGCCAATTTTGCAAGAATGGATCATCTGCTCATGCACTCGCACGCCGCCGGCGAGGAGGAGATTCCCGGCGCCGCAAGTTGCAGAAAGCGTTGGTCTGGGCATGAGGTCGGCACCTGGCATCCCGCGGAACAGTCGCTGCGCTAGCCGGTTCGGGGTTGGAAGACCGCCCAGTCTGGTGTTCTCTATCTCGGCGTCAGAACTGTGACTCATGGATTCGTCGGCAACGCTGCCGCTCCACTATCTGGACCAGTGTACTGATTCACAGCATGTGAGGCATCGTCACCCCAACACCGCCTCGCCGATCGCCCGGTATCCCTGCGCCGCCGCGATCAGATCGTCCAGCTTCAGTCTCTCGTTGATGATGTGCGCATCGGCCTCCGTCGCCGGCCCAAAGCCGATCGTCGGAATGCCCGCTACGCCCGCGCTGTAGGCCGCATTCGTGCAGAACCGATACGCGTTCAACCCCGCATCGATCCCCGCCCCGTGCACCGCTGCCAGCGCGCCCGTCACAAACGGGTCCGCGTCATCCGCCAGCCACGCCGGAAAGAACTTCTCCGTCACAAAAGTGTGCCCCGTATAGCTGGTATATTCACCCGTCCCCACACACGCATCCAGCTGAATGTCCGCCAGCTCAGGTCGCTCGCTGATGTCCGCCAGAACACGCTCTGCCGCCTCCCCGGGCAGCAGCCGTCGGTCATACGTCACCCGGCAAATGCTGGGAATAACCGAATGACCCGGGTAGGGCTCGCTGATGATATCCGTCAACGCAAAGATCGCCGGCCCCATCTGTGGATGCTCGTCCAGCGCCAGGTCCTCCACCGCCGCGATCACCCGCATCATATCCAGCACCGCGTTGCGCCCCATCTGCGGCGCCGACGAGTGCGATGGCCGCCCCGTCGTCGTCAGGTGGATTTCCGCCCGCCCGCGACCCCCCCGCACGATCTGCAGATCCGACGCCTCCCCAATCACAACGAAGTCCGCGCCCGTCTGCTCGATCACCTTCTCCAGCGCCACCCCCTCCAGAACCTCCTCCATCACCGACGCGCTCACCACGGCCTTGCCCTTCAACCCAGCCCGGTCCAGCCCGCCAATCCCGTGCACCATCGCCGCCAGCGCGCCCTTCATGTCCGCCGCGCCGCGCCCGTGCAGCGCCCCGTCCCGCACCTCCCCGCTGAACGGGTCCAGCTCCCAAGGCACCCCCGGCGACACACCGACCGTATCCGTATGCGCGTCAAAAACAATCGTCGGCCCGGGCTGCGCACCCTCGACCACCCCAACGACGTTGCCCACGCTGTCCGTCCACACCCGGTCGAACCCTAGCGCCGTCATCTCCTCCCAGATTCGGAGGGAAACCTTCGCCTCCTCACCGCTTAGGCTCTGGATGCGCACGATATCTCGGGTAAACGAGATCAAGCGATCTCTGTCAGGCATTCGAATTTCCTTGCATATGAGAATTTGAACCGCTCTTACTGTGGCTTCCTTCTTGTCGCCGCACGGCCCGGTGATCTCGAAAGTTCCCCGTTTCGGGCGCACGCGACAGAAATATAGCTGAAGTACCGAAAATCGCGCAACTGCCATATTTTGGCCCCCGTAAAGTTGCGCGCAACGGCAAGTGAATGGGGTGACGAAGCCCGAACTGTTTCCGGTGCCTTGCAAACGGCCTTTCTGTCAGATACACTACATCATACCGCAGCGGCCACTTGTCAGCGTCCAAGAGCCGCACTAGCCGCCTGTCAAAGGAGACGCCCCCTCATATGAAATCAATCAACGCATTTCAGTCGATAGAAGAAACGACGGACTCTCTTGGCGGCCAGCAATACATCGCCAATGACGAAATCTCCACAACCGTCTACCTGTCGCAGCAGCTGGGCAAACCGCTGCTGACCGAAGGACCGGCCGGCGTCGGCAAGACCGAGCTCGCCAAAGCCGTCGCCGGCTCACTCGGCCGCACACTCATCCGCCTCCAATGCTACGAAGGTCTGGACGAGACCAAGGCCCTCTATGAATGGGAATATGCCAAGCAACTCCTCTACACCCAGTTGCTCCGCGATCAGCTGCAGCAGACCCTCGCTGGCGCCAATTCGCTCGCCGAAGCCGCCGACCGCCTCACCGACGAGGAAGACGTCTTCTTCTCCATGCGCTTCCTCCTCCAGAGGCCCCTGCTGCGCGCCATTCTCAGCGACGAACCGGTCGTACTACTCATCGACGAAATCGACCGCGCCGATGCCGAATTCGAGGCCTTCCTTCTTGAGGTTTTGAGCGACTTCCAGGTCAGTGTGCCCGAACTCGGCACCCTCGCGGCCAACCACGTGCCCATCGTCGTCCTTACCAGCAACAACACCCGTGAACTGAGCGAAGCCCTCAAACGGCGCTGCCTCTATCTATTCATCGACTACCCCTCCCTTGAGCAGGAGCTCAGCGTCGTCCGCCTGAAAGTGCCCGATTTGGCGCCGCAAATGGCCCGCCAGGCCGTGGAGCTTGTCCAAAGCCTGCGCCAGATCGACCTGCGCAAACACCCCAGCATCTCCGAAACCTTGGACTGGGCACAAGCTCTGGTCACTCTCAATTCCGAAAACCTCGATCGCAAGACGCTCGAAACCACGCTCAGCGTCTTGCTGAAACATGAGACCGACCTGCGCAAAGTACAGCGCCAGCTGGGACGGATGAACGGTCAGGACGACGACGAAGATGAGACCGATTGGGACGAAGAACTGCCTCGCCGTCGCCGGCGCATCGACTGATCTGCGTTCAGCTGAAGGGCCATCTGGGGGCAAGTTGGGAAACCCACGGCACATCGCCTGACCTCCCTGTTGCAGAGGAGAATCCCATGGAAGAGCGAATTGTAAAGTTCATTTCCGCCTTACGGTCCGGCGGCGTGCGCGTCAGCCTCGCCGAGAGCGCCGATGCCTTCTCCGCCGTCGACAACCTCGGCATCCAGGAACGGGACGCCTTCCGCCTCAGCCTGCGCGCAACCCTGGTCAAAGACGCAGAGAGCCTCCCTACCTTCGAAGAGCTCTTCCCCCTCTTCTTCGGCAGCGGCGAGCCGCCCCCCCTCATGAACCTGATGGAAGACCTCACCGAAGAAGAGGCCAACATGCTGGCCCAGGCTCTCCAGGAATACGGACAGCGCCTGCGAGAAATGCTGGAACGGCTGCTGCGCGGCGAGCAGCTTACGCCCGAAGAGCTCGAAGGCCTCGGGCAAATGGTGGGCCTCAATCAGGCCGATGATCTGCGTTATCGTGAATGGATGGCGCGTCGCATGCAGCGTGCCCTCCAGTTCGAACAGGTCCGCAAGGCCATGCAGGAGATTATGGAGCTCATGGCCCAGTTGGGCATGAATAAGGAACGCCTGGACCAGATGCGCCAGCTCATCGCCCAGAACATGGAATCCCTGCGCGAACAGCTGCGCCAGCATGCCGGCCAGCGCATCGCCGAAAACATGGCCGAGCAACGCCCCGAGGACCAGCTTGAGGGCCTCATGGATCGACCTTTTCAGGCCCTCTCCGACAGCGACATGCAGAAACTGCGACAGGAAGTCCGGCGACTAGCTGCCCTCTTACGCAGCCGCATCGCCCTCCGCCAAAAAAGGGCCAAAACCGGCCACCTCGACGCCAAAGCCACCATCCGCGCCAACCTCAAACACGGTGGCGTCCCCTTTCATATCAAGCACCGCGACCGCACCCTCAAGCCCAAACTCGTGGTGATCTGCGATATCAGTACCTCCATGCGCCACTGCTCCGAGCTCATGCTCTCCCTCCTCTACGAACTGCAGGATCAGGTAAGCAAGTCGCATGCATTCGCCTTCATCGACCACCTCGAGTACATCACGCCCGACTTCCAGGGCAACCGCGCCAATGAAGCCATCCAACAGGTCCTGATCAGAATGCCCCCCGGCTACTACAGCACCGATCTCGGCCATAGCCTCCAGAACTTCGCCGACGACTACCTCGACACCATCGACCACCGCACCACCCTCATCGTCGTCGGCGACGGCCGCAACAACTACAACGATCCCCGGCTCGACATCTTCAGAAAAATGGCCCGCCGCAGCCGCCGCACCCTCTGGCTGAATCCCGAGATGCCCATGCTGTGGGGCTCCGGCGACAGCGACATGCTCGACTACGTGCCCCTCTGCGACACTATCCTGCAGGTAAGTACCCTTTCCGAACTGACGGCAGCGGTGGACCAGCTGCTGGTCGAGAAGTCATAGCGGCACCGGCACGTGGCAGGGACTGCCTACTGCTCTTTGGCCGTCGGTGATCTTTGAGCGCTATGAGAGCACTAGTCCGGGTCGTAAGCTGGGTCGCTGGGCTCTGTCTGTTGGGAGCGCTGCTCTTCTTCGTACTGCACCAGTACAATTTCGTCGAGCCTGCCCGCGAACTGCTTCTCGACGCCGCCGGCGTCAGCCCCTCCTCCCCTGTCGATCCCTGCCTGCAAAACGACTCCGCCGCCGACATCGTTGCCAGTATCGACTACACAGACGCCCACGCACTCAATGTCCTGTTCGACCAGGTCGACATCTGGCACGTCGAAGCGGAGCAGCAAACCGCCGTCGCACTCGTGTCGCCGTCCCAGCAACAATGGCTGACCCGGGAAGGCTTTCCATTCTCGCAGAATACGGAGCTGACCGACGCCCTGCCCGACCCCTGCGCCTTCCAGGTCCAGGCCGATAGCCGCACCATTCCCGGCTACGCCTGCTATCGCACAGTCGAAGCAACCCACGCCGATATGGCCTCCTTGGCCGAACAGCACCCTCATCTGGCCCAGCTGACCGACATCGGCAACAGCTGGTACAAGATTCGCTCCTTTGGTCTCGCCGGCTCCGATATCCAGGCGCTGGTCCTGACAAACAGCCAGACTACCGACATCGAAAAGGGCGAGCTGGTCGTCATGGGCGCGCAACACCCCCGCGAGATGGCAACCACCGAAATCGCTACCCTCTTCGCCGAACTGCTTCTCTCCCAATACGGCGCCGACCCCGACCTGACCTGGCTCCTCGACTACAACCGTATTCACATTATCCCCTTGGCCAATCCCGATGGCCGTACCTGGGTAGAAAAGGGGCACCTCTGGCGCAAAAACACCAATGCCACTAACGGCTGTGACTTCCCTAAGCACGGAGTCGACCTCAACCGCAACGGCAGCTTCCTGTGGAACCACTGTAACGGCTGTTCGTCTGGCGACGTCTGCTCCAACTTCTACCGCGGCGACGAGCCCGCATCCGAGCCGGAGACCCGCGCCATCGAAGCCTATCTCCGTGACGTCTTTGCCGACCAGCGCGGCGAAGGCTACAACGACCCCGCGCCTGAGGACACAAACGGCGTTTTCATCTCGCTCCACTCCTATGGCCGCCTCCTCTTCTATCCCTGGGAGCACTCCTCCACACCGGCGCCAAACCGCGATGAGCTGCGCCGCCTCGGCCGCAAACTGGGCTACTTCCCCGACTACAAGGTCTGCAATCCCGAGCTTTGCATGTACCGGTTCGATGGCAGCACCACCGATTTCGCCTACGGCACCCTCGGCGTCGCCGCCTTTACCTACGAGCTCGGCACCGCCTTCTTCCAGACCTGCCCCTACTTCGAGTCCTATATCGCCGACCAGATCCTCGACTCCCTCGTCTACGCCGCCAAAACGGCCCGCCGTCCCTACCAGTTGCCGGCCGGCCCCGACGTGATCTCAGCCAGCGCCGACCCGCCGCGCCTGCTGCCAGGAAAGGAGGTCACACTAACCGCAACCGCCGACGACACCCGCAGCGCCGGCGCCGGCTCCGACACCGAACCCGCCCAGCCGGTCAGCGCCGCCCGCTTCTCCGTCGGCGCCCCCTCCTGGATCGCAACCACATTCGAGACCCTGCAGCCCCTCGACGGCGAATACGACGCCACCGTCGAATCCCTGACGGCGTCGCTCGACACCACCGGCTGGCAACCCGGCGCCTACACCATCTTCCTCGAAGCCCAGGACGCCGACGGCAACTGGGGTCCTCCCACCGCCGTCTCCATTGAGGTCGTCGCCCTCCCCACTGAGCGGACACCCCCACAATACAAGCAGTACCTTCCCCGCGTCTGGCGCTAGACCCGCACTGCCGTCTGCACGACCCCCATCCCCGTCAGCAGTTTTCTTCCCGTCTCTCCTCATGCTATGACTACGCTGCCATACCCCATTTACGACCCGAATTGAATTGAGCCAGTGTGCCTCGCTCTCCTTGCTCCTCTTCAAGCCTCTCACCCATCTTTCGGTGCCTTCACTGACCACTGACTACTGATCACTGACTACTGCCGTTCTGGGCGGTCGGGCCTATTCGGCCCTCCCTTGTGCGGGGGCTCCGCCCC
>JAPOVP010000064.1 GCA_026708085.1 Caldilineaceae bacterium
TGCGGGGGCGGAGCCCCCGCACAAGGGAGGGCCGAATAGGCCCGACCGCCCAGAAGCGAGGAGAGAGAGGAGAGGAGTGAGGAGAGAGAAAACTTCGCCTTTTCCAGCGCCGTGTACTGACTATAGCCTGGCACCTGCGAATTTGGCTTAGCTACTCTCCGGATCAGACGGGAAAGCTTGGGCGCGCCGTCATTCCTCGTTTGACTGGGTACAGCAATCGGTTATTGCTGGCGAAACAGGACCCACATTGGGCGGTTCCCAACCTCAATTGAGTTCAGAGGAGATAGCATTCCGTTACGGGGGTCGATAGAGTAAGTTGACACGACTCCTGTCCCCTGGCCTGCCGCAAGGAGGAAGCGGCCCTCAGGATCGACATTGAAGACTCGAGGGACAGCTTCGGTGCTTTGCCAGCCGCTCAGTTCGAGTCGTCCGCTCTGCGTGTCGACAGCGTAGATGGCAATGCTCTCGTGGCCCCGGTTCGTGACATAGAGTGCGCGCCCTGTGGGATGCAGATGGATTTGGGCACAGGTATTGTCGCCGGCGAAACCTTCAGGCAGTGACGAGAGCGTTTGGAAGGGACGAAGCGCGCAGCCACTTTGGTCTGTGTGATCCTGGCTTGCAGAAGGCGTTTCGAAATGGTAGGCGGTGACGCTCGAGGCGTCCTCGTCTGATGTATAGACGAAGCGCTGGTCCAGGGAAAAGACGAAGTGCCTTGGGCCGAGCCCGTCGGCGGCCACCACGCGGCTGGCAGGCGGGTTGGGCGTTAGCTGACCGTCCTGTTCATTGAACTGAAAGAGGAAGATGCTGTTGGCCTCGAGCGGATGGGGCACCAGGGCAAAACGGTTGGCGTCGTCGGTCTCGATACAGTGGGCGCGGGCAGCCGTTGTTTGGCTGCATATTTCCTGTCCAACTGAGCCGTCGGGCTCGATCCTGTGAACAGTGGCCTTTCCCGCGCTATAGTAGGCGCTCAGCAGAAAGCGGCCGCTCTTGTCCGGGGCGACATAGCAGGCGTCAGCGTCCAGCCTGCGCTTGCCCAGCAGGCGCAACCCGCCGTCGGGCTCGAAGCGGAAGGCCGCCAGCTCGTTGCTGGCGCGCAGAGAGCAGTAAAGCGTCCGATCATCCGGGGCGCTTGCCAGTGCGGAGGGGCCTACGGCCGCGGCAACATCAGAGCGGTGTTTCAACCGGCCATCATCAAGCAGCTCAAAGGTGCGGATCAGGTCATCGCCGGAAAGAGTTATGTATACGAGTGTGGTCATGCATCGCTCCTCAGACAGTGGATGTTAAGTAGGAATGGGAAGCAGAGGCTTGAAGTTCCGGGCAGAGGGCGGCACAATTTTGCACCCAATCAGTCCTGGGAGATTGTACACTATTCGTCCCCTGTTTTCCGCCTGGTTGCCTCCTGGTTTGTGCGAAAATCGCGACTGATGTAATGTTGGCGGAATCGGCTATTCTCGAAAGTTTCGCAAAGGTAGACTTACGATGAAGAAGAAGGTCTGGATGGAGTGGTCGCTGCCAGCCTCGTTGCGGGGGAAGATCACTGAGCTGGCGGAGTACATTGATGACGGCGATATGGATAAGGTGGCGGGATCTACTGTCATATCCGGCATTCGCCGCTACTATGACGGCGAGTTTATGGACCGGGTGGGTCCAGAGCTAGTCCAGATTGCCAAGCCTGGTATAGGAGTCGACAACATCGACCTCGACGCGGCTTCGGCCAGGGGAATCCTGGTTTGCAACACCCCTGATGCTCCGTCAGAATCCACTGCTGAGCACGCTGTGGCGTTGTTGATGGCGGTCGCAAAGCGCGTTATGGTCGGAGACATGCAGTTGCGAGGCGCCGCCGGGGTAGGGCGTGAGGAGATGCAGGGCACCGAACTGATTG
Source organism: Caldilineaceae bacterium (assembly GCA_026708085.1). Taxonomy (GTDB): domain Bacteria; phylum Chloroflexota; class Anaerolineae; order Caldilineales; family Caldilineaceae; genus Bin5. Next base: position 1,883 of record JAPOVP010000064.1, read on the forward strand.
GCAGCACGTTGGGCATCGTTGGTTTCGGAAGGATAGGCCGGCGCGTTGCCGAGATGACATCCTTGGGAATCAGGATGAAGGTCACCATATATGATCCACTTCTGCCGCGCGATTTCGAGCTTCCTGAGGGTGTGTCCAGGACGAACGACCTCGACGCGATTTTTGCTGAGAACCAGTTTGTGACTCTACATACGCCACTGCTGCCGGAGACCAGGCATCTGGCCAACGAAAGGCGGCTCAGATTGATGAAACGGGGCAGCTATCTCATCAACGCGTCCCGAGGCGGTGTCGTTGACGAAGCCGCGTTGATAAAGGTCCTAGATGATGGACACCTGGCAGGCGCCGGCCTGGACGTATTTGATCCGGAGCCGCCGCTGGCGGACAATCCTCTGCTAAAGATGAGAAATGTTGTCCTTACTCCTCACATCGCATCCTACACAGATGCCGGCATGGCTGCAATGCAGGCAGGCACAGTGGAGAACATTGCGAACGTCTTAAAGGGTGAACGGCCGAGATGGATTGCCAACCCAGAAGCCTGGCCGGGGCGGATGGAACGGGTCAACGGCTGAAAATTGCCGGGCAGCGACGAACTTCGCTGCCCAGTCTCATGACGTCAACCAATTCCTACCGGAGTAGAAATCACTACCAGCGGATGTGACTCTGGACGGGCCCACTGTGCTGGTCGGAGCGTTCGGCAAGCGGCCAATTGCGCCACTCCTCCACGACAGCAATCAACCCCTCAACTGCCGCCTCAAGGATCACCTTCCCCTTCTCTGCCGTTGCAGAAGTTGGGTCGCCATGGACCCCAAGTTTTGTCCAGCGGCCCCAGAAATCGTTAAATCGCACGGGGTTGGTGTAGATGCTGTCGGAGCTGACAAACTGTCCGCGGACATCGTCGTCGGCTTCGGCCTTGTCCATCTGCACGCGTTCCGGGGCAAGGTGGAGATAGAGGGAGGTCTCAAATTCGTCGGCGTGCGCCATCACTTCCGTCTCTTTGATCCGGTTGAAGGCCTCCATCGCCAACCCAAAGTAGCCCAGCGCACCGCACAAGGAGTCGGTTTCCAGTACAGTTTTGCGGGCGACGAGATCGATCAGCGGCGTGTTCGAGCCGTGCCCGTTGACGAGGAGAATCTTCTCAAATCCGTGATAGGCAACACTTTTTGTGATGTTGAGGCAGAAGTTTATGAAGACGTCCGGTTCAATGTGTATTGTGCCGGGAAAGTCTATATGGTGGAGATTCAATCCATATGAGATCGGAGGCAGAACGAGAATTGACTGGGGAGCACGGCGCCCGGCCTCCAGGCAGACGGATTCGCACAGAAAGACATCTACATCCAGTGGAAGGTGGCGTCCGTGCTGTTCAGTTGAGGCGACAGGCAGGAGGATGACTTTCTGCGCTTCGATGGCCTGGTTCATTTCGGCCCAGGTCAGCCGGTTGTATCGGTATTCAGTTTGAGGATTCACTATACTTTCTTTCCCACTTTATGAAAGTTTGAGTCCGGGACCAAAGAGGATCGATTGTTTCCGTTGGGAAGTGATCTGTATGCTGCGGCGTCCCTGGCAGCCCTAAGAGAGGGAGTCCCCCGGAAGGAGATTGCGAGTTCAGCGATAGGCTTCGGCCTCGTCTTTCGGTTCGAAACCTACTACGTCGCGGGCGTGTGAAATGTCCCGGTAGCCCCATTTGTTCCTGGAGAGAGCGTAGAAGATGTCGAATTGCAGTTCGGGCGGCGCCTCGATGCATCGCTCCACCATTTGGCTTATATCCCTCTGGCTGCACCATACAGAGAACTGCCGCGAATCGGTCGGCCGGTCCTGGTTATTGACAAGGCCGATCCGCAGGCAGATGATTGACAGCTCAACGCTGTCGGTAAACTGCCTCGCCAGCGCTTCGCCCCAGACTTTGGTCGCCCCGTAAACGCCCGTGGGACGAACGGGGGTCTCATGGGTGATCATCGGCCAAGGATGCTGGACGCTCTCGTAGTCGCCGTTTACGATTGCCCGGTACGGCTGCACCAGTTCCCATCCCGAGATGGTCGAACCACTGCTGGCGAAAACGACCCTGGAAACGCGCGCCTGGCGGGCGGCTTCAAACACGTTGTATGTGCCGATCAAGTTAGGATCGCGAACGCGCTCCCATGGGTCGCGGCCGCGGGCGGAAGCAGCAAGGTGGACCACGGTATCCTGACCCTCAAAGGCGGGAAGGATGGCGTCAAAGTCGGCGATGTCGGCTTGCACGGTGCGGACACCGGGTACGAGGCTGCGGTTGAGGGCGGTCAGTTCGTAGGCGCCTTCGAGCCGCTGCCGGACAGCGCCGCCAATCAGGCCGCTCATGCCGGTCACCAGAATTCGTTTCGTCATTTCTTTGCTCCTGGTGGGAATCTGCCGGGCGACTGCGACCAAACACAGAGGGAGGCGGGGCTTTACACTGGCTCGCCTGGGATTCGTGGGGCGACGCAGTTTGGTGACTGCCCAGCGAGCCAGATCCGCCCGATCTCAGATTTCAGTCAGCAGGATGCGGCCGCAAGAGGGGCAGCTGAGCAGGTCGTCGCTATAGCGGATATTGTTCAGGATTCCGACTGCAACCTGTGTGTGGCATGCTCCACAGTTTTCGTCTTCGAGCAGGGCGACAGCCACACCGTTTTTCCTGCGGCGCAAGTGTTCGTACATTTCGAGGTTTTCTTCGGAAAGGGTTTCTGCGACCTGCTCGCGGGCCCTTTTCAGATAGAGGTATTCCTTTTTGCGCTGGTCAATTTCAGTCTCGAGAGAGGATTTTCGATTCGTCCACTCCTCTTCAGCCTGGGCCAGAGCGGCCTGCTTTTTCTCAAAGTTTGCCTGGAGGGAGTCAACCATGACCAGCCTCTCCACGCTACGGTTTTCCAGGTCTGTACGGTGCTCCTTCATCGAGTCAATGCTGGTCTGCAGAGCTTCGAGCTCTCGTGGATTGCTCAGTTCGCCGCTCATGAGGCTTGTTTCGGATTCACGTATCCTTTCGGTAAGCGATCGCGATTCGAGTTCCAGGTCTTGTTGTTCGGTACGTGTGCCCTGGAGTTCCTGTTCAATAGACTCGACTTCCTCGCGAAGCGACTCAAGTTCCGTCGAACCTTCCACCGCCCTATTGAGGAGAAGAATGCGTCGCCGAACTTTGTCGTAGAGTGAATCGATTTCGTGCATTTTGAGCAATGCCACTTTTGCGTTCACGATTTTCCCCGTTGAAGTTACAGATCTGTTGTTTGCGCCGCCGAGGGTGAAAAGGACAGCCGGCAGGTTTGGAGCCGGCAGAGCGATAGCCCGGCTTGGTTGTCTGCGGTGAAATCGACACCCTGCACCAGCGTGCTGACAGATGCGTTGCAACGAACTTGGGGGACGACCGGGAAAGCCCGCCAATTGTGGGGACACTTGCCGTTTGGCTTAACCAAGTCTGTTCGGTCGCAAAATGCCTGTACAAAGTGGCTTAGCAAGTGCAGGAGACCATAAGTTTATTTTAACATATCATCCCTTGATCACTCGAAGCAGGAAGCCACTGATGCATTGGGAGGAGCTCTAAGGCGTGGGGTTAGCACTGTTCTGCAAGCTGGTTAGTGGGATCGAATGCGCACCTTGACAAAAAAGTCGCCCCAGAATTGAACGGATTCCATAGCGAAAAGAGGAAGTTGAAACCGACCAGACGCGCCGAGTCGTATCAATTGCCATTTGAGTGTCGTCAGCCATTTAGCGTGTCTGAGAAGAGCAAGAGGATATCGGATCAGCTTCAGATGGTACTCGATTCAATTTCACGTCACGGAGACTGGTAAGGGGAGCGACTTGCGAGTTGGAGCAGAGTGTTACGGCCCCGAAAAGAATTGCGCTTCTCAGCGATTTCCGTAAGATAGAGTGACAACGGAGGCGTTGCGAGATTGGGTTCAGTTGGGGTGAGAAGAAGGTGCTCGCAACGTACGAGGAGAGAATGCGCTCATGTCGATGTTCAGATCTTCGCCGGGTCGCGGGGGACAAAGTTTCGTCGAGTACGCGTTACTCTTAATTCTGGTGTCGATAGTTTTACTGTCGATATTGTTGATATTGGGCAACGACCTGCGAACCTTTATCAATGACGTGCTCCAGCGCTGGTTTCCGACCACGGAAGAGGCGTACATGAGGTCGCCGCTACTACTGTCTTCGATGGTGCCACATTTCGGCCGTGACATATATTCGTAGTCGTGGAGCCAACTTAGAGTCAGTTCAGAGATTCGGTTCCTACCTGCTCGACCTGGTTTTCCCTCCCACTTGCGTAAGTTGCCTGCGAAGCGGCCAGTGGTTTTGCGACTTCTGCGCGCAATGCGTCATTCCAGCTCCATCAGGGCAAGAGTGCCAACAGTGTGGCCTGGAATTGCCAGGAGAGACAGAAGAGCTTGGGTCTCCATGTCCCGGCTGCAAGGATGATCTGGGATGGGTAGGGGTCGCGGCGATTCACGAGGGCCCGCTTCGGCAGGCAATCCACGCGCTCAAGTACGATGCCAGAGTGGAACTGGGCCCGAGCCTAGGGCGTTACTTGCGAGCTGTGACCGCGGCAGCCCCATGGCCGGCCATTCTACGAAATCTGGATGGGATCGTTCCCGTCCCATTGCACGGGGACCGGCTGCTAGAACGAGGATACAATCAGTCCAAGCTATTGGCGGACGGGCTTGCAGGTGGATGTGCGGCGCTCGTCCTGGACAACGCAATCGAACGTTTCAAGGCAACCAGATCCCAAGTTGGTCTTTCGCCTTCGGAACGGCGCGATAATGTAAAGGGCAAGTTCAGTGCGGATTCCGTGCTGGTATCGGGAAAGAGTCTCTTGTTGGTTGACGACGTCTTTACGACCGGTGCGACGATGCGGGAATGCGCCTCCGCCTTGCGCGAGTCCGGCGCAGACGCCGTTTTCGGACTGGCGCTGGCAAGACCCGATACGAGGTGACTTGCGTCGTTGCTTCGAATGGAACCAAAGTTGGTTTGGAACAGGCCGGTGACATCTGCTTCTTTGAGAGCCCAGAGGTCCGGCACAAGGTTTTTGGGAAAGTGAAGGGAGAAGAGAATGAACCTGACGATCCACGGGAGAAATGTCGTCATATCTGACCGTGTTCAGGATTACGTTGAGAAAAAGGTGGGCAGGCTGGAAAAGTATTTGCCGCAGATTCGAGAAGCCAGAACAGAACTGGTCCGGAGAGAGACGCGGGCCGCCGCAGACCGATATACGGCCCAGCTGACGATATGGACCAGCGGCCAGATATTGCGTGCAGAGGAATCCAGCGAAGATTTGTTCGCGTCGGTGGACGCCATCGTTGACAAGATGTACCGACAGATAGAGCGATTCAAGGGGCGCCGGTTCAAGAGTAAGAGACGAGATGCCGCGGCCGCAGCTGCGGCAGTCGAGCTATCGGCCACGCAGATGCCTGATGATCTGGTGAGAATTGTGAGAACCAAGCAGTTTGTCGCCGAGCCGATGTTACCTGAGGAGGCAGCGGAACAAATGGAGCTGCTCGGGCATGATTTCTTCGTCTTCTACAATGTCGACACACGTTCACTGAATATCGTGTATGGCCGGCGAGACGGAAACTACGGGCTCCTTCAGCCGCGAGTGAACTGAGGTACTCGAGCGCGGCGTCCTGTTCTGCCGTGAGCGGGGCAGATTTGCATTTGCATAGAATCAGTTCGTTCATGCAGAGGGTTGCAGTGTCAAGCAGGGACAAGCCGAGTCAAGGACTCCGGGCTTGGGGGATCGAGGTGCCGAGCACTAATCTGACCAGTCCGGAATCCAAACTGGGGGAAGCCGGTTGCGCGCCCCCGCACGGCGCGCCTTGTCTGTGCCCGATGGGGGCGGGAGCGCTCACGTCTACGGGTGGATGAGCACGCAGTGATGCGCGTATCTGTCGTAGCCACGGTCTATAATGAAGAGAAGAGCGTCAAGACGTTGATGGACTCTCTTCTGAATCAGACACGCCAGCCCGACGAGATTGTGATCTGCGATGGGGGCAGTGAAGACGATACCGTCGCACTTTTGAACGAGTACGCTGGCAGGTTGCCAGGCCTGCGGGTCGTCGCCGATGCAGGCGCCAACATCAGCCAAGGGCGGAATCGTGCGGTCGCTGAGGCGAAGGGACCTATAATCGCCTGCACAGACGCGGGCGTCCGGTTGGACTCCAGCTGGTTGGCAGAGTTGGTTGCGCCTTTTGGGGACGAGGCAAGTTCCGAGGGGTTCCGCGCCGGGGCCGTGGCCGGTTTCTTTGTGCCGGAGGTTTCAGGCCCGTTCCAGCTGGCAATGGGGGCGACGGTTTTGCCCCAGGTGGAGGAGGTAACGCCTTCTCGTTTTCTGCCCAGCAGCCGTTCGGTGGCCTTTACGAAGGCGTTGTGGGAGAGGGTAGGGGGGTATCCTGAATGGCTCGACTATTGTGAAGATCTGGTCTTCGATCTACGCATTTTGGCGGAAGAAGAGGAGCCGGCATTTGCCTGGGCGCCGCTGGCCATCGCATATTTTCGGCCCCGTCCTGACTTAAAGACCTTCTGGCAGCAGTACTACCGGTACGCGAGAGGCGACGGGAAGGCAGACCTGTGGCGGCTGCGGCACGCGGTTCGCTATGCAACCTATCTGTTGCTCGTCCCTGCATTACTGGGCCACCTGTTCTGGGGACAGGAGGCGCGCTGGCTGGGAGGGGTTGGGTTGATCGTCGGAGGGATCGTCAATTGTGCACGGCCCTGGCGGCGATTGCGGTCGCAGGCGAGAGATGTTTCCCTTGCTGAACGGATCCAGGCTGCCGCCCTGGTGCCAGTAGTTCGGTTTGTAGGCGACGCGGCGAAGATGGCAGGCTATCCGGTGGGGCTGGTGTGGCGCTGGCGAAGCCGGCACAGAGCAGAAATCCGCTGGCGCGATGCATAGCGGTGCGGGACCGAATGTGAGAAAGGTCATTTGGCGAGGCGTCCAGTGCCGTTGCTCATTGATGGTCACAATATAATCGGTTCAGGTGTCCTGGAGAATATCAGCTTACAGGACGAGAACGATGAGGAGCTGTTCGTATCGCGCCTGCGCGTTTGGCGGAGCAACTACCACGGTAAGGTGACTGTGATATTCGACCGGGGCATTGTCGGCGGGTCTTCGCGTGAACTGAGCGGAGGCGGCGTCGAGGTGATATTCGCACGGGACCCGCAGGAGGCGGACGACTTGATCAAGGGTCGAATCCACCGGCGCTCCCAGGGTTTGGTCGTGGTAACGAACGATTGGGCGCTGCGGCGGGAGGCGAAACTATACGAGGTAGAAACATGGCAGGCGGAGGAGTTCGTCCAGCGAATGGAAAGTCGACGAGGGCGATCTGCCGCAGCCCACGTAGACACGCAGCGCCGGGGGACCGGAGGTGCGTCTGCATTAAGTGAAGACGGACTTCAGGAGGATGAAGGTTCTGAAAGTAACGTGAGTCTGTCTGACATAGAAGTGTCTGAATGGATGGACCTGTTTGGTCCTTCCAAACCGGATTCCGAGCGACCGCCGCGGGTTGAACCGCGTCCTCCTTCGCCCAGCCGCGCTGCATTTTCGAGGGACAGGGATGCTCTCCGCAAGAGACTGAAGGGAAAGCAACGCAGACGCTGAGCAGTGCGCATGGTCATAGGAAAGAAGCAGATCATTACCGTTCCACTCTTGGATTCCGCAGGGTGAAGCCCATGCCTCTTGGACTTTCCCGCCTTGCTTGTGCAGTCCGATGAGTTCCGACGTCGTGCCGGAAAAGAAAGGGCGACGAAAGGTGAAGGCCCATCTGGTCGAGGCGACCCCCCAAGGGGTAGCCTGGGGTCACTGGGTGCTGGCCTCTCCCGCCATCTGTTTCCTGGGATGGCTATGGCTGGACGTGTTTGGGATCATTACCCCGTTTCAGTCGCGCGCTGTCGATCTCCTTCTTGGCGCTCTCGTTTACGCCATTTTCATTCTGCTTCCACTTGGATATGGCGCCCACCGATTCGTAACATCCTTCCCGGGCGTCTTTCAGCAGGCCGGTTGGAATGTCGAGCCTCTGGAGCCGGTCAAGCCGGAAGAGCAGCACATCGTAAAGTACAGTTGCATTACCAGGGAGCGTGCCGGGACTGACGGCCGGCGTATCCTTATGCGCGTGGCGCAGGGGTGGGTATACCTGGAGATCGCGGCAGTACTCGCAGGTGCCGTGGCAATGGTCCCGCTTTTTTTCAGCGCCGTTGAATTCGGATTTGGAAGTTAGACCAGGCAGTCTCACCCTGAGATTCAGGTACCAATACGGTCCGCAAATATTCTGCGGCAGGAGTTCGAGATGAATCCCAGTGAGTTTATCCCCTTTTTCAAGCAGCAAGAACCGCAAATTCTTGAAACAATCGCCGAGCATGTGAAGGAGGAGACGCCAACCGACGAAAAGCAGCGGTTGGATGCGTTTTGCGCCCGTCTTGCGGACCGTTTCTCGGCAGCCGGACTGGAAACGGAGATTTTCCAAAACAAGAGACGCGGAAACCACCTGCGGGCCCGTTTTCTGAACGCGGAGCATGTGGCCCAGCCTGCGTCGCCACCTGCACTTGTCCTGTGCCATTACGACACAGTCTGGCCCGTCGGCTCTCTGGAGAGCCATCCATTCCGGGTTGACGACCGGGGATGGGCCTACGGGCCTGGTATTTTCGACATGCAGTCAAGTCTGGCCCTGGTGGAGTACGTGCTCCGGGGCGTACAGAGCATGAACCTGCGCCTGCCGCGCCCCGTTACCGTGCTTGCGACTTCGGACGAGGAGGTCGGCAGCCAGACGTCGCGCCGTCTGATAGAAGATGAGGCGCGGCAGGCTGCCTACGTCCTGGTATTGGAGCCGCCGCTTCCCGGCGGCGTGCTGAAAACGACACGAAAGGGCGGGGCACATTATTCGCTTTCGATTACCGGGCGGGCAGCGCATGCAGGCGTGGAACCAGAGAAGGGCGTCAGCGCAGTCGAGGAACTGGCGCACCAGGTTCTGGCGCTGCACAGCCTGACGGATATGGAAGCGGGGACCACAGTAAACGTTGGCGTTGTTGCGGCGGGGACACGTCCCAACGTTGTCGCGGCTCATGCGGAGGCATTCGTTGATGTACGGGCCTGGGATGCGACTGAGATGGAGCGGGCGAACAGAGAGATTCTGGGCCTCAAGCCCAAAGTAGCCGGGATCCAACTTGAGGTGTCCGGCGGGGTGAGCCGTCCCCCGCTGGAGAAGTCGGTCACGGGGTCACTTTTTGAGCAGGCCCAGGACATTGGGCGCAAGATGGGCCTGGATCTGCAGGGAGGGGGAACAGGGGGCGGCAGCGACGGCAACCTGACCGGTGCACTGGGCGTGCCCACCTTGGACGGCCTGGGAATACCGGGGCATGGGGCACACGCAGATCATGAACACATCGAAGTCGACAAGATTGGCGAGAGAGCAGGCCTACTTACTGCGTTACTCATGGCGCTTTCACCGTGAGGCGGGAGTTATCGAAAGGCTGCGGGAGTCGGACTGTCTATAGACCAAACGGGTCACATTATCCGGGGGACGTGTAGACTTTGGACTTTAACCGTTATTTCACGAACGATGAGGTCGAGTCGATTCTGAACGGCTGGGCGGAATACTTTCCGCAGCTGGTCAAAGTGACTGAATTGGGCAAGAGTCATGAGAACAGGTCGATCCATTTGCTGACTCTGACCAATGAGGATACAGGAAGTGACGAAGACAAAGCTGCCATCTGGATCGATTCCAACATCCATGCTGAGGAGATAGCGGGCACGACGGTGGCGATGAACATCGCTCACACGCTCTTGTCCGGCTATGGCAGCGACGCACGATGTACGCGATTGCTAGACACAGCTTCGTTCTACATCGTGCCGCGGTTGAATCCCGATGGGGCGGCCCTGGCGCTTTCGGATCGCCCGAAGTATATACGTTCGGGTACAAGGCCCTATCCATTTTCCGAACCGCTGACAGGTCTGCATGAAGAGGACATAGACGGCGACGGCCGCATATTGCAGATGCGGATTCCTGACCCCCATGGTGATTGGAAGGTCAGCTCACTGGACGGCCGGCTGATGGAGAAGCGGGGGCCGGACGAACATGGGGGGACTTACTACAGGATGTTGCCGGAAGGCCGCGTCGAAGAGTTCGACGGCGTGGAGATCAAGGTGGCCAAACCGTTTCAGGGTCTTGACTTCAACCGCAACTTCCCCTTTGCATGGCAGCCGGAGTCCACGCAGGCCGGCGCCGGACCGTTTCCGGCGTCGGAAAAGGAGATTCGAGCTGCAGTCGACTTCATAAGCCGGCACAAGAATATCAATGTGGCCATAACCTATCATACGCAGAGCGGCGTCATTCTTCGGCCCTACAGTACACAACCAGACGAAAACATGGAGACGAGCGACCTGTGGGTGTTTGAGCTGATGGGTGGAAGGGGGAAGGCGTTGACCGGCTACCCTTGCTTGTCGGTCTATCACGGATTCCGATATCATCCGAAGGAGGTCACGTCGGGAGGCTTTGACGACTGGGTCTACGATCACTTTGGCATATTTTCTTTTACGATTGAACTGTGGGATCTGCCGGGCAGGGCTGGGATCAAGGACAGGGATTTCATTGAGTGGATGCGTAAACACCCGCACGAAGATGACCTGAAGATTCTGAGGTGGTTGGAAGAAAACACGGAGGAACCGGCGCTGGTTGACTGGTACCCGTTCGAGCATCCGCAGCTTGGGCCGGTTGAGATCGGCGGCTACAATCGGATTTTTACATGGCGCAATCCTCCGCACAGCTTGATGGGCGAAGAGGCGGAAAGGAATACGGCTTTTGCCCTGTCACTGGCCGACATGTTGCCAAGAATTTCACTACATAGTTTGATGCTCGATCGACTGACGAATGAGGGTGACTACCGTCTGCGGGTGATCGTGGAAAACGGCGGATTTCTGCCAACTTACACGAGTGCTCAGGGCCGAAAGCGAGAGGCGGCGCGGCCGGTGCGCGTCGAGCTGGACCTGCCAGAAGGCGTCAGGCTGGCCAGCGGGAAGGCAAAGACAGAGTTGGGCCACCTGGCGGGCCGCAGCGGCAAGCTGTCAGTAAGCACGATGTACGCGGCAAGCCCGACCGACAACCGCGCGTGGACGGAATGGGTTCTGCGCGGTCCTCCCGGCGCCGAGGTCGGTGTCGAGATTCGCAGTGACCGCGCCGGTACTTTGCGCGAAAGAGTTGTCCTGCATTAGAGTCCTGGCAGCAGGCGCAAAGAGGGCGCACGTCTAGCCAGAATCGCGTCAGGACTCAGGATGAGGTCAGAAGATAACGAGGGCGTTTCGTCAGTAGAGACGTCATAAGGACTCACGCCTTGGAAAAGAAAAAGCTGTTGATCGTTGAGGACGAGTTAACGCTTCTGGAGACACTGAAATACTATCTGGAAGGACAGGGCTATGAGGTAGTCGCTGCCACGGACGGCGCCGAGGCAATATCGACGGCTAGGATCGAGAAGCCTGACCTAGTAATTCTGGATGTCTTGTTACCAGGTATTGACGGTTTCGAAGTTTGCCGAATTCTGAGGCAGGAGACGAGCATCCCCATTCTGATGTGGTCTGCCAAAGATGAGGAGGTGGACAAGATCGTTGGCCTAGAACTTGGGGCAGACGGCTATGAGGCGAAGACAATCAACACGCGTGAACTATTGGCGAGAATAAAGGCCCTTTTGCGCCGTGAGAGGATTGTGCGTGACGAAATCGAAAGTTCTGGGCAGGCAGGTCCGGAGTCGCCCAACCTTGGAGTGGTATTCTCGTTTAACGACCTAGTCATTGACGATAGCCGGCGAGAGATACGGCGCGGCGATGAAGTGCTGGAGTTGAAGCCGAAGGAGTTTGAGCTAATGCTGTTTCTGGCTCGCAACAGGGGAATCGCCCTGGGAAGGAGCCTGATTTTGGAGCGCGTGTGGGGATGGGACTTCGACGGAGGCAGCAGAACGGTGGACGTACACATCCGCTGGCTGCGAGAGAAGATCGAAGTTGACCCGGCCCATCCCAGCCGTATTTTGACAGTACGGGGCATCGGTTACCGCTTTGACGGGTGAGCGCGCCAGCGAGGGTGCCCATATTGATGTCACTCTACCTTACGAGAGTGACTTGCCGTTGCGGCCTCAGCAGATGCCTGGGTTTCGTTCGATCCACTGGCGAATCGTTGTTCCGTTTTGCTTATCGACCGCGGCCGCATTAGCGGTTCTCTACCTTTTGTCCCTATCTCAATTCAGGCAAGTCCTTTTGGACCAGCATCGGCATCGCCTTACCGCCGAGGCCTCACTGCTGTCGGAAGACCAGCAGCTACGCGAGGGGCTGGCCGAGTCGCGCTGGCAGGCAGGCGACATTGGGCTGGTCCGGCTTGTGCGGGCCTGGGGCGAACGGCTAGATGCGCGGGTGACTGTTGTGCTCGCAGACGGCAGTGTGATTGCAGATTCGCTGGCCGATCCGTCGTCAATGGCCGGGCTCATTGAGGAGCCTGAAATCCTGGCGGCATTCCAGGAAGGGACCGGATACAGCGCCCGCTTCAGCCGTGTGTTTGGCACCGAGATGCTGTACGCGGCGGCAGCGATTGCAGCGCCGGGAGACGACTTCAAGGATGCGGATTCTGGCGATGGCGCCGAGGCGGTGGGCGTAGTGCGCGTGTCGGTAGGGCGTTCCGAGATTGACACAGCACTTGAGCCACTGCGCCGGGGCATGCTGATAGCGATGCTGTTGGCGTTTTTGACGCTGGTCGGAATCGTGATTGTTGTTTCCAGGGGGACAGCTCGACCCTTCCGCCATTTGATTGATGCGGCTGCGCGTCTGGCCCAGGGGGAACTTGGCGTACGGGTTGAGCCGAAAGGGACGGATGAGGCGGGACAGCTAGCCAGAGCATTCAATGGAATGCGGGACCGGCTGGAGTCGCAGGTTGCGTCGGTAACTCGTGAGCGGGAGCGGCTGACTTCAGTCCTTGACAACCTACTGGACGGCGTCTTTATACTCGACAGCGAAGGGCGAGTTCGACTCTGCAACCTGGTTGCGGCGCGCATGGTAGGCTTCGACTCGAGGAGGAGCAGGGGGCCCGCTGCCGAATCTGAAGAGGTTAAGGCAACAGGAGACGGCGCAGTTCCCTCACTGGATCGACTCGATGGCCCACCTCCATCGAATCTGAACCAGCAAAGCGTGCGGGGACAGCCTTTGGCACAGATTGTAAGGGATCACCGCATCGTAGAGACGTGGGAGGACTGCAGGCGTGACGGCAAACTGGCTGAGAGCATCTTTCAATGGGGAAACAGGACGACACGCGTAATTGCGCTCCCGTTCGTGGCCGGCGGCAGCGACGGTTTCATCGTGTTGCTGCAGGATATGACGGAATTGCACCGGCTTGAACGCGTGCGGCGTGATTTCGTTAGCAATATCTCCCATGAACTGCGGACACCACTTGCATCGTTGCAGGCTTTAACAGAAACCTTGCGCGACGGGGCACTCGACGACCCTGCGGCCGCTCCACGGTTTCTGGACCGGATCGAAACGGAGGTGGATGCCCTGGCGCAGATGGTGCGTGAACTCCTGGAACTTTCCCGCATCGAATCAGGTCAAGTTCCGTTTCGCTTCAAGGCAGTACCGGTGAGTGAAACTGTACTGACTCCAGTTGAACGACTGCAGCCACTTGCCGCGCGAAGCGAAATCAACTTAATCGTCGACCTGCCGCAACGTCTCCCCCGTGTCTACGCAGATGCCGAACGCATACACCAAGTGGTTACGAATCTTGTTCACAATGCCCTCAAGTTTTCCTCGGCAGGTGGATCGGTCAAGATTTCAGCAGAATCACAAGCCGGGGGCCGGCAAGTGACTATTTCTGTTAACGATACCGGCATTGGCGTCCCCGCCGAAGACAGGGACCGAATATTTGAGCGATTCTTCAAGACGGATCGCGCCCGCGCCAGCCTGGGTACGGGTCTGGGGCTCGCAATAGCAAAGCATATCGTCCAGGCGCACAGCGGCCGGATCTGGGTAGACAGCATCGAGAATCGGGGCAGCACATTTTCGTTTACGCTTCCCGCCGCGCTGAATGGCGATCGGACACAGATGGACAGCTAGACGTTCTTCCTGTTTCGCAGCCCTCCTATTCAACCGCCTCCAGTCCTCACCTTACTTCCCCAACGCGAAGCCGCCCATTAGCTTCCTCTCTACCGATCCCTAATCCTTCATTTGCGCCTCCTGCACTTCGCGTAAATCGGGTGGCGATAGCCTGCTAACTGAAATGAAGGCGACAAGGTATCGACATCGCCGGGAAGAGAACAGAGAGCCACGGGTTGCGCCTGCTACGCACGACGAAAGTGACAGGGCTATGCGAACTGGGCTGCAAGAAAATAACGGTGGCAGATGCTGCCAGATGCATTAAAGAGATTCATTCTCCAAAGGTAGCTACTTAGCCATGTTCTGTGTACGGTCTGCCTGGGGGGAATGTGCGGCCAGCATTTCTGTAGCGGGCTCTCGATGGTCATCGCGGTGAACGTCGGGCATATTTGGGAGCTGCCTCGCCTGTCTTGCTCGCGCTGGCACATATTCGGAATCTGCCAGTCGGCGGGGGGTAGCGTGGGCCGACACGGGTCGGCACCGTCGTATTGCCCACACACTGGCTACGACGCGAGGTTGTAGGAGAGGGGGCGTTGCGGGGGCGGAGCCCCCGCACAAGGGAGGGCCGACCAGCCCCGACCGCCCAACTGCAGTGGTCAGTAGTCAGTGGTCAGTGAAAGCAACCCTTGAAGGGCGATAGGTTTGATAGGGAAAGAGAAACGCCTTTCGCCATGCTGAATCATGAGCGCCTTTGGGCAAGGACTTGGCAGATACCTCCAACGAAAGATCGATTCGTTTCACAAGATCTGGATTCTCTTATTTCTTCGACAGCACTCTCCATAAGACTGGATTAACCGAGACTGCGGGCGCCGGGTACCTTTGCCGATACGCCGACGCTGGAAAACGTGCGTTAATGGACCATTAACGTATCGACTAAAGGTTGTTAACGCCATGGACGTGATTCATCACAGGTCATTAACCTGGATGAGATATGCTGGCAGCTGTGGTTGGTACGAATTTAATTATCTCGAAGGTAAGGGATGGGTCGCTTGGTTACGGAGTCCATGCGGGACTCATTTCAACTTCAAGCGCCAGTAGATCAGCCACATATCCAAATGTCAAAGGAGTATACATGCATCGAGTTTTGTTCGTTTGGTTTCTGGTAATCGCCCTAGTGCCGGCTGCGTGCGGCCGTTCAGACGAAGAGGCGGCTCCGGCTGATGAGCCTGCCAGAGAAGTGCAGACGATGGCAGGGGGCGATTCGCCGGATGGGCTGCCTGAGGTGAATCCACTGGAAGTGACCGGCAACATAATCACAGCCGGCAGTTCTACAGTGTTCCCCCTGTCTGAGGCCATGGCCGAGCGCTTCATGGACGAAGGTTACGCAGATAATATCACCATCGACAGTATCGGCAGCGGCGCCGGTTTCGAGCGCTTCTGCGTCGCCGGTGAATCCGACATTTCCAATGCCAGCCGGGCAATCAAGGACTCTGAAAGAGAGTCCTGCGCTGCCATCGACCGCATCCCGATAGAGTTTCGCGTCGGCACCGATGCGCTGGCCGTTGCCGTCAGCAGGGACAATGAGTTCGTCAGCAATCTGTC
>JAPOVP010000157.1 GCA_026708085.1 Caldilineaceae bacterium
GGCTCCGCCCCCGCAACGCCCCCTCTCCTACAACATGCCTCGCCGACCTGGTGTCAACACCCGTCACTTGTGCCTAATCGAAAGAGTTTCGCCAGTCCCCGAGCCAGTCTCACTCGGACAAAACTGCGGCACTTTCTCCTCGCCCACCTGCCTGCCCTGCCTCTCTCCACAAGTCGGAAAGCGATTTCAGCCACCACCGGCTTCGATTCCCCACCAGACTGATCCCACCCCGAAACTGGGCTGCACGCCAATCTCTTTCGGTCCTCCACTGGGGAATCAGGTGCATCTGGAGCAAAGGATTCAACTTCAGCACATAACCAGGAGAGCGCAGAAGGCTGAGCGATCAAGCTAAGTCGTTGCCCTCTCTGTAGGGTGAACTATTCCCGGTCGGGATCCCCGACTCTCACATCTGCTAAGCTAAACTCAGGCTCCCACACACCTACAAGGACCGTCGGCACCAGGTTCTCGACGTTGTATACAACGAGTCTGAGGTCATAGCTCCCTGGAGCCAGATCAGACGGGAGGCTGGACTGGAAAATGGTTGCCGTCCTATCGCCTGGAGTCCATCCGCTCGTGGGCTGGTGCAGCGAATTCCATAAGAGTGAGTCTTCTTGGAAGACTACCTCTCCTTCGGCGCTATACAGGCGAAGTGAAACGGAGAAATCGACCTCTAGGTCCCGCGCAGTTTCCCAGTTCAAGGCGGCCCAAAAGGGTCTCGCCCACTCAAGCTCAAGCGGCCCGCCGACAGAGTGTTCCTCCACGCCCTGACCAAGGGCGAATCCCATGAGTGATATGCCGCCATCGTATTGGACGTCCAGTGGGACCAACTGTTCGTAGAATGTCCAGGTCTGGTCAAGTGATACGTTCCTGTAGTTGTGGATCCGAAAGTCGTTGAAGTGCTCGGTGCCGTCGAACTGAGCATATTTCCCCAACAGGACTGCGACGCGCCCGGTATCGTTGCCGATCCAACCCACGTGGACATTATTGAGTTGGACCACCTTCACCGTAGTCAGATTCTCCATCCTTGCAAGAGCTCCTTCGATCTCTCTGGCCAGAAACTCAAGATCTGCTGTTTCGCGTGGAAAGTAAAAGACGGAGGCAGAACCCTTGTAAATGTAGTCCAGGCTGGGATGCGTCAGGGAGTTAGGCACCAGGTAGATTTCGCCATCTGCTGAGGGAAAAGAGTCTAGCGTGCGTGCAAAATCCGACCAGGGAACTTCGTATGCGAACTGGACGCCTCGTTCATGCGCCCATACTTCGAAATAGTTGCGAAACGAAGTTACGCCTTGAACTGATATCGCTGCGGTAGCAACCGTTACCAGGGCTACGGCACCCTCAACGGCGCGATTCGGGAAAAAGCGATTCTTCGCAAACTGAAAGGCTTCCCACAGTCCCAAAGCCAAAAGCAGATAGACAGGTGGTGTGGCGCCCAGCATTCTGAGCGTGTTTGGGGCGTAGTCTACCGCTATCACCGCCGGCAGGAGCAGGAAAGCCGCCCACAGGAGCAAGAGCCTGCAGGCAGGCATCCGCCATCGCCATAGTGCGACGCCGGCGCCGAGCCAGAAAAATGCCGCCTCCCACGGATTGAGCATCGGCAAAGCATCAAAATTGTGACGCCAGCTCACATCTCCCTTGAAGCCAAAGGCGGCCAAATGCCAGATTACGCTCTCAAAGAGGGTTCCAAGAGGGTTTCCCCGACTGACATCCGGCTGAAGAACCAGGAGAGAGTTGCTGCGCAAAAAGAAATGTTCAGGATGTAACGCGAAAAAAATCAGTATAGGTGCGGCAACGACGGCTGCCACCCCCCCAAAGCTAAGGATCCATGGAAGTTCGGACCTGAGGCTCTTCGCCTCTGCGACGCTGCGGGGGAAGAGGAAACTCAGACCGAACGCAACAAACAAGAATGGCGTGAATCGCGCCGGTATGTATGTATATTGGACCAGCCCGGCGCAGACGCCGGCCAGCGTCACCGCCAACCAGTTTCGCTCCCTCCAACCCCACCAGAGGAGAGCCAGGCATAGAGACAGTAGAAGGAGCAGATGATTCGCCCGGAAAACAGTGCGCCCCAGGACGGTCTGCCCTATCGAGACCGCCATTAGGCACGATGCAACGCCTCCGATGAGAGCGCCGCGCCAGGGTGTCTCTCTGCCTGTTGCGTCTCTCCCGAATAGCAGCCGGCCCAACCAGAATACGACAAAAACAGTTAAGGCATTCGCCAGCGCCGTGGGCAGGCGTAATGCCAGATCGGTCTGGCCCAGTACCGAAACCGAGAGCGCAATCAGGTAGACGACCAGCCCCTCGTGACCGCTGAACTCGGAAGGAAAGAACACCGCATGCTCGCCGTCAAGAACGCTGAGCGCGTCCACTCCGTTCAAGGCCTCGCTAACCTGAATACCTGCAGGCAGGTCGTCAAGTTTGTAGAGTCGCAGCATCACTACGGCAACGGTCAGGGCCGCGATGATGGCGACAGTAATAATGCGAAGGCTTTTCTGGCCTGACAATTTGGATTCTGAATCAGCGGCAGTGCCAACTATCCCTGGCACGCTTTCGAACATTTTCCCTGCTCCAGCAAGAAGGCGCCTGTATTCTTTCTGCAAATAAGGCCCGCTCGATTTCTTCCGAAAAGGCGGCGCGACAAAAGGCATTTTCTCATACAACACGCGTGCATACCAGAGTGCTGGTGTTTCGGTAAACTTTCGTTCTTTGGAACGGCTGCGCGATCCGGGCGGTCATCTTGCGTGTCCCAACACCTTCACTTCAGACAAAAAGAATAGTTGAACAGTCTGGGTGGCGCTCGCTGCCGGCGCCAGAAACACCCCCATCGCCCCTCGAAGAACCGTGAATTGGGCGGCACTTCCACCGCAGGTGGCTGTTGAGCATCTCCTCCCTTCATTGACAGTTCGGGTCTACTTTAGTACTCTGCCTGAACTTGAAGCTGGCACGTTGAGAGTTAGGATTCCCAGCGCCTTCATAGTCGACCGCATGAGAACCATGCGCCTGTCCTGTTTCGTCAGGCTCTGATAGGAAGGGCAACTCCATTATGAAGAGCAGTGTGCTCATCTGTACGCAACAGCAGCAGTTTTACCTGCAGGAGTTCGAAATCCCCAGGCTCGCGCCCAATGAGTTGCTGGTGCGCTGTGTCTGGTCCGGCGTCAGCGTGGGCACGGAGTTCGCTGTAATCCGCAACAAGATTGACTATGGTCCCTATCCGATCTCAACCGGATACCAGGCAGTGGGCTACGTGGAGGATGCAGGCGCCGAAGTTACAAAGTTTGAGGTGGGTGACAAGGTGTACTTCCGCCGCAACTACATCCCCATGGTCGTTGACGGCCGCACGGTAACGATCTGTTCGGGGGCGCACGCTTCCCATTCCCTCATGCCCGAGGATGCAGAAGTGGCCCATCTGCCTGATGGCGTGGATGAGGCTACGGCCGCACTATTTGTCATGCCCTCGGTTGGCTACAACGCCGTCGACATGGCCGGCGTCCAGATGGGCGACGTAGTCGCCTTTCATGCCGTAGGACTCATAGGACTCGGTGCCTTGGCTGCCGCGCGTCTGCGCGGCGCCGTAACCATCGCCATTGACCTCAATCCACAGCGGCTGGAAATGGCAAAGCAGATGGGGGCGGCACACACTATCAACGCCGGCGAACTGTCGTCGGAAGAGTTAGTTGCAAGAGTTCTTGAAATACAGCCCGGAGGCGCCGACGTCGTATTTGAAGGAAGCGGCGTTCCCGCATGTCTGGACCTGGCCTTTCCTCTCGCCCGCCTGCGTGGAAAGTTTGTCTTCCTGGGTCACTACGGCAATGCGCCCGTCTCCTTCAACTATCTCGTGCCCCACGCCAAACAGCTTACGGCATTCTTTCCTTGCAACGACGGCTTGGCCCCCTGCCGCGAAGCCGTCCTGCGCAATATCGCAACCGGCGCCATTCCCTGGGAAAAGACGATTACACACCGCGTCGCCGCTTCTGAGTCCCCGGACCTTTATGCAAGTATCAACCGGGAAGAGCTGCCGGACCTCTTCGGTGCTGTGATTCATTGGAGCTGAGTTCGCACCTGGTCATGAGATAGGTCAACCCTCGTCCCGGCCTTCTCCCACCTCAATGAGTTCAAAAGGGAAACGATGAGCAAGATCCTCATTACTGGTACCAGCGGCTTCATCGGCAATGCCCTGGCACATGAAATTACAGCCGCTTCCGACCATCAAGCGGTCTGCCTTTCCCGTAGTCCGACCGGCGTGCCCGGCGCGACTTCCATCCAGGGAGATTTTTCGGATCCGGACCAGCTGAGAAAACTGGACCCCCATGCAGGGATCGAAATTCTGGTCCACCTCGCTGCCGTGATCGGAGGCAGCTCCGAGGAGGACGGCCTGCGCGTCAATGTGGCTGGGACCCACCATCTGCTGCGCTATCTCATCGAGCGAGGGTGCAGAAAATTCGTTCTCGCAAGTTCCATCGCCGCCGTCGGCATGCAGTCCCTGAAGTTTCGTCCGCTCCAGCTGCCCATGCCCGACGAACACCCCTGTTTTGACCGCGATGGCTATGGTTTTTCCAAGTATATGATGGAAGAGGTCACGCGCTATCTGTCCAGGCAAAACGAGTCCCTTGACTTTATCAATTTGCGGTTGGCCAGCATCGCCCCCGACGATCGCCGGCTGGCGCCGGCCGAGCCTGGCCCAGTACCAATGTGGGGAATGGGGCGGATCTCCGTCATGTTCCTCAGCGATACCGTGCGCTGTCTGATTGCCGCGGTCGACGCGCCATACAAGCCCGGTGTGCGAATTCTTAACGCCGTCGGTGGGCAAGCCTGTACAGCCGTCCCAATTCCCGACCTGATGCGTTCCTGGTACGGAGATGATGCAGACGCGCTGGACTTTTCCCACTATGAGCAGCCCGGACGCGAAAGAGATCCGGTGTACGACATTTCAAAGATCCGGGAAGAGCTTGGTTTTGTTCCGCAAATGCCAATACTGGGAAACTGACACGCCATGAAGATTTCGCATATCCACACCGAACATTACCGGATCCCTTTACCCGTTGTCTTGTCGGACTCCACCCACGGCGACATCTCCCACTTCGGGCTGATCGTAACCCGTATCGAGACCGTGAGCGGGCAGGAAGGGATGGGCTATACCTACTGTGGCGGCGACATAGGGGGATCCGCCATCCTGGCCTTCGTTCGCGACGATCTCGCGCCTATCCTGATCGGCGAAGATGCTGACCGCATTGAACGACTGTGGGATCGAATGTGGTGGCATGTCCACTTTGTAGGGCGCGGCGGCGCCGCTTCATTTGCCCTCGCCGCACTCGACATCGCCTTGTGGGACTTGCGCGGCAAAGCAATCGGTGAACCCTGGTGGCGTCTGCTGGGAGGCCACGATCCCAAAGTCCCGGTCTACGCCGGTGGCATAGACCTTCAATTTTCACTGGACGCCCTCTTGGAACAGGCCGAAGGCTTTCAAGCCCAAGGCTTCCGCGCCATCAAGATGAAAGTCGGCCGCGACCAGCTTTCCGAAGACGTCGAACGCGTCGCCGCCATGCGCAGTCACCTGGGAGCCGACTTCCCCCTGATGGCCGACGCCAACATGCGCTGGCGCGTCGATGAAGCCATCCGCGCCGCCCGCGGCATGGCAGACTACAATCTCTTCTGGCTGGAAGAGCCGACCATCCCCGACGACGTCGCCGGACATGCCCGCATTGCCCGCGAAGGCGGTCTTCCCATCGCCACCGGCGAGAACTTCCATACCGTCTACGAATTTCAGCAGATGATCGCCCACGGAGCCATCGCCTTTCCTGAACCGGACGTCGCCACTTTGGGCGGCGTCACGCCTTGGCTGAAGGTCGCCCACCTCGCCGAGACCTGCAACCTGCCAATCACCACCCACGGCGTCCATGACCTTCAGGTCCATCTCCTGGCAGCGATTCCCAACAGCTCCTACCTGGAGGCGCATGGCTTCGGGCTGGAGCGCTTCATCCGCCATCCACTCCGGATTGAAGAAGGTGCGGCTATCGCACCCGAGAGAGCCGGGCATGGCGTCGAGTTCGACTGGGACGCACTTCGAGACCACAGAGTCTGAACGGAGAAACCGATAAGATGGAAAAGCCACTGACGGGAAAGGCGGTAGCGGTCCTTACCGCGCATGAGTTCGAGGACATCGAAGTGATGTACACGGTGTTGCAGCTCAGCCAGGCCGGCGCCGGCGTGGTGGTTGGCACCCTGCCGCAAACTGCCCTCGGCCACTTCCACGGGCGTCCGGCGTGGCCCGAGAAGCCGATTACAGGCAGGTTCGGGCACACGATCCCATTTGACGTTCTGGCTCTGGGCAATCGGTACTCCGTTCAAAGCATCTGGGAAATGAACGCGGAGGAGTTCGACGCCGCCGTTTTTCCCGGCGGACTGGCCCCCGATTTTCTTCGCATAGATGACAAGACTCTTGAGTTCGCCGCCGCCATCCATCGGTCAGGTAAGATCCTGGCCGCCATCTGTCACGGGCCCCAGGTTCTGATCTCGCTCGACCGTCAGAAGGGGACCGACAGCGTCGCCGGACGCAACGTCACTGCCTATTGCGCGGTGACGGACGATCTGCTCAACGCTGGCGCCGTCTACCATGATGTGCCTGCAATCATTGACGGCAACGTCGTAACCGGACGGGTCCCCGACGACCTGCCTGAATTCTGCGACGCCATTATCGACTCCTTGTCGCCATCTTGACTCAGGACACCGCAAACCGAAGGGGAAGCGGCCGCCTGTCAACATGACAATCCCCCGTGGGGGAACCCCTTGTGGGTGCCCTCGTGGCTTGACCACACTATAGGCCTGCATTTTCCAGGTAAGACAACAGCAACACTCGGCAATAGGAGTGACTATGGACTTCTCAGAAGTTAAAGCAATGACATTCGATGTGTTCGGGACCGTAGTCGACTGGCGCGGCTCCATCATCAGCGAGGGCGAAAATGTCTGGACTGCGAAGGGCGTCAACGTCGACTGGCCCGAGTTTGCCGACAGCTGGCGCGGCGGTTACGGCCCCTCCATGAACCGTGTTCGCACCGGCGAGCTCCCCTGGATGAACATCGACGCACTTCACCGCCTCATCCTTGACGAACTCCTCGATCAGCATCAGATTTCAGGTCTGACTGAGGCCGACAAGGTGCACTTGAACAAAGTTTGGCACCGTCTGAACCCTTGGCCGGACGTAACATCCGCTCTCGCCCGCCTGCGCAAGCGCAATATCGTCGCTTCACTCTCCAACGGCAATGTGGCCCTGCTGGTGAACATGGCCCGGCACGGCGGCTACTGCTGGGACTGTGTTTTGTCCGCCGAGCTGGCGGGCCATTACAAACCGGACCCTGAGGTCTACCAGACTGCAGCCTCGCTTCTCGGCTTGGAGCCCCACGAGGTCATGATGGTGGCGGCCCACAACGGAGACTTGATCGCTTCCAGGGACGTCGGCTTCAGGACCGCATTCGTCCACCGGCCCAGGGAGTTTGGGCCCAACCAGACCACAGATCTCGTCCCGGATTCCTCAGTCGACGTCGTAGCCGGAGACTTCAACGAACTGGCCGATCGTCTTGGCATACCTTGACGGTTTCTACGCTTAGTTGAGGACAAACCGGAAAGTTTCTGGGGCATCTGTCACGGAGTGCCGCGTTCGAGACAACACGGCCCGACCAGGAAAGGGTGCCCGGAGTCGCTACTGGGGATGCATTCTCATGCTGGGGCTCAAATAATGAATCCAGCCGCCGTCTCTTCGAAACCAGCCCTCACAACCTCTTGAACTTCAGGCTTGCTGCAGATACCTCGCGGACGAGGCTGTGCTCCAACTTTATCCCCTCAGTCCAATAGGCAAAAAGGAACCGGAAAGTCTACATGGGTTTCTCAGGCAGCGCGCTCTTCAGTCGATTCAAGTCAATATACTTCAACTGCGACCTTATCACCCCACTTTTGCTCGCAGTCTTTTCCGGCCTCGCCCTCTATGCGTTGACCTCCTCCTGGCCCGGTGACACACACGATGGCGAAACCCATATTCGTAGGGTCGAAGCACTGACTGCCGCGCTGCAGGCAGGAGTCATCTATCCCCGCTGGCTCCCTGAGCTCATGTTCGGCTACGGCAAACCTGTCCTCAACTACTATTCGCCGGGCTTCTACTACCCTGTTGCTCTGCTGAGTCTTGCTGGCCTCGATCTGATTTCAAGCATTCGCATTGTCCTTTCCGTGGGCTTTGCACTTTCGGCTTGGTGGATGTTCCGCCTCTCTCGTCTGTTCGTGTCGATGTGGCCGTCCATTGTCAGCGTCATCTGCTTCCAGTTCTTCCCGTATCGAATCTACGATCTGTTTATCCGTGGCGCATTTCCTGAGTTCAGCGCCTTTATCTGGCTGCCGCTTATCGCCTTCTTCACTGTACGGGCCGCGACAGTTGACAGAAACGACACTGGAAGGTACTCCCATCCGGTTCTCGTGGCATCTGCCGGTATTGCCTGGGCAGGTCTCATTCTTACCCACAATCTGACTGCGCTCATGGCAGTACTCATGCTCGGAGCCAGTCTCGCCCTGTTTTGGGCTTTGCAATACAGAGTGCAGGCCCATTGGCTGCGCATATTCAGCGTCGGCATTTTTTCCGTAGCTATTGGCGCGTCCCTGGCAGCATGGTACATTCTTCCAGCGTTGACCGAATTAGGCTGGGTAATGAACGGGCGCAGACTGTTCGCAGGGCTTGGAATGAGCCACCTATTGGATTGGAGAGTTCTGTT
This sequence comes from Caldilineaceae bacterium, assembly GCA_026708085.1. GTDB lineage: Bacteria > Chloroflexota > Anaerolineae > Caldilineales > Caldilineaceae > Bin5. Next base: position 8,748 of record JAPOVP010000157.1, read on the forward strand.
CTCATGGGGAGTAGTCTATTTCTACAACGACGCTCAACACGGACCCAGGCTACCAATCTTTCTATTGCCGACTGTTCTGGCTGTGCTGTCGACAGTCTCAAAAAAGCAACGACCTACACTGCGTATTCTCACTTTGGTGGCCTTGCCTCTAACACTTGGCCTCGCCTGGACGATTACGGATTCAAGCGTCTTGTTCTGGAACACGGGCGAACGCTTGCTGGACCAGATTCTGTTCCCTTGGCGCTGGCAGATCTTCATAGCGTTTGGCGCGTCATTCCTTCTCATGGCATTTGTGGAATCACTGATGTCAAAGAGTCGTGTGCGCGCTGCTCTGGTTCCGCTACTAAGCCTCGCCATTTCGGTCTATCTCATTGTTTATGCAACCGTCGGGCTCAACCTGGAGACTAGGGATAGTGCGCCTCAACATGCTCATTGGTCGAACTCAATCGAGGACTGGCTGGCGCAGGCGCCAATCAGCCCTTGGGGGCAACACCTCTTGCCCATCTGGTCTGCCGGCACCATGTTGGAGGCTGCCAAAGCTGGGATGTATCCGTGGGAACAGCAGCCAGGCCACGCCCCGGTCAGCGCCGCGGCCGTAACCCCGAAAAGAGTAGGACTCCTTCAGCAGCGGTACACGGTCACGACAGATCAGCCTTTTCGGCTTCTATTCCATCAGTTCTACTTTCCTGCCTGGCAGGTCTCGGTAAACGGAAGTCAGATGAATGTCGAGCCGGCGACAGGACTTGGGCTGGTCAGTGCTGCGATCCCTGCTGGCACGCATGACGTTGAGATCAAATGGGGCACGACCCCGGCTGTATGGCTTGGCAGGATAGTGACGGTCGCCGGTTGGCTACTCGTCCTTGTTCTTCTTTGCAAGAAGAACAATGTTTTGGGATTGCTCAGGCGGGAGCATGCATTTGGAACCGGGTGGGCGCGGAGATTCCTGTCGCCAGCTGCCTGGCTGTCAGTAGGTGTAATTTTGTTACTGGGGGCCTCTGGCATAACCGCGCGCACCTGGAAGGTAACGGCGATAGCCGCAGATTACGGGTTTATCCGGCTGGAAGGGGTGCGCCCGCCTGCACCGTTGCGTGCAGGAGAAATGGCTTCAATTCAACTGACATGGCTGGCCAAAGACACTGGAGAACCGGTCAGCGCCTTCGTGCACCTGGTTGACGAGTCGGGAAACGGTCTGAGTCAGCATGACGGCCCCCCCGGCGGAAAAGACACCCCCTTTCAGAGCTGGATACCCGGTCTCATCCTCTACTCAACACACAACATCACAATACCGGACTCGTTGCCGCCTGGAACGTACCGGCTCGTCGCCGGCCTGTATTACCCTGAGCAAGCCCATGAGCCGATTGTGCCGGCGAATGGCTCCAGTCCTCGCCTTGAAATTGGCTACGTGGAAGTTATTCCATGACGGACCGAGCGGCTATGCCTTGGCGGAAGACAGCCAGTTCCATTAACCGATTCACGCCTGTGACACATTCAACGGCTACTGAATCGGTAACAGCTAAGCCAATGTTTTGAAAAAGAGCAAATGAAGTCTTGCTCCTGGATGACGTAGACCAAGGAGCACCAGCAAACTTGAGTGGCTGAACCGGGAGCAGCTAGCGCATTGAGGCCGGGAGAGCCTCGACGCCGCGATCCTGGTTTGCGGCAGCAGCTGATTGAGCAGCATGAACTGGTTCACCAAATGTATGATTGACTGGCGAAATACATCTGCAGCAGTGGCAAGCCGCCCATAAGCGGAGATCCGAATAAAGGCAGGCGTAAGAGTCTCAGCCGCGCTGGGCCCCCTTCTTTTTCCGGCACGATTACGTACAGACCAATCTGACGGGATATCGCTACTCTTGGCTCGACCTTCAGAACAAGACAGGAGGATTAGCAAATTCAGAGAATCCAGATGGATGAACCCGGCGAAAGTCAAGTCAGTCGAATCAAGGAAGTTACGAAACTTCGGGACTGGATTGCCCCTCTATCGCTGGCACTTTTCTCCGCTCTCGCCCTCTTTCAACTTACGGCCGTCTGGCCGGTCGACACCCATGATGGAATTACCCATATTCGACGCGTCGAGGCACTGACGGCCGCGCTACGTGAAGGCGTGATCTTTCCCCGCTGGTTCCCTGACCACATGTTGGGCTATGGCAAACCGGTCCTCAACTACTACTCGCCCGGCTTCTACTATCCACCCGCCCTGCTGCACCTGGCCGGGCTCGACTTGATTCTGAGTATCCGCGTCGCCCTGTCACTGGCATTCGGGCTTTCGGCGTGGTGGATGTACCGGCTTTCCCGCCATTTTGTTTCCATCTGGCCGGCAATGGTCGGCGTCGTCTGCTTCCAATTCTTTCCCTATCGAATCTACGACCTCTTCTTTAGGGGTGCTTTCCCGGAATTCAGCGCCTTTATCTGGCTGCCCTTAATCGCTGTCTGCACTCTGCAGGCCGCGAAGAAGGACAGAACTGCTTCCGATGGGTCCTCACTTCCCTTGAGGCTGGCAATGGCCGGCTTGCCTTGGGCAGGTCTGATTGTCACCCACAATCTGACTGCGCTCATGGCCGTCCTCCCACTTGGGATCGTTCTCATGCTGTTTGCAGTCCATCAACACAAGAAGCGTTCGCGTGTTCTCCGCGTCTTTCTGATTGGCATTGCTCCCGTTGCCGTCGGCATCGTCCTCACCGCCTGGTACGTACTACCCGCCTTGCTGGAACTGGGCTGGGTCATGAATGGAAATCGACTGTTCAGGGGAGTTGGCATGAGCCACTTCTTGGCGTTGGATGAGCTTTTCGATTTCACAGCACTCTACGCCTACAACATTCCCGGTGCTCGGCCCAGTCTGCCTGTATACGTTGTTCCGGTCGCCTTGGCCGCACTGGTGGCGGCCTTGACGCTGAAGCCCTCTGCTTTACGTTTGCTTACCCAGCTGACGGTCCCACTGACTCTTGTCCTCGGTTGGGCCATGACCGATGCAAGCAAGTGGTTGTGGACTCGCACAGAGCTCTTTTTCAATCAGGTCCAGTTCCCTTGGCGTTTGCAGATCTTTATGGCCCTTGGTGTCGCACTCCTGCTGGCGGCGTCAATCGAGGCACTGCACTGTAAATGGCGCCAGTGGGCGAGGTTTGTGCCTCTCTCCAGCCTTATCATTTCGGTCTACCTGTTCGCTTACGCTTCGATTGGTCTCAAATACACGACTAGCGAAGACGTACACAACGTGGCCCACTGGTCCGACTCAATTGACCACCTGTTCTGGAAATCGTCCATAAGCATCTGGGCCCAACACCTCCTGCCCATCTGGTCTGCGAACCCAATGGTTGATGCCCTCAACGCTGGACGCAAACCGTGGGAAGATTCTCCCGTGACGGATCCGATCGACTCTGCTGCCGTAACGCCGGTTCACACAAGCCTGCTCCGGCAACATTACCTGGTTACGACCGACCGGTCTTTTCGCCTGCTTTTTCATAAATTCTACTTCCCTCCATGGCGCGTCTCCATCGACGGCATTGAGGTAGGTGCCGAGCCGGTGACCGGACTTGGCCTTGCAAGTGTAACCGTCACTCCGGGAACTCATACTGTTGAGATCGCCTGGGGTACAACTTCGGCGGTTTGGTTGGGTCGGCTTGTGACGGCTACAGGTTGGTTGGCTGTTCTCATGCTACTGCTTCAAACAGGAAATGGATTGGATATTCTGATCAGGAGGAAAGAATCGGGACCGCTGCATATGCGGCAACTCTGGCTTCCCATCATCTGGCTGTCCGTAGGGGCTCTGATGTTACTCGCGGCCTCCGGCATCACTGTGCGCACCTGGGACTTTTCTGCGATCGGGGCCGACTATGGAAACATTCGACTGGAAGGCATACGCTCGATCCCGCAACGGCGTGCAGGAGAAGTGGCTCCGGTTCACCTGACCTGGCTGGTTACGGGCCCGGGCGAGCAGGAAAAAGCGTTCGTACACCTGGTCGACGAGGCAGGTTTCGTACTGAGCCAGGACGATATCCCCCCGGGTGGAGTGAATACGCCCCATCAGAGCTGGTTGGCAGGCCGGATCCTGCACTCTAAACACGAAGTCAAGATTCCCGATTCCTTGCCGCCAGGGAGTTACCGGCTTGTCGCTGGTCTGTATCATCCAGATCGGGTAAATGAACCGATTGTTCCGGTGAACGGCATCAGCCCCCATCTGGAGATCGGTTCCGTTGACGTGGTGCCCTGAAACACCGCGCACCTACGTGTCCGAGACAACCAGCCCCAGTCGGGAGGCGAATCGCGCTTCAACCTTTTCTTGAAGTAAGGGAAACGGATACAGAAGAGTCGGGGATAACATGCATACAATGGAGCCGGCTTATCAGGACGTTACGCGGCTCCTTGGCCCGCCAATCAGCCCTGCTGATGCCTGGGGTCAATGGCATCCCGCAGACCGTCGCCAATGAAATTGATGCTCAGAACCGTCAGCAATATCATCACCGCCGGCGGAACCCATATCCACGGCCCGTCCTGGAGCACGTCCAGACTGCGCGCCGTTTCCAGCATGTTTCCCCAACTTGGCGTGGGCAACGGAATGCCGACGCCGAGGAAACTCAACCCCGCCTCAAGCAGTATGGCGCCGTTGACGTCGAACGTCACCGATGCCAGCAAAGGAGCCACCACGTTGGGCAGCACGTGAGCTACAATTACGCGCCGGTTGCCTGCGCCCAATGAGCGCGACGCCAGCACAAACTGCTGTTCTCTGAGCGAAAGCACCTGCCCCCGCACAAGACGCGTTATGCCCGGCCAGCTGAAAATGCCAATCAGGAAAATAACACTGGCGATGCTTTGTCCCAGGTAGATGGCCGCCGTCAGAATGATGACAACCCTGGGAAATGTCATTACCACGTCGGTGAATCTCATGATTACCTGGTCGGCGATGCCGCGATAGTAGCCTGAAATCGCTCCCAGGATAACGCCGATCACCGTCGAAATCGATGCGGCGGCAAAACCCACCGCCAGCGAGACGCGGCCTCCGTACAGCGTCCGGCTCCAGATGTCTCGCCCCACCCGGTCTGTCCCCAGAAAGTGTGCCGCGCTCGGCGCCTGAAACTTGTCCTGCAGGTTGAGGGCGGCATAGTCGTAGCGCCCGATCAAGGGGGCAGCCACGGTCGCCAGAAGCACCATCGCGAAGAGGATCAGGCCTGCCAAAGCCAGAGGATGACGGCGGAACCTTCGCCAGGCTTGGGCAGTTGGGGACTGGGATTGAACTCTTCGCCTTCCAACTTCAAGAGACATTGCAGCGATTTGCCCTTTTTCGTTGGCCGTCTGAGTCAGCTGAGCAGGCCGCTAGTTCCAACCAAGTGGGTTTTCCAACCTAGGCATAGCGTATTCTGGGGTCGGCCACAGCATAGGCCAGGTCCGTTATGAGATTGGCCGTCAAGACCACAAGCGCCGTGACCAACATGATCCCCATCACCATCGGATAGTCTCGCGCCGCCACGGCATCGACCAGAAGCGCTCCCATCCCGGGCCAGCTATAGATCGTCTCGGTAAAAAGCGCTCCCGCGACTAGTGAAGGCAGGCTCAAGCCCACCACCGTCACGACCGGAAGCAGCGCATTGCGGAAAACATGTCGCCATGTCACCACCGGCGGCTTCAACCCCTTCGCCCTGGCCGTACGCACGTAGTCCTCCCCCCGAACTTCCAGCATGCTGAAACGTGTATAGCGCATGAAGGTCGCCAGATTGAAGATCGCCAGCGTCCCCGCCGGCAACACCAGGTGATACAGCAGATCGAGCAGAGATTCCGGTTTGCCGATCGTGCGCATACCGCCTGAAGGAAACCAGCCCAATTTTACCGAAAAGAGGTACAGGCCGAATATCCCGGCAATAAATGCCGGCATCGATATGCCCACGAACGAGAGGCCCGTGAAAGTAAAGTCCCACATCGAGTACTGCCTCAGGCCGATGAAAATTCCAATCGTTACGCCAACCGTGATACCAATCGCCAGCGCCGTACCCATGAGCAGCAGAGTCCGCCTCAGTCTCACGGCCAGCACTTCAGCTACATCGTCTCCGTTCTTGAAGCGAAAACCGAGATCTCCTTGAACAACCTGCCCAAGCCATTTGACATAGCGCACCGGCAACGGGTCGTCCAGGCCGTAGCGCTCCCGCACAAAGTCCAGGTCCTCCTTCGTGATTCCGATCTCTTCGTTGACGAAGAAGTCAACCGGGTCACCGGGCGCCAGGTTTATCAACAGGTATATGACTATAGTGACCACCAACAGGACCGGAATGTTAATCAGGACCCTGCGCAGAAAGTATTGCATGGGAGCAGGAGGAGGAGCCGGAGGGATCCCGGGAGCAGCGAAAAGACAGCACTGACGGCCCGGAATCCCAAGCCGTCAGCACTGCCTGCGTTTTGAGCTACTTCATGTTCCAGTCCTGCGAGCGGTCAACGTACGGGCCGCCGCCGGGAGCCGGGAAGTAGTGGAAGTCTTCAACGTCTACGGTCGCAATGCCGTATCGGGTGGAGACCCACCAGTATGCGAACGTGGCCTCTTCGTTCTGGTACTTGCACAGAGCAGTGCGCGCAGCCCTGTATTCGTCTGCGTTCTGTGCCGCGTCCATGGCGCCAAACAGATCGACATAGTTGGGATCGTCGATCCCCCACTGGTTGTCTTCAACATACCAGATCGGGCTGTAGGATGCCGGTCCGCCGCCGGCGCCGCGATAGGCGATGTTCCATTCGGCCGCGTTGTCATCGACTACAGTACGCCACGTCGGTACGTCGAGGAACGTCGGATTGACATTGACGCCGACGTCCGCCATGTTGGCCTGCATGACGGTCAGAATGTCCTTCGCCAGCTGCGAAGTGTAGTAGGTGGGAATGTCCAGGTTGACGCCGTCAAGGGTCACACCATCGGCTGCCGCTTCAGCCAGGAGTTCCCGGGCCTTGGCGGGATCGTATTCGTAGTAGTTGGCGTCCTCTGGCCAGAATGTCGGATAGGGATCCTGGCACGGCGTCGCCTGGGCAGTGCCGTTGAAAACGTCGCTGATGATAGAGGCCCGGTCAATACCGTACATGAAGGCCTGGCGGATGCGCTTGTCCGACCACGGTTCGTTCAGGAAGTTGTAGTTGAACATGTTCGTCACGAAGGACGGGCCCGAGAAGATCTGGTAGTCCGGGTTGCCTTCAAAACGGCTCGCCACGTCCGCGCTGACGTACGTGAAGTCGATGTCGCCGCTCTCCAGCGCCAGGACCGCAGCCGTCTCGTCAACGAAGTACCGGTTGATCAGCTGGTCCAGTTCAGGCACGCCGTCCCAGTACAACTCATTGGGCGCCAGCGCCATGAACTGGTCCTTCTCGTAAGAGTCGAACTTGAACGGACCGGTGCCAATCGGGTTGGTGAACCACCAATCGGCGCTGAAGATTTCAGTCGGTTCGAAGTCGATGGCGTGCTCGGGCAGTGCGTAGTAGCCGCGCACTGCGTCGTAGAATCGCGGATTGGGGATGTTGAGCTCGATCTCGAGAGTCAGATCGTCAACCACGCGGATTCCCGCAATCTCGTCAGCCTCACCTTCGTTGTATTCCGTCCAGCCGACGATTTGGTTGGGCTGGCTGATGCCGAAATGGGTCACGGCTGCCATGGGCGCTGAGACAAACTCAGCAGTCCATTTCAAGTCGGAGGCGGTGAAATCCTCGCCGTCATGCCACTTGACGCCTTCCCGCAGGTTGAAAGTCCAAACGGTCGCATCGTCGTTTGGCTCCCAGCTCACTGCCAGTGCAGCCTCACTCGTGTGGTTGGAGAAGGTCGAATCCATAATGATCAACGGCGTGAAAATCTTGACGAACCAGACATTGCCTGCGCCGTTGTTGTAAAGCACACCCTGCGGGTCGCCGCCCGGACCCACATCGAAGCCGCCAATCAACACCTGCTCGACCTCAGCGTCCTCTTCGGCCATCTCATCTGACGACTCTGCCATCGCCTCCTCAGCCGCAGGCGCGGCAGCCGGGGCCGCACATGCAACCAGCAACGCCAGAGACAGTACTGTCACAAGAACCAGAAACTTGCTTCGGAACATTGGTACCTCCATTAGGTTTGGGTTTGGAATGAAGTCCGAGAATACTGCACTTCTTGGAGCGGATAGATAATCGCACAATTTCGCCCCAACTGCCAAATTCGCGGGCCTTTACTGTCACCCGCATCCTGCTCCCTTCATGCTGCGTCGAACCCCAAAAAACCCACAGAACTCGACGCGGTCCAACCCCATACAAGGCACCGCTACTCCCAAACACGTCGCCTACTCTATCCCCCCTCAACCCACCGGTAGGGGCAGGCCTTGTGCCTGCCCTCCTCCTCCCAAGCAAGTCGCCTACTCCATCCCCCCCTCAACCACCGGTAGGGGCAGGCCTTGTGCCTGCCCTCCCCCTCCCCCTCCCAAACACGTCGTCTCCTCCATCCCCCCCTCAACCCACCGGTAGGGGCAGGCCTTGTGCCTGCCCTCCCCCTCCCCCTCCCAAACACGTCGCCTACTCCATCCCCCCCTCAACCACCGGTAGGGGCAGGCCTCGTGCCTGCCCTCCCCCTCCCCCTCCCAAACACGT
>JAPOVP010000180.1 GCA_026708085.1 Caldilineaceae bacterium
GTTGTAGGAGAGGGGGCGTTGCGGGGGCGGAGCCCCCGCACAAGGGAGGGCTGAAGGCCCGACCGCCCAAAACTGCAGTGGTTAGTGGTCAGTGGTCAGTGGTCAGAGGCGGTGCGGGTGTGGCGGAGGCCTTCGAGGGAGTAGAGGATGAGGGCGGTCCAGATGAAGGCGTAGCCGATCAGTTGGACGGAGGTGAATGGCTCTTTGTAGAGGAAGACGCCGAGGATGAATTGGGTGGAGGGGGCGAGGTATTGCATGAGGCCGATGGTGGAGAGGGGGATGAGGCGGGCGGCGGCGCCGAAGCTGACGAGGGGGATGGCGGAGACGATGCCGGTGGCGAGGAGGAGCAGGCCGATGCGGGGGGAGGCGACGGCGGCCCAGGGGGCGGGGGCGGGCTGGGCGGTGTAGAAGAGGAGGAGGAGGGCGGGGACGAGGAGCAGGATCATTTCGAGGCAGAAGAATTGCATACCGCTGATGTCGACTTTTTTTCTGATGAGGCCGTAGAAGCTAAAGGTGCCGGCGAGGGAGAGGGCGATCCAGGGGAGCTGGCCGAGGCTGATGGTGAGGTAGATTACGCCGGCGAAGGCGATGGCGACGGCGACCTGCTGGACGCGGCGCAGGCGCTCGCCGAGAAAGAGGCGGGCGAGAAGGACGCTGAGGAGGGGGTTGATGAAGTAGCCGAGGCTGATCCTGGCGACGTGGCCGGTGTCGACGGCCCAGAGGTAGGTGATCCAGTTGGCGGCGGTGAGGAGGGCGGCTGTGGACACGAGGAGCAGTGTGCGCGGCGAGCGGCGAAGTGCGGGTAGCCAGGAGAGGTCCTTGAGGACGGCCAGGGCGATGATCATGGTCAGGGCGGACCAGACCATGCGGTGGGCGAGGATTTCCAGCATAGGGAGATCGTGAAGCTGTTTCCAGTAGACGGGGAGGAAGCCCCAGGTTCCGAAGGCAATCAGTGCGTAGAGGTAGCCGCGGTAGGAGGACAGTGTCATTGGGAGAAGGAGGGTGGTGGGCTAGTGGCGTGTTTTTTAAGGTTAGGCGCGGGGTGCAGCGTAGCTTGTATTGCGCATTGCGTATTTCGTTAGTGCTGGGGCTGTCGGCGCTGACACATTTCCGCCTTGGAGCGGGCGAGGAGGTAGGAACGGTGCTGAATGGTGGAGGCTGTTGGGAACGTGAGATGTATTGATCAAGGGGCGCCGCCTTTTAGGAGGAGACGGCGGCGGGCAGTTTTTTCAACGGCGGGGCGGCTCCAGGGCATCTTGTGATAGGCACCTTCCAGCCACATGGGGATCTGGTCGGCGTAGGTGCGACTGATGGGATGGCCAGACTGGCCGCTGGCGGTCACGCTTTGGGCGGCGTCCCAGTTGCCCATGTCGAAGATCTGGCGGTAGGCGGCCTGGACCTGGACAAGGCCGGGGGGCAGCTCGGACAGGAATCCGGTCTGGTTGGGGGTGGTGCCGTCGCCGCCGATGGGGTAGGGGCCGCGGTTGAAGAGCCAGCCGAGAATGGGTGCGGCGCCGAGGACGTGACTGTAGCGGATCTGGTGCATACGGCCCCATGCCCACTTGCGAGGTGTGGGATTGACTTCGCGGCGGAGGCGGTGGACGGCGAGCTGGAGGGCGGTCTCGATCAACTCCGCTTTTGTGCGGCGGCGTCCGGTGGCGGCGTCGGCGTACCAAGGGGAAGTCTCCTCGTTTTTCAGAAGTTCGAGGAGTCGAGTTTGGGCGCGGAGAAGAAATCCGTTGATGAGAAAAACGGGGCTGCTGCCTTTGCCAAAGAAGCCAGGGGCGGTTGCTCCGAGCTTTTGGCCGAAGGTGAGGTCGAGAAGGTGCAATAGGGTGTAGTGGAAGACTAACGCGGCGGGACTCTCCTGGTCCATGCGGTAGCCCCAGTCCTGCAGCATATTGACGGCGACGCGCACGTAGGGGTCGTCGCTGAGGTGGCCGGTCAGCAGGGGGGTCAGCTCGCGGGCGTAGAGGCTGGTCTCGTCGAGTTGGATCTGTTCCATGTCGCGCAGCGTGAGCTGCCTTTTTTCAGTCAACATCTCTTCGATGCGGCGGGCGCGCCAGCCGGGCATGGTCTCGAAGGTGAGGACGTAGGGGTAGTCGTCGCCGGTGATCTTGTTGTTGGCGGTTACGACGAGGCCGCTGGGGGGATTCAGGAGCCTGGGCAGCTCGTCGTCGGGGATGAAGCCGTCCCACTCGTAGTCGCCGTTCCAGCCGGGGACTGGGACAAGGCCGTTGCCGTTGCGGCGAATGGGGACGGCGCCGGAAAGGCGGTAGGCGATGTTGCCTTCGCAGTCGGCGTAGACGAAGTTCTGGGATGGTGCGGTCCAGTCGGCTACGGCGGCGTCGAATTCCTGCCAGTTGCGGGCGCGGTTCAGGCGGAGGATAGAGCGCATAACGGTGCCAGGGTCGTGGCCGATCCAGCGGAGTGCGAGGGGCGCGGCGGTGAGTACGGGTTCGTCGGGAAAGCCGATGTCAGGGCTTTCGGAAGTGAGGATGCCGGTGATGAGAGGGCCGTGCCGGGTCACGACTACCTCTTCGACATGTGGGCGGGCGCGGTTGCGCAGGTGGATCTCTTCGCGTATGACGGTGGCTTCTTCCCATTCTCCCTGGAATTCGAAGCGGGGCGTACGGCCGCTGTCGTTGTCGGGGTGTGGGCGTTCGATGTAGAGGTCCTGGACGTCGGGGAAGGCGTTGGTCAAGCCCCAGGCGATGTGCTGGTTGTGGCCGATAATGATGCCGGGGGCGCCGGCGAAGGAAGCGCCGCTGACGTGGAGGCCGGATTCGGGGTTGTCGGGCGACGGCGGGCAGTTGAGATGCATCTCGTACCAGGTGCCGGGCATGGACATGACGAGATGGGGATCGTTACAAAGAATGGGGCGTCCGCTGAAGGATTTTTCGGCGGAGACGGCCCAGGCGTTGCTGCCTTGCCCGAACTCGGGTGCGGCGACTCCCAGCCAGCTTTTCAGCTGTTCGTATTGGTTGAGGATGAGGCCGGCGGTATGGAGGAGCCGCATCGACTCCTGGCTGCCTACGCCCTCCATTATTGCGGGGTTTGTGTTTGGATAGTCCGGTTCCAGATCGGCGGCGAGGGCGGGGTCGAGCTTGGCGGCCAGCTGGAGCCGGACCAGTTCACTTTCCCAGTTGACGCTAAGGGTCCAGGCCATCATTTTGCCGAAGCCCAGTATGTCGACGGGCGACCACTCTTCGGGCTGGCGGCGGAGGAGGTTAAATTCGGCGGCCAGCCGGCCTTTGCGGCTGCGGATGTAGGCGTTGACGCCCTGGCAGTAGTGGTGCAGGGGGGCGGTCGCGGCTTCGTCCAGAGCATCCAGTTCGGCCTGGGCGGCGCGATGGAAACCGACGATGCGGCTGAAGCGATCGACGTCGAGGGCGGCGGCGCCGAAGAGTTCGGCGAGGCGGCCGTGGGTGACGCGGCGGTTGAGCTCCATTTGCCATAGGCGGTCCTGGGCGTGGGTGAAGCCCTGGGCGCGGTAGAGGTCGGCTTCGTTCTGGGCGTAGATATGGGGGATGCCATGTTGGTCACGTAGGACTTCGACGGTCGCTTCGAGTTCGGGGAGGTCCAGTTCGCCTTCGAGTTGGGGAGCGGGCCGTTGAACCAGCCACCAGTAGATGTAGACGATGAGCCCGCCACCCAGCAGAAGGATGACGAAGATAAGGGCGACGGCCAGTATCACTGTTATGAGATTCATGGGCTCCCGTCTGTTGCGTATCACTTGCATTCACTTTGGGATGGAAGGGAGGAATGGACAGTGCAGATGATGCGTTTCCGCTGTTCGGAGGTCCTGTTCGCCTTTTGGCGGCGGCGGGTTGCGGTCGACCGTACTCTTCCACGATTCTAACACCTGTGTTAAAACCAAGTGAAATCGTAGCCAGATCATGGCGGCCTGCGGTATTTGTCGCCGACTTGACACTGGTGACACAGCAGGCGACCAGCTAGCCGAAATGAGAACCGATTTATTCAGTTACGACCTGCCAAAGAGCTTTATAGCTCAGCGTCCAGCCGAGCCGCGAGACAGTAGCCGATTACTGGTACTGGACCGTGTGTCGGGGCGAATTGAACACAGCCGTTTCAGTGAAATCGGTGGGTTCCTGCGCCGGGGCGACCTCCTGGTGGCGAATGACAGTCGTGTGGTTCCGGCGCGGTTGCGGGGGCGGAAGGCGACGGGCGGGGCGGTTGAGATTTTCCTGCTGCGACAGCTGGATGACGCGGGGAGAGAGTGGCGGTGTCTGGTGCGGGGGCGGGGTCTGCGGGAAGGGACCCGAGTGGACCTGATCGGCGGACCGATTCAGGCTGAGATTGTGGCGGAGTACGGCGGTGGGCTGCGGCAGGCGCGCTTCTCTGCGCCGATTGGAGGGATTCTGGAGTCGTTGGGGGAGCTGCCTTTGCCGCCCTACATCACAGATTTCGCGGGAGACAGGAGGCGTTACCAGACCGTTTACAGCCGGGCAGACGGCAGTGTGGCGGCACCGACGGCCGGCCTGCATTTCACTCCGGAACTGCTGGGGGCGTTGCGGCAGATGGGCGTTGGATGGGAGACGATCACATTGCACGTAGGGCTGGACACGTTTGGACCGGTGACGGCGGAGCGGGTGGCCGACCACCTGATTCATCGAGAGTGGGTGGAGCTGAAAGCGGGGACGGCGGAAAGCATCCGGGGTGCGAAAGAGCAGGGCGGGCGAGTGTTTGCGGTGGGGACGACGTCGACGCGTGTGCTGGAGTATTGCGCTACGACTGCCCAGGGAGTGGATGGATACGGGCAGATAGGGGAGGAGACGGCGGTTGTTCCCTACTCGGGCGAGGTCGATCTGTTCATATACCCCGGTTACCGTTTCCAAGCTGTGGACGCGCTGCTGACGAATTTTCATCTGCCGCGGTCGTCGCTGCTGCTGTTGGTGAGTGCGTTTGTGGGGCAGGCGCATCACGGGGACCTTGACGCCGGACGGCAGATGCTGTTTCGGACCTATGAGGAGGCAAAGGAAGAAGGGTATCGCTTCTACAGCTTTGGCGATGCGATGCTGATACTGTGAAGTGGGGGGTCGAAGTTTGAGATGGGGCCGACGAAAGTGCCTACACAGCGGACGGCGCCGGTGGGGTGGAAGGCGACGCGGCGTAGAGGGGTTCACTGTGGGCGCGGTCGTGGAGGTCGGCGATGCAGGTGATTCTCTGGGATGCCATCCAGTGTTGGAGCTCGGTGCGGATGAGGCGGATGGCGTCGGGGCCACGGTGGTAGATTGCGCTGCCGACGCCGACTACGGTGGCGCCGGCCATGAGCATTTCGACGGCGTCCTGGCCGTTGTTTACGCCACCCGTGCCGATGATGGGTGTGTGGGGGCAGGCTTTGCGGGTGTCGTAAACGGCCTTGAGGGCGATGGGTTTGAGGGCGGGGCCGCTGATGCCGCCGGTTCGGTTGGCGAGGACGGGCTGGCCGCTGTGGGGGTCGAGGACGAGGCCGGGCATGGTGTTGATGGCGCAGAGGGCGTCGGCGCCGGCGTGGACGGCGGCCTGGGCGATGCGGCCGACGCTGGGGACGTTGGGGGCCAGTTTGACGATGACGGGGATGGCCTGGCCGGCGACGGCTTCCTTGACGTAGCTGGTGACGGCGGCGGTGGAGTCGGCGTTGGCAGCGAAGGGTTCGCCGAAGCTGTCCTCGACGTTGGGGCAGGAGATGTTGACTTCAAGAAAGTCGGGATTTGCAGATGCGATTTTGGCGGCGACTTCGCCGAATTCGGAGGCGGTTCCGGCGAAGATGCTAGCGATGACGGCGACGCCGTGCGGTTGGAGCTGAGCCTTTGCCTCCTGGAGCAGGCCGATTTCTTCATCGACGCCTGGGTTCGCCAGACCGATGGCATTGAGGAGGCCGCCGCCCCAGTCGATGCAGGAGGGGTTGACGTGGCCGTGGCGGGGCTCGGGGCCGCAGCTCTTGGCGGTTACGGCGCCGCAGCCATCCTTAGCTGCTCGCACGAGCAGGCTTACGGTCGTGCCCCAGATGCCGCTCGCGAGCACGAGGGGCGTGGGCAGGTCACGTTCGAGAAACGGGACTGACAGGTTGGGAAGATCCTCGCTCAATTCGGAAATCTCTCACGTAAGCAGCTGGTCGGCTACTGACTTTCCCCTGCGGGGGCGGGTAGACCGAGCGACTGACGAATCTCTTCTGGGATATGGCCGGTCTGGGAGAGCAGGTCCAGGACATCTCCCAGTGCCAGGACGCTGTGCACGCGTATTCCGGCCTTCTGAAGGTTTTCCACTCCTCCCTGCTGCCTGTCCAGCAAGACAATAGCATCCTCGACAATCAGGCCGGCGGCGCGGAACAGTTCGACTGAGCTGACGATGCTGCCGCCGGTGGTGATGACGTCTTCGATTATAACGACGCGCTCGCCCGGCTGCCAGAGGCCTTCGATGTCCTTACCGAGGCCGTGGCTCTTGCTCTCTTTGCGATTGTAGATGAGAGGAACACCGCTGGCCAGAGCGACGGCCATGCCGATTGGCAGGGCGGCGTAGGGGACGCCGGCGATGCGGTCGCATGGCAGTGCGGCCAGTTCTTTGGCGTATGCGGCGGCGGCGGCCTGCATCAGTTCGGGACGGCTGACGAGGAGGCGGAGATCGACGTACATAGAGGACTTTTTGCCGCTGGCGAGGGTGAAGTCGCCGAACTGAAGGGCGCCGAGGCCGGCGAGGCCGATGATGAGGTCGCTGTGGGACTCTGCACCTCGAGTGGGCTGCGGGGCAGGGGTGTCAGGCTCAACTTTCGATGTGGAAGAGGACTTTGTGCGGGCGGAGTTTATGTCTTCGCGAATGCTCTTTGCGGCCTGGCGCGGGTCGTCGGCCTGGGTGACGCTGCGAGTGGCGGCGACGAGGACGCCGAGACCGTCGGCGCGCAGACCGGTTGATAGCGCTGCCTGGAGGTCGCCGCCTTGGGCGCCGATTCCGGGGGCCAGCACCCAGGCGTCGGGCGCGACGGTGCGGACGTCGGCGAGTGCTTGGGGGTAGGTTGCGCCGACGACCAGACCTACGGCGGGCGACCAGCTGACGGCTTCTTTGGCTACGTGTACGAACAGAGCGTCCTCCACGCCCGGGAACTGGCCGTTGGTGACGGTCAGCTTTTGGAAGGCGCCGGCCGCGGGGTTTGAGGTGTGGCAGAGAACGAACAGGCCCTTGTCGGAGTAGGCGGCAAAGGGGGCGATGCTATCCTGGCCGAGGTAGGGGCTGAGGGTGACGGCGTCGACGTCGAGTTCTTCGAAGCAGGCGCGGGCGTAGGCCGCGGCGGTCGAGCCGATGTCGCCGCGTTTTGCGTCGAGGAGGACTGGGATGTGCTCGGGTATGGCGGCGATTGTTGCGCGCAGGAGTTCCATGCCGGGCTGGCCCAGGGCCTCGTAGAAGGCGATGTTGGGTTTGTAGCAGCAGACGAGGTCAGAGGTGGCTTCGATGACGGATTCATTCCATGCCAGCAGGGCCTGGCAGGACGTGTCGTCAGTGCCATCGGGCAGTTCCTGCGAATCATGGGCACCAGCCAAAAAGCGATCGGGGCAGGACTCGGGGGTTGGGTCGAGGCCGACGCAGAGAAGTGTGTTGTTGCGTTGTGCGGCGGCTTCCAGCTTGGCGTAAAAGGACATGCAGGGCCCTCACATTGACTGAGTTTGACGGCGCGGCTTCTGTCGAGCTGTGCGCCGAGCCAGTCATCTTAGTCCATGCTACGCCACGCAGATGGATTGGCCAAAACCGGGCGTTTGGGGGATGCAGTTCAGAGTGCGCTGTAAATGGGCGGCGGACTACATGGCGGCGAGGGCGGCGAGGCCAGCCTCTTCAAGGTCTGCCAGTAAAATTTCCTCTTGTTGGGGAGAAATCGTTTCCTGGGGGAGGCGGAGGGGTCCGCAGTCGATACCGAGGGCCTTCATGGAGACGCGCAGGGCGGCGGCGACGCCGTGGTTGATCATGACTTCGGTGAGGCGGTTGGCCTGCTTTTGGAGGGACAAAGCGTGGGCGAAGGCCCCGGACTTGCAGGAGGCGTGCATTCTGCTGTAGGCGCCGGGCATGACGTTGAGGGTGGAGCCGATGTTGCCTGGTGCGCCCATCATGGCGGCGAAGAGGCATTGTTCATCCATGCCGGAGAAGATTGTCCAGCCCCGTCCTTCAGGCATGTCGCGGCCCAGCTCTATGATCTGTGCGATCTCGTACATGTTGGGGCCGGTGTACTTAGCGCCGCCTACGTTGGGAAAACGGCGTAGGAGTTCCTTCATCAGGGAAAAGGCGTCGATCTGGCCGCCGAAGAGATAGGGGAAGAAGGGCAGGTCGGGCGCGGCGGCAGCGATGGCGCCGTAGTGGCGGTAGGTGGCGTCGAGGCCGCCGAGGTAGACGGGCAGTACGGAGCTGACGCCGTCGGCTCCGTGCTCCTGGGCATGGCTGGCAAGGGCGGCGGCTTCGACGGTGCTGATGCTGCCGACGTGGACGATGACGGGGATGCGTCCGCCGACCTGGTCGATAGCGGCTTCGGCAACGAGGCGACGATCCTCGGCAGAGATGAGCAGACCCTCGCCGGTGCCGCCGAGGACGTAGAGGCCGTCGACATTCTTGGCGAGCATGTAGTCGATCAACTCGCGGAGAGCAGTGAGGTTGGCGCTGCCGTCGGCGGTTGCGGGAGTGATGAGCGCGGGCCATGCGCCGTGGAAGGAGTTGTCCATGTTGGAATCAGCCTTTGATGGAGCCGAGCATGATGCCCCTGACGAAGTAGCGCTGGATGAAGGGGTAGATCATGAGGATCGGCAGGGTGGTGATGACGATCATGGCGGCTTTGAGCGACTCCGCCGGCGGTGGGTCGGTGAGCTCGGTCATTTCGGCGAGGCCGGAGTAGTCACTGTACTGGCCGGTGCCGTATTCGAGGATGCCGCGGAGGATCAACTGTAGGGGGAGCTTTTTGGGATCGTTGATGTAAATTGCCGCGTCGAACCATTGGTTCCAATGAAAGACTGCATACCAGAGACCGATCGTTGCGATTACCGGCATGGAAAGGGGAAGATAGACACGCAAGAGAACCACAAGAGGGCTAGCGCCATCCATGATAGCGGCCTCCTCCAGTTCTTCGGGGATGGCCAACATGAAGTTACGCATGATCAGGAGCCACCAGGGGTTGATCAGGACCGGCCAAATCATTGCCCAGAAACTATCCAACAGTCGAATCTTTTCCACCAGGACAAAGTTTGGAATCAGGCCGCCGTGAAAGAGCATGGTGAAAAAGATAAACATTGTAATGGGTACACGGCCGTATAGTCTGCGCTTGGAGAGTACGTAGGCGAGTGGGAAGGTAAATGCAAGGCCGAGGCCAGTACCGACGACAACGCGAGCGGAGGTGACTATATAAGCGTTGACTACTATTGAGCCCTGGCCCAGGAGCATGTCATAGGAGCTGAGCACGGGCCGGTACGGGTAGAGGATAAACAGCCCGCGCAAGGCGTACTCTCTACCGCTGACGAGGGAAGTGGAGACCACAGAGAGGAAAGGGATCAGAAAGAACAGCGTAAGGATGGCGAGAACAAAGATATTGATCCAGTCGAACAGCTTTTCGCCCCGGGAAAGTTTCATTGTGTTCTCCTACCAGAGGCCTTCCTGGCCCAGGTACTGGGCAACTTTGTTTGCCATATACATAAGGATCAGTGCAAGAACGGACTTGAAGAGGCCTACCGCGGCCCCGAATGAGTATTGGCGGCCGATGAGGCCTGCGCGATAGACGTAGGTATCGATGATGTCGGAGACGGAGTAGACGGAGGGTGAATAAAGGAGCAGAATCTGCTCGAAACCTGCGTCCAGCATACCGCCGATACGGAAGATGAGGATGATGACGATTGCGAAGGAGATGCTGGGCAGGGTGACGTACCACATGCGCTGGAAGCGGTTGGCGCCGTCCATGGCGGCGGCTTCGTACATTTCCGGGTTGATGGTGGCCATGGCAGCCAAAAAGATAATACTGTTCCAGCCGGCCTGCTGCCATATGTCCATGGTGACCAGTATGGAACGGAAGAGGTTGGGATCGGTAAGAAAGGCCTGGGCTTCGCCGCCAAAGGCGACGATAGCCTGATTAAGTAGGCCACCTTGCGGTGTAAGCATTGCGCGGACGATGCCGGCGGCTACTACCATTGAGAAGAAGTGCGGCAGGTAAGAAATGGTCTGGACGGTGCGCTGGAATACAGTAATTCGCACCTCGTTGATCAGGAGAGCGAGGATGATAGGAAGTGGAAAACCGAATAACAGTTTGTAGAAGCTGATGAGAACGGTATTGCGAACGACGTTCCAGAAGAAGATGGAGTCGAAAAAGTTGGTGAAGTGTTTGAACCCCACAAAGTTATCCAGGCTGAACATGGCGCCGATGCCGAGGAAGGGATCGTAGTCCTGAAAGGCGATGATCAGGCCGACCATGGGGAGGTAGCGAAATACTACGAAGTAGAGGAGGGGAAGTGCGGCAAGGGCGTATAGGAAGCGGTCGCGCTTGATCTGGCGCCACGCTTCGCGGAAGCCCTTCTTCTCCGCAAAGACTGGGGCATCCTGCTCAAGTCGTACTCTGATCTGTTCGCCAAGGGGTTGTTGCATTCGTCCACCTCCTGTCGCCGAGGGGAGGGCTGAGGGAAGGAGGGGCACGCCCTCCTTCCCTCATGGTACAGGTCAATTAGGGGTGATAGAGCCGGAACTGCTGGGTGTAGAGCTCGCTCCACCGCTCGAGACCGGCGTTGTTCATCTCATCGACGAAGTTGCCCCATTCTACAATTGGGCGGGCGCCGGTGATGAACTTGATGCTTTCCTCTTCGACGAAGCGTTCGAAGTCGGGTTCGCCGGGGAAGGCATCGCGAATGGCAGTGCGGTCGTAAGGCACGTCGAAGTCGACGGGCATGCGTCCGCCTTCGTACTGGTTCCAATAGGTGTTGATGTGCTGCCAGTGGCGGTTCCACTCGATTGTGCCGTCATCCTGCTGAAGCTTGACGGCGGTGGCCCATGTTTCCGGCCCGAGTCCGAGGGTAATCTGGAAGTCGCGGGAGTACTTTTCTTCGCAGACGGTGCTGCCAGCGGAGTGCAAGCGGGCGACCTTGCCCTCTTTGTCGACCCATTCCCAGTCTTCGCCGGGCACGCCCCAAGAAGCGATGAGGTAGTTGGTTACGTCATCGGGACCGTCCTCATAGATCCAGTTGGCATACTTGATGACCGCCTCAGGATAGTTGGACTTGCGGGGGATCATATAGGCACTGTTTGAGCCGGCGTTGTTGGTCTTGGCGACTCCGGCTGGTCCTGTGATCTTGAGTGCGAAGTCGTAGTCTTCCTTTTCGTAGCCTGCGTCGCGGCGGATCTGGTCCCACCAGATGGTCATTCGGGAGTACCAGCCGAGCCAGACGCCGATTGTCAGGGTCTTGAGCATGGCGCGGTAGTCGGGATTGGCGAAAGACTCGCGCTGGAGCCAGCCATTGTCCCACCATTCGTTCATCTTGGCGAGCCAGTCCTGGTAGCCGGGCTGCAGCTCCGGGGGCTTGAGCATATTGTCGGCGGGGTCGATCCAGCGGGAGAAGCCGTGTTCAGTGAAGGCGCCGAGGGTATTGTACATGAGGTGGCGACGGCCCATGGCGACGATGACTGCTTCGTCGTGGTTTTCCTTCATCGCTTCGTAGGCGTGTTCCATGCCATCCCAGGTATCGGGTATTTCGAGGCCGGCTTCGGCGAGCCAGTCGGTGCGGAAATAGGGGAAGTGGGTATGCCCCATGAGTCCGAGCCGGGGGTAGCCCCAGGTGGTGCCTTCGAAGTCCTTCATCATGCGCCAGTCGAGGTCGGAGTGACCGGCGAGGATGTCGGCGCCGTGGACTTCAAGCAGGTCGTCCATGGGGAGGGTGATGCCCTTGAAGTCGGGCCAGTTGCCGACGAAGAGGTCGAGGGGCTGGGTGCCTGAAGCGAGCAGGAGATTGAGCTTTTCGGTGGCGGCGGCACCTGGCGGCAGGATGTTGGTGTTGACCAGGACCCCTGTCTCTTCGAGGATGAGCTGGCGGACGGCGTCGGTGCGTTCCGGGTTACCGCCGCCGGGACAGGGGTTCGTCGTTCCGAACCAGATTTCGGGGGTTTCCATGGCGCCACCGTCGCCGGCCGGTGCTGCGACCGGCGGTGCGCAGGCAGCGATAACGGCGCCTGAAGCTACCATGCCGACACCTTGCAGGAACTGGCGGCGCGTAGGCCTAGACTGAGTTGTCATGTGGATTCCTTTCATAAGCTGAGAGTTGTAACAAATGGAACTACATGTATATGGAACGGTCGGGGCGAGTTGAAAGTTCGCCCCGACCGGCTGGCCGACTCAACTAAGGGTGGTACTGACGGTACTGTTCTGTGTGCAACTCGCTCCATCTGTCCAGGCCGGCGCTTTGCATTGTATCGAGGAAATTACCCCATTCGGAGAGTGGCCGGGAACCGGTAATGAACTTGACCGATTCTTCGTCGATGAGGCGCTCGAAGTCTGACAGACCGGGGTACTGGTCGCGGATCGCGGTCAGGTCGTAGGGAACGTCAAAGTCGACCGGCATCTTGCCGAACTGGAACTGGTCGTTGTATTTGACGACGTGGGCGCTCTGGCGGTGGACGGTACCGTCCTCCAATACCCTTACGACGTGGGGTTCGGTGCCCATGCCCTTGACCTGGTAGTATTCGCTGGGATATCTGGCCTCGCAGGGGGCGGTTGCGGGGACGAGGGCGCGGTAGAGGCCGGCCTCTTTATCGTGCCATTCCCAGTCGACGCCTTCGATGCCGGCCTGGGTGATGACCAGGTTCCGAGGTTCATCGGGGAGGCCTGCGTAGGCCCAGTTGGCGAAGCGAATGACGGCATCGGGATGTTGCGACTTGCGCGGGATCATATATGCGGCGTTGCCGCCGACGTTGTTGGTCTTGGCCAGCCCCATGGGCCCGGTCATGGTTTCGGGGAATGTGTAGTCGATGTCGGTGTAGCCTGAATCCAATCTAATCTGTTCCCACCAGATAGTGATGCGGGAGTACCAGCCCAGCCAAGTGCCGATGGTGAGGGTCTTGAGCATGGCACGGAAATCAGGATTGGCAAAGGACTCGAGCTGGAACCAACCTTTGTCCCACCATTCATGCATCTTGGTAAGCCAGTCGATGTAACCTGGATTGGTCTCTACCGGTTTGAGCATGTTGTCGGCGGGGTCGACCCAGTTGGAGTAGCCGTTCTCGGTGAAGGCGCCCATCGTGTTGTACATCAGATGGCGGCGGCCCATGGTGGTGGTAACGGATTCGTCGTGCATCTCCCTGAAGGCTTCGATGGTGTACTCCATGCCGTCCCAGGTATCGGGCGTCTCCATGCCGGCTTCATCCAGCCAATCGGAGCGGAAGAAGCAGAAGTGGGTGTGAGCCATGAGCCCGAGCCGGGGGTAGCCCCAGGTAACGCCTTCAGCATCTCTCATACGCGCCCAGGCGAAGTCGTTGTTGAGGGCGAGTACGTTCTGGCCAAAGGCGTCCAAGAGGTCATCCATGGGGGTGATGATGCCCTTGAAGTCGGGCCACGATCCCTCAAAGAGGTCGAGGGGCTGCGTGCCGGAGGCGATCAACAGGTTCAGTTTTTCTGTTGAGGCGGCTCCGTGGGCGGAGAGATAGTTCTGGACGAGGACGCCGGATTCTTCGAGGATGAGATCCTGCACGGCCTTGGTCTTTTCCGCGTTGCCGCCGGCGGTACAACCGGTAACGACAAATACCCAGATTTCGGGCGTTTCAGCGGTCTCGGCCATATCGCCGGCCGCTTGCTGGACGGGCGGCGCGCAAGCGGCGATTACGGCGCCGGTGGCCGCGACTCCCATTCCCTGCAGGAAGCGACGTCGACTAAGCGTGCGGTCAGACATGGATTGTTCTCCTTTCGTGTGCGGGTGGTCAACGCTCCAACTTTGAACGAAGGTTCACGCTTCAAAATGACCAAGTGTGTCACGGGAAAACAGCCCTGCGGGGTCCAACAGTTCTCGGTAAACCACCTCCTTTGAGCAAGTCAGCCTCAGACTGACTCAGCCGGTGTAGGACCGTGCCATTCCTTCAAGCTGCTGGTTGCGCTTGGCACGGCCGTCTACTTCATCGGGGTCCAGTCTGGCGACGAGTTCCTGGTGCAGGTTCGACTGGGCTGCTGCCCAGCCAGGATGGCCTGCCAGATTGACGAATTCATGGGGGTCGGCGGCCAAGTCGAACAGCTGCGGCGGAAGGCCGACGTAGTGATTATACTTCAGATTTCCCTTTTTTGCCATGTAGCCCGCGCTGAGCATGCCCTGGGCGTGGTATTCGGCTACAACGACTTCTTCCGAGATGGGGTCTCCGTGCAGCGAAGGTAGCAGGCTGCGGCCCCGGAGACCTTGAGGAATTGGCGTACCGGCCAAGTCCAAAAGGGTGGGCATGATGTCGACGAGGCTGACGTTTGTGCTGACGCGGGCGCCCGCCTTCAATTGTGGTCCTCTGGCGATGAGCGGGACGCGGACGGAGGACTCGTAGTAGCACTGTTTCTGCCAAATTCCGTGCTGCCCGGCCATCTCGCCGTGGTCGCTGAGATAGATGACGACTGTATTTTCGCTCAGCGAAGAGCTATCGACGGCGGAAAGGAGACGCCCGAGGTGCTCGTCGGTCAGTGTTACCAGAGCGAAGTAGCTGGCGAGGGCGGTGCGGGTGAGGTCCTCAGGCAGGGGCTTTTCGTTATGGAAGAAGTAGCGGAGCTGGCGAATGGCAGGGTGCTGGTTGGCGAGTGTCTCATTGCCCAGGTCGGGTAGTTCGATGCGGTCGAGTGGGTAGAGGTCGAGGTAATCCTGCGGTGCGTAAAGGGGGAAGTGCGGGTACATGAAGCTGGCGACGAGGCACCAAGGCTGGCTGGCCGGGTTGGCGGCCTTGTCGTGCAGAAAGCGCTGGCTGAGGTCGGTGACGGTGCGGTCGTATTCGAGCCAGCGGGGCGGGCCGGGGCCGCATTCGGTGACGTGGGAGTTGCTACTACGCCGCGCCTCCGGTGTACGGACGGGGCCTTTGCCGAATCGGACCCAGTCGCTTTTGTCGTCGAATAGGCGGCGACCGAAGCCGTGGAGGCGGTCGGGGCCGATCATGTGCATGCGACCGCAAAGGGTTGTTTCGTATCCCGAGGCTTCGAGATAGGTGGCGAAGGTGGGGATATCGGGTGCCAGGGGCGAGCCGTTGTCGAAGACGTTGACATCGGAGGCGTATTTCCCGGTGAGGAAGGACATGCGGGAGGGAACGCAGATGGGGTTGTTGCAGTAGGCGTTTTCGAAAAGGACTCCCCCAGCGGCCAGGCTGTCGAGGTTGGGCGTTTGCACGAGGGGGTGGCCGTAACAGCCGGTCACGGCGGGATCGTGCTCATCGCTCATTATCAAGAGGATGTTCGGTCTCTTCATTTTGGGCTAAGGCCAATTTGGGGACTGGCAGGGCACGCCTGGCATTTGGGGAGAGATCCCGGCATCAGTTTTTCTCTCACAGATTGGCTACATCAGGCATGCCTACCAGGCCAACTGTTCACTTGGCTGCATTTCGATTTCGGGCTTGCCGTCGACATCAACCCAGCGGCCGCACAGGTCTCCACCCACGCTGATGCCCAGATCTACCTCTGTCCCGTCCATGCGGAAGATGGGGTGGTAGTACTTGGCGACCTGGCGGGCTTCACCGGCGATGTAGTGGCCGATGAGGGCGCGGCGGAAGCGGTCGTCGCTGGTGTTGGGGTAGCTGCCGTGGACGACCTGGCCATTGAAAAAGACGACGTCGCCGGCCTTCATGATGACGGGTTGGGCGTGCACGTTATCGGGCAGGTCGACGGTGACGTCGGTGAAGCTCTGGGTGGTGTCGGCTTCGGCGGTGCAGAGGAGGGGCCAGGCGTGGCTGTCGGGGACCATGCGGAGGCAGCCGTTGTCTTCGTCGCAGTTGTCGAGAGCGAGCCAGGCGGCGATACAGGTGCCGGGCTGTACGCGCAGATACTGCTGGTCCTGGTGGAGGGCCTGACCGCGGGCGCCGGGGGGTTTGAAGTAGAGCATGGTCTGCACGGCGAAGGGTTCGCGCCCGAGCATGCCGGTCATACAAGCATTCAGGCGGCTGTCCAGCATCCAGTTCCAGCTGAGTTTATCCCAGCGGTGCATGTGGATCATGCGGGGGTACTTCTTGAGCGGGTCGTTGCTGCTGTTGTCGACACCGGCAGAGTCACCGGGGTAGGAGCCGGCGGCTCTAAGGTCCATGAAGTGCTGGCGGAAGCCCCGGACCTCGGCCTCAGAAAAGAGACCGGGGACATTCAGGAAGCCCTGGTTATCGAATTGGGTCTTCTGTTCTGTTGTCAGCATGTGAATTGTTCTCGCGGTGCAGTCAATGACAAAGATTAGAGAATTGGAAAAAGGCCATTTCGGTACGTGTGCGTCCTGGTGCCGGGTCTCCAGTGCCGAACGGGCCATTACCTTGGGAAGACAGTAGTCGAATCTGGAGGCATGGCCAATTCTACTGATTTTTCGGGTTTGTGCAAGGTTTGCAGGAAAGCGTGGGGTCCCGGGTTTTGTGTGTTCGTTGTCTGAATCGGGATTTTCAGGATTGATGAGGACTTTCGGGATGGCAAGCCGTCGTGTGTTGTCTGCAGGGCGGGGACCCCTGCGCCGGATGAGAAACTCGGCCGGAGTTGCTGTCAGCTGTTTTCTTTACTGAATAGCGGCCTTTCTGCCGCGACTCATTTCTTGCCAGAGCCAGGAAATATGTATTCATGGAGTGTTATCACGAGGCCGAATCCGAGGGCGAAGGCCATCATTAGTGCTATTCCCGATTGTTCAAGCATGAGTTCGACCGTTATCGAAATGAAAGCGAGGATGAGAAAGGCCAGGAACAGCCTTAACTTCATGGGCACTGCGTCCATGCGGTCGAATATCTTTTCAATAAATCTGCCCACGACAAGCCCGACGATTGCACCGAGTATGAAGGAGAAGAGAATCGATGTGAAATCAGTTGCGGTGAAGCTCATCGTGTCTTTGTGGCTACTGAGCCATGATCTGTGTGCGCTGTGTGAGGTCTGCCTGGGGGGAATGTACCGTCAGCATTTCTGTAGGGGGCTCCCGATGGTCGTGGCGGTGAACGTTGGGCATTTATGGGCGTGGCCTCGCCTGTCTTGCCTGCGCTGGCACTCTTTTGGGGAATCTGCCAGTTGGCGGGGGGTAGCGTGGGCCGACACGGGTCGGCAATTTCGTATTGCCCACCTACTGGCTACGACGCGAGGTTGTAGGAGAGGGGGCGTTG
>JAPOVP010000188.1 GCA_026708085.1 Caldilineaceae bacterium
AGTGGTCAGTGGTCAGTGGTCAGTGGTCAGTGGTCAGTGGTCAGTGGTCAGTGGTTAGTGGTTAGTGGTTAGTGGTCAGTGGTCAGAGGAGGCGCCTTACCTACTTCAGGGTTGAAAGCGGACTGGACATGGCTCCGTTGCTACCCGAGGTACAGGAAAGTTCACCCCAATATTGGGATGCACCCTTGCTTTTGGAGTGGTGGACAGAACGTCACAAAAGAGGCATACTAGGTGCTATCGGATACAGGACACCACTTAAACGCGCCATTGCCGCAGATCGAAAACGAATGTTTGAATTCGTGGAGAGGACCGAGACGTGAACTGATTTTTTTCGCCCCTAAAGATCTCCAGACTTCAAAATAGACCGGGACGGTTACGCGGTACGCATGCGGGTGGAGCACGGGTCAGGGAGCAAGTCAAATGACCAAGCGTATTTATGTGGGCAATTTGCCCTACTCAGCGACCGAGGAGGAGGTCCGGGAACTGTTTTCCCAACACGGAGAGATCATCAGCGTGGCGATGATCACCGACAGGGAAACCGGTCGATTTCGTGGTTTTTGTTTCGTTGAGATGGAGGACGATGCGGCTGAAGCAGCGATCGAGGCCCTGAACGACCAGGAGATGGGTGGACGCACGCTGCGGGTAAACGAGGCCCGCCCGCGGGAGGACCGCGGTAGTCAGGGTGGAGGTTATCGAGACCGCGGCAGCGGTCGGTGGTAGTCTCCAGCCCAAAGTCATTCCTCTGTCCATAGCGGAATTGCCGCCTCTTATCGTTTGCTGGAGGCGGCTTTCTGTTTCGAACGTTTCGGGAGACCTGGCAAGCCCGCGCGTTGGAAAGACGCAGATGGGAACACACCTTCGCATGGCAACGCCGCAGGACGCGGCAGGCATACGGGCGATCTATGCGCCGGTGGTACGCGAAACACCTATTTCGTTCGAGATTGTGCCGCCGACAGAAGAGGAGATGGGCGCCCGAGTTGGGAAGACATTGACCCGATACCCCTGGCTTGTTTGCACCGCTCATGAGAGGCTGCTGGGTTATGCTTATGCCGGCGGGCACAGTGAGCGAGCAGCTTACCAGTGGTCGGTCAATGTCTCTGTCTATGTCCATTCCCGGGCCAGGCGCATTGGCGTGGGGCAGGTGCTGTATGACACACTATTTGCCGTTTTGCGTTTGCAGGGCTTCATACGCGCTTACGCCGGAATCACGCTTCCAAACGAGGCCAGCGTCGGCTTTCACGAGTCCTTTGGCTTCACGAGCGTGGGCGTCTTTCGTCGTGTGGGCTACAAGATGGGAGCGTGGCACGACGTGGGTTACTGGCAGATGACCCTTCAATCCAGCAACGGACGCCCCTCGCCACCCCGGCCATTGCCCTCACTACCGGATGACGGGAGCCTGCAGGAGGCACTGTCGGCCGGTTGGATGAACGCTGGCTGCGACATGGAGGCAGTTGTCAAGGCAGTTGATGCTGAAAACCTTGCCGAGGCCAATCGAGAAACGGAGCGATCGGAATCCACCAAGTGAGTCCCCCGCCATCTTTGGCCCAACTCCCGATTGACTGGTAGAATGCCCCCGGAATCCTCTCGTGCCTGAAACGATAGGCCCCAGTAACCAGGAAGAGACATCTTAGCGGCCGCCCCAGTGCATGGGAGTGCTACTGTGGATGACCCTTCGGTCCCGGACGACATGGCTATAGCAAGCCCTGCCGCAACATTGGTCGAAATCCGAGCCGGCTCTTACTACGATTCTGTCGTGCTGATGCTGCTTCAGCGCGCCTTGACTGAGCTGCCAGGCGTTATGGACGCCGGTGTCGTCATGGGTACTGCGGCCAACAAGGAGCTGCTCGATCAGAGCGGTCTATTGTCTGAGGAGATCCAAGCCGCCGCCCCAGAGGACCTTATTCTGGTTGTGAAGGCGGTATCGGAACAGGCCGGCCGTTCAGCCCTTGCGGGTGTTGATGACCTTCTGGCTGTGCGCAGATCGCAACAGACTGACACGTACCGACCTAAGAGCCTGACTTCAGCTACTCGCATGATTCCGGAGGCAGAGTGGATTCTGGTCTCTGTTCCAGGCCGTTATGCGGCTGCCGTCGCGCGTGAGGCCCTAAATCTGGGCAAGAACGTCTTTCTCTACAGCGACAATGTCAGCCTTGAGGACGAGATTTCGCTTAAGGAGACAGCTGCGAACGGGGGCCTGATGGTTATGGGGCCTGACTGCGGGACGGCGCGCATAGATGGAATCGGTCTCGGATTCGCGAACCGGGTCCGCAAAGGCAGGATTGGAATTGTTGCCGCCTCAGGCACGGGGTTGCAGACGGTGATGGCTGGCATCCACCGACTTGGCTGCGGCGTGTCGCAGGCGTACGGGACGGGGGGTCGCGACCTTTCGGCAGAAGTGCAGGCGAGGTCGGCGAAACATGCTCTGGCATTGCTGAAAGAGGACTCAGAGACAGACGTTATTGTAGTGGTTTCCAAGCCTCCGGCCGCGGCGGTCGCGCAGGAATTATTGACTGAGGCGGCATCGGGCGACAAGCCAACGGTCATCGATTTCATCGGGTATGAGTCTTCGCAAAAGCAGCTACCTACCGTGCCCAACATCCACTTCGCGAGGACTTTAGACCAAACTGCCGAAATTGCTGTTCGTCTGACGACATCTGGCGACTCAAAAAGTGGTGTTGAGAATTACGCTCTGCCTTCACAGGGGAGAATCACGCCGTCCCGGCTTGTGCAGACGCCACAGCCGCATACCTTTCTACGCGGGCTCTATTCCGGTGGGACTCTGGCTTACGAGGCGCTGTTCCTTTTACAAGATTCACTGCCATCGGTCCTTTCCAACGGGCCTTTGCCGGGCGGGCTGCTCCTGGACAACCCACACCGCAGCCAAGGGCACACAGTTGTTGATCTAGGCGGGGACGCGTTCACGGTAGGACGGTTGCATCCCATGCTTGACAGCGAATTGCGAGTCCGCCGCTTGTTACAGGAAGCGCAGGATCCGGAGACAGGACTCATTGTTCTAGATGTCGTTCTGGGTGATGGGGCGCACGTGGACCCGGCCAGTGAACTGGCACCGGCCATCGAAGAGGCAGTTTCAACGGCTGCTTTGGAAGGTAGAGCACTGCCGGTGGTCGCCGTGGTCATTGGCACCGACTCCGATCCGCAAGGGTTGGACAGACAGATCGAGCAGTTGAAGGCGGCCGGCGCTTACGTATTCACCAGGCATGACGATGCTATGCGTGCGGTGGCGTGCGCATTCGCGGACGACGGAGAAGGACGGCTACACAGCCAGTCGGAGTTGGTACCCGGCGTCCCGAACGCGACGGGGGACGTGAGCAGCACCTCGGCTTTCGCGGCCATAAATGTTGGTCTTGAGTCTTTCACGGACAGCCTGCGCGACCAAGGCGCTGAGGTTGTGCAAGTTGACTGGCGCCCTCCTGCGGGAGGTGACGAGAGACTAGCAAATCTGCTGAACCGTCTCAGGTAAGGCATAGGGTCCGGATTCGCGTTTACCGGCGGCGGACCCGTCCCACCGACATAGTATCGGATCGACCGTCGACCGAACGGCGCGGCACAGAGAGGCAATATGGCAACCAGTATAGACAGCGCTAACGCAGAGGCCGTGAAAAGAATCGTTGAGGCCCGTCCTGTGCTGACAGGGCTGGGCAGGGCGCTCGACCTGATTCCAGGTATGCACGAAAACCTGCTGCTACATGCCGGCCCCCCGATTTCCTGGGAAGCGGCCTCCGGACCTCTTCGGGGGGCTCTGATCGGCGCCTTGATTTTCGAGGGCAGAGCCAGGGAAGAGGAGGAGGCCGAGCGGCTGATTGTCAGCGGTGAAGTTAGCCTGTCGCCCTGTCATCACCACAGCTCGGTGGGGCCGATGGCGGGTGTCATATCGCCTTCGATGGCGGTGTACGAGGTCGAGAACAAGACGCACGGGAACAGGGCTTATTCGAATCTCAACGAAGGGTACGGCAAGGTCCTGCGCTACGGGGCTTATAGCGAAGAGGTGCAGGAACGATTGCGTTGGATGCACGAGGTGATGGCGCCGGTGCTTGGCTCGGCAATTGCGTCCAGTTCGGGGCTGGACATTCGCGCCCTGCTGGCCGAGGCGCTGCACATGGGTGATGAGGGCCACAATCGCAACAAGGCGGGTTCGATTCTTTATACCAAGCAGCTGGCACCTCACATCGTCAAGGCTGCGCCGGACGCGGCCACGGCGGCCGACGTCATTGAAGCGCTGGGCGACAACGCTCTCAGTGTCCTCAACCCGGTCATGGCGGCCTGCAAGGCGATGGCGGACGCGGGGAGCGAGATCGAGCAGAGCACAGTCGTAACGACAATGGCGCGAAACGGAACTGAGTTCGGTATTCGCGTCAGCGGTCTGGGTGGGCGCTGGTTCACATCGCCTTGTCCGCAGCCAGTCGGTCTCTATTTCCCGGGCTTCAGTGCGGAGGACGGCAACCCTGATATCGGGGATAGCACGATCACGGAGACGGCGGGGCTGGGCGCTTTTGCGATGGCGGCGGCACCGGCGATCGTCACGTTTGTGAGCGGTACGCCGCAGGACGCGCTCAACGCAACGTTGGAAATGTACGAAATCACGGCAGCCGAGCATACATCCTTTACGATCCCGCAGCTCGATTTCCGGGGCACACCGGTGGGAATCGACCTGCGCGCAGTCGTGGAGACCGGCATCACGCCCAGGGTCAACACTGGCATCGCGCACAAGGAGGCCGGTGTCGGCCAGATCGGCGCCGGACTGGTTCGACCGCCGCTGGAGCTATTCACCGATGCACTTGTTACCTTTGCAGAGGAATACGGATTTTAAAAGCAGTAACTGAATGGATGGCCGACCAAAACTGAATTCAGGAGAACAGGGCAATGATCCCTTATGATCTTTCACAGCCTCTCAACGCGGACTGCTCATTCTGGCCTTTCTATCCTCCTTTTGAGGTAAAGTATTTCAAGCGCAAGTCCGAGCACGGCGTCAATGCGCAGTACATTCAGTCATCGAATCACATGGGCACCCATTTGGATGCGCCGCGCCACTTTGTTACGAACGGCAAGACGATCGATCAGATTCCTCTGGACTGGCTCTACGGCGACGGCGTCATCGTCGACTTGAGCGATATGCTGGACGAGCTGGACATATTCCGGCCGGAGGATATCGAAGAGCGGGTTGAGGTGCGAAAGGGAGATATTCTCTTCATCAATACTGGCTGGCACCGGTACTCCTTTCTGTCAGAGGAGGGAGACGAGGAGAAGTACATACTTCGCCATCCGGGACCCCATCACAGCATCTGTCAGTGGCTGCTGGACAAGGAGATTCGCATCTGGGGCGTGGACATGATTTCGACAGATCATCCGATGAACCTGCCGATTGGGCGGTTCCTGGGCAGAGGCGGCCTGGACCAGTGGGAGCGCGTGCGCAAGCAGTGTGAAGAGAAGTTCGGCGGCTCCGATGCCGTGGACGAGTTGTTCCCTGAGGAAGCCTACCAGCTTACACACAACGCGCTTTTTCCTCACGACTGCATGCACGTGGAGAATATGGGCGGTCAGATCGGCGCGCCGGAGCTGCAGAACAAGCGGTTGACGGTGGGCGTGTTCCCCTGGTTATTCAAGGGCGGAGAGGCGGCTTTTTGTCGCGCAGTAGCGTTCGTGGAAGAGTAGAGCGCTGTGATTCTCGTAAAGCAAACGCCATCTGAAAATGGCATCTGCGGTCGTAGCAGAGGGCGGGCAGGATGAAACCGGCGGCCTTTGACTATTTCGCGCCCGGCACCGTGGACGAAGCGCTGGGCCTGCTGGCGGACTACGGAGGTGATGCCAAGCCATTAGCCGGCGGGCAGAGCCTTGTGCCGACGATGAACTTTCGCCTGGCCCAACCGGCTGTACTGGTCGATCTCAACGGCATCGAGGAACTGTTCTTCATTCGAGAGGACGAGGGTGGGTTGCGCTGCGGGGCAATGACTCGCCAGCGTTCAGTGGAGCGCAGTGCCCTGGTGCAGCGAATTTCGCCTCTTCTCCACGAGGCCATGCCACATATCGCTCATTCCCAGATTCGCAATCGCGGCACAATCGGGGGCAGCCTAGCCCACGCCGACCCGGCCGCAGAGCTGCCCGTACTGGCAGTCGCCCTGGACGCCCGCATGTATGTGCGCAGCGTTACAGACGCGCGCTGGGTGGCGGCGCGAGACTTTTACGTGGGGCTGTTCGCCACGGCGATGCTGCCGGAGGAGATGCTTGTTGAGGTGGCCTTCCCTACTCTACCCCCTGGCAGCGGTTGGGCTTTTGAGGAGGTTGCGCGCCAGCATGGCAACTACGCCATGTGCGGTGCTGCGGCGGTCGTCGGGCTGGACAGCCAAGGGGTGGTAGAAAGGGCAAGGCTGGTCTTTCTCAGCGTAGGCGAGGGGCCGGTCGACGCGGAGCAGGCGGCGGCATTGCTGGTCGGCGAATTTCCGACCGCGGCGGCAATTCGGGCCGCGGCCGATACGGCGGCGACGCAGGACATCGACCCTGTCGGAGACATTCACGCCGGTCCGGCGTTCCGACGACACCTGGCGCGAGTTGTTGCGGAACGTGTTCTGACCAGGGCGTGCGAAAAGGCGGCCGGGACCGAAGGGCAGTAGAGGGACAGGACAGAGTTTTGGACCAGACGATTTCCGTAACGGTGAATGGTCGCAGCTATGATCGCTCGGTCGAGCCGCGGTTATTGCTTAGTGATTTCATTCGCCACGAACTTGGACTGACGGGCACACACGTTGGTTGCGAGCACGGAGTGTGCGGGGCGTGCACCGTGCTGTTGGACGGAGTAGCTGTCCGATCCTGCCTACTGTTCGCGGTCCAGGCGAACGGACGCGACGTTTCCACGGTTGAAGGCTTGGACGGCGGCACACAGACGTTACACCCGATACAGCACGGCTTCTGGGAAAGGCATGGGCTACAGTGCGGATTTTGCACGCCCGGAATCCTGATGTCGCTGGTCCCGTTTCTACAGGAGAATCCCAATCCGACGGAAGAGGAGATTCGCGATCTTCTCTCGGGCAACATCTGCCGCTGCACGGGATACCAGAAGATTGTAGAGGCCGTGCAGTTGGGCGCTAGATTGATACAGGAGAAATCCTCGTGAGTTCACTGTTTTTGCAGGGCTTAGTTTTTTCCGGACTGGCAATTGGCGTCCTAGCATTCCTGGCCTGGTGGTTATACCTTTCGCCGATGAAGGATTCGGGGCGTGAAGATGCGTCGGGTAACCCACAGAGCAGGAAAGCCATTTCCACATCGTCCCGACTTTCCAAAGTACTCGCGCTTCTGGTTGGCATTGGCGCTCTACTGATCTGCATCGGTGGATACTGGGACCTCAGCGAGCACGTCATCACTGGAATCGTCCCTGGCGGAGAGGACTTTCTGTGGCCGCCTCACCTGATGATTTACGCCGGCTTTCTGCTGGCGTTTCTCGTCGCCATTGGTGGACTGTCAGCCCTTGCCATTCCCAATCTCAGAGCGGGTGTCATGGATCCCCGGCGCTGGGTTCGACGCAGCCCCTACGTAGGCGCAATTGTGCTCCTCGCCGGCTACGGTCTTTTTTCCATCCCTGGGGACGCCATATGGCATGAACTGTATGGAATCGATTTGACAGCATGGAGTCCGCCCCACATCTTCATAGCGATGTCTTCTGCGAGTCTCCCGGTTTTCGCTATTGGCCTCTTGATGGGCGGCGGGAACAGAGTTGTTCTCGCCAGAGGTGGAACTGATGCGCGCAGTCGGAGCAATCTCTTTGAGAGGAAAGGGCTACCGGCCGCTGGGAGAGGATTTTCGGCTACAGATTGGCGCAGTTTTGTCAACCTTTTCTTCCTCGCAATTGCGTTTTGCATATTTCTCATCATCGGTACGACAGAATGGGAAATGGGCAAGGTGGACGGTTATGTGGCGCAGCGCCCGGTCTGGCTCTATCCGACGATAATTGGTGTTTCAGCGTTTTTCTTGTCGGTCCTGGCCCGGCGAGTGGCCCCCGGCCCCTGGTCCGCTACGGCATTCGCGCTCCTCTATTTTGGGTTGAGAATCGCGACGACCAGCTTTGCTGACGTGGTCAGCGGTGCTACGCCAAGGTTGACTCTCGTCTTCATTCTTGGTGCGGTGCTTCTGGACTTGACATACCAGTGGATGGCGAGGTTCGGCTTCAAGCCAGGTGACTGGCAGGTCAGGCTGGCTGCGGCGGGAGGCTTCATGGTTGGCTTTTCGATCGTTGCCCAACCCACGATCGCGTTCCAATATCTACAGTTTTTTCCGTCATTCACTGTACCGGACCACCTCATAGCCGCTCTGTTGGTGTACGTACTGAACATTGCCATCTATCCGGTCGCAATGGGACTGGGAAACTGGTTGACGTCCTCCAGTAACAAAGACGCGGAGGCACTGCAGGAAGATCTTGATGCTGTAGCGGTTCCGGCAAAGGGCTGAGGAGGCGTCAGATTAAGGGGCGACGCAGCGCCAGATCCAAGGCAGACGCGAATTCCATTTCCTGCGATGAATGACAGCGAAGGTTGGCTGGCGGAGTAGCAACCACTCCTTTGCACTGCGTGCAGGTCTCCACATACTCCACGATTCTACGTATCAATGTCCACACGCCAATTCGGTCAACCGATAAAACGCAACGAAGACCCGCGGCTTCTGGCTGGACGAGCGCTCTTCACAGACGACGTGCACCTGGCTGGTATGTTGCACGTTGCCTTCCTGCGCAGCGATCTGGCCCACGCCCGCATCCGATCAATTGATTTGGGAGGAGCCAAGGAACGCTCCGGCGTCGCAGCCGTCTACACCGCCGACGACCTTGGAGAGTATTGGCAGCCTGGACCGCTCCTGGTGCCGCCACCTCCTGTGGACCAACTCGAATTCCACCCGCGCACGCAGGTACCGCTCGCAAAAGACAAGGTACGCCATGCCGGCGAGGCAGTTGCAGTTGTTGTGGCCGAGAGCCGCTACCTTGCCGAAGATGCGCTCGACGACATTTTTGTCGATTACGAACCGTTAGATGCGGTTGTCAATCTGGAAGATGCACTGAAAAGCGGCTCACCTTTGGTCCACGATGATCTGGGACACAATATCAATGCGCGCGGAACGCAGACGAAAGGGGACTGGGCACAGGCCGAAGACGCGGCCGATCTAGTTCTCCGTCGCCGCTTTCACTTCGATCGCGGCACGGCCGCGGCGATGGAGAACAGGGGCATCGTTGCCAGTTGGGATGACAAGAGCCAGCAACTGACGATTTGGGACACGACCCAGGCTCCAATCGCCATTCGCAACGGACTGGCCGCCATGCTAGGGCTTTCGGAACGCCAGGTGCGGGTTATCGCCCCGTTCATCGGCGGAGGTTTCGGTCCCAAGATCATGATGTTCTATCCGGAGGAGGTCGTGCTAGCCTGGGCCACGTTGCAACTGGGCCGTCCGCTCAAATGGATCGAAGATCGGGAAGAAAACTTCTACGCCACCACTCAGGAACGCGGGCAGGTTCACGACGCCACCATGGCACTCAAGAATGACGGCACAGTGCTCGGAATAAAGGACGAATTCCTCCACGATGCCGGCGCCTACGCTCCGTACGGTTTGACACTTCCCATCAGCAGTCAGTGCACTCTTCTCGGCCCTTATGTTGTGCCCGACTACCATTCGGAGTTCACCAGCGTCTTTACCAATAAACCGATCGTAACACCGTACCGCGGGGCCGGCCGTCAACATGGTGTATTTGTGATGGAGCGTCTGTTAGACATAGCGGCTAAGGAACTGGGTATTGACCCAATCTCGATTCGCCGCAAGAACTACATCCAGCCCGACCAGTTCCCTTATTCGAACGAGATCATATTTCAGGACTTTACCCAACTGACGTATGACAGCGGCAACTACGAACCGGCTTTGGATCGCGCGCTGGAACTGATCGGCTATCAAGAGTTCATTCGTGAGGATCAGCCCAGGCGGGAGGCCGTTGGCAAGCGGGTCGGAATCTCCGTCGTCAGCTATATCGAAGGCACCGGCATTGGCCCTTACGAGGGCGCAAGGGTGACTGTCGAGGCCAGCGGAAAAGTGAGCGTGGCAACTGGTGTGGGGACGCAAGGCCAAGGCCATTACACCAGTTTTGCCCAGGTAGTGGCCGATCAGATCGGCGTGGCCGCTTCCGACGTCCACGTCGTCACCGGCGACACAGACCTCTTTTACTGGGGGGCGGGGACGTTTGCCAGCCGGGGCGCGGTCGTCGCGGGAAACGCCATGCACGCGGCCGCGACCAAGGTGCGGGACAAAATACTGAAGATGGCAGGCGAAAAACTGGAAGCCGCCGAAGAGGATCTGGAACTGATCGAGGGGCGTGTGCAGGTCAAGGGCGTACCGCAGACTTCGATCTCTATCGGCGAACTGGCGGTTGAAGCCAACCCGATGCGCGGCGCCGTCCGACCGGGGACGGAGCCGGGACTGGAGGCCACAGAGTATTACGGGCCGGAGCGGGGCGCGACGGCATCCGGCGTTCACGCCATGATACTGAGGGTGGATCCGGAGACGTTTCTGCTGGAGATTGAGAAGTACGTTGTTGTCCACGACTGCGGTACAGTGATCAACCCTTTGATTCTTGATGGGCAGATCCAGGGCGGCGTGGCTCAGGGCATTGGCAATGCCTTCTATGAGCAGCTGCACTTCGACGAAAACGGGGCGCTGCGCAATGCGTCGTTGATGGACTACCTTCTTCCCACCGCAACCGATGTTCCGAACATTGTGAGCGACCATGTGGAGACGCCGTCGCCGTTGAATCCGCTGGGGGTGAAGGGGGCAGGGGAAGCGGGCGCGATCCCGGTTGGCGCGCTCTTTGCCCAGGCACTCGACAATGCCTTTCGGGATATCGGATTGGAGGTGCGCGAGATTCCCCTCAGTCCCAACCGGCTATTCGAGTTGGTGACAGAGGCTGCAGCCGGGAGGAACGCATGACGACCGCGCAGTCCCGTTTCATCGAGGGGCTAACTGCGAAAGTCGCAGCCGACGCGGCCGTTTGCGCCGCCTGGCTGACCGGCAGCTTCGGCAAAGATAGAGAGGACCGTTGGAGCGACGTTGATGCACACCTATTGATAGATGCCGCCAAGTTCGATGAATTTCACAGCAGTGTCGAGTCGTGGCTGTGCGAGATTCGCCCCT
Source organism: Caldilineaceae bacterium (assembly GCA_026708085.1). Taxonomy (GTDB): domain Bacteria; phylum Chloroflexota; class Anaerolineae; order Caldilineales; family Caldilineaceae; genus Bin5. The sequence continues at coordinate 11,167 of JAPOVP010000188.1, forward strand.
TGGTCTTTATGCGCCTGATGTTCGAGGGCCGGATGGTCAACGCAATGACTGACGAGGCGATGCGCCTGGACGTTTGGCTACACGAAGGGGGATCTGCCGAGGTAACGGCGGGTGAGACGCGGGTGCTGTACGAGGAGGAAGGGGCTCTTTCCCGGCTGCCGCGGCCTGACGATAGACTTACGCGGAAAGCAGCGGAGGAGCTGTTGCTCAGGGAGATTCCTGAATTCTGGCGCTGTATCTCGATGACGCCTGTCGTCGCAGGGCGCGGGGAGAAACTGGTGGGTGCAGCAGGCAACTCCATTATCCTGCTGGTGCTCACGAATGTACTTTGTGCGGCGAGCGGGATCCGTCGGGATCGCGGCGTCAAAGCCTTGAACGGTTTCCTACTTCCACACCACCGGAAGTGTGTGGAGGAGGCCGTTCTGAGAACAACCGTACCTCTCGATGAGACGATTCGAATGCCCATGCGCTTAGCGCGGATCATGAAGGAGCACGGGCCTGCCATTTGCGAACAGTGGGAGGTGGAGTATCCGCGTGCCATGGAGGAGGCTGTTTTGCAGTATGTTGCGAAGGAGTTGAGTGCGCTGGGGTATGGTTCTGTGCTTGAGGAACTGGGCTGACATAACTGGTCTTTGGCGCTTTGCGCCGGTAACAGGCCTACTCGAGCTGGTTGCAACAGCATTCTGAATTCAGGCAAAGAAAGCTATTCTCTGACACGCGGGAAAACAGGAGGACTTCAAATGTCCCGAATTGTCCGCGGCGCTTTGCTCCAGGCTTCCTGGACCGGCGACCAGGAGTCGATGATCCATAAGCACGAGAAATACGCACGGAAGGCGGCAGAACAGGGCGTGCAGATATTCTGCTTCCAGGAGCTTTTCCACGGGCCCTACTTCTGCCAGGTGCAGGACCCGTATTGGTATGGTCTTGCTGAGCGTATCCCCGACGGACCGACTACCGAGCGGATGCAGAAACTTGCAGCCGAGACAAAAATGGTGCTGATCGTTCCCTTGTACGAGGAAGATCAGCCCGGTCTCTATTACAACACGGCGGCCGTGCTCGACGCCGACGGGAGTTACCTGGGCAAGTACCGCAAGACGCATTTGCCTCACCTTCCCGGATTCTGGGAGAAGTTCTACTTCCGTCCGGGGAATCTCGGTTACCCGGTCTTTGACACAGCCGTGGGTAAGGTGGGCGTGTATATCTGTTACGACCGTCACTTTCCCGAAGGCGCGAGAATGCTGGGATTGAACGGCGCCGAAATCGTATTCATCCCGTCCGCCACTTCTCGGGGCCTTTCGCAGCATCTTTGGCGGATCGAACAGACAAGCCACGCCATTGCCAACGGTTACTTCGTGGGCACGATCAACCGGGTCGGAATCGAAGCGGAACTTGGCGACAACGACTTTTATGGACAGAGTTACTTTTGTACGCCGCGCGGTGAGTTTGTGACCACGCTCGGTGAGCGCGATGATCTCCCGGGCCAAGGCGATCCATTCGAGGAAGAGTTGATCATCCGCGATCTGGATCTGGACATGATACGGGATGTGCGGGACACCTGGCAGTTCCTCCGGGATCGGAGGCCAGACATGTACGACAAGATTGTGGCGGACTGACGTATGCGCGGAGCGCGTCATTTGCACTTGAATCCGGACGTACTCTGAACACGAAGTCTGACCGGAGAGGAGCCGAACCCACAAATGCCAACTCTGATCAAGAACGGAACGATTGTCACCGCGGCTGATAGCGTGAAAGCCGATCTCCTGATTGAGGACGAGCGGGTTGCGTTGATCGGGCTCGATCTTCCCACTGAAGGTGCGGACGTGATCGACGCCGAAGGCAAGTTGCTCCTGCCGGGAGGCATTGACGTTCATACCCATCTTGAGCTGCCCTTTGGCGGCACTGTCTCCTCGGACGACTTTTTCACGGGCCATCGGGCGGCGGCGTTCGGCGCCACGACGACGCACATAGATTTCGTAATCCAGCCGGTGGGCGGCACTCTCAAGGAGGGAATAGAGACCTGGCACGCAAAGGCCGCCGGTAAAGCGGCGATTGATTACGGGTTTCACGTTGCGATCACAGATCTGCGCAACGATGTAATGGCCGAAATCCCGTCTGTTGTCGATGAGGGTATCACCAGTCTGAAGCTGTTCATGGCATACAAAGGTCTCTTTCAGGTCGACGACACGACGCTATTCCGCGCCATGCAGGTTGCCGCTGAGCACGGGCTGTTGATCATGGTCCACGCTGAGAACGGAGACGTAATCGCCGACCTGACAAAGAGGCTCCTGGACGAAGGAAAGACGGCGCCAAAGTATCATGCAACGGCCCATCCGGCGATGGCTGAAGCCGAGGCGACAGGGCGAGCCGTCGCCTTAGCTGGGATCAGCGGGGCGTCTTTGTACGTGGTGCACATGACATGCGAAGAGGCTGTCGAGCAACTTGCCTTGGGGAGGGCCAAGGGCTTTCGCGTGATGGGGGAAACCTGCACACAGTACCTGTTCATCTTTGAGGAGGACCTGGGCAAGCCCGGATACGAAGGGGCGAAATATGTCTGCTCGCCGCCGGTGCGACAGCCCAAGGACGCGGTCATTCTGTGGAAGGCGCTGGCAGACGGGGGCCTGCAGGCGGTCTCCACCGACCACTGCCCGTTCTGGTACGAAGGCGGCGTGGATGGACGCTTAGCAGGCAAGGAGTTGGGCAAGGAGGGCTTTCACCAGATCCCCAACGGCATGCCAGGCATCGAGGACCGCATGCCGGTCATGTGGCATGCAGGTGTGGGCGGGGGGCATTACAGCGCCAACCGTTTTGTTGAGATCACAAGCACGAATCCGGCCAAGATCTTTGGGCTTTATCCCCGCAAGGGTACGATCGCTGTCGGGTCAGACGCTGACATTGTCATCTGGGATGCGGACAAGGAACACACGATTTCGGCGGCCACGCACCATATGAACACGGATTACAACGTCTACGAGGGCATGCGCGTGCGGGGCTGGGCCGAGAAGGTGCTTCTGCGGGGGCAGGTGATTGTAGACGGGGACACCTGGATGGGCGCCGCAGGCGGGGGGCGCTTTCTGCGGCGAAAGCCTTTTGCGGAGGTACTGTGAAGTTCGCCAGACTGTCGTCGTTCAAGGCCGTCCGCTATTTCATCCTGATCATCCTGCTGCTGGCGCTGTTCTGGGAGGCCTATAAGCTGCTGGGCGCGCCGGGGGGCGCGTACTTGCGGGGAACCGTTCCAGTCCAGGCGGACGGCGGCAAGCCTGTAGGTATCCTGTGCGGCTCAGTCGGCCTTTGTGAAGTGGAACTGCCTGTACGCGCCGATGACAGGGCCATGCCGCACGTGTGGGACATCTTGCAGACGATATTCGAGCCGCCGCGGCGGGGCAGCGACACAATCCTGCTGACAATTCTAGTGCGGGCGTCTCTCTTCACCTTACAGGAGGCCGTGTTCGGCTTCCTCTTCGGCGGGTGTCTCGGCTTCGTCCTTGGCGTCGCGTTCGCGCACTCGGGGCTGCTGGAGCGGGGCTTGCTGCCCTATGTCGTTGCTTCGCAGACCGTGCCTCTGCTGGCTATCGCGCCGATGGTCGTCATCTGGCTGGGGGGCAGCTGGTTCTCGGTTGCTGTGATTGCGGCCTATCTGACTTTCTTTCCAGTAACGATCAATACATTGCAGGGACTGCGCTCGCCGGAACCGACCGCAATCGAGTTGATGCACTCCTACGCAGCCACACCTTGGGAGATTCTGTGGAAGCTGCGGGTTCCGGCTGCTCTTCCTTACATTTTCACGGCTCTCAAGGTCTCGGCCACGGCCAGCGTGGTTGGCGCAATCATCGGTGAACTGCCCAGCGGCATCGCCGACGGACTTGGCCGGGTCATCCTCAACTTCAACCAGTACTACGCCACAGGGCCGGAGAAGCTGTGGGCCGCGATTCTCTTCGCTTCGCTCACCGGCATGGCATTCTTCCTCGTTATTTCCCTGCTGGAGCGCTTAGTCGTTCAAAGGCAGGTCTCCGATTCGTAGTTGCAGGCTCACGGATCATTTTCATCTCCGCATATCGGTTTCGTGCGGAACAACGTCACTGGTCTCCATATACCAGTGCAACATGCGCTCTCTGAGAGACGCCAGTACGTCCCCATAGGCGGGATCATCGACGAGATTGCGCGTTTCCCGCGGGTCGGCCTGCAGGTCGTAGAGTTCGTCCTGCTCGTAGAAACGCCTGACATACTTGTGTTCAGCGGTCCGGCACATGGCAGCCTTGGTGTGTTCCGGGCCTTCGCCCGTCTGCAGGCGTAGACGCGGCCAGTAGAGGAAACCGGGGCGGGCGTTGCTCTCCAGTTCCATACACTGACGCTCGCCCTGGCGCCGGCCGCCCTCGCAGAAAACGGCATCGCGGTGGCTGTCGGTCTCGCCGGCGAGGAGAGGAAGCAGCGAGCGGCCGAAGTGGTCATACCCTGCCTCGATGCCGGTGAGCGCATACACGGTGGCGGGAAAGTCTATCAGCTCCACGAGCGCATCGGAGACGCGCGGCAACATGGGCGTGCCCGCAGGAGGCTTGACCAGGAGGGGAACGCGGGTCAGACAGTCCTGGAAGGTGTTCTGCGTCTTCTCGACGAGGCCATAGTCCCCTGTGAAGTCGCCGTGGTCGGAAAAGAAGAAAATGAGCGTATCGTCGTAGATGCCGGCCTTCTTCAGGGCTTCCAGGACCATGCCGAACTGGTGGTCCACGCGTGCGCACATTCCGTAGTAGGTTCGTCGCAACTCTCGCAGGCGCTCCTCCGACCAACCCTGCATCTGCTGCCCGTCATAGATTCCCTTCATCAGGCTGGGAAAGCCACCCCAGCCGGCTGGGGACTCATCTGGCGTAGGCGTGCGTTGGGGAATGTTAGCCGGGTCGATCTGGCTGTACCAGGGGTCTTCGACGGCGTAAGGCGGGTGGGGATATGAGAGGGGCAGATATATGCAGAGGGGCTGGTCAGAAGGCGCGTTCTCGATCTGTTCGATGGCGCCGTCCACCATAGCCCAGTCGGAGTCGTAGGCGACCGACTCGCCATCAGGAATCTCGCTGCGGCCTACGTAAAAGGAGTAGTAGTTGTCGCCGTCGGGGTCGCCGCGCCACTCGGCCAGCTGGTGCGGGTTCTGCATGAGAAGCTCCGGCTGAGGCGGGGAGTACTTCACGTCACAGTAGCCGGCATACCCATTCTGGGCCGGCACGACATCGTTCTTTCCACCCCACCAAACGAAATAGCCGTTTTGGCGCAGTATTTGCAGCAGCATTGGCTCGACCGGACGCAGCATGTGGAACATGGTGCGATGGCCGCGCACGTGAGGATACCAGCCTGTCATAAAGGAGCAGCGGCTGGGCGTACAGACCGGATTCTGGCAGAAGGCATTTGCAAATGAGACACCTTCCGTGCGGGCGAACCGGTCCAGCACAGGCGTCACGGCGCCGGGGTTGCCCATATGGCCGAGAACGTCTCCGCGCCACTGGTCGGGGTTGAAAATCAGTATGTGCGGTAGTCTGTCAGGCATGGCGCCATCTCCCTCTTTCTTTTAGCGAAGCAGTTGTCGTTCAGGGACCTAGTGCGGGGGGTGGACAGCATTTGCTTTGAGCAATTGGGGGTCGAATGTGCGTTTCAAATCGGTCAGGTTGCGGACAAAGGATTTGCCTACTGCAATTTCATGCACTTTGTGGACAGGGTACATTATCTGAAGAATCTTCACATAATTCGCGTAACTTTCATTCGAGGTAACTTCCAAGCCATGTTCTGTGTGTGTACTGTTTGCGGCTTGTGTGGGCGGAATGTACCGTCAGTGTTTCCGCAGCGGGCTTTCGATGGACATCGCGGTGAACTTTGGGGATATTTGGGTACTGCCTCGCCTGCTTTGCTGGCGCTGGCACATTTTCGGAATCTACCAGGAGGCGGGGGAAGTTCTGGTCGCCGCGGGTCGCCAAGGTTGAATTACCCACACACTCGCTGCGGCGCGAGGTTGTAGGAGAGGGGGCGTTGCGGGGGCGGAGCCCCCGCACAAGGGAGG
>JAPOVP010000024.1 GCA_026708085.1 Caldilineaceae bacterium
CCTTTTTGCCCGGCATCGAGATCACAAGTTCGTGGCGCGGGATACCGGCCCACGTCTTGGGCTTTTTCCGCGATGGTCCGCTTCCTTCTCTCGAAGGTTTTCTGGCCGACAAAATCTGGTCGGTGAGAAGAAAGAACCATATCGCCATCCTGGAATATCTGCAGGGGAAAGGCACAAAGGTGACCGTCGCTGAATACGACGCCCAGGTGAAGGCTCAGGAACATTCCGAGTCGACGGCTTTATATGATCTGCTGCTGAAAAAAGGCGTTGTGTCGAATCAAAAAGAGTTCATGGCCATGCGCGAGGATTCCGGCGTCCGCGTTCTCCACCCACCGATACCGGAGGTTATTCCGGCTATCCACGCGGCCGGCGGCATTGCCGTGGTAGCTCATCCCGGCCACGACACGGGCGTCGTTTACACGTTCGACGAAGAGAATATCGCTGCCCTGGCTGACGTAGGACTCGACGGTGTCGAGGTGTTCCATCCCGCGCACACCGAGGCCCAAGAGGACGAATATGTACGGATATCAGATAGCCTCGGACTGGTCAAGACCGGTGGTTCGGACATGCACATACCGCGCCCGGAGCCCCAAAAGATGGTCGGCGGCACTTTTTGTGATTGGGACGGGGTGCTCCAGTACCTGGAACGCTAGACCCTTGTGAAGGTTCGAAGGCAGTTCTCAGGAGGAAGTGGCTTGAGGTCGCGCTGCGGAGATCCCCGAACTGAACTTTTATATCTCACCGGCTATGCAAACTGAGCTGAATGCCGGCGTCCTGCGCGGTGGTGTACACCTGGCGCTTCTGGGCTTCTAGCTATTGTAAGCATCCACGAAACCCCATTCCTCCAAACAACGAATCCAGCGCGCACGCCTGGGGCTTTTTTCAGGATTTTCCAGCCACCAGGGATGATATTGCAACCCCACCGTTCCCAAATACTTCTTGATGTCGGGAATGTGTTCCACCACTTTGCGCATCGACGCTGCCGCTTCCGGTGTCCTTGGCGTGCCATAAAAGTTAAAGGTGCAGGAGCGGCGGTCTCTATAGCCGCCAAAGGCGGCATGCCAGGTCATCTGGTTGAAGATAATGACATCACCCGGATTCGAACTGAATACATAGCAGGGAATATCTTCACCGCTCAGACCGGACTCTTCCGAGATCCGGGCCTTCTTAGGGCCAAACGTACTGCCCAATCCAATCCTACGCAGTTCATCATGTAATGAATTTTTGTGCGACCCGGGAATGACGCGCAATGCGCCGCGGTCAGCGGTTGTCGGCTGCAGATACATGACGTTCTTAATTGCCAATAGATGAGGATCGCTCCAATCCGGATGCCAATTGGTACTGTTCTCATAGCTGTTGGCGTTAGAATGGACGGGAAAGGATTCTTCATCTAACAGCTGTTCCGCGGGCAGATAAATGCGCGGGTCCTCAAGCAAGCTGGCAATGAAGGGGGTTTCCGGGGTCCGGTTACCCCAGTTGTTGAAAAGACGATTCTCTTCAGGATCGGTTTCCTCCAGAATCGATGCAAGGCGACGACCGAACTCTTCGTTTATCCTATTCATCTCCTCGGGACTGAACAGATTCCTCCGGACCAGGAACCCGAAAACCTCAAAGAGCTGGATCTGCTCTTCGGTAAGCCGATAGTCTTCCTGCGTCATAACATTTTCCTCAGCTGACCTTAATCAGAAATCCGGTAAGAGTCGGCCCGGCAGGCTCTTGCTCTGCCGAATTCTGCAGAAATCTCTCAATCACAGAAAGGTATTATAGTCCAGAATGCTTTTGGCACAACCCCCTGGGTTTGATGACCTGCCCGCAAAACTGGTCCAGGTAACATGCTGGAATTGGGCCGTGAAAAGGGGGAAATATCGCCAGGCAGAGAGATACGCCGGAGCACGCAATAAACAAGCTCAGAGATGCTGAGGTGGCGATGGCCGAGGGCAACACAGTCGCTGAAGCCGCCCGCCGGATCGGCGTGACCGAGCAGACCTTCTACCGCTGGCGCAGCAAGTACGGGGGTCTTAGGAACAACCTAGCCAGGCGCCTGATGCCCTCTTGCCTGCCGACCCTGCTCCCGTGCTTGTCGGACTAACATAACGGGTGGTACGAACACCGGGGACAGGTCACTCGGAGATATGACCCTCCCACAGGCTATTCATCTCCGCACAGCGTTCCAGCAGCGGATCCAACCGGCCTACGTCCTCCACACGGCCTGACTTCAATATAATGATCTGGTCCGCCCGCCGCAGGAGAGGACGTCGATGGGAGACCACCAGATAGGTCGCGTCCCGCCGAGCAAAAAGCCGCTCCCACAGCAGCTGCTCGGTCTCCACGTCCAGCGCGCTGGACAGGTCGTCGCACACCAGCAGCTCGGCCTGACGGATGAACATACGCGCCGCCGCGGCCCGCTGCCTCTGACCGCCGGACAGCTTCACGCCCCGCGGGCCGACGACCGTCTCCAATCCATTTTCAAGCTGCGCCAGGTCCGGCTCCAGCGCCGCTGCCCGAACCGCCTGGGCCAACATTGCGTCGTTCGCGTCAAGGCCGAGCAGGATGTTCTCCCTAAGCGATTCGCTGAACAGACTCGGCGTCTGCGAGATGTATGCGCTCACCGGCGGCACAAAGAAAGTTGCCGGCTCGTCGACAAGTCGCCCATTCCAGTGAATTTCGCCGGATTCGGCTGGCAGCAGCCCCAGCAGGACCCGCAGCAGCGTCGACTTGCCCGCGCCAATCCGGCCCGTTACGACCGTGAAGCTGCCCCGCCCGAGACGCAGATCGACATCGACGATACCCTTCTCCGAACCGGGAAAGCGATAGGTCAGGCCGGAGGCGGAGAACGCCTGCAGCGGATCCGCTTCGGCAGGAGAAGCGTTATGGGCGGAAGGTAACGCACCGCTCAGATAGATAGGTGTTTTGCGTACCAGGGCGGCGGCCGGCGCCCCACGCAGAAGCCGGTCCATGCGCCCGATCGAGACGCCTGCCTGCTTCCACCGAGCGACAAAAACCCCAACTGTGGAGATCATAACGATGGCGAATTCCAGATAGTAGGCGAACAGGGAAAAATCGCCAATCGTAAACGACCCTTCCTGCAGCCCGGCGCCGGCCAGCAGCAGAATCAGCCCCAAACCGATACTGGCGAAGTGGTTATAGGTCGAATCGAGAATCTCGTTGAACAGCCGATCGCGCAGGGCGTTCTTGCGGCGGCTTTCGTTCAACTCTTCAAAGTGCGCCAGCACACTCTCCTCCGCTGCAGCGACCTGCACGCCCTGCACGTTTTCAAACATCTCACCGATAAAGCCGGTAACATTGCCGGCGGAAGTTCGGCTGGCCTCACGGTATTGCTGGACTCTGAGCCTTGTCACATTGGCCACGGCCACGACAAGAAGCATTGGCAGGAAGGCGAAGGCGGTGACCCGCAGGTTGATGCTCGCCATGGTGAACAGCGCCACGACCCCAAATGTGCCCGTCGCCAGCAAGAAGAGCGCCCAGACCGTATAGTTGCCGACCTCTTCTGCATCCTCGCGAAAGCGGCTAATCGCCTCGCCGGTCGAGCTGGGCAGCGAACGCGCGCCCGGCATACTCAAAATGTGCTCCAACAGGTTCTTGCGCATGGTGGCCGCGGTGCTGAATGTCCAGCGAAAGAAGACGTACATATCGGTAAATATCAGGCAATTGCGCAGGACGGCCACGGCCAGCAACAGCGCAGCCCAGGCGTTAGGCCCCCATGCGAGCGGAGCAGAGCCCGTCAGCGAATCGAAAAAGAATCGAATCACCAACCCAACCACCTGAAAGATGCCGACAAAGACGATAATCCGTAGCGCTGCCGTGAGTGAATACAGGCCGGGAAAACAGCGGACCAGGCCCACCCAGGTACCGGCCACGGAGAGAGGTGGACGTTCTGCGTTCTGTGTCATGTTTCCAGCTCCTGCTCACCCAACTTCAACAGGTGATGGTAGCGGGAAGAAGGATCCGAGGCCAGCGCGTTGCGGTCGCCCTGCTCCCGGATCCGTCCGTTTTCCAGGATCAGAATTCTGTCGGCCCGTTGAACCGTGGAGAGCCGGTGCGCGATGAGAATGCCCGTCCGATCTGTGAGCAGTCGATCGACTGCGCTCTCGAGATAGGCGTCGGTTGCCGGGTCCAGGCGCGAGGAGGCTTCGTCCAGCACGATCACCCCCGGATCCCGCAGAAAGATGCGGGTGAAGGCCACGAGCTGCGCTTCGCCGGCAGACAGCCCGCCGCTGCCGACCTGCAGCGGCGCGTCCAAGCTCTCGCCCAGGGAGGCATACCACGGGGCAAGCCCCAGCTCGTCGATGGCCTCCTTGATGCGCACGTCGGGCACCGACCTGTCAAAGAAGGTCAGATTGTCCCGAATCGAGGCGGCAAACAGCTGAACGTCCTGGGTGACCACCCCCACCTGCGAGCGCAGTCTGCGCAGAGGCCACAGGCGCACATCCCGCCCCGCCACCAGCACACTGCCTCTGTCCACGTCATACAGTCGCAGCAACAGGCGAGCCAAGCTCGTTTTACCGCTGCCCGTGCGTCCCAACAGCCCCAACACCTCGTGTGGCTCCAACCGCAACTGGAAACCGTCCAGCGCGAACCTTTCATCTTCAGAACTGCTCTCTTCCGGCGGCGCATCGGTCGGATAAGAAAAACGCACCTGCTTGAACTCCACAGCCAGAGCGCCTGCAGGCCCGGCGCGGTCGCCCCCGGCCGCAGAGGCCGCTCCCACTGCGGCTGCCGGCGCCTCTGCCAAACGACTTTCAGTCTCGAACAGCTCTTGCACACGGGCGACGCCGGCCCCGGCCCGTTGAAACTGCTCAAATTCCTGGGCGATTCGCTGAATTGGCTGTGCGATCAGATTGGTGTAATGGAAGATGAGGTAGACCGTTCCTATGGTGAGGGCGCCGCTCAGGAAGAGAGAGGCGCCGACGACAAAGGCGACTGCATTTCCCACCGAGAAGAGGAGCCAGGCGACGTTGATCATCGAAAATCCCAGCAGTTCGGCTCGCACCGTCGTTTGCCAGAATGTTCGCATAAGCTGATGAAATCGGTAGAGTGTAAAGGCGCGCGCATTGCTGGCGCGGATGTCCTCCGTGCCGGCCAGCCGCTCTTCGACAAAGCCGAAGAATCGGGCGCTGGCCTCGCGTGATCGCTGCCAAACGGGCACGGCCAGATTGCGCAGGCGCAACAGCGCAATCAGCGTGATCACGACAAACAGGCCTATCGCCGCGCCGACCCGCAGTTCTTCACGGCACAGCACCACGATCACGCCAATCAGCAGAAAAATATTACCGAGGATCTGTACGACAAACTGGGAGAAAAAGCGGGCCATCGCATTGATATCGCCGTCAATGCGCTCTATCATTTCGCCGGGCGTATGCTGCTGGTGGAACGAGAGGTCCAGGCGCAGGCAGTGGCGCGCCAGGTCCCGTCGCAGGGCGTTGGTCGCTCGCCAGCCTACATTTTCCGCCAGGACGGTACTGCCCACCGCCGCCGTCTGCTGGACGACGGCAATGGCAATGAACATCAGCGCCAGGCGCGTGAGAAGTTCAACCGGTCCACCGGCCAGCGCCGAATCCAGCAAACGACGCATGATCAGGGGGTTGATGAGCTGAAGGAGGATGTTGGCGCAAAGGACAAACAGAAGCAGGAGCGCCTGTCCCAACTGCGGGCGCAGGTACCTGATCAGCAGGCGCCGGTAGATTCGAGCGGACGGCCGCATCGCGTGCCTCCAGGGGGACACAGAGGATGCTCAGAGTGAGCTGACCCGATGTTTGTACCACGCGTTATGTTGGTCCGGCAAAAAGTGGGACCAGGTACTCAGGGCGGCGGTTTCCCGGTCTGCTACCGCTACAATTCCGTGTCTCCCCGCTGTCAACAACGCAGGTGAACGCTGTGCGTAGCAAGAGACAGATAAGAGGTACACCCAGCCTGTTATAGAGGCTCTACAGGCTTCCTGTGCGGTCGTGGTTGCGCAAGCGGGACTGAAAGAAGAGAAGAGCGCTGGATGAGGGCAAGACCCTGCAGCCTTTCCCGCGCGCGTCTGTATCCAGAGCAGTGCAGGCTGCCGGCGGGAGAGTCGTCGGCATGCCCGGGCATTCGCGGCCTGCTGTCAGCGAGCCCCCGTCCGTGCCCCTCAAACTCGCTCACTCCTGCCGGACCCTCAGTTCAGCCGAACCCTGCCGACTAACGAACAGCCTTCACTTCCAGCTGCACGCCCTCATGCCGCTGAATGCAACTGATGACCTCGAACAGGTTGCGGGCGCAGGGATTGCCGGACGGTCCGAACATGCGCATCAGACTCTTGGGCGGCTTGTTCGTGAGGGAGCCCAGCTCCTCGAACCCGATTGTGGCGTTGATGTAATCGCGCAGTAGGATCTTGCCGGTATCCACCTCTCCTGCAAGCAGGCATTCGACACCTTCCTTCAGCAACCCTTCGCGGAATGCCGGGTCGCGTTCGGCGCGGAGCTGTACGGTCTCTTTGAAGTCACGGGTGAGCGGCATCTGTCACACCTCCTGCTGCTTGCGGCGACTGTACTCCTGCCAGAGTTGACGAGCGCCTTCAATGTCCCTCTGCCGGCGGGCTGTTGTGCCTCCACCGAGCAGGATGATCAACGTGTCGCCATCTCTGCCGAAGTGGACTCTGTAGTCTGGACCGACGTTTATGCGTTACTCCAACACCCCGCGGCCAGCGCCTCTGACGTTGGACAGGTTGCCGGCCTCCATGCGCGCGAGGGATGTCCTCACCCTGGCCGCTGCCCCGGCGACGAGACCGTAGAACCAACGACCGAAAGGGCTGCGCCCGCGGTTGTCTACGTATTCTCGGATCTCGAGCATGTCGATATGGTGACGTTGTCGTTACCATAATGCAAGGTTTCGTCCAGACAGTAGGAGCAGGCCGCATCGCGTCGGACAGCGTGCAGAGCAGCTGTTGACTTGAAAGGTAAGTGCTGGCTCCGCAATGGGGGCCGCTAGGGCCCCAATACGGCGCGCGATCGAGAACGCCGACAGCCGTCCGGCTGCATGACGAGGACCACGATTTTCATTGACGACCGGCATGCCGGGCTGCCAGCAGGTGAACTCGTGGACGTGGGGGATGAGCGGCCCCTGCTGCACACCGCCGTTGCCGACCGGGTAGAGCTGGAGACCATCGGCATGGTCGAAGACCCTGATTGGGGTGGCGCGGTGCTGCCAGAAAGGAATGCGTGTGTTGTTACGAGTTCCAAGGTTGTGCCAACTCGTTGCAGGAGACCTCCTTGGAAGCGCACATACGCCATTTCGATTCTGAGCAAACGAGCAATTGCGGATTCTCGATCTTATCTGGGTAGGCGCATCCATAGCACCAGAGGGCCGCCCAGCAGATGGGACCTCGTGATGTGGCCCATGGGATGCATTCGTAACACCAAGTAGCTATCCAGAGGATGGGGTCCTGAAGTTCGTCATGGGTTTTGAGCGTGAGGTCACGGAGTTCAAGAAGGTCCACCGTAGTTTGGCGGTCTTTCTCTGACATAGGCGCGGAGAAGAATTCCCAGGGAACAGGTTCGGTAAAAGATGCCTCCAGATCGTAGATTTTTCGTTCAACGAAGGTCAATGGCTGATTGTCATTTGGGGGATCTTTGTCGGTCTGTTCGGCGACGACCAACTTAGCGGCTATAGCGGCCAGCATCAGTATGATCTGGATGAGATGTTTCATCATGTGCTCAGGCAAATGCCGCGCGGATATTGCACGCTCGGCATTTCTTGTGCATAAAGACAAGAGCCGTCGTCAGCGATTCGGGATCCATGTACTGCTCAGATTATGGCGAATCGCCTTCAAGGCGCTACCTGGAGTCGCTATACTTATCGACGCATTCATTGCGCCTGGGGCAGAAGGAGAGAATTGATGAAACGGGAAACCATCGCTTGGTGCGTCTTGGCAGCTTCGATTCTCATCGTCCTCGCGGGGGCATTCCTTCCCGACGACCTTGTTGTGCTCTACTTCATCGAACCCATCGTGGAGCCCGTCTGCTGCTGGATTCCGGCTCTGCTCCTCTCGGGCACAATCGTCACTTCCCAGAACTACAAGAGCCGGCGCTGAAAACTCCGGCCCGTTGCATTGTGTATATCAGTCCCAAGACAGGTTGAAGCGGCGCCCTATTCTTCCCCGAAGGGGACGATCGCGCCCACCACCTCATCGCCGTCCTGCAGGCCGGCGGCGCGTACGATGGTCCATTCGCCATGAAGGCCCTCGGGGGTCACTGCAAGCGGGAGACGCTCCTGGCCGCGCACGACGGTGACAACGGTTTCGCCGTCGACCTCCTGGATGGCGGTGGAGGGGACGAGCCAGCGGTCGCCGGCCGTTTCGCTGCGCAGGGCGGCGACGGCCGTCATGCCGGGCAGCACGGCGTCCAAGGCGTTGTCGAGAAGCTGTATGGTGACGGGATAGCTGACGACGCCGCTTTGGGTCTCTATGAACGGCCCGACGCGCCTGATGACGCCGGCGAAGGTCTGGTCGGGGAAGGCATCGATGACGACGTCCACCGTCCGTCCGATTTCGATTCTGGGAATATCAGTTTCGGCCACTTGCACGGTCAGCTCGAGGCGGGTTGGGTCGGCGAGGGCGGCGACAGCGGCGCCTGGCGACACTTTCGCACCCAGGGCGGCATCGAGGCGCAGGACGGAGCCGGCAACGGGGGCTGTGAGCCGTGCGGCGGCCAGGTCCTGCAGCGCTTTCTGCAGGTCCATCTCCGCTTGCGCGACATCCAGCTTGGCGAGTTCCAGCTCGATTTCGTCGGCGCTGGTCAGCAGCCTCCTGAGCCCGAGCTGGGAGGAGGCGAGGTCGATGCGGGCCTGCTCCACGGCGCGCTCGAGGTCGTCCCGTTCCAACGAGAGAAGGAGATCGCCGGGGCTGACCGTGTCCCCGACTTCGACCAGAACATCTGCGACGAAGCCTTCGATCTGGGCGACCACCTGAAGCTCTTCGATGAGGTTGATGTTGCCGGCCGCCTTCAGTTGGCCCATAGAGGCGTCCGCGGGCCGGATGCGGGTGGTTTCCGTGATCCCTTCCAGTCCGGTCCGGTCTCCGGCGCGGGCCGTATCCGAGGTATGAAAGAGGGTCACATATGCGGCGACGGCGACGACGACGGTTATGAGAGCGACGGCGGCGATCAGGAGACGCTTGCGGTTCATCGGGACGCTCCGATCGATGGCAGGGGCATGAAGGCCCGTTTCCTGCAGGACGGGTCATGGGCAAGGCGTTCCGGGGAGCGGGGCAGGGGAGCCCGGGCGTTGCCGTCACTCATGGCGCAGGGCCTCGATCGGGTCCAGCCGGGTGGCGCGCACGGCCGGGTAAAGGCCGAAAAGGAGCCCGCAGGCGGCGCTGACGCTGACGGCGGCGGCGAGGGAGGCCGGCTCGATGAGGACGATCAGGGGAAAGTCCGGGCTTGAGAAGCTTTTGGCGATTTCCGCCAGGCCGTAGCTGACGGCGATGCCGATGAGGCCGCCAACGAGGGTCAAAACAAGCGCTTCGACCAGGAACTGGATGAGTATGTCGCGGTTTTGCGCGCCGACGGCTTTACGCAGGCCGATCTCCCGGGTACGTTCGGTCACGGAGACGAGCATGATGTTCATGATGCCGATGCCGCCGACCAGGAGACTGACGGCGCCGATGCCGCCGAGGAATGCGGTCAGGGTGGTGGCGACGGAGCCGGCAGTTTCGAGCAGCCAGGCATTGTTGTTGATGGTGAAGTCGTTGGGCTCGCCGGCGGCAAGGGCGCGGCGCAGGCGCAGGGTCTGCTCGACCTGCTGCGCGGCCGCGTCCATGCGCGCGACGCCAACGGCACTGACGTGGATTTCACTGACGGTGTATTCGCCGCGATGACGGTGGGCGGTGAACGGGGCGCGCAGGCGATCCTGGGCCACTGCCAGAGGAATGATTGCAGCACCGTCGGTGGAGCCGAACCAGCCGTAGCCGCGTTTGCGGAGCACACCCACGACGGTATAGGGCTCGCGATTGATGCGCAGGCTCTGGCCGACTGCGTCGATGCCGGCAAAGAGTCTCTGGGCCACATCAGCGCCGATGACAACGGACTTTGTCCTCTGCGCGACCTCGTTGTCGGTGAGAAAGCGGCCCCGGGCCAGCTCCAGATTGTGAATGACGGCGTAGGCAGAGGTCGTGCCCATCACCTCGCCGTACCTGCTGTTGCTGCCGGCCACCAGGTAGTCCCATTGCTTGAAGAAGGGGACGGCCCGGTCTACATCGGGGTGAAGGGAGCGGTCGGAGAGCGCGGCCACGTCGGCCATCGTGAGCGGCTGACCGACGGTCCAGGTCTGGTCGGACATCGTCCCGGACTCGACTTTGAGAAGGGTAACGCCCTCGCTGGTGAGCTGTTGCATGATGTCGGTCGACGCGCCGCGGCCGATGCCTAGCGTCGTCAGCACGGAGGCGACGCCGATGATAATGCCCAACATGGTCAAAATGGAGCGCATCTTGCGGGCGGCGATGCTTTCGGCGGCAAGCGGGAAGTATTTCAGCAGCTTCACTTTAGGTCTTCTCCGGCGCGGTGGTTGACGGCGGCCGCGGTTCGTCGGAGATGACGGCGCCGTCGCGCAGGGTGATTATGCGCCGGGCCCTTGCCGCGATCTCGCGGTCGTGGGTGACCATCACCAGCGTCAGTCCTTCAAAGAGGCGCTGCTCGAAGAGGGCCATCACTTCTTCACCGGTTTGGGTATCGATTGCGCCGGTAGGCTCGTCGGCGAGAATGAGGGAGGGGTTGTTGACGAGGGCGCGGGCGATGGCCACCCTCTGGCGCTGGCCTCCCGACAGCTCTTCCGGTCTGTGACCGGCCCAGCCGGCCAGGCCGACCTGCGCGAGGGCGTTCAGGGCGCGGCGGCGCGACTCCTTGCGGGAGACGCCGGCGTAGAAGAGGGGCAGCTCCGTCTGCCGCAGGGCGGTTGCCCGCGCCAGGAGATTGAACTCCTGGAAAACGAACCCGATCTCCTTGTTTCTGAGGGAGGTGCGTTCCCTGTCGTTCAGCTCGCCGGCGTCCCGATTGCGGACGCGGTATGCGCCTGCGGTGGGCCGGTCGAGCAGGCCGAGGATGTTCAGGAGGGTACTCTTGCCGGAGCCGCTGGTGCCGACGACGGCCACGTATTCGCCTGCTCCAATGGAAAGGGAGACGTTTTTGAGGGCATGCAGCTCGGCCTGGCCGGTGCGGTAGGTCCTGGTCACGTTGCGCATGTCGATCAGGGGCGGGGGAGCGGTCATGGGTCCTGGGCTGGTCCGACGCGGCGGCTGCGGGCGCGCTCCTGCTGCAGATTGACGCGATAGCTGATTGCCGTCACGGCTGGATCCGTTTCGGCATTATAATCAACGGGCGGTCTGCCGCCATCGGGGCGCGAAGGGAGCTTCTGCGGGGTGGCAACCGCTGGGAGAATGGCCAATCGTCTTTCTGCCTTCGATTGCTTCCAGCGCAACCCGAAACTTGCAGGCTGCCGAGTGTCGCCACCGTTTCTTGACCATCGTACTGCCCCTCCACGAGATTGGTGAATTGGTCCATAATACACCTTAGCTTTTGGTCCAGTCTTTGGGGGGCAGGTCAATAGGCCTGATTCAGTCTACCTTTGCTTCTCTGTCTTACCCATCCAAAGATCCATGCGGTTAGAAGTATTAGCCAGAAAGGACCAAAAAAGAATGGGATATAGAATTCCAGCGTATCGCATTGTGATTCGAAGCTATAGTAGTAGTCGGACCCGTCTCCACATCGTTGCAGGTCAACAAATGACCCATCTTCCAGCCTTCCCCCGTTGTAGGCCCAGACCACTGTCAAGGCCACAACTATGATGGTAGCGAGAATCAGTATACGTCGAAACATTTCCGCTCCTCCTGTTGTGTCATGCTTGTCGGGATTGTGAAGCCTTCGAGGGCGCAGTACCCTGACGACAACGCTTTCGATTCACGCGCTTGACGACTTACTCACCATTATACGCCTATCCGGGTCCCTACGGTTCTCGATCCTACCGTTTACAGACAGATTGGCACGATATTGCCACGGAGAAGGGCTGGACGACACATGAATGACATACCAGGGCGGTAGCATTTGAAGACGGCGACCTGCCCGCCGGCGTTGATGCAATGATGAAGAGCGATTATGCTTCTGCATCATGAGGACCACGATTTTGCTTGACGACCGGCTTGCAGAGCAGGTACGACGCGCAGCGGCAGCCCGCGGCATCAGCGTAAGCGCCTTTATCGCCAAGACGTTGGATGACGCGCTGAAGCGTGGTGAGCCGACGGAGCCGCGGCCGTTCCGGCTGGTGACCGTGCGCGGCGTGCGCGCCCGTCCGGACGTCGATCTCGACCGGCCGCAAGCGCTTGACGCGCAGGATGACGAAGCCCGATTCGGGCTTGGGACCGGTGAGTCGGGATGTTGCTTCCCGACGTAAATGTTCTGATTTTCGCCAAGCACGCGGCGATTGCGATCGAGCACGGCTGCACGATGGTTTCGACCGACTCCGACTTCGGTCGATTTCCAGGCGTTCGATGGCAGCATCCGCTGCGTCCCGGCGGTCTCCAGCGCCGTTCCATCGCAGCACTCTGCTAAGAATGCCTCGAGGAGTGGTCCCTCGTTACGGTCGGATTTGGTCTGGGCGCTGGCTACGGGTCCGGGTGTCTGATTCCGAGGGCAAGAGAGAGGATCGAAAACGGTACATCAGGGCGGGGGCAATATACTTTTAGGGCAACCGGCCAGCCATCTGTGCGCGCAAGCGTTCACCCGGGTATACAGCGCTTCGGGCGCCATTGGCACCTGGGGAACGGGGGGCGGCCGGCAGTTGAATGCCGCGGATGGGAGGGTGCTGTCTGAATGCCCTGCCTCGCGAGGCAAGGCGCGCTGGCTGAATCGGGAGGTATCCCAAGTACCCTCAGGCGATTTCAGGCGCTCTACGCGCCTAAGAGCGAAGACAGTCTGTTCTAATCGGGGTAAAGAGGGGCAAGAACGCTGGTTCCGGGCGATTTCGGCTTGGGCCAGCCCTTTGTCGCGTCTGGAATCCATCCATGGCTTCTGAGGCGGTAAGTGCGACGCGCGCGGGATAGGTTGGACGATCAGAGGGAAGGCCGGGCGGTTCAGACGGAACCAACCGGCTTATGTTTGTGTTTATTCCCCATTAGGAATATAATGCGCCCATTGTTTGGGAGGTCGAGTACACGGACGAATTTGGGGCGCGATGGCAGGCGCTCCTGGAGAGACAGCAGGACTCAGTGGCCGCCAGAGTCGGACTGTTGATGGAATACGGTCCTGGGCTGCCGTATCCCTACTCCTCGGACATCAGAGGTTCACGTTACGGGGGAATGCCCGAGCTGCGGGTACAGAGCGGTGGCAGGCCTCTGAGGGTCTTTTACGCCTTCGACCCGAGGCGAACGTCCATACTGCTCATTGGGGGAGACAAAACGGGAAACGACAGGTTCTACGAGGAGTACGTGCCGGTCGCAGATGCACTCTACGACGAACATCTGGAGGAACTACGAAAGGAGGGGTTGCTCGAATGAGTGGACGTAATTCATTTCGCGAGCTGACCAAGGGGTTCTCGCCGGCGCGCCGCCGGCGTATCGACGGGATGAAGAGAGAGTTGCTGGCGGAGATGCCGTTGCACGAGTTGCGCCGGGCGCGGGCACTGACGCAACGGGATCTGGCGGAGATGTTGCAGGTGAACCAGCCCGCGGTCTCCAAGCTGGAGCAGCGGGCAGACGTGTACATCTCCAGCCTTCGGTCCTACATTGAGGCAGTCGGGGGGAAGCTGAAGATCGTGGCCGAGTTTCCCGAAGGCGAGGTGGCGATTACAAACTTTTCCGACGTGGGAGAGGTCGAAAACAGGCCTCTGATGGATGGGTGAACTGCTCCATAATACACCTTAGCTTGTGGTCCAGTTTTTGGGGCCAAGCTCAGTGCTCACTTGCTCCGAATTGAGGTTTACAACGGGGCGCACCTTATTTCTTCCATTTCGTGGTCCAACAATTGGGGCTCACCATAGCGTCCGCTGACGGAGCCCTACAGGCGGACTTACAACCACGTCAGGCCGCCCAGCTCGCCAGGCTACCGGCCGCCGGCGCCTGAGCCCCCCGTGCCTGCCAACCCTGATCCGCTGCTTGTCGAACGAATTTGACCGGTGTCAAATACATCGGGGACAGGTAAAAACGAGGGCTTCCGTGATGGAGGTGTTGCGTTGAAAAAGCTCGATATGCACGGCTATCGCCGTTCCCACTGCTGGCGGGTCGAGGAAACAACTGAGAGTCTGTTCTTCATTGACGTTGCTCTACCTGGCCCGGATTCCAAAGCCATGCGAAACCTATTTGAAGCGACTGACCAGTGTCATCAGCGCGTTCGTGAAGCATTAGACCTTGGCTCAGAAACAAAAGACAAGGAGCGTCAGCGTCGGACCAATACTTGGTTGTACGCTTCAGACCTTCTTGCGGAAGCTGACTTCGCTGAATCAAAGCAACAAAAGGTGTTCTATGGAACAGTCAATCCTGCGGGACTGCACTTTATCACACGCGGATTGGCTTGGGATGATCCAATTGTATTTCAGTGCGTGCTCCATGAAGTCGTCCATTTTTGGTGGGCTGATCAGGTAGGCGAAGCACCTTCTCTTTTGAACGAAGGCGTCGCCGTTTACTTCGAGCATGTTCTGGGGACTGACACGGTAAAGGGACGAGGAACACTGAGGAACTTCTGGCACGAGTACTCTGGCAGGACTAAGCCCGGATTCTTGCGTCGGCTTTGCAGTAACGATGTCTTTTGGACCGAAAAGGGCGCAGGTGAGCCTGTATATGAAATCGGCGTACAGGTAGTCTCTTTTCTTTTGGACACTTATGGTTTACAAAGCGTAAAGCATGTCTTCCTTGGATCCTATTACGATGACCCCGACCTCCCACAGAACATCGAGTCAGTGGTCGGTGCTTCCCTGGAATACCTGGAAGTAAAGATTTCAGCCAGCAGTTAGAGGCTTTCGGTCTCTTGAGTAAGACTAGCGTGATTCCGAGCGATTCTAGGGACCCTTGTATTCTGTGTCTGAATCTCAGGTCTGAACAACGCGTTTGTCGCAGTACGACATGGAATGGGGACGGGCCCTCATGGCTGCCAACTGAGCCGGAAGGGGCGAACTCCCAGAAATGAGGAAATTGACTAGGGCTCGTGGACGTTTCAACCAGCCATCCCGACCGTAGGGGCACCCCTTGTGGGTGCCCTTGTTGTTGCTCCCTTGTGTGCCCTTCGTGTCCCTTTGTGGCCCTCCCTAAAACGATGAAAGGTGTTCTTCGCGCCCCTTAGCGTGACTTCGCGGATCGAAAGGTTGTGTCTACATCAAGATTCAAGCGAAAACCATCCCGAACAGGCCTGCAGACGTTCTGTCCTTGCTAAATTTTGTACGGCTTTCCCGAAATGTCAACGGAACCTATTCAACGAGGATTTGGAACTTGCCATCAACGACAGTATCAAGAATCGCAAGGCGGGGTAAATTTCGCCAGCATACGCCCTTAACTCGCGGCCGCCTTTTTGGAGCCAAGCTCACTCCGCGTCTTTGGAAGTCCAACAGCTGCGCATGGAGTCGGCTGCCGCGGCATCGTGTCATTTGCTCCGCGTTTTCGCGCCCGGTCCGGTTGGTTCTTTCTCCGCCGCGGCTGGCTTTGTCCGGTAGAAGTAGGTCCGCTCGTTCGAACCTTCGGGGGTCTTCCACTTTCTGGCGGGGAGCATGTAGACGCGTATGATCAACCAAGTCACAATAGCGAAGGGGACTAAGCCGCAAAAAATGGCTCCAATGTCGCCGTCAAGCATCCCCTCAACAATCGGAATCGCGGGCATGGGTCCCTCCTGTGACCTGGTCGTCCGCGGCGTCCGGGGGGCGTTGACCCACAATCTCTATCTGCGATAACAGAATCGCGCGAGTATCCAGACAGTCAGAGCGCTAGCACCCCAACCCAACGGAATCCCCCAGTTGAATGGAATGTGAAACGGCGGGGGAAGCAAATGAATGACTGCTGGGACGATTATGCCCATCAATCCCGACATCAACGCGAAGCGCCAATCCTTCAGAATACGGTGATGCTGTAGCATTTTCACTCCGGATAGTAATGGAGCACGCCAACCGCAGGCCCCAAAATGGGGGAGACTACGGTATGACTCACCCCCCTCCAGATCGCGCTACGGGCCGCTCAGGGCCTCTCGGCGGGACGTCTTCCCCCACTTTCCCCACATTGCCGCCGACCGCTGGGAAAACAGCCGATTTTCGCCCGACTTCTCGCCCTGGTGGGACACCTGCCCTAAGTGTTTCACGCTTAGTATCGCTCTCAGCGCGTCGATCAACCTGTTTCCATTTCCGAAAAGGAAAGTTCTCAGCGGTTCACATAGTCCACTGCACGTCATCGAGCAGTTCCAGTAGCTTCTCTTTAGCGTCGGGGCGAAGTCTGTCGCCCTCATAGAGGTCATCCAGCTTTGGGAATGACTTCTGGTGACCATCCTGCACAATCGGGAATACCCCTATTCTGCCCCCGATAATAATGACCCAGAATCTGCGGGCATGAGGCGAGCACATTCTTCCGCCCATTCTCACGACTAGCTTCTTGAGTTCCACGTAAGGTGGATGAGGCTGAATTACTTTCATCTCCATGCTCTTATCTCCTCTCTTTTTCCTTAACGCGGTCTGTCTTGTGTGGAATGTCTGCCCGTTCGTGATGGGTATGGTGAGCCCCAATCGTTGGACCACGAAATGGGAAGAATAAGGTGCATTTTGGCGAATGCGGCCGGCTCCGAACAGAGCACGAAGTGCTCTTCCGCCGGCGTGCGATAGTCGGGACTTTGATGCG
>JAPOVP010000068.1 GCA_026708085.1 Caldilineaceae bacterium
CAACGCCCCCTCTCCTACAACCTCGCGTCGTAGCCAGTATGTGGGCAATACGAAATTGCCGCCCCGTGTCGGCCCACGAATCCCCCCGCCTCCTGGCTAATTCCGAAAATGTGCCAGCGTGAGCAAGACAGGCGAGGCCTCTCCCAGATATGCCCAACCTTCACCGCGATGACCATCGAAAGCCCGCTACACAAATACTGACGGTACACTTCACCCAGACAGACCGCACACAGTACACACAGAAAGTGGCTTTGTAGTTACCACACAACTTACGACAGCGCCCGTTCGTAAGCCTTGAGCAGCTGGTGCAGGCTCCGACTCCAGGTAAAGGAACGGGCATGGACCTCGCCGGCGGCCGCCAACCGTGCCCGCAATTCGGGTTGGGTAGCCAGGCGCGTGATTCCGTCCGCGATACTCTCTACCGATTCGGCACTGACATAGAGCGCACCGTCTCCCCCGGCCTCCGGCAAACAGGAGTTGTCTGCAGTAAGCACGGGGGTCCCGCAAGCCAGTGCCTCGATGACCGGAAGCCCAAACCCTTCGTATAGCGAAGGATAGGCAAAGAACTCTGCCCCCGAATAGAGTGCCGGCAAGTCGGCATCGTCAACGAACCCGGGAAAGTGTACCTCATGTTCCAGGCCTAGCTCCCGCACCGTGGCGAAGATCTCGTCATAGAGCCAGCCTTTCTTGCCGCCGATGACAAGTCGGTGAGTTAGACCCGAATCCCTGCGCGCAGCATGAAATGCGCGGATTAGCTTCGGATAGTTTTTCCTGGGCTCCAGCGTGCTCAATGCAAAAACGTACGGCCCGTCCCCTATGGCGTACTTCTGACGCGCAGCTTGCAACGCTTCCCCGTCTGACACCCGGCGAAATACACCCAGATCGACCGCGCCCTGGACCACGCTGATCCTGCCCTCAAGATGCGGCCAGGTCGATTCCAGGTCCAGGGCCGTGCTTCGGCTGTCGGCGATGAGATGGTCGGCGCGGTGAATGCTGCGGGGAACAACGACATTTAGATAGTGATGCAGCGACGGCATGGCCGCCTGCGGGTATCGCATAAAGGCCAGATCGTGAACAGTCAACAGCTTCCTTCTGGCGCTCACAGGTGCCATAACGAAGTCGGTAGCGTGAAAAAGATCAACCTCGCCGCCGGTCAGCCACTCGACGCGGGGCACCGGAATGTTCAGGCGGTGCCAGACGCGCGTCAGGTTGCGCTCCGAAACGATGGGAAAACTGTTTAGTGGAAGAGGGGCGGCGTCCCGCTGGTCGGGGGTAACTTTCCCGGCAACAAAGAGCGAAATGTCAAAGCCGGGATTTTCCTTCACCAGCGCATCGATCTGCCCGCGTATGATGCGGCCTATCCCTGCCGTCTGCCGCACGGCCGGGGTGTAGTCGATTACAAGCCTCACAGCCCTTTGAAAGTCCACAGACGGTTGGCAACGAAGTTCCAGAAGAGGACAACACCGATGGCGATAAGCTTGGCAGAATTGTAGCTGACTCTAAACCCCAGGTCGGCGCTGGATAGCCAGTCAATCCAATAGGGGCGCAGAAGTTCATCAAAGTATTTGAAAACAACTAAATTGATTCCCAGGCCCACGACACTGACAAGAGCGAACTTTGCCATCTGCCCACGGGTACTGCGAACTCGACTCTCCGGAAACGTCCACCAGCGGTTGAGGAGGAAGTTCTGGAGGACAGCCGCGCAAAACCCAACGCCGTTGGCTATCAATGAGGGAAATCCTGCGAGCACGATAAGCAGATTCAGAATCGTGAAATCGGTTACCGACCCGAGCGCGCCGACAAAGGCAAACTTGACGAACCGTCTGGTTTCTTTGCTATTGATGCCTTCCATCCCAAGGGGTTTTGTCCAACTCAAAAAAGACTCCATTTCACAAGACCATTTATCATGCCGGAAGGCCTTGGTCTCGAAGCACTATGTTCCGGAACCCTCTATCTGATTCTCGCGTTTCGGCCGGCGCTTTCAGAAATACCCACCTAAAGGGCCGCCGCATTGCCGGGCCGACCGACTCTGAACAGTGCTGCCGCAGCGCCGAGCCACAGCGCAACATGCAGATAGATGCCCTGAACGAAAAGATTGTCGAACAGATGATGTACCGAGAGATGGACCACCACACCTAGAACGCCTATGAGGAGAGCTGCGTTCCACGTCGGCGCATGAAGGGGTGCCGCGCTCGACGGAAGTAGATCTCGTTCGCGGTCAACCGTCTCCCACTCCCTTCGCAGAATCTGCCGGCGCATGCACAAGAGCCAGATGACCACACCTGTCCACAGCACCAAAAAGGCGCAAATCCCTATCAGACCGTTCTCAGCCAGCACGTTCAGGTATGTATTGTGGGCGTGACCCAACGGGTCTTCCCAACGGGCCAGCCGTACTTGCGGGTAAACCGCCGCGTAGTTGCCCGGCCCCACGCCAAGCCAGGGAGACATCTCCCACATGCGCAAAGCAGCGATCCAATGGGCCAGGCGTTCAATGATCGAAAAATTGCTGTCTGTCACCTGTTGCTGGACCACCTCCCACATTCCCGACCCGAAGTAGGTGGGCAAATCGGCAATGCGGTCGGTCAAAGATCTGGGAATGTACCGATACGTGAGTGGCCCGAACAGCATGACGGCGCCGGCCCCCGCCAATGCAGCCCCCTTGACTATCGGCCCACCTTGATAGTACAGCACTACGCCAACGCCTGCTGCTGCACCGAGCCAGCCGCCTCGACTCCAACTCGCCAGCAGCCCGGCGCCAATGATCGCGGCTGCTCCGCCATAGGCCACCGTCCCGGTGAGCAATTGAAGCAAACTCCCTTCTGGGCGCCTCAGTATTGAGGTGCATGTCAGAAGAAAGAGAGAAACTGCCACAGGTAGTGTCAACCCCAGATATCCGGCAAAAGGATTGGGCTGGCCGAAAGTTCCTGCCGCCCGCATGAATCGGTCTAGCAAGAGGAAGTTCGGCGGCCCAATTCGAAAGACAAATTGGTAGATGCCCAGCATAGCCTGCAACACACCGCCGGCCAGAAGTCCCCAGACTAGCCAGCGCACCTGCCGCAGCGACAGTACCTCCTGGATCAAGAGAACAATCACCAGCATCTGCAGCCACTTGATCACACTCTCGGTCGCCTCTTGCAGGTCTATCGCATTGGGAAAGGAGAGCAATAGCGCCAAAAGGTAGACGGTAAACAGAATCGGCAGCACGCCCGAATTGAGGCGAAGTCGGTCCTTCCGCACGCCCTCGGCAAACCACAGTAGCACTGCGGCGCCCAGCATA
Source organism: Caldilineaceae bacterium (assembly GCA_026708085.1). Classification (GTDB taxonomy): domain Bacteria; phylum Chloroflexota; class Anaerolineae; order Caldilineales; family Caldilineaceae; genus Bin5. The sequence continues at coordinate 3,278 of JAPOVP010000068.1, forward strand.
AGGTCCGCCAGACTGAGAGGACCTCGTTTGAGAGCGCTGGCAAACGGGAGCGCAACGGCAAGGCCGGGCCAGATTAATTGCGGGAAACGCAGAACCAACAAGATCCCGCCGCCGGCCGCAACAGCCGCGGCTGACCAAAGCAACGGTAATTCGGCCAGCAGCCAGGCTAGGCCAGCCAGCCCTACAACCGCAACAGCGGTGCGGACCTCGCGGCCGAACAGGTACGATAGACCATTCGGATGGCCCGGCAAGCCCCCGCTAAGAGGCAGCCGAACTGTCCGGCTCCAACTCATTCCAGCGGTTCCCTTTCCTGGTCTCTACACATTACTTCTCGCCGACTATCAGCGAGACTATCCGGGGCATTTCAACTTTCGCATCAATGAAAATTCCCGGACACATGATGTCCGGGAACCGAGGCGGAGAGGGAGGGATTTGAACCCTCGAGGGCGTGAACCCTACGCGTTTTCGAGACGCGCGCACTCGGCCAGACTATGCGACCTCTCCAAATAGCTCTCACGCCGGGCATGCCCAGCATGAGGGATACTAGCACATTCGGCAACCTCTGTACAATTCTTCGACGAATCGACCCCTCGGAGCCGCTACGCAGCGGCCTCCGAATTGGCCGCCTGCTGGGCAACATTCGCGTTCCAGCTTTCAAAGCAGCGCATCAGCCAGCTGAGTGAAGTCGTCAACAATCAGTGCAGGCTGGAACGGCGAGTCTTCAACCGGCATTTTGTATCGGTCCACGTAAACCGCCTGGAAGCCGCAAGCCCGGGCACCGACACAGTCAAAAGCATTCGCCGAAACCATCAGACATTGGTTGACCTCCAGGTCGAGCAGATGGGCAGCCCGCCGGTACACGCCGGGATGGGGTTTGAACGCGCCATTGCCGGTTGCAGAGATGACATCGTCAAATGGGAACTGGACACGATTCTCAACTAGATGATCCAGATAATGAGGGTCCCCATTTGAGAGAACGACCAGACGATAACGTTCGTGGAGCCGCTCCAGCGCGGGAATCACCTCGTGAAAAGGCGAAAGTTCCTGCCATGCCGACATCAACTCCTTGATGCGTTGCTCCGTAGGCTCCAGACCGTTCAACCGAAACACGTAATGCAGCGCTCGCCTTACCGTCTCAAGATAACCGGCGTGGCCCAGCATCATGATCGTGTCCTGGTACTGCTCCAACCGCTGGCGTGTCCTCCACTGATCCCAGAACGAGTCCGGCCGCCTGTCAGGCGCCTCCCTCTCAAGGAGTTCGGTTATAGCTGGCTTCAGACTTCCACCTAAATCCAGGATAGTTCCAAACAGGTCGAACGTAAGTGCAGTGGAATGCATTTCCTTGAAATCTCTCCCGGGGGCTTAGGAGGCTATCGTCTCAGCAACCGGGGGTAGCAGTGCACCGTCCTCGGAGAACTGAATGTTCCGCACTGCCCCGATTTGGGTCAGAGACGAGTTTTCGCCTGCTTCTCCCAACAATGCCGGCGAAATCCACAACGTATCCAGTTCAAGCGTGTTCTGAATCCATACAACGCGCGCAATCTCGGCATCCTTGCCCATCAATCCAGTCTCGATAACCTCCCTGTCCGACGGCAGTACGGCAGGCTGCTTTGCCGCCGCGAAGCTGCCTGCGGTTAGACAATTCGTATAGGTGGCATGCCAGTCGATCTTGGCCCGCAACCTTTCCGGAATGAGGTCGGCCAGACCGACACCGGAGGCATTGCCATGGCTGCCGGCCGTAAGATCCAGCACCGCCAGAACGCGAAAATCCGGCTCTCTCGGACCGCCGTTCCGACGCCACATCCCGATGATGTTGGTATCCATGCCTGTTCCACTGATGTTCTTTCCCATCTCCTGCACGATCAGCAAGTCAAGATCGTCAAAGGGAATAGATGGTTGCAGCGCCTTCGCTTTAAGCAAAAGCTTAGGCTCCTCCTCGAAAATCTTTTCACCCGCCAGGACCGCAATCTCCGCAGGCTCGTGATGGCCGTTCTCAACGATGGCGACGCCTGCCGCGACCGGCAACTCTCGCAAAATGACTTGCGCCGCTTTCGGAATCGCCGTTGCGGCGTCGTGTGCATGGAGCGTCGCCGCTCCCTTCTTCTTCCCTAAACCAATCGTCATGATCTTGCACAGCCCGCTCTCGTGGTCTGCGCGAAATGCGGTGTGCGCCTTGACGCGATTGACAAGGATCACTGCATCGGCGTCCGCCGCATGTCGGTCCCAGTAGATCGGCATTCCATCCGCTTCGCCGATCTGCTTTACTTCCAGGCTGCTGTGAATGGGAACGCCCAGATCTGCCATCCCGTATCCGACGAGCACGGCATGCTGACCCTCCGCCGTTCCGCCGCCATGGCTTCCCATTGCCGGGACGAGAAAAGGCTCCGCCTCCAGGGCCTGCAACGTCTCAACTACCGCCCGCACCACTTCCCCGTAACAAGCGATTCCCCGGCTTCCTACAGCCACGGCCACCCGCATTCCACGCCGCACACGCGCAGACAACGCAACCGCGTTAAGACCATTCCAAACGGCGGCAGACACATTCTCCACCTGTTGATCTGAGACCGATTGCCGCACTGGCGCAAGTTGAATCATTGATACCTCCCTGGAGGGCCTATGATTGAGTTCCCACCTGTCCCTTCAACCAGGCCTCGATAAACTGGTCCAGATCGCCGTCCAGGACCGTCTGCGGCGAGGCGGTCTCCACGTTGGTCCGCAAGTCCTTAACCATCTGATAAGGGTGCAGGACATAGGAGCGGATCTGGCTGCCGAAGTCGGCCTGCACATTCTCTCCCTTGAGCCGTGCCTTTTCTGCGGCGATCTTCTCCTGCTCGATGGCGTAGAGCTTGCCCCGTAGAATCCGCAGCGCGATCTCCCGGTTCTGTGTCTGGCTCCGCTCATTCTGACAAGAGACGACGATGCCGGTCGGCAAATGATGGAGGCGAACGGCCGTCGCGTTCTTCTGCACACTCTGTCCTCCCGCCCCGCTGGACAGAAAGACATCCATCCGAATATCATTCGGCGCGATCTCTATCTCGATATCTTCGTCAATGATTGGCATGACCTCGAGCTTTGCGAACGAGGTGTGACGCCGGTTGCCCGCGTCAAAGGGGCTGAGCCGCACGAGTCGGTGTGTGCCCCGCTCCGCCTGAAGGTAGCCGTACGCGTAGGGCCCATCCACTGTGATCGTCACGCTCTTGATGCCGGCCTCTTCACCCTGGGTCATATCGGTGATCTCGGTCGCATAGCCTCTCTTTTCCGACCAGCGCAAATACATGCGCTGTAACATCGCCGCCCAGTCCTGCGCCTCCGTACCACCGGCCCCGGCATGAATGCTGATGATTGCACCGCCCGAGTCATATTTACCGTTTAGAGCCAGCGTGAATTCGCGTTTTTCCAACTCCTCGTCTAACGAGCTGGCCTCACTGTCCAACTCCGCCAGCATCTCCGCGTCATCTTCGGCAATCTCTGCAAGGTCTAGCGCGTCTTGTGTCCTCTGCTTTAACCTGTCCCAAACGCCTATCTGCTCTTGAAGGGCATTCAGCGCCTGCATCTTCTGCTGGGCCGCCCGCTGATCATCCCAGAAATCGGGCGCTGTCGACTCCTCTTCCAGCGTTCTTGCCTGCGCAACCTTGTCTGGCAGGTCAAAGCCGCCCCCGTATTGTGTCAACCCGCTCCGCGAGCAGGTGAAGTCGATCGGTAAGCTCTCCCATGTTTCCTTATCTCCTTTGATTTAGCGGGATGGCATCCTGAAGCCGCCCTCGGCCCCAGGATTTAGGACCCTCCTGATCGGCCACCAATGAAGCACCAATTCCTACTATTCTCCCAAAAGGCCTTCCACAAATGTCACCGGTTCAAACTCTGCCAGATCTTCCAGCCTTTCCCCTGTACCAACGAAGCGTACCGGTATCCCCAGCTGTTTCTTGATACTCAGAACGGCGCCGCCTTTGGCCGAGCTGTCCAGCTTTGTCAACACAATTCCAGTGACCCCGGACGCCTCCTTAAAGCCTTTGGCCTGCAAAATGGCGTTCTGTCCTGTGGAGGCGTCCAGCACCAGCAACGTCTCGTGTGGCGCACGATGGACCTGTTTTGCAGCCACACGGCGCATCTTCTCTAACTCCTGCATCAGATTGAACCTATTCTGCAACCTGCCGGCCGTGTCCGTGATCAGTAGGTCCGCATTTCGGCTCTCCTGGCTCGCCCGAATTGCGTCGAACAGAACTGCCGCCGGATCTGATCCGGAAGCCTGCGCGATCACCTCGACCCCTGCCCGCTCTCCCCAGATTTGGAGCTGCTCAATTGCCGCCGCCCGAAACGTGTCACCCGCGGCCAGGACCACCTTCTTGCCTCTCTCCCTGTACCGCAAGGCCAGTTTGCCTATCGTCGTCGTTTTGCCCGAACCGTTTACGCCCACGATGAGCACTACGGTCAAAATGCGCGGCTCCTCAATCTGTAACGGTTCATCTGCCTGCAACTGCCGGACCATCTCCTGCTTCAGGACCAGATAAGCATCCTCGCTGCGTCTCACACCCTCTTGCTCGACCCGCTCACGCGTGGATTCGACGAGTTCCATCGTAGTTTCCACGCCGACGTCGGCAACGATCAGTGCCTCCTCCAGCTCCTCCCACAATTCATCGCTGACCTCGTTCCCCCGAAAGATCGACCCGATCTGACTGAAGATTCCCGATCTTGTCTTCTGCAGGCTTTCTTCAATTCGTACATCGTCGGCCGTCTTCTCTTCCTGGCGGCCAAACAAGCGCCTGAGCACGTTCGAATCTCCTGGGACTGGCCCTGCCGGCTGGTTTCGAGGGAATTATAGCACGGGGGCGAACGATAGAAAGAACAATTGCACCTTATTGCATCCTCGTCTGAAACTGTGCACGTAGACTATGCAACGTGGCAGAAGCCCGGAAAGATCTGTTAGCAGGATCGGGTAGCCTGACTGTATACTGAAATTTCAGGGTAAGATCACCTTCTCGATAGCCATTTTCGCGACTCTATGACTGCCTCGTCCTGCTAACCCTTGAGGCAAAAATGATTGTGACCAGGGAAGAGTTGGAGCAAAGAGAAGAAAGAGAACTGGCCGCCTATGCCATGCCAAGCTTTCGCAGCCGCGGGCGCGTCCATCCGGCCTCCGAACACCCTTATCGCACCGCATACCAGCGCGACCGCGACCGCATCATCCACACCACCGCATTTCGCCGGCTGCAGTACAAGACCCAGGTCTTTGTCTACAATGAAGGCGATCACTACCGCAATCGCCTGACCCACACCATCGAAGTAGCCCAGGTTGGCCGTACCCTGGCCCGGGCCCTGGCCTGCAACGAGGACCTGACCGAAGCAATCTGCCTCGCCCATGACCTGGGTCATCCTCCCTTCGGCCACACCGGTGAAACCACCCTGAACGATCTGATGCAAGGGTATGGAGGCTACGATCACCAGAAGCAGACCTATCGCATAGTCACCGAGTTGGAACGGCGATACCCCGATCATCCAGGGCTCAACCTGACATACGAGGTACGTGAAGGGGTGGTCAAACACGACACCGACTATGACATCGTCGACGCCAGAAACTATAATCCTGATGAAATGGGCACTCTGGAATGTCAGATAAGTAATCTGGCGGACGAGATCGCCTACAACACCAGTGACTCCGACGACGGCTTACGCGCCGGGATTCTGCAGCCCGGTGCCTTCCTCGAACTCGCCATTTGCCGGCGAGTACTGCATTCGCTTGGCAAAACTCCCACGTCAATCGATCTCACGCATCCCTTGGACCGCTACCGCTTCATCAGGCGACTGGTTGGAATCGAAGTAAGTGACGCCATCCAGGCCACGATGGAAAACCTGCGCGCCGCCGGCGTGCAGAGTCTCGTCGACCTGCGCGCGCAGGGCAGAAACATGGCCGCCTATTCAGATGAGGTTGGTGAGGAAAACAAGGAGTTGAAACGGTTTCTCTTCGACCGATTCTATCGGCACTACCGTGTAGCCCGCATGGCGGCCAAGGCAGATAGGACGATTCGCGCCCTCTTTTTGGCATTTGTCGAGGAGCCGGCCCAACTGCCCCCTGAAACCCAGGCAGCTCTTTCCGATTCAGGCAAGGACCTCCACCGTGTCGTTTGCGATTACATCGCCGGCATGACCGACCGCTACGCCATCGCCGAACACCGCCGCCTCTTTGACCCCGAAGAAGGGGTCTGACCTGCAGACGTCCCTGTGACCCGAGTTCCCGTCACGGTGAAACGTAGACAGCCAGGCTCACGTTTACCGACCGGAACGGCATCGGCTCCCGTTCGCCTTCCAGAAATGTAGCGCTTTTGATCGAGCATTCCACGACGATGCTATCGGACTGTAGTGTGCAAGTCAGGCCGGGGACGACCTCAAGAGGGGAGGACGAATCCGAGCCGCTGCCCTCTGCGTAGTCATCCAGTCCCAAAACGTTAAAGCCGGGCGAGATAAGAGGCTGGCTTACGCTGCGCACCGCCGACCGGTCGTAGAGCCATACGTCAAGCAATCGTACCTGGTCCGAATTTGCTGCATCGCGGTCAACAGACTCATTGATTCCCATTCCGCAAGCGCCCAGCAACTCTCCGTCTTCAGCGTTGATGGTGAAACTCTCGTCATAGGACTGGATGCCGAAGGCGTAATTTGCCTCAAACTGTCCCACAAGCTGCTTGGAGGCGCTGTCAACCTGGCCCGTTTCGGACCGAATGAACCCCGTCCCGACAGTTTCAGCCTCCTGCTCTCTGATCAGTGGGGCCTCTGTGCTCTGCTCCTCCCACTCAACCGGTCCTTCTGGGTCGGCAGTCGCTCTGGCTTGCGCCTGCCCCGCCATCCCGGCGCCAGCCTCCACGTCCCGTTCGTCATAAGCCTCGAAAGTAGCCGGCCCAGCTGGCGTTGCTCGCCAGCTCTCTTCTCTGGGTTCCGGATCCTCGCCGGCATGACTATCCTCCAATACTTCACTCCCATAATCCGCGGCTAACGCGCCGGCTGGAAGCACGCCTCCCCCTCCGTTACCCTCCCCGTCCGCTGCGGGCTCAACTCTGGCCAAGCCCCCATGAAACCCTTCAGCGAATCGGTCGGCATCCTGCTCATCCTCATCCCTCTGGAAGGCTTCTACTACAGTCTCAGGAGCGTCTAATGATTCAGGACTGTCCAGTCCGTGTTCCACGTCGACTTGCTGTTCCGTCGGCGCGATCGAACTGTGTGGAAAGTGTGCTCTCGTCTCCTCATGCGACAGAATGTCATCCTGTTGACTGGATATGGGATCGGTTTCGCTTCCTTGAACTCCCTGCAACGAGGCGTCGCCGCCTGCTATCGGGGAACCTGCGGACCATTCATCTGGGCGCGGTACGGAGACCGGCTGTTCCCGGAAGACGGGCTCTTCAGATGTTGAAGCGCTCTCGGACTCGCTCTCTCTTCGCAGCCAGTTCAGGCTGGGTTGGCGTTGCCTGGCTGATTTCCCCGCAAGAGGTGGCGCCTTGGCGCGCAACTTGCGTTCAGCAGTCGCTTGATTGGAGCGTTTCCTGTTAAATGGAAGTGGAAAAGGTTGGCCCGTAGGATCCTTGCCCTGAGATTGGCGCAACAGTTGGTAGCCAATTACGACACCGCCGACTAGCAGAAGCGCCGCCGCTACGTACAGCAATCCCTGGCTCACCCAGTCCAAAAAGGCCGAATAGTTCGATGCAGGTTCTTCGTTTTCTACTGCCGGTCTCTCTACCGACTGAGCAGGCGCGGACGCAGCCGGTGACGCCCCCGGCGTCTCGATCCACTGTACCGGCCACACCCACCAACCGATGAACAGGCCGAGCGTCAGCCCGACCAGTCCGGCCACTGCTGTGTGAATGAGTGACCTGTGACGGTCAATCATCTTCCTTCCTGTATCTTTCGCCGCATCCTAAGGTAAATCAGAGGAGTTCGGTGCGATCAGCGGCCTGCAACGCCTCGACCACCTGCTTCACATGTTGAATGCTTTCCTTCTTTCCAATCAATAGCGCGTCGCCCGCGTCAATAATAATTAAGTCGTCGACGTCAATCAGTGCCACGAGACGCTTGTCGGCTGCGACAATGTTGCCCCTGCTGTTCATCTGCAGGATCTCCCCCTCTACAGGGTAGTTCCCTCCCTCATCCTGGGCAACTACTGATTCCAGCGCATCCCAGCTCCCCAGGTCGTTCCAGCCAACCTGCATCGGCACAACCGCCACTCTCTCTGCGCCTTCCATGAGCCCGTAGTCTATTGAAATGTCCGGCATGGTCGGCCAGACCTCGGCCAGTACGCCGCCCAGCGCACTCGTTCCAAGCGCTGCAGCGATGCGATTCATGCCTTCATTCAGTTCAGGCATCTGCCTTTCATATTCGGCCAGCAGCCCCTCTACCCGGCTTACGAATATGCCCCCGTTCCAATAGTACCCGCCATCTGCCAGAAACTGCTCTGCCGTGGCCCGGTCGGGCTTCTCCAGAAAGCGGCTTACAGCGAAGGCCGGAAGATCACCTGCCGACGGCAGCCTTCCGTCCTTCCTTTGGATGTAGCCGTAGCCGGTGTGGGCCTTCGTCGGCTCGATACCCAACACAGTTAGGTATCCTTCGCGCGCGCACCGCTCCGCCTGCTGTAACGCTTTCCGAAAACCGGCGCTGTCCTGAATGAGATGGTCGGCGGGCAGGACCGCAACCACCTCCTCCGGATTGCGGCGCTGCAAATGCGCACAGGCCAGCGCTATCGCCGGCGCTGTATTGCGGCCTTGCGGCTCCACCAGAACATTCGCCTCGGGCAGGCCGTCCAACTGCGTCGAACACAGGCCTGCATAGCGGCTGCCCGTGATCACATAGGTGTCCTCAGGGCAGACCAGCCCTTTGAGCCTGGCGACCGTTTCCTGGATCATGGTGCGCCCGCTGCCGGCAATGTCGGTAAACTGTTTGGGAGTGTTCTGCCGGCTGCGGGGCCAAAGGCGTGTGCCAACACCGCCGGCCAGTATTACTGCATACATGTCTCTGTGAAACTATCTTGCACGTACATACTGCATCTGCCCCACCTGTCGTACAAGGCCCCGGAGCTCCATCATTGCCAGTATGCTGCAGACCTCGGAAGTTGCCAGGGGGGCTGCCCGCACGATTTCATTCATGTGCCGCGGTTCAGTCGAGATATGCTGCAATACAATCTCTTCTTCAGATGATGCCGGGACAGTGACACGAGCCTCCTGATGCGCGACTGTGTTCGCCAGCTGGAGATGCTCCAGAAGGTCCTCGACCGAGGTTACGGGAATCGCGCCGTCCTGTATCAGCCGGTTGCAACCCTCGCTGCCCGGACTGAGTATCGAACCAGGTACGGCGAAGACATCCCGCGCCTGTTCGGCGGCAAACCTGGCCGTAATCAATGCTCCGCTGCGCTTTCCGGCTTCCACGACGATCACAGCCAGGCTCAACCCGCTGATGATTCGATTGCGAGGGGGAAAGTTGCTGGCCTCGGGCTTCGTCCCCAGAGGGTATTCGCTGACCAGCGCCCCCTGCTCGATGACCCGCAGTGCAAGCCTTCGATTTCGCGCCGGGTAAATCTGGTCGACTCCGCTCCCCAAGACTGCGATTGTACGCCCGCCTGCCTCAAGCACCGCTTGATGAGCGACCGTGTCGACACCCAGGGCAAGTCCGCTTACTACGGTAACTCCGTGCCTGGCCAGTTCAGTGCCCAGTTCCCGGGCCACCTCCCGCCCGTATGATGTCACCTGCCGCGTGCCCACAACAGCTACGGCCAGTTCATCCTGCTCTTCCAGCTGGCCGCGCACAAACAGAACGGGCGGCGGCTGCTGAACCTTGCTCAGGTTTACCGGATAGCCGCGATCATTCCAGCAATACACGCCGTATTCGCGCCTGATAACTCTGTCCAGCTCCGCTTCGGGGTCCAGCTGCTGCCGGGCTGTCAACAGGTTCTCGATGCTGCGCCGGTCGAGTCCTGCTGCCTGCAGCGTCTGAATGGGGGCCTTCCAAGCTGCTGCGATGTCTCCGCATAGTTCCATTAGGGCGGTAAGTCGCGCAGGTCCTATGCCGGGCACGCGGTTGAAAGCTATCCAGTAAGCACGCTCGTCCATGGTTTCAGTAAAGTGATCAGATAACGGCGGTACCGGGTCGGCGACTACTCTCCACTCTCTTCGAGCAACCCCGGCTGCAGGCGTACCGTCAATGTTCCGGCCCCGATATCCACCGCGCGCACGACCTCCGCAAGAGCTGGGATCAGTAGGTCGCGATCGCGGTTAACACCAGGAGCCGGCCGGATTATGTAAACTTCGTTGGCGCCGGTGAACAGAACATCCACCACCTCGCCTAACCTTGTATTGGATTCCGTCTGCGCTGTCAAGCCGACAATGTCATGGACCCAGAATGAATCCGCATCCAACTCCATGGCCGACTCTTCCGGAATGTATAACCATTCGTTCAAGAGTACTTCAGCCGCCAATCTACTGGTAATCTCAGCGAATTGGACCAGAAAAATCCCCTTGTGTGGCCGCGAGGAAGCAATCTCCGCCAACAACAGCTCTTCCCCGATCAAGAGGCCTTGGCCTGGCGCAAAACGGGTGTCAAAGTCCGTATGAGACTCAACTTTCACCTCTCCCCGCAGCCCATGCGCCCCCAGGATTCGACCAACGGCTAGGTGTCCGTCAGGTACCCTGTTTGAGCGCCGGTAGAAGCGGCTGGTTCGCGGACGCCCTTCCTTTCCCGCCCGGCGGCGATTTGGCTTCGATCGAGTCTTCATTCTGGTCGTTCCTGCAAATGCAGGCTCCTTTCCGCTGTCGAGTGGCCTGTCTGCACTCGTCTCCGGAACAGATGCCTCGCCCGTCCTGCGATGGGTCCGCCCTTCCCTCCGAAATGAGACTCAAAGCCCGCCATACCCAGGGGCAACAGGGTCCTGGCGGGCAATTTGCGGTCGTGGAAAGGGCGGCAGCAGTTAGTCTGCTTACCCTGGAAGATGTAACCCTTTGGGGCGGTTACATAATCTTCAGTATGACGTCACGGGACTGGCGAATCGACGCTACTTTCAGGACTGACCGCATAGCGTTGGCCACTCTGCCGTTCTTGCCTATCACCCTTCCGGCATCCCCCGGAGCAACTTGTAGGCGCAGAACTATCCTTTCCCGGTAAACGCGTTCGGAGACATGCACGTCTTCGGGAGATTCCACGAGAGCTCTTGCCATGAATTCGACCAGTTCTTTCATCGGATTCTCGCTTTATCAGGCAGCTTCCGGCTCCGCCGCCGCCTCAGCAGCTTCGGCTTCAACCTCTTTCAGCTTTCCCTGCTCATCTGTGATTCCGGTCTTCGTCAACAACCGGGCCACAGCCTCGCTGGGCTGGGCCCCGACACGCAGCCAGTGACCTGCGCGTTCGCTCTTGATGTTGATAGAAGGCGGATCGGTCAACGGATCGTACGTGCCGATGTTTTCAATAAAGCGGCCGTCGCGCGGGCTGCGCTGGTCGGCCACAACTATGCGGTAAAACGGCTTCTTCTTGGCGCCCATACGGCGCAGACGAATGCGGACCACTGATTACGACTCCTTGGTTGTTGTATCCAGTTAATACAATTGAACTAATCGCCGGTCACGACACCGGCGTTCATTTGCTCTGAACCTTGACGTGATGCCAAGCCTTCAAGACAAGCGCCCCTGGCGCAGCGACGCAAGGATTCCTTCGGAATTCGGTTCGCGGTGACGGCGCCTGCGCCGCCTCTTCTTCTTGCTGCCCTGATCTCCGAGCATCCCAGCCTGCTTCATCATCTTCTGCATGTCTCGAAAACGCTTGATAAGCTGATTGACGTCCTCGACGGTTGTGCCGCTGCCTCTTGCGATACGCCGGCGCCGGCTGGCATTAAGTACATTGGGCAGACGTCTTTCCTGCCTCGTCATGCTGTTGATAATCGCTTCGATCTGCTTCAGGTCGGCATTTATGTCCTGTCCGTCGAGCTCTTTGGCCATCTGACCCATGCCCGGTACCATCTTCAGAATATCCTGAATGGAACCAAGTCTCTGGAGCTTCTGCAACTGATCGCGGAAATCCTCAAAGTCGAACTGGCCTTCCGCCAGCCTTTCCTCCATCGCCAGGGCATCCTCTTCACTGATGCCGTCCGAGGCCCGTTCAATAAGTGTGAGCACGTCGCCCATGCCCAGGATTCGCCCTGCCAGCCGGTCCGAATGAAACGGTTCCAGCCCGTCCATCTTTTCGCTCGTGCCCAGAAATTTGATCGGGACTCCCGTGACCTCGCGGATGCTGAGCGCCGCGCCGCCCCTTGCGTCCCCGTCGATCTTCGTCATCACCAACCCGGTCACCGGCACCCGTTCATGGAAGCCCTGCGCTACGGTCACAGCCTCCTGACCGGTCATCGCATCAACCACCAGTAGTACATCCGCCGGTCTTGCCACCAGGCGAATCTGCTCCAACTCCTGCATCATCGCTTCGTCAATCTGTAGCCGGCCGGCCGTATCCAGGATCAGGACCGTATAGGCCTTCTCTCTCGCAAGGCGCAACGCGTTCTTCACAATGCTGCTGGGCGCGACCTCCGTCCCTTCGTTGTGGACCGGTATATCGATCTGACGCGCCAGCGTCTCCAACTGCGCGATCGCCGCTGGGCGGTAGATGTCCGCCGCAACAAGCAATGGGCGCTGCCCCTGCTTGCGAAGTCGCAGGGCAAGCTTGGCGGCCATCGTAGTCTTGCCCGCGCCCTGCAGTCCCACGAGCATAAGCACGTTGGGCGGAGTCCCTGACAAGTCGAGCGGCGCCGGTTCCCCAAGAAGCGTGACCAGCTCTTCGTTTACGATCTTAACGACTTGCTGCGCTGGCGTAAGGCTATCCATCACCTCGACGCCGATCGCCCGCTCCTTGATCCGCCCAACGAACTCCTTGACAACCTTGTAGTTGACATCGGCCTCAAGCAGAGCCAGGCGTACCTCACGCAGCGCCGCGTTGACATCGCGCTCAGAGAGCCTGCCCCGGGTGGCCAGATTGTCAAATACTTCTTGTAGCTTGTCCGACAAACTTTCGAACACGACCTGTTTCCCGTCTGCTCTTGTATCGCGGCGCTCTGCAAAGACACCGAATTATAAACTAGAACGGGTGTGTCAGCCAAATGCCGCGCTGAACGCGGGTGAATCCCAAAATGGGGGCGACCACCCGTATTCCTCCGGTAACAGCCCGCCAATGGGTCAGTCCGCGATCCAACCTTACCCTGACCATTCGGCGTCACTCACGCCTCTCTCCTCTGGGCGGTCGGGCCTTTTCGGCCCTCCCTTGTGCGGGGGCTCCGCCCCCGCAA
>JAPOVP010000135.1 GCA_026708085.1 Caldilineaceae bacterium
CGCCGCGCCAGACGCCTGCAAGCTCGTCAATGTCACTACAGACGCCGCTCGTTACCCGCTGTCATTCCAGCCCCACTGCATTCACCTAAAATGCGGTTGTAGTATTAGCAGTTACATAAATGACAAGAACCATCACCAGGGAGACGCCTCCATTTCAGTCCGCGGTCCGACTGCTCTCCAGGGCAATGCCCCGCCGCCCCATCTGATATAATGACAGGGCTGACCCCAGGTAGGCCTTGATTGGGACGCCAAAGGAACTGCCAAGACAATGGCAAAGTGGTTCATAATGATGGGAGCGATCCTTCTACTGATAGGAGTTGCGCTCCAATTTGCGCCTTGGCTGTTAAGCTGGTTTGGCAAACTGCCGGGCGACATTAGAATCAGGACGGATTCGACCAGCGTCTTCATTCCGATCACCTCCATGATTCTCGTTAGCCTCGTCTTGACTCTGCTGCTGAATCTTCTGAATCGCTGACCACTGAGGCCGCCATGACACAACACCAGGCAAATCTGATCGAACGTTGGCAAGCTGAAGAGGGACAGCCTTTCATAGGCTGGGACTTTTCCTACCTTGACGGCCGAATGCTCCTGGACCAACCACCGTGGTCCTATTCCACCCGCGCACGCGACCTGATGCGTGAATCGACTTCATGCCTCGATATAGCAACCGGCGGCGGCGAGCGTCTTCTCTCGATGAGGGACAGTTGGCCGCAGACTGTTGCCGTAACCGAAGGCTATCCCCCTAACCTCGATCTGGCCCGCAGCCGGCTTGAGCCGCTGGGCGTACGCGTTGTCGACCTTGAGAATGACGAGTATACCCCCATGCCTTTCGAGGACGGCGAGTTCGCGCTTGTCCTGAACCGCCACGCTGCCATCTTCGTCGACGAGATCGCGAGAATCCTTGAGCCAGGGGGCCGGCTTCTCACCCGCCAAGTGCACGGCCTCTGGGCGCAGGACCTGCTCGCCGCCTTCGGCGCAACGCCGCAGTGGCCGGATGCGAGCCCGGAGAAATACGTGCCTTGGCTGCAATCTGCAGGATTCAATGTTCTCGACGTCAAGGACTGGTCGGGCAGGCTGGTGTTTACCGACGTGGGAGCAATTGTCTACTACTTGAAGGCGGTCCCGTGGCTGGTTCCAGGCTTCTCCATCGCGTCGCACACGGACAATCTGATGTCTTTGCAGAAGCAGATCGAGACACAGGGAGAGCTGGTATTCCAAGCACGGAACTATCTGATCGAAGCGCAAAAACCTGGATGACTGTCTCTTTCAGCGCCCCATGTCGACGCTTCCGCAGCGAGGTCGAGTGCCGCGATTATTGGTATGCACACCGGCTGCCAGGCACTTCTACTTCTTCACCGCCTTGGCTATCCGCTGAAACAGTTTCGAAGCCCGAATGGCCTCATAACCTGGCCGCAGCCGAACTTCGACCGCACATGCTTTGAGTTCCGGCTCCTTTGAAACGGGATCCACTTCAGCCAGAGTTACGTTGTTGGCGGCGCTGTACGGACCTGCCAGGCGTCCCCAGTGAAAGGGCATAAAGCAGGCCCCCTCCCGGATCTTCTCTGTTACTCGCGCTTCAGCCCAGACCCTGCCTCTGCGCGAACGTACCTCGACCACGTCCCCGTTTTCTATCTGCCGCCGCACAGCATCAACGGGATGGATTTCCAGAAAAGGCTGCCGCGCGCCCTTCAGAAGGCTTTCCGACTTGCCGGTTCGGGTCATGGTATGCCACTGATTTCGTAGGCGGCCTGTGGTCAGAAGCAGAGGGAACTTCCTGTTCGGCAGCTCGGCCGGAGGCACAAACTCCGGCGTATTGAAGGTCGCCCTGCCATCAGCGGTTACGAACACTGTCGCGCCGTCTTCCGTCCCCGCACTCAAGGTTGTCACAGTGGGCGCTTCCCCGTTTCTGAATTGCAGGTCTGCAGGTGGAGGGGAGATGTCGACGTGCAAACCGGAATACAGTCTCACTGTGCCGGGATGATCATCTTGAGGCACGGGCCACTGCAGCGGTCCTTCTGCCTGGAGTCTGCGTACGCTGACTCCGCTGTAGTCGCAAACTCGACCTCTGGTCAACTGGGTAAACTCGTCAAAGACCTCCTCCGCCGACCCGTATGAGAAGGCATGAGGAAAACCCATAGCCGCCCCCACATCAACAATGATCTGCCAGTCCGGCTTGGCCTGACCGACCGGGTCCACCATGCGGGGCAGATAAGTGATGCGCCGCTCCGAATTGGTCATCACCCCATCCCGCTCCGACCACTGCGCCGCTGGCAGCAGAACGTGAGCGTACTGCGTAGTGTCGGTCGGGTGATAGGCGTCGGTAACGACGATCAGTTCGAGCCTCTCCATGGCCCGTTCAACTACGTCTATGTTGGGCATGGAAACGACCGGATTGGTGCACATGATCCACATCGCCTTTATTTCGCCCCGGGCCGCGGCCTCAAACATATCGACGGCGGCCAGCCCTGGCTTATCGGCGATCTGACCTTCGGGAGTCCCCCAGAACTGCTCCACCTCCTGACGGTGGACAGCGTTTGTAACTGTGCGGTAGCCCGGCAACAGATGGGACAGACCTCCGGCCTCGCGCCCTCCCATGGCATTTGGCTGCCCCGTCAGGGAAAAGGGTCCACTGCCCGGCTTTCCAATCTGACCCGTTGCCAAATGCAGATTGATCACCGCCTGGTTCTTGGCAACCCCATTCACACTCTGATTCAGTCCCATGCTCCAGAAAGAGAGAACACCGTTCGCTCCTCCAAAAAGGCGCGCTGCCTCGATCAAGTCGCTCTCGGAAACGCCGCAAACCTTGGCGGCTGCAGCGGTCGAGACGCTGCCGCAGGCCTCCTTCAACTCCTCAAAGCCGTTCGTGTGTTCTTCAATAAATGCCCGATCAATCATTCCCGCGAGAGTGAGGTGTTCCATCATTCCGTTGAGTAGCACCACGTCCGAGCCCGGACGTACCGGCAGAAAGAGATCGGCGATGGCCGCTGTGCGCGTTTCTCTGGGATCGACCACGATAACTTTCACCTCTTCCGGGTTCTGCTTCTTCCGCCGCTTGATGCGATTGAACAGGACCGGATGGCAGTCGGCCATGTTGCTGCCGATCAGGAAGAAACAGTCTGCGTGGTCGATATCTTCATAGGCTGGCGGCGGCCCGTCCGAGCCGAGTGCCGAAACGTACCCGGCCACCGCCGAGGCCATGCACAGCCGCGAGTTGGCATCGAAGTTGTTAGTACCGATGAACCCCTTAAGCAACTTGTTGGCGACATAGTAGTCCTCGGTCGTAAACTGGCCGGACCCGTAGAAGGCAACTGCATCCGGGCCGTATTCCCCGACGATGCGTTTGAGTTCGGCTGCAATGTGAGATGTCGCCTTTTCCCAGGTCACGCTCCGCATGGCCCCCTTTGCGAATGGTGACTTTCTCCCCATGCCGTCCATCCGCATGAGCGGCTCCCGAATCCGGTCCGGCGTGTCCAGCGCGCTGGGCAGGTGAATCGGCTTCAGGCACAGATCTCCCAGCGAAGAAGGATGGTCGGGATTGCCGCGCACTTTGGCAACCTTCCCATCGCCAATTCCGACTCTCAGTCCGCACCCGACTCCACAGTAAGGACAGTACGTGTCGTGCCAGCTGTCGATCTGTCCGCCTCCTGTTCCATTGCCAGGTGAGCTGTCACGTGATCTCATTTTCTTCCGTTTCGATTCGGCTTTGTTGCGATTCACGGCCCTGACCCTCTTTGCCGGCTGCTTGCGGTCGGCGATGCGATGCTGCTGTTGACGTTTAGTTGGCGCCGGTCAAGACCGATTCGCCGGCAGCGGCCAGCCGGGCGGCGGTCTCTTCGGCCGCATCCTTTTCCTCTTTTTCAGAGAAACGCACCATCAGCGCCATGAAGGCGCATGTAGCCACCAAAATGCCCAGGATCATGTAGGACTGGCCGAACAGCTCCGCCTCCCGCCGAAACAGGAACCCTGCCAGCATCGCCCCGAAGTTCCCGCCAGCCCCTACGATGCCGGCAATCGCCCCCGTTGCGCGCTTATTGATGTAGGGGACGATCGCAAAAGTTGCTCCCTCCGACATCTGCACAAAGAGACTGAAGACAATCAAGGCAGGAATTGCCAGCGCCAGCGCCCCCATGTTTGCAAACAGGACGAGCGCGACCCCCTCCAGGAGGAGGCATACAAACAGAAACTGCGTCCGCCCCTTCAGACCGCCACCGCGATTGATGAAATCACTGAAAACACCGCCCATGGACCGGGCAAAAATATTCATCAGACCAAAGAGGCCGGCGACAAGCCCGGCCGTCGCAAGGTTCAGTTCAAACCGATTGAAATAATAGAGGGCCGCAGTACCGTTTATGGTGAGCTCGATGCCGAAACAGGCCGCATAGATGAAGAAGAGTGCGATCACACGTGAGTCCTTGATCGCCTCCACAAACGTGCCGTTTGTATCGGCCGCCGCCGGCATTTCACCGCGTGCCCGCAGTTCAGAATAGTTGCCGTCCGGTGCATCCTGGGTCAGGAACCAGTAGGCCGCGGCCGTTGAGAGCATCGCAATCCCCGGAGCAACCATCGCCAACCGCCAGCCCAGCGCCGCCGGCACGAAGGTCAGTATAGCTGCCAAAAGAAGGGGCATCACCGCCTGGGTGACCCCTCCGCCCAGATTGCCCCAGCCTGCCGTTGTCGCGTTGGCCGCACCCACAACATTGGGAGCAAACATCACGCTTGTGTGGTATTGGGTTATGACGAAGGAGGCCCCAATCGCGCCAATCAATACCCGGGCAAAAATGAACTGGGTTGGCGTCTGGGCCAGGCCAATACCCATGACTGGCAGCGACCCCATCAACAACAGGCACGTGTACACCTTTCGCGAGCCAAAACGGGCACACATGGGACCGATAATCAGACGCGCGACAATTGTCAGTGAAACTGCCGCTATGACCGAGTTACCCACCTGAGCGGGGCTGAGACCGATCGTCGCGATGACCCCGCTGTCACCTTTCATCAAGGGCACTATGCCGAACCAGCCAAAAAAACAGAGGAAGAAGGCGAACCACGTAACATGGAATGCCCGCATCTGCGGTGTGCTGAAGCTGAACAGGTCGATCTTGGTAGCTTTATTCTCGAAATCCACTGGGAGTTTCCTTTGCGGCGAAAACTGAATCAAGTCTTAGGCAGTAACTGCGTCCAGGACCGCCTCGGACTGGTAGCGGTTAGCCACTGCATCGGCCAGCAGCTCGGTCGTCTCCTCTATCGTGACTTTCCGGTGGGTCTCTACGCCCAGTCTCGCGTCTTCGCCCAGACAGCCGCCTTCAAAAACGTTGAATCCGTCGATCACGCTGCCGTCCTGCCGCAGACGGGTGGCCTCCAGTCCGATTTCGGACAGCCGGTGGCGACCACACGCGTGAACACACCCCGACACGTTCAGCCGTACCACTTTGTCACGGTCGGGCAACCGCTCCTCCAACCTGCGCGCGATCGCTAGCGAGATCCCCTTCGTGTCGTTGAGCGCGAAGTGGCAGTAGTCTATGCCTGTACAAGTGACCAGCCCCCGCATGACTCCCGAGGGCGAAGGGCTCCACTCCTCCAGCAGCGGCTCATCAAGTAGCTCGTTAACTTCGTTATTCGGTACATTCGGGATAATTACATTCTGATCGTTGGTCAGCCGTATTTCCCTGCTGCCGTATCTTTCCGCCAGTTCAGCAAGCGCAAAGAGATTCTCAGCTGTAATGCGGCCAGTTGGAACCACCAGTCCTACATAGCTCAGTCCGTCTTGGATCTGTGGATGCACGCCAACATGGTCCTGTTCGAGCGGATCCGGATCGCGATAGAGCTGACACGCCCCGGCAAAGGACGGCTTCTCTCCCAGGACCTTCGTTACCTCGTCGCGAAAGCGTTCAAGGCCCCATTCGTCGAACAGATACCACAAACGTGCCTTACCCCGTGCGGCGCGCCTTCCGTTGTCGCGAAACACGGTCAGGATTGCGCGGCAGAGCGCTGTAACTTGGGAACTGCGCACAAACATGTCAAGAGGGACAGCCAGATGAGGGTTCCTGCTCCCCATATGTCCGCCGACCACGACGTTGAATCCCGGCACAGAGCGGTTTCCTATCCGCCCTATGGCTGGCGTCAGGCCGATATCGTTGCTCTGCGCATGTGTGCAGTCCAGACGGCAGCCGTTGATCGAGATATTGAATTTGCGGGGTATGTTTTCGAATTCCGGCCCCAGAAGAGAAAGAGCCGTGGCCGCGGTGAGCTGCCGCGTGTCAAGCATTTCGTGGCGCGTCAGGCCGGTCAGAGGACAGCCGGTCACATTGCGGAAATTGTCCATTCCCGTCTGCTCAGAGCCGAGGCCAACCGCCTGCAGCTTTTCGATAATCGCTGGCATGTCCTCAATGGTGATCCAGCGCAGTTGGATGTTCTGCCGCGTCGTTAAGTCGCCTACGCCCCGTCCATAGTCACGCGAAAGTTCGGCGATAGCGCGCAGTTGAGTCGAGCTGACGATCCCGTTCGAGATGCGCATTCGCAACATGAAGAAGCCCGGAGTCTGCTTGCGATAGAAGAAACCGTGCCATTTGAAAAGGTCATAGTATTCCGGCGGAATTGCATCGAACCCTTCGTCGGCCCAGCGATAAATGTCATGAATCAGACCGAGCGGGCTCTTTCTAAGCTTCAATTGCTCCACCTTGTTAAGCTTGGGCTTGCCATTCCCGTTCCTGTGCGGCATGTGACCCCGGGCAGGATGGGAACTGCTGGCAGAAGGTAAACGCATCGGATCTTGCCCCCTTTCATTGTTACGAATTTCACAACAAGCAAAGCATATTTCAGCGGGGCATGTGTTTGCACGGCCAATCCTGCCAAAGACCGCGCCCAATTATTGTGCGAATCGCACAATTTACACGAAGATTTGTTTGCCAGTTGTCGCGAGCAAGAAACCAATTTCAGCGCGAACTCCCCTATCATTGTGCACTTCGTATAATTCCCAGGGTGAAACGCGATCTGAGGGGGTCCCGTACGCGACGGGGTCTTAGGATGCTGTGCCAGGCCTATAGGGCGAGGGGAACTGATGGAGCGCGGTGGCCACGCAGGAAGTCGCCGCGCAACTGCCTGGCGGGAGGCAACGGCAAAACGCAGGATCTTCCACTCGGCTGAGGGACACCATCCTGAAGGCCGGCTTGGTTCCTACCGCGACTCGATGATGCTGAGATGTGATTGAAGTGGGGCGATGCTTCAGCTATCGTTTCGTGAAGTGTACTGCTAACCCTGGACTGATTTCTGGAGTCAGGTCCATGCAACCGCGCGTCCGGTCTGACGCCAGCGGCACACGCCGGAAGTAGCTGAACGAAAATGCCGAGCGCTTCAGTCCAGCGGCGCCGTAATCGCGAAGTCTTTCGCCATATCGAAGGCGATGGGGAGTAAGGGAGTGTTGGTTGGGAAGTGACGGTGGGAGTTGTACTGCCGGAAACGGAGGACTTTGCTGTTGTCAGGAAGTCATGACGCCGGTCGAAACCTTGCTACTCTGGCAGGGCCAACTATTGGAGACGGAAATGGCCTGCGTCCGACTGCTTGAGAACGTTCGTTTTATGCCAGTCGGACTCCCTGTGACCCTCACGATTGATACCGCTGCAGGATGCGCCGGGCGACACTCATCTTATGGACTTCATCGGGGCCGTCATAGATGCGGGAGGCCCTTTCGTGACGGTACCAGTACGCGATTGGAGTATCGTCGCTCATACCCAAGCCTCCCAAAGTCTGAAGAGCCCGATCCAATACCCGCATCAACACGTCGGCCACGTAGAACTTGATAATCGAAATCTCGTCTCTGGCCGCGAAGACGCCTTCCGTGTCGATCTTACGGGCCGTCTCCAGTACCATCAGCCGCGACGCGTCTATCTCCGCTCTGCTCTCCGCGATCCACGCCTGTACCATCCCCTGGGAGCCCAGTAGCCGCCCAGGCGCAACCTCTCGCCGCGCGGCCCGGCTGCACATGATGTCGAAAGCGCGTTCACAGATCCCGATCCATCTCATACAGTGGTGAATGCGTCCCGGTCCCAACCTGTACTGGGCCAGTGCAAAGCCCTTGCCTTCCTCTCCGATGAGGTTGTCAACGGGCACGCGCACATTCTCGAACCAGACCTCCGCATGGCTGTTCCAGCCGCCGTGGGCCTCGCCCATCACCGGGATGTTCCGCTCAATGTGAAACCCCGGTGTGTCCAGATCTACGATGATCTGGCTGGCCCGTTGATGACGGCTCTCCGCTTCCGGGTTGGTCACCGCCATCAGGATGGCAAAAGACGCCCCCTCTGCCGCCGTTGTAAACCACTTGTGGCCGTTAATGACGTACTCATCGCCGTCGCGCACTGCGCTCGTACTCATCCACGTTGGATTGGATCCCGCGTGCTCCGGTTCGGTCATGGCAAAGCAGGAGCGAATTTCGCCGCGGGTTAGTGGCAGCAGGTAGCGATCTCGCTGCGCTTGAGTGCCTGAATGGATGAGCAACTCCATATTGCCCATATCGGGTGCCTGGCATCCAAAGGCATAGTGGCCGCCCGGCGTGCGCCCCAACACTTCACTCACCCGCCCGAACTCGGCCAGCGACAGTCCCTGGCCGCCGCATTCAACCGGCAGGGCCAGCCCCCAAAGACCGGCCTCCTTCACATCCTCCCGCTTCCGATCGAGCAATGGCTCAACCTCCGTCCACGGAAGACCGATCAGCAGCTTTTCAATTGGGACGACCTCACTGTCGATGAACTGGCGAACGCGGAGAAGAAGATCGGGAAGAATGTCGGTGGTCATTGAGCAGTCTGTTTCGTTATCTGATGGATGTTGAGAGGTCGATCCCTGCCATGGAAACGGGTCGGATAGCTTGTTCGGTCCTTCACGCGCCCAGGCCGGCATCAACCCACTGGCCGCCGTCGACAACGAAAGTTCCCCCTGTCGTAAAGCTACTCGCATCCGACGCCAGGTAAAGAGCAATACCGGTTAGCTCGTCGGTTTCGGCAATTCTCTTCTGCGGAATAACCCCAAGCACAGTCTGGTTGAGATCCGGGTCCTCCCAGATTGCCCGGCTGAAATCGGTCCTGACATAGCCGGGTGCGATTGTATTGACCTGGATTCCCTCTGCGGCCAGCTCCGCAGCCAGAACCTCGGTGAGCATCAACACGCCGGCTTTGCTGACGCAATAGACGCCCATTCCCGGCTGCGGCCTTTTCCCGGCGATCGAAGCAACATTGATGATCTTGCCTCCGCCCCGTTTCGACATCTCAGCACTGCAAACTTTGGCCATGCGAAAGTAGCCCACCACGTTCACGTCGAGGATCTTGTGCCAGTGACTCTCTTCCGCAGAGAGGATCGGCCCGAAATGAGGGTTGGTTGCAGCATTGTTTACCAGGATGTCTATCCCGCCGAACTCGCCCGCCGCCTGTTCCGCCAGGGCCGCTGCCGCCTCCATGTCGCCCGTATGCGCGGCCGCGGCCAGGGCGCGCCCGCCCTCCGCCCGAATCGACCCGGCCACCTCGTCAAGTGCCGCCTGTTTACGGCTGCTCAGAACGACCGCGGCCCCCTTTGCGGCAAAGCAGCGGCTGATCGCCTCGCCGATGCCTCTCGAAGCGCCTGTGATCACTGCCACTTTGCCCGCAAGATCGAAATCCGGTAGATGTCCCAACAGCTGTCTCCTTAATGTGTGGGTGAGCTCGGAAACTCGGTGCTCTGGAGGGATGGGATGCTGTCAGTATAGCACCGGGCAAAGTCGCGATCAATCCACTTGATGATCAAAGTGAACATCGCCGGGTAGGAAGGCTCGTTGAACTGCTCCTGTCTTACCGGGCGAAAGGGATCGCAAATTGTCAGGAACTGGAGGGATCCGAAGAGGCGGCTCGTCCTGGTGTTCGAATCCGTAAGAGCGGGAAACTCTTCAATGTGAGCGGCCTCTTAATGTGCTGTCGCTGAGTCCATTTTGCGTCACTGGCGCCGGTAGGTTTTCGCAGGGTCAAGTACCCATTTCTCATTGTGCAAGTCGTCCGTCAGGACACCGTTCCCGAGCCGTGCATATTCCCGCCCTTTCATTAGGAAGAGGTCTGGATCGACTCGATATTGTTCCATGCCAACCTCGAAGGCATCTCTGGCGCGGAAGAGTCGGACCACTGCATTACCCACGCTCCCCGCCATAACATGTCCCCGTTCTTCCAGCATCATTCCCAGCCGGTTGAAATCGTTGCCTACGAATCCTGGCTTGGGGCCAAAGGTCAACGTCGGCAGCGGTCGCTGCGACCCATCTGGCTCCCGGATCTGTGCCTCTACTTCCCGCCACTGTCGGTATGGGACCTGTACCTGCTGTTCCAAAAGGTGAAAGAATGTGCACCGAAGATAGGGGACCCCCAGCAGAAGAATACAGGCATCCAACTCACGCAGCTTCCAGAATGGACCGTCTTCCGCCCAGGCTGACGGCCCGTGACGTGCTGCTATCTTCTCAGCATGCGCTCCCAGGGCGGCTACGGAGTGCAGCAGGTGGCAGCTTCTCTGCGCCCCCGGCCGTGTTCTTGTCTCCTCGGTCAGGCGGCCCATCTCAGAAGGATCAAGTGCCGGGTCGAAGACAGGAGCCGCGCTTCGCGAATGGGAAAAGGTGAACGTTGGCACGGCAAGAGTACCCGCAGGACCCAGAACTTGCAGAAACGCATCGACTAAAGCCTCTGCACCGCCTTCAACGTATCCTATGCTGCTCATCGAGCTATGCACGAACACGAGGGCGCCTCTGGGCAATCCCAGCACGCGTAGCGCCTCGCCGATCCTCTCCTGCGTCTGTGGATTCCCCATTGTAAGACTTCTCCTTTGCGGTCGCAGCCTCCCGAATCCAGTCTGTTGTATCCCACCGGTTCTCTTCTGTCAATTGCGTGCACTAGTAAGTTGTGCCAATATTTGACACCTTCGGAGACTCCGACTATACTCTTATCATGCGGGTAGCATCTCCCACACTCACGGACCGTTCATACGCAGAAGTCAACAGTGCAGCAGCAGGCGCAGCAGCGCGCGTGCTGCGGTAGCGGGTAACGCTGGTTACACTGCGCCGTAGGCACCGACGGAGAGCCACGGCGCAGAAGAAACGCAGAAATGCGCCGTGGACTCAACCCACGGCGCTTTTTTTTGTGGACGAAACCGTCTTCATGCTTCCGCCGCGAGGGTAATGTGAAACTGACGAGGGAAGAGGTTCGGCACGTTGCCGAACTGGCCAAATTACAACTGAGTGATGCCGAACTGGACGAATATGCCGGTCAACTCGGGCAGATTCTGACTTACGCACAGCAGGTCCAGTCTGTAGACACAAGTGCCGTACCCCCTACGCCTCAAGTCCTTCCGCTTAGCAATGTGCTGGCCGACGACGAGTCGTTGGAGAGCCTGTCAAACTCGCAGGCCGTAAGAAACGCACCGGATTCCGACGACGGCTATTTCCGCGTCATCGCCGTCTTCGACGACGTCGGGGCTTAGCAGAAGTTCGCAGGGTGAAATAGCTTGATTATTGCAGAGCAGACCTGTGCCTTCTTCCAACGTGGAGGAGGACAAGGATGATGGGCGATCAGAACGCAACGAAGCAGCTGACTTCGCTTGGCGTGGCAGATTCGCGTGCCGGCTTGACCGCTGGCCAGTTTACATCCGTCGAACTGACGAAGGCATGCCTGGAGCA
The DNA here is from genome assembly GCA_026708085.1 of Caldilineaceae bacterium. Taxonomy (GTDB): domain Bacteria; phylum Chloroflexota; class Anaerolineae; order Caldilineales; family Caldilineaceae; genus Bin5. The sequence goes on from JAPOVP010000135.1 coordinate 11,669, forward strand.
GATCGAGCGGGTAGACGCTGCCCTGCATGCTTTTTTGCGAACAACAGCGGATGAGGCGCTCGAAGCGGCCTCCCAGGCCGACCGTGCGCGCGCCGGCGGAGACGCCCGTCCCCTCCTTGGAATCCCGATCGCCATCAAAGACGTTCTGATGACCAGTGGGATCGAGACGACCGCCGGCAGCCGCATCCTGGAGGGCTTTGTTCCCCCCTACTCCGCCACCGCCGTACAAAAGCTGCAAGCAGCCGGCGCGATAATTCTGGGCAAGACCAATACCGATGAATTCGCCATGGGGTCGAGCACCGAGAACAGCGGTTTTGGCCCCACCCGCAATCCCTGGGATCTGCAACGTGTGCCTGGCGGCAGCAGCGGCGGCTCCGCGGCCGCGGTCGCCGCCGACGAGGCACCGGCTGCACTGGGAACTGACACCGGCGGCAGCGTTCGCCAGCCCGCCTCGTTCTGCGGGATAGTTGGATTGAAGCCCTCTTACGGCCGCGTTAGCCGCTACGGACTTATCGCCTACGGCAGCAGCCTCGATCAGATAGGGCCCATCACCAAGACAGTTACTGATGCCGCCCTGCTGCTCGAACTGATTGCCGGCGCCGACCCGCGTGACAGCACTACGATGCCGGTGAATGCGCCCGACTTTTCGGCAGCTTTGACCGGCGAAATTGAAGGGATGCGAATTGGTATCCCTGAAGAGTATTTCGTGGAAGGCATCCAGCCGGAGGTCGAAGACGCTGTCCGTTCAGCCATCGATCATTTCGCCTCCCTGGGGGCGGAAATCGTGCCGATAGGCCTGCCCAACACGGAACTGGCTCTGCCCGTCTACTATCTGATCGTTACCGCAGAGGCCAGCGCCAACCTTTCTCGCTATGACGGCATCCGTTTTGGACTTAGCGTCGACGGCGATTCGATTTTCGACCACTTCCGGCAGACGCGCGGTGCTGGATTCGGGCCCGAGGTGAAGCGTCGCATCATGCTGGGCACCTATGCCCTCAGCGCAGGCTACTACGACGCCTACTATCTGAAAGCCCAGCAGGTCCGCACACTGATCAAACAGGACTTTGACCGCGCTTTTGCGGATGTTGATGTAATTCTTTCGCCAACCTCGCCCACCACGGCGTTTCGCATCGGCGAGAAGGTGGACGATCCGCTTGCAATGATATTGACCGATATCTTCACGACCAGCGCCAATCTGGCCGGCCTGTGCGGGATCAGCATCCCCTGCGGATTCGATGCCGGCGGACTGCCTGTCGGCCTGCAGTTGCTCGGCCCATCGCTCGGCGAAGAGAAGATTCTGCGATCCGCCTATGCCTACGAACAGAGTACGGAATGGCGTTTGAGAAAGCCGGTACTGTGATCATCAGCGTTTCTTTCAAAGAAAAGTACTACCTGACCTTCTTAACCAACAAGTGCCGCCGAAGGTCAAGCCCTCGGGCATCAGCTTTTGGCGCAGCCGGTGCAGCTGGCCGGCAACGGCTCGGTTAAGTCGCTGACCGTTGTGCAATCGGCTGAAAAGGCTTCTGTCCGATACGCAGATGCTCGGGCTCGCCCAAGGCATCTTGCAGGCGTTGAAACTACCGTTCCCCACCGCAATAGACCAACTAGAGATGAATACGATACTTATGAACTCTCCTGAAGCTCCGACCGTGATTGTGCCCAGCACGGGCGACGACCAAAGAAACCAGTCCGCTGGGTTGCGACGATCGCTGGAGAGTCGCCTGAGCGACCGCGTACGGCGTGTGCCGCCCTCTCCGATTCGACGCTTTTTCGATCTCGCTACGACCATGGATGACGTGATCAGCTTGGGAATCGGCGAGCCTGACTACGTAACCCCCAAGCCGGTTCTCAACGCCGGCACCAATAGCCTGCTGCAAGGGGACACCTCCTACACATCCAATGCCGGCACATTGGAACTGCGTGAAGCTGTGGCCGGCATGCTGACGAAACTCTACGACGCGCCGGCATATGACGCTGGTACGGAAGTGCTCATCACCGTCGGCGTCAGTGAGGCGATGTACATCGCCATGCAGGCGTTGCTCGACCCGGGTGACGAGGTGCTCGTGCCTCAGCCTTGCTTCGTATCCTACACTGCTGACGTGATTCTGGCCGGAGGCACGGTCGTCGACATTCCCACCTACGCCGCCAACAACTTCGTCCTGACTCCAGAACAGCTTGAGGAAGCCATAACCCCGCGCACCAAGATCCTGCTCATTGGCTATCCCTGCAATCCAACCGGTGCCGTAATGAACTGTGAGGAGCTCTTAGCCATCGCGCAGGTAGCCGAAAGGCACGACCTCATCGTAATCTCCGACGAAATATACGATCGCCTCGTCTACGATGATCACGAGCACGTCATGTTCGCTGCCCTGCCAGGTATGGCCGAGCGCACAATTCACCTCGGCGGGATGAGCAAAGACTACGCCATGACCGGCTGGCGCATTGGCTATGCCGCAGGCCCCGCGGAGCTGCTCGGAGCCATGCGTCGCATTCACCAATACCTGATCATGTCTGCGCCCACCGGCGGTCAGGCCGCTGCCTTGCGCGCACTGACCGACCCCGCCGCGGAAACCGCCGTGCAGGAGATGGTGGCCAGCTACGGCGAACGCCGCCGCTTTCTCGTCGACGGCCTCAACGAAATTGGTTTGGACTGCTTCGAGCCCAAGGGCGCATTCTACGCCTTCCCCAGTGTCAAGCGCACCGGCATGGACGAATTTGAGTTTGCTGAGAAGCTCTTGAACGAGGAACGCGTGGCCGTGATTCCGGGCAGCGGATTCGGCGCCGGGGGCGAGGGCCATGTGCGTTGCGCATATCCGGTCGAAATGCCGAAACTCGAAATCGCCCTGGAGCGTATGTACCGGTTCGTCCGGCGCTACGGCGTTTAACCGTGGCAGACTTCGAGCAGCTCAAGCTGGCACTGTAGCTGCTGGAAATCCCTCAGTACGCGATGAAAGTTCTGCTACTGGCCTTGAGTTGGAGTTGGACTCGGGGTCGAGGTTGGACTGGAGGTCGGAGTTGGACTGGAGGTCGGAGTTGGACTGGAGGTCGGAGTTGGACCGGGTGTTGTTTCGCCAGTAGGCGATGGGGTAGCCGTCGGTGTCTCGGTCGGTGCGGGCGAGTTCACGCTCGGCAGCAGCAGGTGCACCGGCAAAGAGGAAATGGTGAGCGACATCGCAGCGGAAGCATCGATTCTCCCGTGACCGAACTTGTCGTCCTTGCTGGCATCACCCAAATCGACCGCGCTCTGCTGGATCACCACTTCCACCTCTTCAGAGGAAAGACCCGGAGCTGCAGACAGGACCAGTGCAGCTAGTCCCACTACATGAGGCGTCGCTAGGCTCGTACCATTAACTGATCGATACTCGTCATGTGTCGGGGGAAATGGGCTGAGAATGCTTACCCCGGGCGCCGCCACATCGACAAAGGTGCCCGCGCTTGAGAACCAGGCGTGGGCATCGTCTTTGTCAGTGGCGCCCACGGCAATGACGTTTTCGAGCGCGGCGGGATAGGTGACGGGATTTCCCTGTTCATAGAGGTTTCCGGACGCCGAAAAAATAAGTGCCCCTTCATTCGCAGCGTAGTTGATCGCGCTCTGCATCCCAAATGACGGGCCGAAACTGATGATACTGATGTTGATGACGTCTGCGCCCTCGTCCGCAGCCCAATACAGGGCGCACGTAAGGTTGCTGCTTACGCCCTGCCCCTGGTGGTCCAGAACTTTCACCGGCAAGATCTTGGCATTCCAGGCCAGGCCGGCAATACCCCTTGCGTTATGTGCAGCGGCCGCTACGACCCCGGCCACCAAAGTTCCGTGACCGTAATCGTCATTCGCTTCGGTGTCTTCGTTGACAAAGTCGTACCCCGCCAGAACACGCCCCGACAGCTCAGGATGGTCCAGATCGACGCCGGAATCGATTACCGCAACGATTACATCGCTACCTGTGGAGACCTTCCAGGCGCCTTCAGCCTCGATCTTGGCCAGCGCCCATTGCCTGTCGTAGAAGGGATCGTTTGGCGTCACCTCATCACTCGCCGGCCGCAAAGTTGCTTGTATTTTTCTGGATGCAACGCCGCTATCCTCTGGACCTACTCCCTCTGCTGCGGCATTCGCGCCAGGTGTGGCTGCAAAGATCAGATAGTCCGGTTCTGCGTACTCTACTGCCGGATCGAGCATGAATGTCTCTGCCGCCTCTAGCTCCGTTCCCGGCCGCACACTGTGCAAATGGACTGAGCCGCAGGATATCGAGGAGGGTCGCAAATCAAACTTTTTGGCCGTCTCCGTCATCGAGACGGTGGAAAACCCGGCATTAAACTTGATCAGGATGCGGCCGGACGCGTATGTTTCCTTCTTGCCTATAACTCTTGGAGACCGCGGTCCACCCGAACAGGAAGAGAGTAGTGAAAGAAGGAGAATGAGGAAGAGGGAAATGAGAACTGCGCGATTTTGGGAAGAAGTAACCATTGAAAAGCAGCGAAGAGGCGCCAAATGACTCCGCAAGTCCGTTTGTTTGAAAATGCAAGCTCTGGGCTAACGCCTCTGCCAAGCTGACGAACGCTCCAGCGCTTTTCCACAGGCCTCAAGGATTATATCATATCAAGAAATCGAGTCTACAACGTCTTCCGGCAAGGGGTGCCTCCCAAAAAAGGGGCGAACTCTCAAAAGCCTCTGGAAGCACCCGGGTCGCAGTCAGTTCCCATTCAAATTTCCGCCAGAAGAATCGCCCCCCCTGACTACTGACTACTGACTACTGCAGTTCCGGGCGGTCGGCCGCAAGCGGCCTCCCTTGTGCGGGGGCTCCGCCCCCGCAACGCCCCCGGTCCTACAACATGCCTCGACGACC
>JAPOVP010000053.1 GCA_026708085.1 Caldilineaceae bacterium
GGAGCCCCCGCACAAGGGAGGGCCGAATAGGCCCGACCGCCCACAAAATCGAGGGTAGAGAAGACCCTTCTCACACTGAATCATGAGCACCTTTGGGCATGGACTTAGCAGTTACGATTCCTCCCAAATTAACCAATTCTGGCTCAGCCGGCGCCATTGCCGTTGGCATGGATCGCCTGCCAGATCTTCTCAGGCGTCAGGGGCATGTCGAGATGGTGTACGCCCAGCGGCTTGAGGGCGTCCATGACGGCGTTGGCGATGGCCGGCGTGGAGCCGATGGTGGCGGCTTCACCGATGCCTTTGGCGCCGAGCGGGTTGTGGGGGGTATGCGTAACGGTTGAGTCGGTCACGAAGGTGGGAAATTGGGCTGCCTTGGGTATGGCGTAGTCCATGAGTGTGCCGGTCAAGAGCTGGCCTTCCTCGCTATAGACCACTTCTTCCAACAGGGCCTGGGCGATGCCTTGTGCGAGGCCGCCATGGACCTGGCCGTCGACCAGTTTGGGGCTGATGCGGGGGCCGCAGTCGTCGACGGAGTAGTATTCGCGGATGGTGACACGGCCGGTGGACTGCTCGACTTCGACGACGGCGACGTGGGTGCCGAAGGGGTAGACGAGGTCGGGCCGGAAGTAGTCGGTGCCTTCGAGGCCTGTGTCGATCTGGTCTGGCAGGTCATCGCTGTAGGCGCGTGCTGCGATATCGGCGAGGGTCACGGCGTTGTCGGGGACGCCGCGCACCTGGTACTGCCCTTCGGTCAGCTCGATGTCTTCGGCGGCGGCTTCGAGGATGTGCCCGGCTATCTGTTTGGCCTTGTCGCGCACTTTGCCTGTGGCGCGGACGAGGGCGGTGCCGCCGACGGCGAGACCGCGGCTGCCCATCGTGCCGATGCCCATTGGCGTGTTGGCGGTGTCGCCGTGTTTGACGACGATCTGGTCGTAGTCTGCTCCCAGCTGATCGGCCACGATCTGGGCGAATGTCGTTTCCTGTCCCTGGCCGTGCGGGGAGATACCTGTGAAGACGGTTACGGTGCCGCTGGGCTCGACGCGTACTTCGGCGCTCTCGTAGGGGCCAAAGCCGCAGATCTCGACGTAGCTGGCAAGGCCAATTCCGAGCAGGTTGCCGTTGCTCTGGCTGCGGCGTTGCTCCTGTTCTGCGCGCAGCGAGGCGTAGCCGGAAACGTCGAGGGCTTTGGTCAGCGACTTCTCGTATTCGCCGCTGTCGTAGGTTAGCGTGGTACCGGTGTCGTAGGGGAAGGCGTCGGGAGAGATAAAGTTTTTGCGGCGGATTTCGGTCGGATCCAGGCCCAACTCATTTGCTACCAGGTCTACCATTCGTTCGATGTAGTAGGCGGCTTCCGGCCGACCGGCGCCGCGGTAGGCGGCGATGGGGGTGGTGTTGGTGAATACGCAGTCGATTTCTATGTCAAATGCGGGGATGTCGTAGACGCCGACGGCCATCCAGCCGGTCAGTTCGGGGATGATGAGCACGATGGGATAGGCTCCCATGTCGGCGACGACGCGCATTTTCATACCTGTGATGCGGCCGTCTTGGGTGACGGCGAGGGCGTAGTCGGCAATCTGGCCGCGGCCGTGCGTGGTGGTGAGCAGGTGCTCGCTGCGGCCTTCGACCCAGCTCAGTGGTAGTTGGAAACGCATGGCCAGGCTGGCTATCACCACTTCTTCGGGATAGATGCCGATCTTGACGCCGAAGCCGCCGCCGACTTCGGGGGCGATGACGCGGATGGCGTTTTCGGACATGCGCAGGACGCCGGCAAGCTGGCCGCGTATCAGGTGGGGGGCTTGGGTGCTGGTCCAGACGGTCAGCCCTGCGGTCGTCGGATCGGGCGCGGCGACGATGCTGCGGCCTTCCATGGGTACGGCGGCGAGACGCTGGCTGGTGATATGCTGGCTGACGACCTTGTGGGCGCCGGCGAAGGCGGCATCGACGTCGCCGACTTTGCGCCGCCACACTTCCTGGACGTTGCTGTCCATGTCGTCGAAGAGGCGCGCGGCGTCGGGGTCGAGGGCCTGCTCGATCCCGGCGACGGCGGGGAGCGGATCCCAGTCGACGAAGACTTCCTCGGCGGCATCGGCGGCGGTGGCGGCGTCTGAGGCGATAACTGCGGCCACGCATTCGCCCATGTGGAGCACTTTTCCGGTTGTCAGGGCGTAGTGCGTGCGTTTGCTGTTTGCTTCACCGTCGGCGGATCCGACCTCGAAGGGGAAGGGCATGGGCTCGGTGTGCGCGGCGAGGTCCTGGCCGGTGACCACGGCGACGACACCGTCAAGGGCGAGCGCGGCCGAGGCGTCGATCTCGCCGACGCGGGCGTGGGCGTAGGGGCTGCGGACGAAGGCAACGTAGTGCATGCCGGGCAGCTTCAGGTCGCCGACGTAGGCGCCGCTTCCGGTGATGAGACGGGGATCTTCCTTGCGCTTGACGTGTGCGCCCATGTAGGTTGCGTATGCCATCGGGAGTCTCCTTTCCTTTTAAGTCGGACCAGTCACTCTCAATTGCGTGTAAATGGAACAGTTCTGTAGGCCCAGAGTCGGGCGGGATTGCTCAAGCCGGCAGGAGTTCAACGGGCTTTCCCTCACTGCCAGAGGAGAGCACGGCCTGGGTCGCGGCAAGCGTGCGCAGGCCCTCTTCGCCGCTGACGAGAGGCGGTTCTTCTCTGCGGATGACGCGGCAGAAGTGGGCCAGTTGTGCTGCGAGCGGATCGGCGTCGGCCGGTTCATGCCGTTCCTGAACGAGTGGATGCTCCCAGCCGGCGCTGTCGGCGGAGGGATAGCGCCACAGTTCCATCGTGGGGAAGGCGATTGAGCCTTCTGTGCCAAAGAAAAAGGCGCAGTTACCTTCCACGTGGGCGTAGGATGGGTTTTCGAACATTGTCAGTTCATATGACCAGGGCGAGGGCGCGGCGTCGGAAAGAAAGATCGAGCCGATGACGCCGTCCGTGAATCTGAGGGTAATGGCGGCGGAGTCCTCCACCTCGAAGCCGCGTGTCGCCGAGCTGGTGGCTGCGTAGACGCTGGTTATCTCGCCACAGATGTAGCGCAGGGTGTCGATTTCGTGGATGAGGTTGGTCAGTACGGGACCGCCGCCGGCGCGCGTGCGCCAGATGACGTCGTAGTAGGCGTCCGGCTTTTTGACGGCCCACAAGAGGGAGACTCCGATCAGGGAGCCGATGGCGCCTTCCTTCACCAGTTTCCAGAGCCGCTGGATGCGGGGATGATAGCGCCGGTGATGGCCGACCAGGACAGGTACTTGAGCCGCGGCGGCTTCGTCGACCAGCCATCGTCCTTCGTCGAGCGCGGCAGTGATTGGTTTTTCTACCAGAGGCACGATCCCACGGCGGATACATGCCAGGGCAAGCTCTTCGTGCAGGATGGTGGGCGCGGCGATGATGGCACCGTCGGGAGCGGCGAGATCCAGGGCTTCGTATTCATCGTGGAAGAGTGGGACCTCGTTCTTTGCCGCCAGTTTGGCCACGCCGGAGTCCGGGTCGCAGATGGCAACAAGCTGACACTCGCCGCTTGCATTCACATAGTCGATGTGGCGACGTCCCATTGTCCCGGCGCCAAGTATGGCTATACGCAATTTACTCACACGTGTGCTCCTGTGCGGCGGCTGTGCCCCTCAGCATTTTAGCTGAACTGAACGTGTTCTGACCAACGCGAATTTTCGAGCAGAACGCTGTCCGTGTCGACAGCTTCTATAGCACTTTCCCACGACTTGGGGTATAAGGAACTGCAGTAGTCAGTGGTCAGTGGTCAGTTGACTGGCGAGCCAGACTAGGTTAGGTCGCGGTCGAGGGAAACGAAGATGATTGAATATGACTTCAGTGGGCGGACGGCGGTTGTTACCGGGGGCGCTAAGGGGATTGGGCTGGGTATTGCTCAGCGGCTGGCCGGGTCGGGGGCTGGTGTGGCTGTTTGGGATTTGGACCCGGGGCCTGTGCGGGGGACTGAGGCAGGGCAAGGGATTGAGGCCGCTTTTTCGGTGGACGTGACGGAACCGGCGAGCGTGGAGCAGGCTGTGCAGGATACGCTGGCGCAGCTTGGTGTTATTGATATCCTGGTCAACAATGCCGGCGTTTCCGGCCCGACGCTGCCGACGTGGGAGTACCCGTTGGAGGAGTGGGACCGGGTGATCACGGCGGACCTCAGTTCGGTCTTTTTGTGCAGCCGGGCGGTTATACCTTTCATGCTGGACCAGGGAGGGGGCCGGATCGTGAACGTGGCTTCGGTCGCGGGCAAGGAGGGGAACGCGAACGCTTGCGCGTATTCGGCGGCGAAGGCGGGCGTGATCGCGCTGACCAAGTCATTGGGCAAGGAGCTGGCTCAGAGCGGCATCATTGTCAACTGCGTGGCGCCGGCGATGGTGCAGACCGATCTTCTGGGGGAGATGACTCCGGAGTACATCAAGACTGTTACGGCCAAGATCCCGATGGGGCGGTTTGGAACGGTTGAGGAGAACGCCGAGATGGTGGCGTGGTTGTGCAGCGATGCGTGCAGTTTTGCTACGGGCGCGGTGTTTGACGTGTCGGGCGGGCGAGCGACCTACTGATTGTGCGTTTATTTTCATCTGATTGACTCCGGAGCCGTGTTGGGCAGGCAGATATGAGCGACTTCAGCAGACTCGCGATAAACCAGTTTACGACGCTGCACCAGTGGTCGCTGCCGCAGGCGATCGAGGGGTATGCGCGGCACGGGGTACACGCGATGGGAGTTGTGCGGGACAAGCTGCATGAGGTGGGCGTGAGCGAGGCGAATCGGTTGCTGAAGGCTCATGATATGAAGGTCACGTGCTTGTGTGTCGGGGGACTGTTGACGGATTCGGATCCCGACCTGTTTCGGGCCAACCTGGATTCGACGAGGCGAGCCATCGATGAGGCGGCTGAACTGGATGCCGATTGTGTTGTTTTTGTGGCGGGCGGGTTGCCTGAGGGGTCGAGAGATCTAGCGGTGGCGCGAGCGCGCTGCCTTGAGGGCCTGGCAGAGGTGCTTCCCTATGCGAAACGGGCCGGCGTGACGCTGGGGCTGGAACCGCTGCACCCGATGATCTGCGCGTTCCGTTCCTGTTTGTCCACTTTGGGGCAGGCTAATGATTGGATTGAGGCGCTGGGAGCCGGTCCTGAGCTAGGCATCGTGGTGGATGTCTATCATGTGTGGTGGGACCCGGATATGGAGCGGGAGATTGAACGGGCGGCGGGCCGGATTGTTTCCTTTCATGTTTGCGATTGGTTGATGGAGACGACGGACCTGCGGCTAGACCGGGGCATGATGGGTGACGGGGTTATCGACATTCGGCGCATTCGACGGCTGGTGGAGGCGACGGGGTACGACGGTTTTCGGGAAGTGGAAATTTTCTCCGAGCGCAACTGGTGGCGGCGGGACCCGGATGAGGTGGTTGAGATTACGAAGGCCCGTTATCTGTCGGATGTAATCTGACATTAACAATCGCGGAACGTCTCGGGGAACATCTTTTTTCCGCGAAGTGACGCGAAGGGGCGCGAAGAACATCAGCGGCGTACCGGAGTGTCTTTGCATGAACGGGTGGCTGTGTGAAGACTAACGGCACTCTGCTCCGTCGACTCGCTGATCTAACATAGGGCAACGAGTTTTAGTGTCATTCCGAACAACAAGGCGAACCGACTCCAATGAGCCAGAATGAATTGACTGTGTCAGGTGGACTCCCTCTTCAAGGAGACAGGTTGGAAGGCAAGGCGGCGATTGTCACGGGCGCGGGGTCGCGAAGGCGGGCGGCTCTTGGCATCGGCTATGCAACGGCTGTGCTATTTGCGCGACAGGGGGCGAGGGTGGTCGTGGCGGATTTGGACGAGGAACGGGCCGAGGTGACGGTGAAGTTCATCAGGGAGAATGGAGGGGAGGCGTCATTCGTTTCGGCGGACATTACGGAGGAAGCGGACTGCCGGGAACTGGCCGAGGCGTGTGTGGGGCGATACGGTAGCCTGGATATACTGGTGAACAATGCGGGCGGGATTGGTGGGGGCAAGGTAACGGATTATGAAGAGGGGCTCTGGAATGTCGCTCTGGACGTGAATCTGAAAGGGCCGGTGATGGCCTGCAAGTATGCCGTGCCGCATATGGCTGCGGGCGGGGGCGGGTCGATTATTCATATTTCGTCGATTGACGGGCTGCTGGCGGGCGCGTATATCAATGTACCGTATTCGGTGGCGAAGGGCGGGCTGGCTACGCTGACGAGGCTGATGGCGGTGCATCATGGGCGGGAGGGTATCCGGGTGAATTGCCTGGCGCCGGGGCATGTGCATGCTTCGTTTACGGCTGAGTTTCAGGAGGGGGAGCGGGAGAGGAGGCGGAAGATCGGGCCGCTGGGGACTGAGGGGACAGCCTGGGATGTGGCGTATGCGGCGCTTTATTTTGCGAGTGATGAGGCGCGGTGGATTTCAGGGATTGTGATGCCGGTTGATGGGGGGTTGCTGGCGGCGACGCCGCTGGCGGTGATGGGGAATTTGGGGGAGTGAGGGGTCGCAACTAGGAACTTGGCGTTTCCCTACTGACAGATAGCAGATTCTAGTGAAGCTGTACTGACCTGGCCTTGAGTTCGTCACTCTCTTGAGTCGTGCTGCTGCGTGCCAGGAAGGAACGAGCCGCCATTGAGATGTCACAATTTGCGGGTGCCTCTGGCTCGTTCCATACTTTCGGCCAAGACGCCATTAGTTGAGACTATACCCAATGGACCAGTGACTCTTCAAATAGTGTAGGATTTTAGAGTACCTTGACGAAACTAAGGGCGGTACCGGTCTAGACGACAAGAGCGTTGAGTCGGGGCTTCAGTAACCGTTGCCAACCAATTGTAGTTGAACCTCTCCTTGCCGACTCACTCTCTTGCGTGTCGTCTCAGTCTTAGGGGGCAGCATCGCTTTTGGTGAAATTGATTAAGGGGGCAAAACCTTATCGCAGTTGTCGATACTGAACTCAGACCAAGCGCGATGTCCAGATTGACTCCTACCGATATCGTGGGAGTCGACCAGGAATCAAGAGCCCTTTGCAAAGTCAGTACTCTAATCCACAAATCTAAATTTTGCGATTTGTCTATCATCGTGGTTCAGAAATACCCCCTCGACACTGAGGTAAAAGCGGCCGGCCCCATCCCTCTCTCTCGCAACTATATCTACGATTTGGTCCAACTCGGAGTATACCCCCTGCAGGTACGTCCTGTCCTCGTCCTGTGTGAGGCCACGTCCAGGCGTAGGCCACACCTTTCTGTCGGGGCTACAACTGAAACTAAAGGGTTTCATACCAATCTGCAACTCCAGCAATTCTAAGAATCTTTTCCGGCTAATGGGAATCATCTGCACGAATCAGTCCTTTCTTTCTCATCGCTCCGGTCTCTTTGGTGCGTCTGGTCTAACTCAGTTCACCTATGATCACCATTCATGCTGCCTAAACTCCGTAAGTCAACAAGGATGGAAGTGTCCCGTTCCTTTCGAATACCAAAGTTTACCTGATCTGCACAGTTGTTGGGGCAAATACTTACTCCAATGAGTCCATTCGAATTCCGGGTAGGGCGAAGAGCCATCCTTCCTGCAATGCTTCTCCAGTTGAAAGGCGAAATGAAGTTGAGTGGGAATTGGGGCCTCGCTAGTCTTTCCATCCCGCTGAGCAAATGCCAGATCTATTTCGCTTGAATTGGGGCCTACTATTGTTGGGCGGAGCGCCGTACCTTCTTAAGAAAGCATGGTGAATCCATTGGCGCAGGAAATTTGGGTCTGTGGACCACTCCAAGACAAATGCGAATGGATCTTCACCTGAGATATTGTCCGCTAGCCTAGGGGGAATGCGACTGAGACTGAACTTTCCAGACCCACTATCCGGGTGGCCGGGTAAGAGCATACCAATCAATCCACATCGAGAGTTAAACTTTGTGTCTCGAAGACTAGAGCCGATCTCCCAATCAACGTGTTTTCGTTGCCAGGTGCATTTGCCTACTAGCACAATTGTAACTGTCGCGTCTCGGATGAATTCATCACGTATTTTCTGTCGGACGGTCTCTGTCGCGAGAGAGTCATCAATGTCATCTTCACCTACGGACTGATCTATGAAATCGTATTCCATTATCTCTAAAATGGCATCTTTGAAATGCTTGTCTTCGCTATGGAAACTAACGAAGACTTTGTGTCGGGGAACCACGGTCATGTCCAGACTCCTCTTGACGGGTGGTCTCTAGCAGCGAAAGGATTCAAATTGTGAAGAGCGAGCTTTTCGACAGCTATCTAGAAGAACGATACGAAAGCCAAGTGCACTGGTATGAAAGCAGGTCAGGCCGTTACAAGAGCTATTACCACATTTTTCAGTGGCTTGCCATCATATTGTCATCTACCCTTCCAGCGGTGATTGTTCTGACACCAGAAGGCGAAAACTTGATCTCGGTAATTCCTTCGATATTTTTGGCAATAGTAACGTCTGCGTTGAAGTCCTTTAAGCTCCAAGAAAACTGGGTCAGCTATCGTACAATTGCAGAGACTTTAAAGAAGGAAAAACACTATTTCGATGCTGAAGCAAATGGCTACGCAGCTGTCGAAAACAAGGAACAATTCTTTATTGAAAGAGTTGAGACTCTGATTTCAAGAGAGAACACAATGTGGCTAGAAACGCACTCAAAATCAGAAGAACGCAGGAATTCACAGTAATTTAGTCTAGCTCCTGAGCACAGACTCTTCCTATTTCTGACTAAGGCGGCCTGCCGACAAGCGCCGTGGCCAACGACCTGGCCCACCTCCCAGCCCTGTTGGCGCTAGGCTACTACGTAGGTCACTACGCTGCTGGGATTGACCACAGCGAGTTCAACTTCAACTTGCGGCTCGACGATGAGTTTGGCGCTGGACTATGACAGCGGCTTCAGTGATTCTACCTATAGTTCCTCCGCCAGGTACCGTTGGGTAGTCGCTCTTATCTCTTCAGCAAAGCCATACATGCCGTCAAGAGAATTGATCTTGTTTCTCGTCTCTTTTTTGTTCTCGTTGAACACACCGAGATACAGCTGTGACCTGTTGAACCAGAGCCTACATATCGGTTTACGACTGTTATCATCCAGAATGATGCCGCAATAGCTCTTTGTATCCCGCAAGGTAACGCGAGAGACATCAACAACGGTGCGAAGCATGGCCTTGACAATCATGAATCCTTCAAGTTCCTGAGCGGTCGTCACGATTCCACGGTCACCGTCCACGATTTCGTCTTGGTCATCGCCTTGTTCGCCCGGTTCTTCATCGGCATCCTCGGTATCACGATCCAAGGCGGACTTGAGTGTCAAGTTAATTCGATCGTTGATGAATTCTCGGAACGCCCTAGCGACTAGAGGGGTGAATCGTTCACGCACTTGTTTTGTCAATATTCCCGGATACACTTGTCGAACGAGCCATTTCATGAACTCTTCGTCTGGTTCATTCAGTTGAGCAATCAGGATTTGCTTCATTCCACGCGTATATTTGAGAGTGGCGGCCGCTTCGAGGGTCTTATCGATGTCGAACGACTGTTTTGTAAACCGCCTGAGTTCGGCAATGGAGCGCTCGTCTAAGCTGAGCAAATCAATTTCAAGGAAGGGACGCTGATCCATCTTATTGGACTCGTCCAGGTCGCTAAAGAATTTGTAGACGATTCCGTTGGTCAAGACTGCGATTCGGGCTTCGGTCACCGTGAAGTAACGAATCAACTGGGAAACGGACTCCATCTCAAGGGCATTATTCACCTTCTTGCATTCGAACAAGATGGTTGGTTTCCCATCATGCAGGAGGGCGTAATCGACCTTCTCCCCTTTTCGTGTTCCAACGTCTGCCGTGAATTCTGGTACGATTTCACGGGGATCGAAGACGTTATACCCCAGTGCCTGGATGAAGGGCATGACCAGAGCATGTTTCGTGGCTTCTTCTGTTTCCAAATGCCCTATCTGTTCTGAGGCACGCTCTGCCAATTCAGAAAGAGTATTTTCCAGTGACATACTTACACTCCTTTGTGTGGTTTCGTCAACGGATTCATTGATGCGTAGCGAAAACAGACCGGGACCGACGCGGACAAAGCGTGAGGTTTCGCCCCGTTTATTGATGTCGACGGCTAGTCGGGCATTGACCGTTTCCCAGGGCGTCTGCCCGGCTGTGGCCCACAGTTTCTGTTCAAGCATACGCCTGGTAATCTCTCGATAGTGAAGAGGCGTGCCGGCAACGCGCAATACGTGGAATGCTGCATCAATGGCTGTCATGCTGTCGCTCCCACTATCCTCCTGTATAATTCACTAGAGATTCAATTAGCTCTCGCGAGCATCCGGCTATCACCGCACTCTGGTCGAGAGCGTTCCTGTTCAAAGTTTCAATGTGTCTGTCTCTTAGAGCAACTGTCGTGTCTCTTTCCGAAGAGCAAAAGGAAACGGCCACGTCACGCGCCAGTGGCAACCAAAATTCAACTACCTGATCATCCTGGTGTGCCCGGATAGGAGGCGCCAACTTCAAGACCGGGTTGCTTCCGATGACGAAACTTCGCATTGGTTTCGGTTTTCGGATTACGCCAACTCCGATTTGCTTCTGTGACAGAACCTCATATGCAACAGGATTTTCGATTCTTGAGATCTCGCTTATTGCGTTATTCCACATTCTTCTGAATGTCCCGTCTTGGAAGACATTCGACAGTTCTTCTCCTTTAGGGGACCGAAACTGGCTCATGAAGTCAATTCTTCGTTTTGATCGCTGATAGGCCTCTTCCTTAGACCTCCCGCCCCTCTCCGGCACGCGCATGTGCTGACAATAGAAAAACTCTATGCAGACATCCTTTTCCACTGGTGTCAGACGAGGAGGGTCTCCCCGCCTAGTGGCAAATACAAGCTTGTTAAACAGACGACTTGCTTTACTTTCAAGCGAGGCAAGGTACTCCGTCTCCACAGACACGTCTTTTGCACCGTTGGCGTCAACTTGAGTGTAAAGGTGTCTTTCTACAAATAGATTCTCCAGCATTCTCTTTTGTACACCCTTATCAGGGTGCCTCTTGTCATAAACGAAAAAGAAACCTCGTTCGTTCGAGAATCGTTTCAGCAACATTCGGGGAATGTAATGATGGCGTTTTGGGGTGCTCATAACACATTGGATATTTCAAGCGACAAGTGCGGTCAGGCAGGTTATTCCCGAAAGGAATGGCTTCCTCCTTAACAGGTAGTGCCTCGTGGCATTAGCAAGCAGCGGACAACCAACGACAGAGTCCAAAATCAGACTTGCGGACACCGCATCCGAACGGGAGCTCAGACGATGACTAAGGCGCAGATTCAGTTCACCAAACAGAAATTTGAACAATTCGACGAACTGAGGCGGAATACGGGGGCAACACGCATTGGGCTATTCCGGCGTGGGGTCGACTATTGCACGCAGGCGATTTGAGTTTTCGTCCTACAGCCGGCTCTGCCACGATTTCCAACAAATGACAAGAGTGAGGGCCGCTAGAAGCAGAGGGCCGATCCGTCTATTCTTTCCATGTACTACTGTGGCTGTAACATGCGGACTGTGTCCCCTGAATTCGCCAAAGACGAGAGACACAGCCTAATGTAGGGGCGCCTAGCGGGGCTCGAACCCGCAACCTTCTGATCCACAATCAGACGCTCTGCCTTTGAGCTATAGGCGCCATATTTGGTTGAACTACTGCAGAACCGCTTCCCTGCGGCTTTCGGATCGAGACGGGGAGTCTCAACCCGAAGAAGGCTGGGGGACAGGGATTCGAACCCCGATTGACGGTTCCAAAGACCGTAGTCCTGCCATTAGACGATCCCCCATCGCCAACTTTTTCGGGACTCGAGAATTCGCTTCCAGGTAGGAATCGGATGGACCTCAGAAGGGTCGTACTGCCTCGATGGCGATCCCGGAAGCGGGAATTCTCTAAGGTGCCGAGGCCCAGACTTGAACTGGGGACACATGGATTTTCAGTCCATTGCTCTACCAACTGAGCTACCTCGGCAAAAGGACCGACGCGTAAGGCGACTGAGCCGCGGCAAACCGAGCTACAGCCGACAACGGCTCCACCCCCTTAAGGGCCGGTCCTTTCAGAGCGGGCGATGAGATTCGAACTCACGACCTTCTCCTTGGCAAGGAGACGTTCTACCACTGAACTACGCCCGCAGATAGGATGTTAAGGCAAATACTTTTTTGTGAATCCGGCAGGACGTCGAGTGGACCCGGTCGGATTCGAACCGACGATCTCCTGCTTGCAAAGCAGGCGCCTTCCCGCTTGGCCACGGGCCCGGACGCTGATTTCGAGTGCCGACGAGAGGACTCGAACCTCCACACCCTTGCGGGCAATAGATCCTAAGTCTATCGCGTCTGCCAATTCCGCCACGTCGGCTTTCATGCCGGCAAGCTGTCCGGCGCCGATTGAGCAGAGCAGCCACGCAAGCCATCTGAGTTTAGCGGACTGCGCTTCGTTTGTGAAGCGGTCCTGCGGAAGGCGGGTGTACCCCCGATTCTGTCATCAGAGCGCCCCTGGGGGCGGTATCTGACCGTCATCATCTGTCTCGGGCAGTTTGTGCCCGGCGGATTGTGACTTGCCGGGTGTTATCCGGCTTTGTCCGCACCGCTGCGACGAGATCTTACACCATCTTTGCAGACAGTGCAAAACCCACTCGCCTTGCTCTCGGTTGCACGCTCGCCCAGCCGGTTTCGTTGCCGAAAACCGCTGGTGGGCTCTTACCCCACCGTTTCACCCCTTACCGTGCGGTTGCCCGCGCGGCGGGTCTGCTTTCTGTTGCGGTTGTAGTCACATGGCCGTTACCGGACATGCGCCCCCACTTACGGTTTCGTGGGGCAACGTCCCGACGACGCTGCGTTGCAGACGTCGCGGGTGAGAGTCGGGAAGTTCCTCTGCCGGCAGGTTGCCGGCAGCGATGACTGCACTCGCCTTCACGCTGTTAAGCTGCTGATCAAAGTATGACTGGCCATGGCTGCACGGTCCTGGCCGGATTCACAGCGGTCTATGGTAGCACGGTGTGGGAGGGATGGCAAATTTCACGGGGTGCAGAGTCATGTGAGAAACAAAACCGATCTATCCGCGAAGTGACGCGAAGGGGCGCGAAGAACACCTTTCCTATTATCCGCGAAGATGCGCGAAGAGACGCGAAGAACAGCGGGGTCACAGAGTGAGGTGACAGCGAGGGAACGCACAAGAGGTGCCCCTACGGAGGGTGGGAGGGAATTCCGACGAGGTTTAGGTGGGCGGCTGGTTTGGCGTGTTGACGTCGAGTTCGGGCTGGCGGGGGCCTTCTACCCAGACTTCGCCGTCGCTCCAGTTTTCCTGCTTCCAGATGGGGACGATCTCTTTGAGGCGCTCGATGGCGTAGCGGCAGGCTTCGAAGCAGCCGTCGTTGCGGTGGGGGGTGGCGACGGCGATGAGGACGGTGGGCTCTTCGATTTCGCAGCGGCCGATGCGATGGAGGATGCTGACGCCTTTGACGAGGGGCCAGCGTTCCTGGATTTCGGCGCCGATGCGGGCCATCATTTTTTCGGCCATGGGGACGTAGGCTTCGTAGACAAGGAAGTCGGTCTCGCGGGCGCCGTTGCCGGTGGCGGTGGCGCCGCGTACGGTGCCGGCGAAGGTGACGACGCCGCCGCAGTCGAAGCGGCTTACGCGGCGGAGGATGTCGTCCTGCGAGAGGGGCTGTTCGGTCAGTTCGAAGAGTTTTGCGGACATTGGATTGGCTCAGGTCATCGGGACGGCGGTTGGATACCGCCTGACACGGGGGGCAGGAGGGCGACTTCATCGCCGTCGTGGAGGACGGTATCGCGTTGGGCGAACTCTTCGTTGACGGCGACGTAGAAGGTGCGGTCACGCAGGGTGGGGACGCGGCTGTCGAGGAGGTCACCTACGGTGGAGGATTCGGGTAGGGAGACGGTATCGCTTTTGAAGCCGGCGGCCTGGCGCAGGCCGGCGAAGAGGATCAGGCGTACGTTCACTTGGCGGCGTCTCCTGTGGGCGATGCGAGGCCGGAGCGTTGCCAGTCGCCGGAACGGCCGCCACTTTTGTGGAGGAGCTGGACGTTGCCGATGGTCATGGTTTTTTCGAGGGCCTTGGCCATGTCATAGATTGTGAGGGCGGCGACGCTGACGGCGGTGAGGGCCTCCATTTCGACCCCGGTGCGGCCCCGGCAGCGCACGGTGGCGGTGATGGTGACTCGGCTTTCACCTTCGTCGATTTCGAAGTCGATTGCGATTTTGGTCAGTGGCAGTGGGTGGCAGAGGGGGATCAGGTCGGGCGTGCGCTTGGCGGCCATGATGCCGGCGATGCGGGCTGAGGAGAGGACGTCGCCTTTGGGGACGGCGCCGTCGCGGATGGCGGCGAGCGTGGTGGGAGCCATGTAGACGCTGCCCTCGGCGACAGCCTCGCGGGTTGTGGTGTCCTTGTGGCCGACGTCGACCATGGATGCGCGGCCGTCTTTGTCGAGGTGGGTCAGCTCTGACATCGTGGTGACCGAATGTCCTTTATAGATCCCCGATCAGAAGGGCGTCGACCAGCTCGCCGGCGGCCATTGTGCCTTCTCTCTGGGGTAGGGCGAGCAGCGCGTTGGCCGTGCGCATGCTGAGGAGGCGGCTGCTGGCCTGGATGCCGGTGCTGGCGGCCAGGAAGCAGGCTTGGTCGGCGTCCCAGGTGAGCGTGGCGCGGTGGTACTCGGGCCGGTAGGCGTCCAGGGGCAGGGGCTGGGCGAGTCGGGCCTTGACTTGGCGAAGGTGAGGATCCTGCCAGCCTGCCATTTTGCGGAGGGCGGGCACGACGAACAAGTAGAAAGTTACGAGGCTGCTGACAGGGTTGCCGGGCAGTCCAAAGACGAGACGGCGGCCCCGTTCGACGTCGGCGGTGGCGAAGGTTACCGGTTTGCCGGGCTTCATGCGGACACGGCCGTAGTGTACGGTGCCGGCGTGTTCGAGAAGCGGCTTGACCAGGTCGAGGTCGCCCATGGAGACGCCGCCGGATGTCAGGAGGATGTCGGCCTGCGTGAGACCGCGGTGTACGCGGAGCTCGAGGGCTTCCTGGGTGTCGCCGGATATGCCCAGGTCGACGGGTTCGCCGCCGACGGCGCGGATGGCGGCGAGGAGCATGGCGCGGTTGCTGTCGCGGATCTGGCCGGGGCCGAGGGATTCTCCGGGTTCGATGAGCTCGTCGCCTGTGGAGAGGACGGCTACCTTGGGGCGGGGAAAGACAGGTACGTCGATGATGCCGGCGGTGGCGAGCAGTCCGATTTCGGCGGGGTCGAGGCGCTCGCCGGCTGCCAGGACGGTCTGGCCTACCTCAACGTCTACGCCTACTTGACGCACGTTGGCGCCGGTTTTCGATTGCTGATTGATGCGGATCCGGGGCGTGTCTGCGGCGGCATCCAAGCGTTCGGTCTCTTCGATCATGACGACAGCGTCGGCCCCCTCGGGCAAGGGGGCACCGGTTGTAATGTAGGCGACCGTACCGGGTTTGACGGTGAAGGCGGCCAGGGCGCCGGCGCTGACCTCTCCGATCTGAGGATAGTCGCCGGGACCGTCGGCGGCGATGACTGCGTAACCGTCCATCGTAGAGGCGGGGAAGGGCGGGAGCGGTTCGCGGGCGGCGATGTCGGCGGCGAGGATGGCGCCCCTTACGTCTGAGAGCGGGCGGTGTACGGGCGCCGGAGTGTGCGCCTGCGCCAGGGTTATGTCGAGGGCGTCCTCGACGGAAAGCATGGAGTAGGGTGATCTTGTGGTCATTTTTCGTCGGGTCCCTTTCGGGATTGCGTGCTACTAGAGCTGGCAAATCAGCTCGACTTCGTTGCCGTCGGGGTCGTCTATGTAGATGGTGCGGCTGGCGAGTACGGGATGCGTGCCGCCGCGGGGCTCGTAGCCGGCGTCGCGCAGGGCCTGTTCCTGGTCG
Organism: Caldilineaceae bacterium; assembly: GCA_026708085.1. Taxonomy (GTDB): domain Bacteria; phylum Chloroflexota; class Anaerolineae; order Caldilineales; family Caldilineaceae; genus Bin5. The sequence continues at coordinate 15,894 of JAPOVP010000053.1, forward strand.
TCGAAGCGGTCGGCGGGCAGCTCGAATGCCAGGTGATGGAGCTGGTGGCCGGAGGGCTGGCTCGCGATCTCGGGTGACATGGGTACGATTACAATCATCTGGGGGATTCCGGCGGCGCCTTCGCCCGCCTTGAGGAAGACGTTGGGTAGTTCGGGGGGCGAGATTACTTCCAGGCCGAGGAGGTCCTTGTAGAAGGCGACCGCTTTCTGTTTGTCGCGGGTCCAGAGGACGATTTCGGCGATTCCGGTGATCATTGACATGTTTGATGGGCCTTCGTGTTGAGAGCGCGCTTTGTTCGTATTGCGTTATGCGTATTGCGTAGAGGGCGGCTGGTCAGGCGCGAATTCTTGCTAAGTTTTGGGCAGTATACCGAAGTCGGAATCATTTTACCAGTTTCGGTGAAACCGCTAAGGGGGACGGTCTGCTTGGAGGCGGCCTTGGATGTGTATATTTCGGTCGAACGCCCAAGAGGGCAGGCACGAGGCCTGCCCATACAGGAGTTTTGGTAGGGGTAGACAGCTCGCGGGGGGTGAACGGGCAGGCACAAGGCCGGCAC
>JAPOVP010000014.1 GCA_026708085.1 Caldilineaceae bacterium
CGTCTACTCCATCTTCCCCTCAACCTCCGGTAGGGGCAGGCCTTGTGCCTGCCCTTCTACTCCAATGCGCGTCATCTACTCCGTCTTCCCCTCAACCTCCGGTAGGGGCAGGCCTTGTGCCAGCCCTGGCACTCCCATACGCGTCGTCTACTCCATCTTCCCCTCACCCTCCGGTAGGGGCAGGCCTTGTGCCTGCCCTGGCACTCCCATACGCGTCGTCACCTCCATCTTCCCCTCAACCTCCGGTAGGGGCAGGCCTTGTGCCTGCCCTGGCACTCCCATACGCGTCGTCTACTCCATCTTCCCCTCAACCTCCGGTAGGGGCAGGCCTTGTGCCTGCCCTCCTGAACCCCCCCTCTTGCTATTCCTTGCTAACGCACTGCGATCAGCATATAATGTGAAGAATAAACTGAGGGCGACCCGTCAGGGCCAGCCTGCCCTGAAAGCCCATTCCGAAATCAAACGCACGCCAATCTATACGACAGCCGCATCGACCAGCAATCCTTGGCACGTCCCATCCTGCCGACCCCGGAATTGTGGAGAAATATATCCCTCGTCATAAAAGGAGAAACCGAATGAACGGATCCCGCCTCATGAAACTCTTCGTCATTCTGACAGCGCTTGCGCTTCTGCTCGCTGCCTGCCCGGCGCCGGCCGCAATGCCCGCAGCCGAATCAGGCTCCGGCGATTCTGCCGACGGAATGGCCGGTGACTTCAAAGTCGGTCTGGTCACGGACGTCGGCCGTGTGAACGACCGCAGCTTCAACCAGTCCGCATGGGAGGGTGTTGTCGAAGCTGGCGAAGCCCTCGGCTTGGCCGAAGATGACATCAAGTACATCGAGACCCAGGACGCCAAGGACTACGCCGACAATATGCAGCAGTTCATCGACGCCGGCTACAATGTTATCGTCAGCGTCGGTTTCGCACTGGGTGATGCCACCACCACCGCAGCCAAAGAAAACCCCGACGTATTTTTCATCGGCGTTGACCAGTTTCAAGGTGAGGCCATGCCCAATCTGGCCGGCCTCATCTTCAATGAGGACCACTCCGGTTACTTGGCCGGCGTCCTCGCCGGCAGCCTCTCCAAGACCGGTACCATCGCCGCCGTCCTCGGCACCGACCTCGTACCCCCCGTCGTCGCCTTTAACGAAGGCTACGTCGCCGGTGCCCAATCGGTGAACCCCGACATCAACGTCATCTCCACCTACCATCCCGGCGAAATCTCCCAGGCCTTTGTCGATCCCGAATGGGGCGCTGCAACGGCCAAACAGGCCTTGGACCAGGGCGCTGACGTGATCTTCGGCGCCGGCGGCATCACCGGCAACGGCGCACTACAGGAGATCGCCACCGCTGATGGCGCCGGCGAGACCGTATTCTGCATCGGCGTCGACACCGACCAGTGGAATACCGTGCCCGCCGCCCAGCCTTGCCTCGTCTCCAGCGCCATGAAGCTGATCACCCCTGGCGTAGTCGAACTGGTCACCATGGCCAGCGAAGGCGCGTTTCCCGGCGGGAACTACTTCGGTGACGCCGACCTGGCTCCCTTCCACGACTTTGACGACATGATCCCGCAGGAGCTGAAGGACCTGCTCGAAGCGACAAAGGCCGGCCTGATCGATGGCTCGATCGACACCGGCTACGGAAACTGATAACACTGGCACGTGAACTGCTGATTTGAGTCTCCGTCGAACACACCTGCGGCGGAATCGACAACTATCCAGTTGAAGCGGGAGGCATATGCTGCAGGGCCTCCCGCTTCCCATGTAGAGGCGAAGACGGCGGGCCCCCGCTTCCCCGGACTTGCATTCCCGCCGCCTTACCCAGTTCTACATAGATCTGGAATCCCCCAGCCGGACAGAACGCCTTCAGACGGAGGGCCGTTGTGGCGACCGCCTCTTCGACCACCGGTTTAACCAGAATCTTACGCTCGCTCCTTATACCCTCCCTCGCCCTTCTGGCCGCGCTGATTGCCGGCGCCGTGGTCATGATCCTGTCCGGCGACGACCCCATGGCCGCATACAGTGGGCTTTTCCAGGGCGCCTTCGGTGACGGCAAAGGCTGGACCAGGACCATCCGTAAAACCATCCCCTTCGTCCTGACAGGACTCTCCGTTGCTCTCGCCTTTAAGGTCAGCCTGTTCAACATCGGCGCCTCCGGCCAGTTCGTCATGGGCTCCGTCTTCGCCGTCGCCGTCGGCATCAACTTCGAAGGCCTGCCCATCTTCATCCACCTACCCTTGGCGCTCATCGCCGGCATCGCCGGCGGAATGCTCTGGGGCGCCATCCCCGGCATCCTCAAAGTCTATACCGGGGCCCACGAAGTTATCGTCACCATCATGCTCAACTACGTCGCCTCCCTCTTCGGCGGCTGGACCGTCTACGCCGGCGGCACCCAGGGCCAGACCCCCGGCCCACTCTGGGATCGCACCGCCGGCGCCATCTCCGAGACGCCCGACGTACTGCACTCGGCACAGATCCCTTGGCTCTTCGGGCCCCCATACCGCGTCCATTACGGCGTTTTCCTCGCTCTGGCCGCCGCAATTCTCGTCTGGTGGCTCATCTTCAAGACCCCCCTCGGCTTCGAAATGCGCACCGTCGGCCATAACATGCGTGCCGCCCGCTACGCCGGCATTCGCGTCAACTTCACCATCATCCTGACAATGGCGCTTGCCGGAGGCCTGGCCGGACTCGCAGGCGGCATCGAAACCTTGGGTCTGAACCACAAATTCGCACCCGAATTCGGCGGCGCTGTCGGTTTCGACGGCATTACCGTCGCGCTCCTTGGGCAGACCCACCCTATAGGCGTTCTCCTGGCCGCTTTCATGTTCGGTGCCCTCGACGGCGGCGCAGCCACCATGCAGTTCCAGTCCGGCGTCCCCGCCGATATCATCCAGATCATTCAGGCGCTCGTACTCGCCTTCGTCGCTGCCCCTCTCATCATCCGCATGATCTTCCGGCTGCGCCAGCAGACCGATCAGGACGCCGGCTCTGCAGTCAGCACAAGCTGGGGTGGCACGTGAGCAGAAACGCACCCGTCTCTGCATTCAATCACCTGCGCAGACGCTACGGCAACACCATGATCGTGGCGCTGGCACTCGTCGTCATGGCGATCCTGGTGAATCTCACCCCGCTCAAGGAGCAGACCTGGCTGCGCGTGCTCTTCGGAATCAGCGCCCTCAACTTCACATTGCGTGCAACAGTGCCTCTCGTCCTTGGAGCCCTCAGCGGAATCCTCTGCGAAAGGTCCGGAATCATTAACATCGGCATCGAGGGTATGATGCTCGCCGGCGCCTTCGCCGGCTTCGTAGCCAAGACCAGTACAAATCACTGGCCTCTCGCCGCCAGTCTCATCTTCAGCGTCGTCGTCGCCATGGGCGTCGGCGGCCTCATGGGAGCCGTCCACGCCCTATTCTCAATCCGGTTTCGCATGGACCAGATCATCTCAGGAACAGTCATAATTATCTTGGCGCTGGGAACTTCCTCCTACCTCTACAACCGCGACGCCATCGCTGAAGGCAAGTTCTCATCGATCCCAATACCCGGGCTGGCCCAGATTCCAGTGATTGGACCTGTCCTCTTCGACAATCCTCCCATCACCTATCTCGCCCTCATTATGGTCGTTGTAGTGCACGTCGGCCTGTTCTATACCCGCTGGGGCCTGCGCACGCGCGCCGTCGGCGAACACCCCCGCGCCGCCGACACCGTCGGCATCAACGTCAACCTCTACCGCTACGTTAACACCTCGCTGGGAGGCATGCTTGCCGGCCTGGCCGGTGCATTCCTCGTTCTGGAAGCAGTCGGCCAGTTCCAGGAGGGGATGACCGCCGGACGCGGCTTCATCTCGCTGGCCGCGATGATCTTCGGTAACTGGAACCCGATCGGCGCCCTCGGCGCAGCAACCCTCTTCGGCTACACCCAGGCCCTCCAGAACGAGCTGCTCCTCGCCGGCGTCACCCAGGTTCCCCGCCAGTTCATCTCCATGCTCCCCTACGTCGTTACCATCGTCGCCGTTTCCGGCCTCGTCGGTCGCGTAAGGCCCCCGGCCGCCGAAGGCAAAGTCTACGAAACGGAGGGCAGCTCATGACCACCGCCCAACCTGCCCAGGCTCACCAAGCCAACGGCGGCCCCCCAAAACTCGAAGTCCAGGCAATCACCAAGCTCTTTCCCGGTGTCGTCGCCAACAAGGACATAGACCTGGCCCTGCACGAGGGCGAAATCCTCGCCCTCTTGGGCGAGAACGGCGCCGGCAAATCGACCCTCATGAATATCATCTACGGGCTCTACCAGCCCACCGAGGGTCAGATTCTGGTCGACGGCCGCACAGTCGAACTGCACTCCCCCCGCGACGCAATCGATCTGGGCATCGGCATGGTCCACCAGCACTTCCAGTTGGTCCCGGTAATGAGCGTCGTCGACAACATCATGCTCGGCAGCGAGAGCGTAGAACGCGGTCTCCTGGATCGCGACGGCGTCTCAGCAGAGATTCAGGAGCTCGCCGAACGCTACAACATGCCCGTGGACCCCAATGCCATCATCGAGGACCTGCCTGTCGGCGTTCAGCAGCGCGTTGAAATCCTCAAGGCGCTCTACAGAAAGGCCGATATTCTGATCCTGGATGAGCCAACCTCGGTCCTGACACCCCAGGAGATTGAAGGCCTCTTCAAAGTCATGGAGCTGTTGCGCAGCCAGGGCAAATCGATAATCTTCATCACGCACAAGCTCAAAGAGGTGCTGCGCATCGCCGACCGCATCGCCGTCCTGCGCCGCGGCGAAATGGTGGGCGAGGCTGATCCGGCCACCGTGTCGCAGGAGGACCTCGCCGCCCTGATGGTAGGACGCAAGGTGACACTGGAGGTGGAAAAGGAGCCGGCCAGCGGAGGTGAAGTCCTGCTTCAGATTCGAGACGTAGAGGCATTCACCGACCTCGGCGAACATGCCCTGCGCGGCGTCTCGCTGGACGTACGCGCCGGCGAGATCGTCGGCGTCGCCGGCGTACAGGGCAACGGTCAGACCGAACTCGTCGAAGTCGTCACCGGCCTGCGCCCAGCCACAGCCGGCACAGTCCTGATCAACAGCGTCGACATGACAAACGCCTCTCCCCGGCGTATCACTGAAGAAGGCGCCATCTGCCATGTGCCCGAAGACCGCCACATGTACGGAATGGTCGACGCCTACTCCGTCGCCGACAACCTTGTTCTGAGCTCCTACTACAAGAGGCCCTTCTCCTCCGGCCTCACCATGAATGAGCAGGCGATCGCCCGGCACGCCGAAGAGTTGGTGGCGCAGTTCGATGTGCGCACGCCCTCCGTCAGGACCTCCGGCGCCAGCCTGTCCGGCGGCAACCAGCAGAAGATGGTCGTCGCCCGTGAATTCGGCCGCCCCATCCGCCTGCTCGTCGCCGCGCAGCCGACGCGCGGCATCGACGTCGGCTCAATCGAATTCATCCACAGCCAGATCGTCGCCAAGCGCGACGAAGGCGTCGCAGTCCTCCTCGTGAGCTACGAACTGGATGAAATCATGGCCCTTTCCGACCGCATCGCCGTCATGTTCCACGGCCAGATCAGCGCAATACTGCCGCGCAGCCAGGCAACCCGCGAAAAGATCGGTCTCCTCATGGCCGGTGTCAGCGCCCACGACGAGTCGTCAACCACCTGACCAGACGAGGCTCCGATCGGCACCCCAATTTCATAGATCAAGCTAGCCGCTTCAATCTGACGAGACAAGGCAGGAAAGACAACCACCGGATGACAGATCCCGCACTCGACCAGCCCCAACTAGAAGAGTACGACGACATCGACAGCGAGGTCAGGTTTCTCTACACCAACGGCGAGCTCTACTTCGTCGCCGACAGAGACAGCGATCTCTTCAATCTACACTGGCACTGGCACAGGCGCGCCTACGCCCGTTCCATCCGCATCCGCATTGACGCGCCCATCTACACCAGCAGCGGCATAAGCAGCGAGCAGCTGGACGACGTCCTTCCCCTCGCCGTTCAGCTCTACCCCGGCTACCAGGAGACCATTTACGGCGTCGAAGGCGTGATCGTCAGCAAACGAATCTTCGCGCCCCTCGACAGCTACTACGACCGCTCACTCCTCTGGATGATGGAGTCCCAGGCAGAAGGCGACCGCCTCATCCAGATTCGCGTCGAAATCGACTGGGGCGAACCCCTCGACCAGCGTATGGTCGACGGGCTCCTCGTCGCCCAGAAGGGTCCAGGCGAAGCCAAGGGGGCCCACGGACAGCGCAACGCCGAAAGCACCCGCGTCTTCGGCGCCGCCGAAGGACGCCCCGACCTGGTCGACTTCCCCAGCCCCTCCCAGGCCCACCTGGTATACCACGTACTCGTGGCCGGCCAGGTCGACCTCCCCCTGATCCTCGCGCTCAGCGACGTGGGCGAGCAGGTAGCCTGGAACGGCTTCCTCGTCCAGCGCGACATCTCACGCGCCTTCAAACGCAGCCGCGCCAGCTGGCACGACATTACGCACCGCGGACGGCTCTGGTCCCCCGACGCCGGATCCGGCCGCGCTGTACAACAAGCCAAAATAGGCGCCGTCCAGAAACTTGCCCGTTTCCGCTCCGGCTTCGCCCCCGCCGACCGCGCCATCGAATCCGTCCCCGAACTCATCGATCTGTTCGACACCTTCGCGCCCGTACACAGCCGCAACATGCTCGACACCCTCCGCAGGGTCGCCGAGCGCACCGGAGGCGCACTCCCCCGCCGCCTCCCCGTACTCCCGCGCGGGCCGGTCGACGTCCCCGATGACGACATTCCCTTCGCCGCGGCCGCCTACCTGGGTGCCCTCCACACGCACCTGCAACGCCTCCCCGACCCGGAATGGCTGTCGACGCACCAGCAGGCCCTGAAGGCCGTAGCCGGTGAACTTGGCGCAATCTCCCAGGCTCTCGCGGACTCAAGCGCACATGAAAACGCCAACCCGTGCGCCTCCGATGCTGCCCGCCGCGCCCTGACCGCTGCCTCCTCCCTGGCCCGTCAACTGAATCAGACCGAGGACGCTGCCAGATGGGCGGACGCGGCAATGCGGCTCGGCAACAGCGAGGGCGTCTCACACTCCGGCCAGCCCGCCGCCGCAACGAATTCAATCTGGGACCTGCTCGGCATAACCGCAAAGGACGGCGAGCTGACAATACACAGGCAATGGCCTTCCCAATGGGACTGGTGGGCACTCGTCCAACTCCCCTACCGGGCGCAAGGAGAGGAGGACACGGTCAGTCTGCTCTGGGATGGCCAAACGCTGCACACAACTCGCCCGGTCGTCTTCGACGGCCCGGTCACCATTCAGAATCAGGTCCAGCCGTTCGGCTCCGATGAACACAGCTTTGACCTGCGTTTCCGCCTGGGCACCGATCTGTTTGTCCCAACTTTCCATTCCTGAGCCCGGTCAGACAGGCACGTCCATCTGACCTCTGTAGGGGAAAATGAGCTGGCCGAGAGTGAATAAGCAACCGAAGGTTTTCCTCAGCCGGCACAGTCAATCCTCATGACCACCGCATTTGTCTACGACCCGTTCGAACGCAACCACAGCTTCCCCGGCCATCCGGAGTGCCGGGAGCGCATGGAGAGCACCTGGATGCTGTTGCAGTCCGACGGCATCCTCGACTCCCTCACCCGCCTGCCCAATTCACCTGCCCCTCTCGACCCAATCTTGGCAGTCCACAACGCCGCCTACGTCGAACAGCTGCAGGAAATCTGCCAGGAAATCGAGAAGTCCGCCTCGGACGGCCATACCAACCCACAGAGTTGGAATCAGTCAGCCTCGTGGCTCGACCCCGACACCTACGTCCTCCACGACAGCTGGCAAGCAAGCCTTCGCGCCGTCGGCGGTCTCCTCCAACTGACCGACGCCGTGATGAGCGGCGCCGCCGGCAACGGCTTTGCCATGGTGCGGCCGCCTGGCCACCACGCCCGGCCCCACAACGCAAAGGGCTTCTGCCTCTTCGGCAACGTAGCCGTCGCTGCCCGCCATGCGCAGCAAAGCCACGGCGCAGATCGTGTCCTCATCGTCGACTTCGACGTTCACCACGGCAACGGCACCGAGGAGATGTTCTACGACGACCCGTCCGTTCTCTTCATCAGCATTCACCAGTTCCCGCACTACCCCTTCAGCGGCAGCATCGACGAAATCGGACACGGCCCCGGCGAAGGCTTCAACGTCAACATACCCTTTCCTGCCAGCGTCGGTGACGCAGGCTATCTCGCCGCGCTCCAACAACTGGTGACCCCCCTCGCAAGAGAGTTTCGCCCCGACGTCATCTTCCTGTCCGCCGGCTTCGACGGCCACTGGATGGACCCCCTCAGCGGCCATCGCCTGAGCATAAGCGGCTACACAGCGTTGGTGGAGGAGCTGCTGGCCCTTGCCCAAGCGCTCTGCAGCGGTCGCCTGGTCTGCACCCTGGAGGGCGGGTACGACCTGAACGCACTGCCCCACTGCATCCTCTCTACCCTACGCGCGCTCAGCCGCAACCCGGCCGGCAGCAGCGACCCCTTCGGAGCGGTAAAAGGCAACCCCCGCGCCGCCGATAAGGTGATCTCAGCGGTCAAACGCCGCCTGCGAATTCGCTGAAACCCGCTAAATTCGGTAGACTTGCGGCTTAGGGATGCCTTGGCATTGTCCATCGGCCTGATTCCAACTCATCACCGGCAGAGCTTATCCGGAGAGTAAGCGGCACAAGCAGTGTCAAACGTACATTAAGAGGAACCATGCACACCATCATTCTTCAAACTAAGGCCCGGCAATCTTCCACGGGCAAGACCTGGCGCATCGAAGTTCTCGGTGACAGCCTCATCAAAGAGGATGTCAAAGTCTCAATCGGCGAACTCGAGTATCACCCGGCCAAAGCCGAACGTCGTGCTCTGATCGACATCCTTACGATTATCGAACGCCATAACTTTCGCATCTGCTTCGTCGAGCACAAACCCAACGACGACGGTCTGGAGGAATGGATGTTCATTCTGCAGGGGTGACCTCGGCCCGGAACGCCTTTTTGGTGCAGAGGTTGCTCCTGACGGCCAGCCAGCATGCCAGTTGGCACTTGAACGGCCGCTGGCCGTTTCAACCGTACAGGCGCCGGAACTTCGGCAAACTGTCCGCCTTGCAAAGCGGTTCCTCGATTGGAGAGTCGTGACGACCAGGCCCAAAATCTTCGCCCACCGCGGCGCCAGCGCCGTCGCGCCGGAGAATACGCTCCCCGCATTTGAAAAGGCCCTCGAAATGGGCGCCGACGGCATCGAGCTCGATGTCCAGGCCACCGCCGACGGCCACCTGGTCGTCCTGCACGACTACAACCTTGAGCGCACGACCACCGGCGCCGGCCTCCTGCGTACCCACACGCTGGCCCAACTCGCCGGAATAGACGCCGGCATCCGCTTTGACACCGCTTTTTCGGGTACCCCGATTCCAACATTGGAGCAGGTCTTCGACCTGGTAGGCGATAGCTTCATAGTCAACGTAGAAATCAAGAACATGGATTGGGACGGCGGCCGCGAACCCGGGCCGCTGGTCCGCCTGATCCAGCGGCGCCGGCTCTACGACCAGGTAATCGTCTCCAGCTTCAATCCCATCGCCCTCCGCAGGATGCGCCAACTTGACCCTTCGGTCCCGCTCGGACTTCTCTACTTTGACAGGCCGCCTCACAGTGCAAATGGGAAGAGGAGCCTCTTGCAGAAAGTCCGCAGCCTTCCGCTCAAGGATCTCCTCCTCTACTTCTGCCGCCCTTGGTTCAGCCGCGGCCTCGCTCCAGAAGCCCTTCACCCTTACTTCACTTCAATCAACGCCCAACTGATCGCAAAAGCACGCAGCCGCGGCCAGCAGGTCAACGCCTGGACCGTCAACAGCGGGGCCGAAGCCCGCCGCCTGGCCGGCCTGGGCGTAGATGCCATCATCACCGATATTCCCGACGCTATCAGCAAAGAGCTGTCGCCAGCGCAATAGACGCAGATCCCTCCCGCCCCCTGACCCCATGACAACCACCACCGCAACCGCCCCGGGCAAAGTCATACTTTTCGGCGAACACGCCGTCGTCTACGCAAGGCCCGCCATCGCCGTACCCGTGGCAAAAGTGAAGGCAACCGCCACCCTAACCGACGCGCTCGCGGGAACCGGCTGCACAATCTCAGCCCCCGACATATGCGCTCACATCCGCCTCTCTTCTCATCAACAGGATCCCCTGGCCCTCGCCGTCCGCCTCGCAATCGAGGAGGCCGGCATCGAGGCTGAACCCGACTGGCAGATTACCGTCCGCAGCGACATCCCCATTGCCGGCGGCATGGGCAGCGGCGCCGCCGTCAGCGCCGCCATGGCAAATGCCGTCTTTGCACATTGCCGGTTTCCCGCCCACCGCCGGCCCACTGATGAGACCGTCAACCGCATAGTCTACGAAGTCGAAAAACGACACCACGCCCATCCCAGCGGCATCGACAACACCGTCGTAGTCTACGCGCAGCCGGTCTGGTTTGTCCGCGGTCAGCCCCCGCAGCGATTTGATATCGCACGCCCCTTCCATCTCGTCATCGCCGATACCGGCGTCGCCAGCTCCACTGCCGCAGTCGTTTCGGACGTGCGCCGCGCCCGGGAAAGAGACAGCCAGGTTTACGAAGAGATCTTCGATGGCATCGGAGAAATAACCGTGGCCGCGCGGCAGGCCATCGCATCCGGCGACGTGAACGCCCTGGGGCCGCTGATGCAGGAAAACCAGCGTCTTCTGCGTCAGATCAATGTCAGTTCAGAGGCGCTGGAGCGGTTGATCGCAATCGCCGAAGATGCAGGCGCGTCGGGCGCCAAGCTCAGCGGCGCTGGCCGTGGCGGCAACCTCATATGTGTCGTGGAGTCTGATTCTGTGGAGAAAGTGCGTAAAGCGCTTCAAACAGGAGGCGCCGTGGGCACTGTCGTTACGCAAGTGGGCTCTTAGCCCTTTCCAACTCAGCCCTGCAGCCGCCAGCCGTCCCGCAGGTAGGCCAGCCGCCCGCCAACGACCGTGGCCGCCACCTGTACCTCGCTGTCCAACAGAACCAGATCGGCGCGCGCCCCGGGTCGAATTCGCCCCACCTCTCTGTCGATACCCATCGCCTGTGCCTGTGAAAGACTCGTCGCCGGCCACGCCTGCACCAGCGGCCAGCCCGTGGCCGACATAAAATTCCTCAACGCCGCATCCAGCGTCAGGACCGAACCGGCCAGCGTCCCGTCCTCCAGCCTGCACGCACCGTCCTTCACGATAACCGGCAGTCGGCCCATCTCATACCTCCCCTCCGCCATGCCCGCAGCCCCAATCGCATCGCTGATCAGCAGCGTCCGCGCAGGCCCCTTGCAGCGCCCCAGAATTCGCATAGCCGCCGGATGGACGTGAATCCCATCGGCAATCAGTTGCGCGTATATCCTGTCGTCGCTCAATGTCGCCCCCAGCGCACCCGGCCGCCGGTGGTGCAGGCCACTCATCGCATTGTACGTGTGCGTAGCTTGCGAAACGCCAGCGTCAACTGCCGAAGTCGCCTCCTCGAATGTCGCCGCCGTGTGCCCTAGCACCACCCGCACCCCCGCCGCCGCCGCCATCCCGATCAAGGCATCCGCCCCCGCCACTTCCGGGGCCAGCGTCATCATGCGCACCGGACCTGCACCCAGGAGCGCCTCAAACTCCGCCGCCGAAGGCGGCCGGATGTGCGCCGGGTTCTGCGCCCCGGGAAACGCCGTACTCAAAAACGGCCCTTCCAGGTGAACACCCAACACCCGCGCGCCGGCGGCCCCCGCCCCACCGTTTCCCGACCGCGACGATTCAACATAACGGGCCGCGTTCTCGACCGCCGCCAGCGTAGCCGCTCGTGACGCCGTAACTGTCGTCGCGTAGAATCCGGTCACACCGTGGCGAACCAGAAAACGGCTCATCGTCTCCAGACTCTCCGGCGTGGCGTCCATCACGTCCGCCCCGCCGCTCCCGTGAATATGAACGTCGATGAAACCGGGCAGCAGCGTGCAACCGCTTCCGTCCACAAACGGACCTTCCCAAATTGCCCCTTCACTCTGCCAGTCGCCAACCTCGCCGTCCCGGAACCTGAGTGAAAAAGCCTGGCCGGGCGGAGCCGCCGCAACCCCGAAAACGGTTCGCCCGGTCAGGCCGGCGATGCCGCCTATCAGGGGTGACTCCTCCTCTCGCCTGCCCTCCAGACTGCTCAAGTCGCCCTCCTCGCCCTGCTCCGCACGGCCTCAGTCTGCGTCTATCTTCCAGTAGAGCACGCCAAGCGGCGGCAACTCCATCAACGCTGACCACGACGCGCTCTGCCACGAAATCGCCTCGGCCTCCAGCGGGAGTGGGTTGTCGACACCGCTGCCGCCGTAGATCTTCCAGTCGCTGTTCAGGATCTGGTGGTAGCGACCCGGACCGGGCAGGCCCACGCGATACCCGTGCCGCGGGACCGGCGTGAAATTACATACCACCACGATGCAGCTGCTGCCCTCCGCGTCGCGGCGCACGAAGCTGGTAATCGAATGGTCTACGTCCTGGTAATCGATCCACTGAAAACCCCCCAAGCTCGCGTCTGACTGGTGTAACGCCCTTTCGTGGCCGTAGAGCCGGTTACTGTCACGTACAAAACGCTGCAAACTGCGATGTTCCTCGCGCTCCAGCAGATGCCAGTCAAGACTGAAGACCTCCGTCCACTCGCGCCACTGTCCGAACTCGCCGCCCATGAACAGCAGTTTCTTGCCCGGATGCGCATTCATAAAGCCGTACAGGAGCCGCAGATGCGCGAACTTCTGCCACCGGTCCCCTGGCATCTTGTCAAGCATCGACCCTTTCAGATGGACGACCTCGTCGTGACTCAAAGGCAGGATGAAATTCTCGCTGAAGGCGTAGCTCAGGCTGTACGTGATCAGGTGATGATTGTAGCGCCGGAACAGCGGGTCCATCTCAAAGAAATTCAGCGTGTCGTTCATCCACCCCATGTTCCACTTGTAATCAAACCCCAGGCCCCCCGTATACGTGGGACGGGACACCATCGGCCAGATGCTGCTCTCCTCCGCAATCGTCAGTACGCCCGGCACGCGTTCATGCAGCACTTCGTTCGTCTTACGCAGCAGCGAGATTGCGTCCAGATTCTCGTGCCCGCCATACTGGTTCGGTAGCCATTCCGCCCCCTCCCGGCTGTAATCCAGGTACAACATCGAGGCCACCGCATCCACGCGCAGCCCGTCGATATGGTACTCCTCCGCCCAGAAGAGGGCGCTGGCCACCAGAAAATTGCGCACCCCGTTGCGCCCGTAATCGAAAATCTTCGTGCCCCAGTCAGGATGGTCCCCCCGCCGCGGGTCTTCATACTCGTACAGCGCCGCGCCGTCAAAATAGGCCAGCCCGTGCGCATCCTTGGGAAAATGGGCCGGCACCCAATCCAGGATCACGCCTATCCCGTTCCTGTGGCAGTGATCTACGAAATACTTGAAATCGTCAGGCGTGCCGAAGCGGCACGTCGGGGCGAAATACCCCGTGCTCTGATACCCCCAGGATCCCTCAAATGGGTGTTCGGTTACCGGCAAGAGCTCCACGTGCGTGTAGCCCATCTCCTTCACATACGACACCAGCTGGTGGGCCAGCTGCCGGTATCCAAGTACTCGATTGTCTTCGGGGTTTCGCCGCCAACTGCTCAGATGGACTTCGTAGATATTCAGGGGCTGGTCCAGCGCCTGCCTGCTGGCGCGATTCTCGACCCACTCGCCGTCTCCCCACGGATAGCTGTCCATAGGCCAGATCCGGGAAGCGGTCCCGGGCGGATACTCTGCAAAAAAGCCATATGGGTCCGACTTGTCGATCCGGAAATCAACCAGCGGCAGCTGAATGGAGTACTTGTATTCGCTTCCCGGCTCCAATTTGGCACTCGGCGTGTCCCCTGACGCCGGCTTATCCGATGCCGGGACGAAGAGCTCCCAAATCCCTTCCCGGTGGGCCGCCATCGGGTGGGCATGAGGGTCCCATCCGTTGAAGGCCCCAATCACACTTACGCCCTGAGCATTTGGTGCCCAGACCGAGAACTGCACACCGTTAACACCCCCGACCGTGCGAAAGTGGGCGCCAAACTTGCGGTAGCAATAGAGATAGTTTCCCTCACCGAACAGGTAGGCCTCGTCATCCGTAAACCACGATCCGATCAATAGATTGCGTCCTTCTCTCCCTTATTGGGCAGTCTTGGTATACGGACGGAGCCAACCCTGTGGATACCCTTGCGAACCGTAGGGGCACCCCTTGTGGATACCCTCGTGGTTGAGAGCGATTCGTGAATCTTTGTGCCTATCGTGGATTCACAGCATGAAGGGACCGCAGACTTCAGGTCGGCAAATGGTCAACGACTCGAGGTGCCGGCATGGCGGGCTCTACGCCCTGCAGATCCTTGCCAGTCCAGGCAGAAAACTGTCTTCGACCACCGACTCCCAGCTCATGCTGCCTGCCAGGGCGCTGCCCACCCGCAGCAGTTCTGACATCTGTTCCCGGCTCCTGGGCAGGCGATCAAAAATCTGACCGGCGCTGTCCCTCGAACTGCGCGCTTCGATCTGGCCCCGGGCTGCACCGTCGATTTCCAGGGCATCCCGTGGCGTCCCAGGCATCTGCTCTTCAGGCAATCCCACGTAATCCGCAACCACCAGCGGGAAACCCTTGTCGGCAAATGCCTTCCCGAGCACGCCGCCCCCGGGAAGAACGACTTGTCTCTCGTCGCGCCCGCTCTGCGTACCTGCCGGCAATACACCTCGTTCGATCAGCCCGTCCGCCGCCTGCTGCGCAAAGCCAATCAGACCGCACACGCTGCTCACGCAGGAAAGCGCGCCGAACTGCACAGGTTCGACCTGCGCAATCCCGAAAGGCTCATAGATGCTCTGCCCAAACTCCAGGTCGCTGCCTCGGCGGATGTCGCTGAAAGTCATATCGGCCGGCATCCGCATGCCGCACCGGTCCTGGCTCCAGCCAAATTGGTTCACAAAAATAATCCTGCAACTGCTGGCCGAATGGTTGAACGGCTCGACATCGTCAAAGAAAAACGGCGCCTCCTCGCCAACCAGATCGCCGTTGTCACCCCGGTGGCCCACAGGCCACCCATACAGACTCTCCCAGTTCCCGATCACCTCCGGCTGGCGGCCTCCAGGCTCACTGGTCGCAAGCACAATTAACGCAGCCGTCTTCCCCGCAGACGCCAGCAGCCCGTCCAGATGGTCCATCACCCGCACGTCTCGCCACAGTGCCTTCGACAGCACCATCCGCGCCACGTGCGTGAAAATGTAGTCCGGTTTGAAACCAAGCAATGTAAAGCAGTATTCCTGCAGCCGGGCCTTGGAGTCCAAATGGTCGGCAACCTTAATCTCCTCTGACCGGATGCCGTTGTAAACCAGATCTATCCTGCAGTTGGCGAAAGGCCCCCCCATGAACCGCAGCTCCTCACGCACCGAGCTGCTGACGGCAAAGATCGCATCGCAATGAATCGCCTGGCGAACAACTGCGTGCTTGAAATAAGACGTCTGCTCGCCAAAAACCGTATCCAGCGGCAAATGGGATTCGCGAGCCCGCAGGAGCGCGTTGTAAAAGCGTGTATCATGACCCGCGTGGCTCTCCACCAGTAACCGTGCCGTCGCCACCTCATGAGCGTAAAAAACAGTGCGCCACTGCTCCGGCTCATTCAACTGCGCCGCAAATGCCACCGGCAGACCCAGCCACTCGTGCGCGATGATCACCCGCTCGTGCGCAGCCAGCCCCTCGTCAACCCCCAGCGCCTTCAGCCCGGCAAAGAGCGGCTGGGCAATCGACATATACAGGTTGTACTCGAAATCATAGTTGTAGCGGAAGCTCTCGACGCCGTAGTTTTCCCACACAAAATAGCTGAATCTCTCCACATGACCCATATGCGGATTGCTGGCGTCGACCAGCAAAACTTCATGCTCCGCATCCCCGAAACGCCGCCTCCCGTAGAGCAGGGCCACGTTGAAAGTCCGCTCAACAGTCCGTAGTGCCTGCTGCACCGGCTCGCTGACATCGTACAGTATCCCGTGCATGCTGCTGTAGCGGATCTCAACTCCACTTCCCGCCTCCGTCAGCCGCCCCATCTGCACCGGGTCCCACCCAAACATCGGCCCGACAAGAATCGTCCGCCCGACCTGCCTGTTGTATGACTTTGCGCTCAGAATCCCGTCCAAAACCGACCCAATACCGCCGACCTTCACGCCAGCTTCATGGGTGGAGTGGATAACAAGCGGGACCGATTGCGACACAAAACCCTCCAATCTCGACCGTTTTCCGCCCCATCATAGCACACAAAATCGACTGCCTGCGAATACCCTCCCCCCACCCCGCCCCTCGCAGTTTCTAACCACTGACCACTAACCACTGACCACTGCAGTTGGGCGGTCGGGCCTATTCGGCCCTCCCTTGTGCGGGGGCTCCGCCCCCGCAACG
>JAPOVP010000144.1 GCA_026708085.1 Caldilineaceae bacterium
CGCCGCGCCAGACGCCTGCAAGCTCGTCAATGTCACTACAGACGCCGCTCGTTACTCTCTGTCATTCCAGCCCCACTGCATTCACCTAAAATGCGGTTGTAGTATTAATGGCCCTTACCAATCTCTATGTGAAAGCACAGCAATCATCCAAATCATCAACACGAAAAACATCCCGACGTACAGTATGCCAAGCCATTCCGAAGCAAATTCGGGGGACAATCCAAAAAGCTCGATCACCCGACTGGGGAATAGATAGTCTATGGAAATTGCAACAACAACGATTGCGATGAGAGAAGGGATGGTAAATCGTGTTCCGATAGGTATTCGGAAGGGCCAGATCGACTTCCTTTGAGATTCAACACTCGGGTCAAGACCCTTTGTGTAGGGCACTCTCCATCCCAGTACGTTTCTCAGCTGCGGGTCGCGTTCTCTGCAATGCGGGCAATTACGCAGCCTGATCGGAACCTTTTTCCCACACGCTTTGCAGTTGGAAAAGTTGTCAGTACCGATAAACATTACATTCTACTGCCGGTTTAAGCTTGGTGGCTCGTTATAAATGGGTACTGTTTCGACGCCGCAGTGAAGCACTGGGTGCTGTGGTTGTACATTGATTTTAACTTCACAGAATTCGCTAATTCGCGGCTGCACTTCTGCTTCCGTGGTTCACGCCCCTACCTATGGCTACTGAAGTATATGAGCCCCTCTCAGCCGTATAAGCGCCGCACGGGAGAACGCACGATGCGGCAACCTTCACGCTCATTTTGCAGGGAGTAGGTGCATTTCAATCCTATCCGAAACCACCACCGCCGCCGCCGCCGCCACCGCCGCCGAAGCCGCCGCCGGAGAAACCGCCGCCGCCGCTCCAGCCGCCGCCGGCTGTAGAGGAGCTGCCGGGACGGCTGGCCATGGTGGCGCCGGTGCTGGTGAGCATTGCGCCGAGGCCGGCGCTCATGCCGGCCAAGCTGCTACCCAAGCCGCGGCTGACATCGCCCAGGCCGCCGCCGAGCCCGCCGCCTGACGGGGCCCCGACAGGCATTCCCGGCGTTTCGCCGCCGACGCGGGCCCCACCGCCAGCCGGTCGAAGCGGCTGGCCAACGGGACCGGGCCCGTAGTACCAGCGCCGGTATGGTCCGTACAGTGTGGGGTCGGGGATGTACCAGCCGGGCGCGGGTGCGTCGACGGTTTCAAATTTGCGAATGTACTGGGAATCGACGCCAAAGGCGATGGCGAAGGGGAGCCAGCGGTCCCATAGCTCTTTTTGTTCTTCGAGGTCGCTGTAGCGGTCGATGTTGCGCAGGTAGCGTTTGAAGGCCTGCCAACGTGCGGCCAGCTCGGCGCCGGCGTCGGTTTTGCGGGGCATGAAGCGGGAGAGCAGCAGTAAGCCGAGAGCGGTCGCGGCGAGCCCGATGCCCGGCAGAACGGCGGCGCCGGTGAGGCTGCCGAAGAGTGTCCACAGTCCGAGGCCGGCCAGCCCTGCCAAGACAAGCAGACACACGCCCAGGCAGCCGTACTGGTTGCGCACCTTTTCCGGGCTGCGGGCAAAGAAGCCGTGTTCGGTTACTTCGCTGTAGAGCGCGCGTTTGAGGGCCGGCAGATCTTTGTAGAATCTGTTTTTCAATTCGGAAAGCCTGGCCTCGCCGTTGATATCAAAGAGGCTGTCAAGCAGGAGCCGCTCAAAGGTGGAGACGGGCAGATGCCGGTTTTCGTAGCGGTATGTGAAGTCGCGCGCAACCATGAGTTTGCCCGTCTTTTCTTCTGTGATGCTGATGACCTTACGCTGCGCGAGGTCGACAAGGGTGGCGATGATGTCCTGCATATCGGCCTGTTCGTCGAGCAGTGTACCGACGACGCCGGGGGCGAGATCGTCGGGCGGCTCGGGCAGGTAGTCGGCGACCATATCGACCGGTTTGTCGCGGCCGAGACGGTACCAGAGCAGGTAGAGTGCGGCCGGTCCGCCGAGGAGGAAGAGGAGACCGAGGGCGCCGAAGAGGAGCGTAAGAATGGGGCCCCAGCGGGCGCGGAAGAGCAGTTCGGCCTCACGCGCGGCGGCTTCGGCATCGGCCCTTATCTGCCACGGCTGGGGTTCGCCGGCGACGACGCCGGGCGTGAACTCGACGCGCACTTCGAACGCCTGACCGGGGTCCAGGCTGCGGTCGATCACGTAGGCGATCTCGCGCCCGCTTTCCAGACGTGAAGCCGAAGCAGTGCCGCGGGCATCTTCCCAGACTGCGCCGTTGTTCGAGTATGCAGCCCATTCATGAATCGCTGCGGGCGCAACCACATTCACCCGCCCCGCCTGCACGGGGAAGCTGCGGTCGCCGTAGATTGCTTGCCACCAAAGCTGGTCGCCGCCCTCATAGTAACGCAGGCCGCCGTGTACGGTATAGGCAAGGGTATAGGTTTCGCTCTGGTTGGCGGTGGGCGGGAAATACCAGTAAACGACGTAACGGGGGCCCTTATCGGCAACGGTGAAGGTAAAGGGCTCTTTGCCGCCGTTCGCCAGACGATAGCGGTTGCCGCTGCCGTCGGTCAGTGTCCAGTTATCGATAGAATCGATATACCGCGTGGGGATTGCGCGAAAGCCGAAGGTGAAGGTACCGCGTGTAAAGCGGATGGTCTGATGCTCGGTCACTTCAAAGGTGCCGTCCCTGCGGATGATGACATCGACGTCGAAGCGCTCCCAGAGCAGGGACTTTTCCTGGGCGGAGGCGGGGTGGGCGTGCAGGATCAGGAGGACGCCGAGAAGAACTGCGGCGCCGGTGAGCAGGCGTGCAGGCAGGCGGGCCGGTATTGTCATGATCGCCAGGCCGACGCTGCGGCCGTCAGCGCGCATTGTTCGCTCCTTATTGCTTGCGAGGACTCGCTGAATCAACCGGTATGAGAGCATTCAGGTTGCGGCATCCTTGACACTTATCTTGCAGAGAGCAGGCGCGTTCCGATTCTATCCGAAGCCGCCGCCACCTCCACCGCCTCCGCCACCTCCACCACCACCACCGAAGCCGCCGCCGGAGAAACCCCCACCGAAGCCTCCACCAGAGAATCCCCCGCCGCTCCAGCCGCCGCCACCTGTGTAGGTGCTGCTGGGCCGGCTGGTCATGGTGGCGCTGGTGCCGGTGAGCAACGTGCCGAGGCCGACGCTCAGGCCTGCCAGACTACTGCCCAGCCCGGTGCTGACAGCGCTCAGGCCGCCGCCCAAGCCTCCACTGAGCCCACCGCGCCCCAGGGACCCGGAGGGTATACCAGGCGTTCCGCCGCCAACGCGCCCGCCGCCGACATCCGATTGAGCCGGTCGGCCGGGGGTACCTGTCCCGTAATACGCGCGCCGGTATGGGACATACATGGTCGGATCGGGGATGTACCAGCCGGGCGCGGGCGCGTCAACCGCCTCAAATTTACGAATGTACTGGGAATCCACGCCAAAGGCGATGGCAAAGGGCAGCCAACGGTCCCATAGCTCTTTCTGTTCTTCGAGGTCGCTGTAGCGATCGATATC
Source organism: Caldilineaceae bacterium (assembly GCA_026708085.1). GTDB lineage: Bacteria > Chloroflexota > Anaerolineae > Caldilineales > Caldilineaceae > Bin5. The sequence goes on from JAPOVP010000144.1 coordinate 3,494, forward strand.
CTGCAGATAGTGTTTAAACGCCTGCCAGCGGGCGGCCAATTCGGCGCCGGTGCCGGTTTTGCGGGGCATGAAACGGGACAGCAGTAGGAAGCCGAATGCGGTCACCGCAAGCCCTATGCCTGGAAGAACGGCGGCGCCGGTCAATCCGCCGAACAGCGTCCACACGGCCATACCTGCCAACCCTGCCAACACCAGCAGACATATACCCAGAATACCGTACTGGGTTCGCACCTTTTCCGGGCTGCGGGCGAATAAGCCCTGTTCGGTCACTTCGGTATAGAGCGCTCTTTTGAGTGCCGGCAACTCCCTGTGAAACTTGTCTTTCAGTTCCGAGAGTCGGACGTCACTCCTACCTCGGAAGAGGCTGTACAGCAGGTGCTGCTCGAAGGAGGAAACGGGCAGCTTCCGGTTTTCGTAGCGGTAGATGAAGTCGCGCGCAGCCTGGAATTCGTCCGTTTTTTCTTCGGTTATGCTGATGATCTTGCGCTGCGCCAGATGGACGAGCGTGGCGATGATATCCTGCATATCGGCCTGCTCGTCAAGAAGTGTGCCGACGACGCCCGGGGCCAAGTCGTCGGGCGGTTCGGGCAGATAATCGGCGACCATTTCGACCGATTTGTCGCGGCCGAGACGGTACCAGAGCAGGTAGAGCGCGGCCGGTCCGCCGAGGAGGAAAAGCAGGCCGAGAGCGCCGAACAGGAGTGTAAGGATCGGGCCCCAGCGCTCGCGGAAGAGCAGTTCCGCTTCACGCTGGGCCGCTTCGGCATCGGCCCTTGTCTGCCAAGGCTGCGGCCGCCCGGCTACGACACCAGGTGTAAATTCAACCCGCACTTCAAACGCCTGACCCGGATCCAGTCTACGGTCGATCACGTACGCAATTTCCCGCCCGCTTTCGAGAAGTGAAGCCGAGGCGATCTCGCGGGCGTCTTCCCAGGCTTTTCCTTGGTTGGTGTATGCAGCCCACTCTTGAATCGCAGCCGGCGCTACGACATTCACCCGCCCCGCCTGCACGGGGAAGCTGCGGTCGCCGTAGATCGCCTGCCACCAGAGTTGATCACCGCCCTCATAGTAGCGCAGGCCGCCGCGCACAGTGTAGCCGAGGGTAAACGTTTCGCTCCGGTTGGTGATGCCCGGGAAATACCAGTAAACGACGTAACGGGAGCCCTTATCGGTTACGGTGAATGTATAAGGCTCTTTGCCGTAGCTCGCCCAGCGATAGCGGTTGCCGCTGGCGTCTGTCAGGGTCCAGTCGTGAAGGGAACTGAAATGCTTTTTGGGGATGTCGCGATAGCCGAAGGTAAAGGTGCCGCGTGTAAAGCGGATGGTCTGATGCTCGGTTACATCGAAGGAGCTATCCTTGCGGATGATGATATCGACGTCGAAGCGATCCCAAAGCAGGGACTTTTCCTGCGCGAAGGCGGGGTGGGCGTGCAGGACCAGGAAGACGCCGAGAAGTAGTGCGGCGCCGGTGAGCAGGCGTGCAGAGAGGCGGGCCGGTATTGTCATGATCGCTTGGCCGACGCTGCGGCCGCCAGCGCGCATTGTTCGCTCCTTATTGTTTGCGAGGACTCGATGACTCAACCGATATAAGAGCACTGACGTTGCGGCATCCTTGAGGCTTATCTTGCAGAGAGAAGGCGCATTCCGATTCTATCCGAAGCCGCCACCACCTCCACCGCCGCCCCCTCCGCCGCCACCACCACCGCCGAATCCGCCGCCGCCGGAGAATCCCCCACCGAAGCCGCTGCCGCCGGAGAATCCCCCGTGGCTCCAGCCGTCGCCGCCTGTGTAGGTGCTGCTGGGCCGGCTGGTCATGTTGACGCTGGTACTAGTCAGCATCGTGCCGAGGCCGACGCTCAGGCCTGACAGACTGCTGCCCAGCCCGCTGCTGACAGCGCTCAGGCTTCTGCCCATGCCCCCGTCGAGCCCGCCGCGCCCCGGGGATCCGGAGGGCAAACTGGACATTCCGCCGCCAAGGCTCCCGGCGACGGCAACCGGTCCAACCGACCGGGCGGGTGAGCCGGTCCCATAGTATGCGCTCCGGTATGTTTTGTACAGTGTCGGGGCGGGGATATACCAACCGGGCGCGGGTGCTTTAACCTTTTCAAATTTGCGGATGTACTCCTTATCCAAGCCAAAGGCGATGGCATAGGGCAGCCAGCGGTCCCACAGCTCTTTCTTTTCTTCGAGGTCGCTGTAGCGGTCGATGTCGCGCAGATAGCGTTTGAATGCCTGCCAGTACGCGGCCAGCCGGGAGCCACGGCCGGTTTTGCGGGGCATGAAACGTGAGAGCAGCAGGAAGCCGAATGCGGTGGCGGCAAGGCCGATGCCGGGCAGCGCGGCGGCGGCGGTCAGGCCGCCGAACATCGTATAGAGTCCCCTGCCAGCCAGCCCTGCGAGCACGAGCAGAATTATACCGAGGACTGCGTACTGCTTGCGCACTTTTTGCGGGCTGCGGGCGAAGAAGCCCTGCGCAATCACTTCGCTGTAGAGGGCGCGTTTGAGGGCCGGCACCTGCCTGTGAAACGTGTGCCTCAAGTCGGAAAGCCGGACATCACTCCTGCCATTGAAGAGGCTGTCCAGGAGGTGTTGCTCAAAGGAGGAGACGGGCAGCTTCCGGTTTTCGTAGCGGTAGATGAAGTCGCGCGCGGACCGGGATTTGCCTGTATTGTCTTCGGTGATGCTGACGACCTTGCGCTGCGCGAGGTCGACAAGCGTGGCGACGATGTCCTGCATGTCGGCCTGCTCGTCCAGAAGCGTGCCGACGACGCCGGGGGCCAGGTCGCTGGGCGGTTCGGGCAGGTAGTCGGCGACCATATCGACCGGTTTGTCGCGGCCGAGACGGTACCAGAGCAGGTAGAGCGCGGCCGGTCCGCCGAGGAGGAAGAGCAGGCCGAGAGCGCCGAGAAGGAGCGTAAGAATCGGGCCCCAGCGGGCGCGAAAGCGCATTTCGGCTTCGCGTGCGGCTGCTTCGGCATCGGCCTTAATCTGCCACGGCTGGGGTTCGCCGGCGACGACGCCGGGGGTGAACTCGACGCGCACTTCAAACGATTGACCGGGGGCCAGCTCGCTGTCGATCACGTAGGCAATCTCGCGCCCGCTTTCCAGAAGTGAAGCCGAGGCGATCTCGCGGGCGTCCTGCCAGGCTTCTCCCTTGTTCGTGTACGCGGCCCACTCATGAATTGCGGCCGGCGCCACGACATTCACCCGGCCTGCCTGCACGGGGAAGCTGCGGTCACCGTAGATTGCCTTCCACCAGAGCTGGTCGCCGCCCTCATAGTAGCGCAGGCCGCCGCGCACGGTATAGCCAAGGCTAAACGTCTCGCTGCGGTTGGAGATGGGGGGAAAATACCAGTTGATGATGTAACGGGAGGCCTTTTTGGTGACGGTAAATGTATATGGCTCTTTGCCGTAGCTCGCATAGCGGTAGCTGTTGCCGCTGGCGTCCGTCAGGGTCCAGCCGTCAAGGGAAGTGAGGTTCTTTATGGGGATGTCGCGATAACCGTAGGTGAAGGTTCCGCGCGTAAAGCGGATGGTCTGATGCTCGGTCACCTCAAACGTGCTGTTTTTGCGGATGATGATATCGACGTCGAAGCGTTCCCAGAGCAGGGACTTTCCCTGTGCGGAGGCGGGGTGGGCTTGCAGGATCAGGAGGAGGCCGAGAAGCAGTGCGGCGCCGGTGAGCAGGCGTGCAGGCAGGCCGAACCGTCTGCGGGAAGCGTATGGACGCCTCCATTTGTGTCGGGGCGGAGTCTTGAAGTGTGGCATGATTTACCTCTTGTGACACTACCGGGGAGCTGCGGGCAGCCTGTTCCGGGCACGGATGCCGGGGGATGCCCTCAGTGTCGCACAGCGGCGCCTGACATGCCTGACATTCTACCAACTCTTTGGCTGACAATTCAATTGGGGGGAGTTCAGGGGCTTATAGAGAAGCTGCGGGGCCATCCGTTGCACTCTCCTGTTGATGGGGATGCACCCGGTTGCGTTCGGAGGACATCTGCGTCGTTTGGACCGGCCGGATTGCCACATTGCCTAACGCGCCGGAACCAATATTGGTCTTTTTGTTTGGGTGCGACAGCAAGAAAACTTGACATTGTACGCCTCTTGTGATAGCGCTATTTGGATGATCTCACTTTGTGGATGATCTGAAGCCAGAGGAGTTTCGAATACAAGAATTTCAAAGCAGAGTCAGCTTTGAAAAACTGGTGCAAAATCTGGCAGAGCATGGAGTAGCTGTGGTTGGACAGAAGAGAACAGGGGTAGCTATGTGGATGCATTCATTTCTGCCTGGGGGGAAGCGTGACAGAAAAGAAGGAAGGTCGCGCGAAAGTTTCATTCAAGAGGAGAGGGAGTTCCTATCAGGGGTCCGCGGCCCTTCAAGACCTTGATCTCTTGCAGGATGATCGTGCAGAGACGATGCGAATCGTGACTGGAATATACGAAAGATCTTTGCGTGAAATCAGACGGTGGCAGCTAGATGCAAAGAGACTGCAACTGTCGAAGACGCCGTTGTGGGCGAGGAAAGCCTGGGAATTGGGTGACATCGTGCATAGACTTCAGATAGGAATTGCAGATGATGGTTGCAGGTTGGAAAACCTTTACGACCATGTGGCGCGGCAGGCTGGGACTTCGGAGTGGTTAGGCAGGTTTGTATCGTTCAGGCGTTATGTTAACAGTGCGGAGTCTGTTCCTGATTGTCTAGAGTGGAACGGTGTTGCCAAAAGGCCACGAACTGCGGGTCTGTCAATCGCCGCGGGATTGCCTGAGGACGGATAGCCATGGCAGAAATCATTCGTGAAACTATGCGGCACATGGCCGCACGGCCCGTTGCTTTCTCTGTCGAGGATGTTGTCAGTTTGGCAGGTCTGGAAGGATTAGAAGGCACTGTCGAAGAGTCCTTGAGAGAGCAATGCGCCAGAGGAACCATCATTTGCCTTGACAGGGAGAAGGATGGTACGGCGACTGCTAGTCGGATCCTGGTCCGCATCGATTCAGAAACAGGGGAAGTTCCCAACTGTGAAGAACAGGAAAGTACTTACTCCAGTGTTCACTACCTGGGTGTACGCGTTGCTGAGAAGTGGTGGGTTAGTCGGACATTAAGGTGGGCCACAGCGAAGGTAGAATACGTAAGCCACGCCCAGCTTGCCAGGGTCATGGCTTCAGCATTCAATTGTCGTGGGTGGGAAGCACCTCCACCAGAGATGCTTGATGTAGGGCGCCGGTGGGCCATGGTTGCGGATGGTTGTGTCCCTGGTACATTCGTGTTTCCTTGGGCAACAGTCTTGAGAGTAAACCCCCTATTCATTGAGCCATTTCGATTACTGTTCACCTCTGATCTGAGTGATCTGTCAATTAGAGATATAGGAACTGCATTTGACCAGTATCTTGACGATCTGCCCGCTCGAGAGGCTACGATTGTTCGAGCACGCTATCATTTGGAATCTAACATTCCAGAAACGTTAGAGGAATTAGGAATGCTCTTTGGTATAACCAGGGAGAGAGTCCGCCAGCTTGAGGCGAAAGTCCTGAGGGCAGAAACATTCAAGGTTCCCTTATGGTTGAGATTCGTTGCAGATTTTGTGCAGTCCGGTGGGTCGCTAGCAGTTCAGAGCCAGACCTCTTTGGGACTACTACAGTTGCTGGTCAAAGTCTGGAGTTTCATATCAGTTCAAGTTCTTCCTTTGGAGATCAGACTGATTGCGAACGAATATGATGTTGCTGATTATCTACGTAGCGTAGGACAGAGTTATGACCTGTGGGACTCGGGCAGCAAACAGGATTTCTATTCCGCAGATGCCTTGCCGGGATTCCTGACTCATACCGACCGAATCCGATTGAGTGAAGCAGAAAAACAGTTGCGAACCGGGCAAGTTACAAAGACAAAGCAACGCATGCTCGTGCATGCGTTGCGCTCATTGGGCGGTGCCGCCCACTACACTGAGATTGCGGAGGAATGCAACCGCCTATTTCCTGAAGAAGAAAGACCAACACACAGTTGGCATGCCGCACTCTCGTGGAATTCTCAGCCTGAGCGAAAAGATTCCGGTATCGTATGGATTGGAAGAAGAGGAATGTACGGTTTGCAAGAGCACGGTTATTCTCGACCTGATGCGAAGCTGTTTGATGAAGTTTCACGTATAGTCAACGCAACTTACGAGAGAACGCAACGACCTGTCTCAGTTGATGTTGTTATGACAGAACTAGGCAAGAAACGGCGAGAACTTAGCCGCAAGAGCGTTACGATGGCACTTTCCTTTCACGACAGTTTACTACCTGTAAGTGATGGCAGATACGTGCCAAAGAAAGATAACACAATACGGTAAGGCGATTCCCCTCACCCAAAATATGATATTGGCGCCGCGTTCCAAGCTTTCTCTTTTGGGAGGAAGAGAGTTGAATCACGGTTGGGCTAGCCAATATATCCTTGCGTCCATGCACAGCGGGATATCGGTTTCCCGAAGCTTTTCTCCTCAGTACTCTTTCCCTTCATAGTCGAGATGTCAAGCATCTCCCTCTAAGACAGATCCACTTGCCACCGCTGAAAATTTCCATATATATATATGCTGCACCAAAGGGTATTTCCTTTGATTCAAAGGCAGTTCTCACAAACTGCGCCCATCAGCTGTGGGTGAAATGACCACTATCTCGTGATGCGTAACCGCTTGATCCCACCAGGGGGCAACTTCCCAGACCTAATGTGCGTTCAATTTGAGAACCTGCTTTTTTGCGTGTTACGTAATGCGTATTTCGTATTGCGTAAACGCAGACTTGACTGAGGCGATACCATCGACTGATCCGGTCGATAAGTCTTGGTGTCAAATGGGATTTACATTAGAACACCTATACAACTTGGTTGTGGAGTTGGGTCTCGCCGCGCCAGAGGCGGTTGAGGTTGTCGAGCAGGATGTCGACCAGGTTTTCTTCGTACATGCAGGTTTCGCCGCCGGTGTGGGGGGTGATGAGGACGTTCTCGAGGCCCCAGAAGGGGGAGTCCTGCGGGAGAGGCTCGTCCCAGAAGTGGTCGATGCCGGCGCCGGCGATGGCGCCGGACTGGAGGGCTGTGAGCATGGCGGGTTCGTGTACGCAGCCGCCGCGGGCGACGTTGATCAGGTAGGCGCTTTCTTTCATTTGCGCGAAGGCCGCGGCGTCGATGACGTTCTCGGTTGCCGGGGTCAGGGGGCAGGTGAGGGCGACGAAATCGGCCTGGGGGAGGAGGGCGGGCAGGTCGTCGGGCGGGTGGACGGCGTCGGCGGGTGCGGCGGCGGTGGCGGGGTTGCGTTTTGTGGCGATGACGCGCATGTCGAAGGCCTTGGCGAGTTTGGCGAGGCGGGAGCCGATCTTGCCCAGGCCGATGATGAGGAGGGTTTTGCCGCCGAGCTCATCTTCGCGCAGGGCGAGGTCGCCGATCATGCCGCGCCAGGCGCGGCTGTGCTGGCGGTCGCGGCCGGTGTGGATGTGGCGGGTGAAGGCGAGGATGAGGGCCATGGCGTGTTCGCTGACGGCGTTGCTGTTGACGCCGCTGGCGGTGGCCAGGCGGATGCCGCGTTGCCGCAGGGCGTCGAGGTCGAACTGGTCGACGCCGGCGCCGATGGACTGGATGAAGCGGAGGCGGGGCGCGACGTCGAGGAGATGGTTCTGCCAGAAACCGGAGACGAGGAGGACATCGGCCTGCGGGAGGCGGGCAGCCACTTCCTCCGGGGTCCAGGCCTGGAAGTGCCGGATGCGCTCCTGCCCGGCGGGGGTGTTGCTGCGCAGATGGGATTGGCGGCGGGCAAAGATTGTTTCCAGCTGATAGGCTACGTGGGCGAAGCAGATGGTCAGGTCTGCGGGCGCGGGAAGGGGGTGGGTCGTCATTGGGCTGCTCCGTGGCGGGTGGTTGCGGGCTCTTGGCGGCGTGACTGTCAGGCACTGTATAGCACGGGTGCGCGCGATCGTGCAATGCGGAGGGGTGTTGGTCAGGGATGGGGGTGAATCCTGGATTTGGGGTGGGACCAATCTGGGCGGAGAACACCTTTGTATCCGCGAAGGCACGCGAAAGGTCGCGAAGAACACCTTTTTGTCCACGAAGGGCCACTAAAGGCCGCGAAGAAGAACTTTTTCCGAAAGGGACACGGTGAACACCTTTCTTTGATCGGTGAAGGCACGCGAAGAGCCAGGAGAAGGGGCATTCAGCAGGGCACCCACAAGGGGTGCCCCTACTGTGGGACGGGCCAGTGGAAGGAAATGTCAACGGAACCTGATGTCATTTGGCGAGACGGAGGGCAGGCGCCAGGCCTGGTCTTACGTGGCGTCGGTCAGTTGGGCGTGCGAGGGCAGGCACAAGGCCGGCACCTACAGGGAACTGACTAGGCTGAAGGAACGTAGTGTGGCGAACTCCACTCGGGCAGGCACCCGTCCCGAAAGTAGACACCAGGTCGGCGAGGCATGTTGTAGGAGAGGGGGCGTTGCGGGGGCGGAGCCCCCGCACAAGGGAGGGCCGAATAGGCCCGACCGCCCGGAACTGCAGTGGTCAGTGATCAGTGATCAGTGGTCAGAGGAGGCACTTCACCTACCTCAGGGTTGATCGCGGACTGGACATGGCTCCGTTACTGCCCGAGGAATGGGAAAGTTCGGCCTGTTTTGGGATGCGCCCGTCCGGAATGGGGTGCTTGACGCAGGGCGGAATCGCAGATAGGGTATAGATCCTTTGTACGCTCGAACGGGGGGCGGCAGCGAAGTAATCCTCAATCAAACAGACCGGAGGCCTAAAATGAGTCAGTTCGTCGCCGATTTCGAATCCTATATGCCTGATGAATTTGACGGCAAGCCCTATGGGCCGGCCGGCCTGCTCGCCAATGCGGACGAGGCCGGCATTGACGTGAGCGTCGTGTTTCAGGGTGGTGTGCCGGCCGATCCGCGGCCCGGGAACGCGGCGGTGCTGGACGCGGTCGAGGGCGAGCCGCGCATTCTGCCCGGCTGTCTGGTCAATCCGACGATGGGGCCGGACGCGCTGGCGGACCTGGAGAGCTGTGTGCGGCGGGGCGCGCGCACGGTGAAGCTGATGGCGGCCGGCCACCGTTACCGTCTGGACAGTGCCGCGGTCGATCCGGTGATGGACCTGGCGCGCTCGCTCGGCATCACGGCGACGATCCACTCGGGCTCTCATCTGAGCGGCTGTGCGCCGGAATACATCGCCCATATCGCGAGGAACCATCCTGAGGTAACGATTATTATGGACCACATGGGGTACCGCGAGTGGGTGCGGTCGGCGGTGCAGGCGGCGCAGGAGAACGCCAACATTTACCTGGGGACGACTCTGATCGCGGCGGCGGAGCCGTTCGTCATCTCAGGGATTGTGCAGAGCGGGGAGCTGGGCGCGGACCGGATCGTTTTCGGCTCGAATGCGCCGGCGGGGATCGCGACGCATGGGGTGAACGGGATCCGGATGGCCGGTTTTTCGGAGAGGGATGAGGCGCTGGTTCTGGGCGAGAATTTGCGGGCTATTTACGATCTGTAGGGCGGGCGAGGAGAGAGTGAAGAGGAGTGAGGAGAGAGAAACACCTTTACTGCCTCGCTCGGGGTGGCGAGTGTCGAGTGGCTGAGTCGTTACGTGTGTTTTAGAGGCGGGGCAGGGTGATGCCGGACTGTTTCTGGTATTTGCCGTTGCGGTCGGCGTAGGAGACTTCGGGGGCTTCGCCTTCGAAGAAGAGGACCTGGGCGATGCCCTCGCCGGCGTAGATGCGGGCCGGGAGGGGGGTGGTGTTGCTGATCTCGATGGTGACGTAGCCTTCCCATTCGGGCTCGAAGGGGGTGACGTTGACGATGATGCCACAGCGGGCGTAGGTTGATTTGCCGACGCAGACGGCGAGCACGTTGCGGGGGATGCGGAAGTATTCGATGGTGCGGGCGAGGGCGAAGCTGTTGGGCGGGATGATGCAGTCGTCGCCGTGGTAGGACTGCAGGGCCTGTTCGTCGATCGCTTTGGGGTCGATGACGGTGAGTTCGCCGGTGGCGGGGGTGAAGATGCGGAAGTCTCTGGCGACGCGGATGTCGTAGCCGAAGCTGCTGAGGCCGTAGGAGATCATGCCGTCGCGTCTTTGGCGGTCTTCGAATGGCTCGATCATGCCGTGTTCGGTGGCCTGCCGGCGGATCCAGTGGTCGGGTTTGATGGATAGCATGGTCAGGAACTCTGCGGTTTTTGGCGCGCGTGCTGCTCTGACTGAGTAAATAGGGCGGCGGCCGGAAGAATTGGAGGGCGTGCCGGTGGCCGAAGTCAGTATACCATGTATGCGGGAATTTAGGCCTCTATAAGAGAGGGGAACTGAAGCAAGACTCAGGAGCTTCCGGTCGAAATCAACCTTCCGCCTAAGCACTGCGTCAGTGTTGACCAAGGTTGGTTTTGAACTTACAATCCCCTTTCACCCATCCTAAACTTTCTTCAGACGCAATGATACAGCTCCGAGAATATCAGCGAGATTTGCTCACTGGAGTTCAGGCTTCGCTCGCTCCGGAACGGGCCCGCGTGATGATGCAACTTCCCACTGGTGGCGGCAAGACCGTCATCGCCGGGGCGTTGCTTGCGGAGTGGCTTGAGGGAGGAAGAAAAGCCGTCTGGCTGACACATCGCAAAGAACTGGTCGTACAGACTCGCGACTTGCTTGTCAACGCCAATGTCCTGGCAAGTGTCGATAATCGCTGGAATCCCGGCGAGGATGCCCCAGCGAGGCAAAACTGTGTCGCAATCCTAATGGCACAAACCGTTAGCCGCCGAACTGCCAGGAATAGGGTATGGCGCAAGTACGGAAGCGAAGACCTGATGATTATTGACGAGGCGCACCACGCCGCCGCGGACGGCTGGACGCGTGCCATGCAGCAATGGCCCGGACGAATACTAGGAATGACGGCAACTCTTTGGCGCCTATCGCAGAAGGAAGGATTTGACCACCTTTTCGATGTGTTGATCTGCGGCCCGCCCGTAGTGGATTTGCAGTCCGGAAATCATCTGTGCGGCGCACTGGTGCTCCAACCGTCATCCAATTGGATCATCCGCGGCGGTGCAGTAGGCATGGACGGAGATTTCACCGACTCCGGTATCGTAGCAGCTAATCAAGACCATATTATGACTGCAGGGGCGCTCAGGTTCTGGCAAGAACACGCACAGGACCGTCAGACCATCGTCTACGCAGTTTCGGTAGATCATGCCCGCAATTTGGCAGCCGTGTTCACGAGCGCCGACGTTCCTGCCGCCGTTATGCTTGGTGAAACCAGAGATGAAGAGCGATCAAGGCTTGTTACCTCTTTCAGAAGAGGTAATCTAAGAGTTCTCGTAAACGTTGCCGTTGCCACCGAGGGTTTTGATCTGCCGGATGCGTCCTGCGTAGTTATCACGCGGCCCACCAAGAGCCTGACGCTTTACTTGCAGATGGTGGGCAGAGGCCTGCGTCCAAAGGAAAATGGCGACAACTGTTTAGTTCTTGATTTGGCAGCCAACTCTGAAATCCACGGGCTGCCCGAAGACGACCGTGAGTGGTCGCTGGAACCACGGGCGGCGCAGGAGGATGTAGGCGACGCAGTGACTGTCTGGTGTGACAGATGCAAGTCTGTATCTCCTGCCGCCAGCCACACGTGTCAGAACTGTGGTGCACCGTTCGGCAAGGACTGTAGTCGTTGCGGAACATGGCGGGCATGGAAACGATGGAGCCTCGAAAAGCAGTGCGGAGATGAGCATGAGTTGGTCTGTGATCTGTGTCACAGGGATGCGCACATCGAAGCTCAATTGCCGGTCAACCAGGAACTGGATTTAGCGTTGGCTGAATTGGAAGGGAAGGAGGCAGTAATGCCATCGCCGGATCATGTTGAGACAGAAGTAGACTTGATCAATAAGTCTCTTGGAAGTTACCAAGATTTCTTGGCTGTGTTGGAGGGAAGATTTGGCGCCGACCTAGTAAATGATTTGGGGGTCATTGAACATCATGACGATTTCTATGAGATGGGTCTGGATGCGTTAATTGAAGAATATGGTCTCGGTCTAGCCGATTTACTCGGACGATGGCAGTTATACGGGCTTCTCCGAAAGTTGCAAGAGGTGGAACGGAAGAAGGTAATGGGTTCTGAGGAAGAGCGCCAGCATAAATTGTGGAAGGCTATTGAAGAACGAGAGTCGCAGTTGGCCGATGATGCCCAATTGGACTTCATGTTTGAAGATTTCATTTCTAACCTTCCCGTCGACCAGTTCCCGCAGAGCAAGCCCCAAGAGCATCGTATGTTCGCCGAGTGGGAAAGTGGACTTCAGTCGGATCTGGACAGTTGGAAGGATGAACTGGTTCGGATCGAAAATCAACCCATCGACAAGCAGTTGATTCTCGATAGTGCAAGCGACCGAGTTCTGGATCTGTTGTTCCGCGCCGCGGAAGATATCGGCCTCCTACCTGACGCGAGCAGTATCAGCATTGGAACAGATCGATACTCACCACAAGACCAAAGTAGCTCAGAGCCTGTAAACCGATTGCCTCAAAAGCGCTCCAGAGGTAAGAAACGAGGTCCGAGGAAGAAACGAAGAGAAGCTTCAGAAATCGCAAAAAGAATAAAGTCTGCTGGCGGATCCTATGCAGACATAGAGAAAGAGTTGGCGGAACGCGGCTTTAAGAATACAAAAGGTATGCCGTACAGAGGAGTGTCTGCAATCTACAGTCTGCTGAATCTGAAGACTAAGGATTCTGGCTAGCGGCCCGTCCGGCGAATATAGGAAGATGGTTTACGCACCATTCGGGGCTACACGTACACTCAGCAGAACGCGTTGCACCTAATTTTATGGGAACTATATACTTGAGTGCCCGAAAAAATGCGTCTCGTGGGCTGTGGCAATA